>PUHN01000064.1 GCA_002967695.1 Rhodobacteraceae bacterium WD3A24 | reverse complement strand
GGCCCGCGGCATCTGGAAGGCCGCATCACGAGGCCGGACACATGTCAGCACCCGACGGCGTGCCAGGATCAGCTCCGAAATTACCTCTTGCGCATGGGGCGGTTACACATGTTGCAGAAGAACCCCTCTTGCGGCACCGCCGATGTGCCGGGGAAATACTTGGCGAAGATACGCCGCTCGCTGTAGTTGCTGTCGTCGTCGCCGATCTGGCGACCATAAGAATAGGCAACCTTCCCCTCGATCAGGGGCGCGCAGAGGTTGCGCAGCCAGTTCTCATCCGTCGGCACGCAATGGCCGGATACCAGCACGAGCAGGTCGCCACTGCTGACCGCGCAGCCTCGGTTGAGCGATCTGCCAAAGGAAAACTCCGCCCTGTCGATCGTCGTGATATGTGCACCGTGATCTCGGGCGATCTCGACGGTTCCATCCGTGGAGCCGGAGTCGACGAGGACAGTCTCTACCTCCAGGCCATCAACGTTCTGACGCGCGATCATCTTGAGCAGATCGCCAAGGTGGCGGGCTTCGTTCAGGGTTCTTATGACGATACTGGCCCGCATGGCCTAGCAACCTGAACCAGAGTTGTCCGGAAGGAGTGAAGGATGCATCAAGCGCGACGGTGACAAGACCACGTATCTCCCTTCATCGTCCTCTCAAGCTTGTCCGAACGGATAGCTGGCGGCCCACGGCCTGTCTACCCCGGGGCTGGCCCTCGTGTCCGCGCTTTCCCGTCTGGACATGGCGAACAGACTGGCGTTATGTGATTTTCAGGCGACAGGAAAAGCGACTGATTTGACATCACAGCCAGTCTTTCCCGATCTTGAGGGACGGTCGGTCTTGGTCACGGGTGGCGGTAGCGGTATCGGCGCGGCGCTCACGCTGGGCTTTCTCCGACAGGGCGCGAGGGTCGCGTTCGTCCAGCGGTCCGATGCCGAGGCGTTCTGCGATGCGGCCGAGGCCGAAACCGGCAATCGTCCGCTCTTCATACGCTGCGACATCACCGATGTGCCGGCGCTGCTTCAGGCCGTCGATGAGGCCAATGCCGCTCATGGACCGGTCACGGTTCTTGTCAACAACGCGGCCAACGATGCCCGGCATGACACGCTGACCACGAGCGAGGCTGACTGGGACCGGCTGATGGCGGTGAATCTGAAAGCTTACTTCTTCGCCGCCAAATCGGTCATTGCCGGCATGAAGGAGGCCGGAGGCGGCTCCATCGTGAATTTGACCTCGATCAGCTACATGATCGGCAATACCGGCTACCCTGTCTACACCACCGCGAATTCGGGCATCAACGGGATGACACGCAGCCTTGCCCGCGAATTCGGACCTGATCTGATACGGGTGAACGCACTGGCACCGGGCTGGGTTCTGACCCAGAAGCAACGCGACATGTGGGTCACCCCCGAAGGGCTGGCCGCCCATCTGGAGCGCCAGTGCCTCAAGCAGGCGCTTTCGCCCGAGGACATCGTTGGCGGGACGCTGTTTCTGGCCTCTGACGCCAGTCGGATGATGACGGGCCAGTCGCTTGTGATCGACGGCGGCGTGGCCGTGACCGGATGACCGCGCGGATTTTCGATGACCGCGCATGCGAGCTTGGTGAGGGCCCGCTCTGGCATCCGCTTCGCGAGACCCTGTTCTGGTTCGACATACCCGGGCGGCGGATGCTGGCGCGGGGTGCGGATGGCCCCGCGGAATGGCAGTTCGACGAGATGCATTCCGCAGCTGCGTGGCTTGATCACGACCGGCTGCTGCTGGCATCCGAGTCCGGTTTGTGGCGATTCGACATCCCGACCGGCTCGCGCACACGCCTGTGCGGGATTGAAGCCGACAATCCGCTGACGCGTTCGAATGACGGCCGCGCCGACCCTCAGGGCGGGTTCTGGATCGGGACCATGGGCAAGCAGGCCGAGAGTGGCGCGGGGGCGATCTGGCGCTGGTATCGGGGGGAACTGCGTCGACTCTTCGGGGAAATGACCATCCCGAACGCCATCTGCTTCCCCCCCGGTGGACGGTTCGCGCATTTCACCGACACGGCAACGCGGCAGATCATGAAGGTCGCGCTGGATGAAAACGGCTGGCCCGCCGACGAGCCGGACGTCTTCCTCGATCTCTCGGCCGAGGCGCTCAACCCCGATGGCGCGGTCATTGACGCCGACGGTGTGCTTTGGGTGGCGCAGTGGGGCGCGGCGCGGATTGCCGCTTATGGCCCGGACGGCCGTTTCCAGCAGGCCCTGTACATCGACGCGCCAAATGTTTCCTGCCCGGCCTTCGGCGGAGAAGATCTCGCAACGCTTCACTGCACCACGGCGCAGGAAGGACTGACGCCGGAGCAACTGACTGAATGGTCGCGCTCCGGCTGCACCTTTGCTGCCGCCGGAGTCTCCAGGGGGCAGCGGGAACACCGGGTTCTGGCGTCCTGAACCGCGCATCGTAGGGGCGCGCCCTGGCGGCGTTCATTGCGGCGGCTCAAGTGACTTCACGAAGGCCTGCACGCGTTCATGCAGCGCGCGCGCCGGATCGTCGGATTTCAAGAGTGCATACCCGGCAGGGGTTCCTTCGCATCGCGCACGCGAAAGCAGAATTTCGGCAGTCTGGCGAACGACATCGCGCCGTGCCGCGGCATTGTTCTGCGCTCTCGCGCCATCGTCAGGCTCGATCGGTGGAGCGATTGATGCTGACAGCTCCCCGGACAGCGCGGCGCGGCGAAACACTTCGAGGTTGCCGCCGATCGTGCAGTTCACAATCTCCCTGCCGTCGGCCTCGAAATGGCTGCGCGCCAATCGGTAGGTCTTCGCCATTCGGTCGGTATCGGCCGCCTGCCAGACCTTTCCGCGAAAATATTCCGGGTCGAAATGATTGTAATCCAGCGCGGTCTGTTCGATCAGATCTCCCTCGCGCGCTCCCGGCTGCTGATGATAGGAATTGTCCACACCGATCAGGCAGACCTTTCGATAGCCGGCCGCGTAGAGTATCTGCAGCCAGAAGAAGGTCACCGTCGAGTGCCAGGCGATCCTTGTCGTCACGTCCTGCGAGAAGAACAGCTCGCCCCCAAGCGCGTTCAGATACACGGTCTCCGGCGTGTCGCGCAGGACATCACCCAGCCAGAGCGGATGAAACTTCCACAGCGGGGTCGTCTGGAACAGATGCGGCTCCTGCCGGGCGACGAAGCGGTTCGAGACTGCCACGCCACGGGCCAGCCGGTGAAGCCGAGCATCGCGGATGGCGTAGTTCGAGATATAGACGTCCTGCCCCTCCAGAAGGTCCAGATCGACCTTCGCCAGCGATGGCCCGTTGCCAACCAGAATGGCGGTGTCGGAGCGGCGCGCGGCAATGAACCGGTTGAGCCTATCGAGCGAGCGGTCAAGTGCCTGCCTGGCCCAGTCGCCTTCGAAAGCCAGGCATTCGTCATCCATCACCGCGGGGTAAGGCAGCGTGGTGCCAAGGCCGGTGAGATAGGACTCGGGATCGGCGGCCAGCTTCCCCTCGAGTTCCCTCGCCCGTCTGCGAGAGATTGTCCAGCAAGGGTGATGGCTCAATCCGCGCTGGCGAAGCAGGGCGCCAAGCTGCTCTGCCTCCCTGTTTCCAGAGCGGGCGGCGCGGTCGATCTGCGCCTGCACGGGTCTCGCGCCATCGAAAGCGAGCATCAAGCGCCGCGCAACGGTCTCGATCTCGTTGTCTTCCGCAATTTCCGCTGCGGCCTCATAGATGTCGCGCAACGGAAGGAACCCGCGATGCTGCCAGACAGCCCGACATCGCGTCAGGGCCTCCTCCGGCTCCGGGTTCCAGAAGGACTGTTTCATGCTCGACATGCGCGGATGGCTGTGCCTCGATCGCACGCCATTCTCTCCCCTAACATGGTGTTAGACGCCTCGCTGAGCCGCCGCAAAACCCGCACTGCGCTTGCAGACCGCATCATAGCGGTGCAGTCTGCACGGACAATATCACGCGCTGCTATACCGCTGTCCGGAAAGTTTGTCATATGCCGTGCCTTTATCTATGGATATTGTGAGCGTCGTGACCTTCCGGAGCGAGTGCATGTCCCAAACCCAGCAAGACATCTCGGTCGGCTCCGAGGCACTGCGGCTGCTGGTCGCCGAAGGGGAGGCGGCGGCCCTTGAGGCGGTGCAGGCGGTTGCCGAGGGCGCGGCGCCGCCGATCACGGTGGTCCGCTGCGAGAGCGTTGAGGCGGCGCTCGCGCTGGACGGGGCGGCGCCGGTTCTGGTGCCGGTCCGCGCCCCGCTCGACCATCTTCAGCGGGCTCTTCAGGCCGGCGCGGCGCCCGAGGCCGCGCTCGATGCCTGGCGCGAGGGCTGCGAGGCGCTCCTGCGAGTCTGCCGCAAGGCGCGGCGACGGGTCGTGATGGTCGATGCGGGAATGCTCGCCTCCCGACCGGAGACAGTTGCCGAGGCCCTGGGGGCGCGGCTCGGTGTGCATCTCGGGCCTGCCGAGACGGTGCAGATGGGGCACGGCTCGGAGGTCTCGCACGTTCACGCCGCGATCGCCGCGACCCTGCTGGCGAATGATTCCAGGGCGCTGGAGCTGGCCGACGAGTTCGAGGCGATGCTTCTCGGGCCTGTTACCCCGCGCACCCTAGGCCGCGACGGGATTTCGGCAGCCGCGCGGGAAGCGGCCGCTTTGGCCGAAGAGAGCGACCTGCTGCGCGAGAACCTGCAACAGATGCACGCTGATGCCGAGCGGCTGCTTGGCGAGAAGACCGAGCTGGAGGCAAACCTTGAGGCCCTCCGCCAAGAGCGCGACCGGGCAAGCGGCGAATTGTCGGAGGCACGGCAGAAACTCGACGCCGCCGACGCGGCTCGTGCCGGGCTCGAGGCCCGGCTGGAAGAACAGCGCGCTTCGGCCGAAGACGCGTCGCGCAAGGCCGCGCAGGAGGTGTCCAGTTTGACCGAGGAACGCGACCTGCTGCGCGAGAACCTGCAACAAATGCTGGGAGAGACCGAGCGGCTGCTTGGCGAGAAGACTGAGCTGGAAGGACGGGTCGAGTCGCTCAACTCCGAGCTTGGCGACAGGCACCTGCTGAAGGCGCAGCTCGACGCCGTGGGCCGTCAGCTCGAGGAGGCGCGCGAGGTTCAGCGGCTGCGGGAATCGGTGCTGGGCGCGGAGATCCTGCAGATGGCGGCGCAGGCGCGGCAGGAGCGGGCCGCGCTGGCAGAGGAACGCGACCGACTCACTGCGGACTTGCAGGCGGCGCGCGACGAGATCATGCGTCTGCGCGAGTCGACTTCCTGGAAGGTCACGGCGCCCCTCCGCGCGGCCCGGCAGGGGCTCTCGCGGCCCTGAGCGCCGTCAGTCGGCAGCGCCGGCCAGCGTCATCGGGCGCGACCGCAGGCCATGGCCGGCGGGCAGGACGAAGACCCTCATCTCCTTGATGTCCAGTTTGAAATCCCGCCGGGGAAGCCGCATGCCGAGCATGTGAAAGCGCTCCTCGCCCGCGAGATTGTCGCCCCGCCCGACCGTGTGCAGCGCGGTCGCCACATGCGGGGCGGCGGCCAGCGCCAGCGGCTCGGCCAGTTCGGTATCGACCTCGCCATCTTCTCCCGAGGTGCGGATGAACATCGTGAGCTCGGCCTCGCCGTCGCCCGCGATCTCCGCGACGATCCCGATCACGTCGCCGGGGTCGAAGGCGTCCACGCCGAGATCGAGATTGAGCGTGAGCCATCTGGGTTGCCCCGCAACGCTTGCCTCGAGCCGCACCAAGCTCTCGGGGCCGCAGTCGTGGATGAGCGTGACCGCGCCGTCCTCGTCGTCCCAGGTGGGGTGAAATCCGGGCACGATGCGCGCATTGTTGGCCACCGCCCCCGCGCCCTGATGCGCGGCGAGCGCCTCCAGCACCCCGTTCGCGAATGTCTCGCATGAATGGCCCATCACCGCGCCTCTCGCCTTGTCCGGGCGACTGTCGCGCCGGCGCGGCGCAAGGTCAATGCCGCGCGGCCCGTTGCGCCCGCCCCCCGGCCTGCGCACGGCGGCGTCACCCGATCTTTGCGGATCGGCCGGACGATCCGGCGCGTTCGACCATCACCGGAGGCCATGATGACGCAGAGTTCGGCCAGGCTCGAGCTGCCCTATATTCAGCCGGCCCAGGCACAGAAACACATCACCCATAACGAGGCGGTGCAACGGCTCGATCTGCTCGTCCAGCTCGTCGTCGAAGCGTTCGACGCCGCCACGCCGCCCGCAACCCCCGAGGAGGGCCGGATCTGGGCTTTGGGGCCGGCGCCCACGGGCGACTGGGCGGGTCAGGCGGACAGGCTCGCGGCCTGGGTGCAGGGCGGCTGGGTTTTCATCGCGCCGCAGCCGGGCTGGCGCGCCTGGGGCCGGGCGGAAGCGGCGCTGCGCATCCGCACCGAGGCGGGCTGGGCGCCGCCGGAACTCGACAACCTCACGGGGCTGGGCATCAACGCGGCCCACGACGCCACCAACCGGCTCGCCGTCTCCGCCCCGGCCAGCCTGCTGTCCCACGAGGGCGCGGATCACCGGCTCAAGATCAACAAGGCCGCGCCCGCCGACACGGCGAGCCTGCTGTTCCAGACGGGGTTCTCGGGGCGCGCCGAGATGGGCACGGCGGGCGATGACGACTGGTCGATCAAGGTCTCGCCGGACGGGGCGGGCTGGATCACGGCGCTGAAGATCGCGACGGCGAGCGGGCTCGTCTCCGGCGACGCTGTGATGGCCGACGGGGTCGACGACACCCCCGGCCGCCTGCTCAGGCTCGCCGAGAACGGAAAGGGCGCCTTCGGGCTGGGCAGCACGGCGGCCGACGGCCCGCCGCTGATCGAGGATTTCGCCGCAGAGCTTGTCCCAGGCTTCTACCGCTACATCGAGAGCACCACGACCGACGCCCCCGGCACCGGCGCGCCCTATGCCGGCTACGCGGTGGTTCTGCGCACCAACTCCGCCCATCCGGGTGCGTTTGCCTGGCGGCGCACCATGAACCCGGCCAATCTCAAGGTCTTCTTCGGCACCCGTGCCTCGGCCACCGGGGCGATGCTGTGGAACGAGCTGTGGCATCAGGGCAACCTGCTGGGCGCCGTCTCCCAGTCCGGCGGGATGCCCACCGGCGCGGTGCTCCAGCCCGGCAGCAATTCCAACGGCCGCTTCGAGCGGCGCGCCTCGGGCTGGATGGACTGCACCCGCACCGACCTGAGCGTGACGGACGTGGCCACCGCCGCCGGCAACGTCTTTCGCTCGACCGATGTGACATGGACATATCCCAGCGCCTTTCTCGGCACGGAGACGCCGGCCGTCACCATCGCGGCCGATCATCCCGATGCCATCGGCTTTTCCATCGTCGCGATTTCCGACACCGCCGTGACCTTTCGCATCATCGCCCACAGCGCGATCGCGGGAAGCGTCAACATCCGCGCCGCGGCCAGCGGCCGCTGGTCCGACCTGAGCTGAGGAGAGACCCATGCAGATCATCCTGTCCCCGCAATACCGCGACACGGCGGCGCAGATGACGCTGACGCGCACGGGCGACGTGCTGACCATCAACGGCGCCGAGTGCGATCTGAACGCGCCCGGCAACTGCCCCTGGCTCGCCGAGCCGCCCGTCCACGAGGGGGGCGACTGGCGCGTCGCGCTGGTCTTTCCCGTCGGCCCGCGCGCCCCGCAAGAGGCGCTGTTCCCCGAGCCGATCACGGTGGAGGGCGATGGCCCCGTCGGGATGCCGGACAATAACCCGCCCGAGGCGTACGACATCCCGCCGCTGTAAGGCCCGGCGCCCGGAGGGGCCTTGCCCTGCCCGGCCCCGGCCGTGCAGAACGGGCCGGCAGCTCCAGCGCAGGGCGGCGCAATGCCCGACTCGACCAACCCGGCCGGACCGATCAACCCGCGCGCCCGCGCGGCGCCGGCGCATGTCCTGGCCCGGCCGCGGCTCTACATCGACGTCCAGCACGGGCTTTGCAACCGGCTGCGCGCCATGGCCTCGGCCGCTGGGATCGCCGCGCGCACCGATCGCGCGCTGGTCGTGATCTGGCGGCCCGATCATCACTGCGAGGCGCGCATCCACGACCTGCTGCGCTATCCCGGCCCGGTCATCGAGGACGACGACGCCGCCGACCTGCTGCGCGCGCGCAGCATGCGCATCTACAACTACATGGAGGTCGAGCCCGGCGCGCGCTTCGAGGAGCCGATCCTGGCCGAGGGCGACGCGGGCCAGGGCGATGTCTATATCCGCTCGGCCTATCCGCTGACGGGCCCGCATCGCGATTTCGAGGGCGAAGGGCGTTTTCTGCGCGGGCTGGTGGCGGCCGACCCCGTGCGCGAGCTGGTCGCCCGCGTGCGCGCGCGTACCGACGTGGCCGCCCATATCCGCATGGCCTCCGGGGCGGGCTTCGATCACCTGCCTTACGAGTCGCCCGACAACTGGCCCGCGCATCGCCACCGCGAGATCGTCGAATGGCGGCGCAAGAGCCATGCCGACGAGTTCATCGCCCGGCTGGACGCACTGATCGCCGAAGGCACGGTGCGCAGGATCTTCCTCGCCGCCGATCTGGCCGAGACCTACACGCGCCTGGCCGCGCGCTACGGCGACCGGCTCGCCTGGCTGGAGCGCGACCTCTACGACCGCTCGCCGCGCCAGCTGCAATACGCGCTGGCCGACCTGATCCTGCTCGCCGCCAGCCCGCGGCTGCTGGCCAGCACCTGGAGCTCGTTTTCCGAGGTGGCCGAGCGACTCGGCCCGACGGGGATGACCGTCGAGCGTTCGGGCATCGATTTCTAGGCCATGAGCGATCCGGCCCGCCATGCCGCCCGTCTTTCCGCGCCCGGCCTGCTCAACCTGCGTAGGGCATCGGGTGCAGGCCCCATCGCAACACTGGTGCGCGCGGCGGGCTTTCGATAGCGTGCCGGCAAAAGCACCGGGTCAGCACGCGAGGGCAGGCATGGACACTGCTGAGATGAAACGGGTGCCGGGCACGTTGATCGTGGCCGGAATCGGCGCCGCGGCGCCATTCGAGGCGTTGCTGGAGGGCCTCGGCGGGGTGCCCGAACGGCTCATCATCGTGGAGCCGGCCGAGACCAGCGGCGGCGCCTTCGCGCAACAGCTCGCCGGGATGGACGGGGTCGAGGTGATCGACGCGGTCCTTGCCGGCGAGACGGGCGCGGCCGAGCTTGTCAGCTACAACCTGCCGGGGCTGCGCAGCGCGCAGGCGCCGACCGAGGCGCTGCGCGCGCTGTTTCCCGGCCTCAAGGCGCGCGGCAGTGTCGGCACCCGCATGGTCGCCGCGGCGCAACTGCTGGACGATCCCGCCGCCTTGCCCGCGCCCGTGCGGCTGCGCATCGACATGCCGGGGGCCGAGCCCGCCATCCTCCAGGGTCTTGAGGATTGCGGCGCACTCGCCCGGCTCGATCTGCTTTCCCTGCGCTGCGGGTCCGAAAGCATGTTCGCGGGCGCGTGGGATCGCGCGCGCCTGCAGTCTTGGCTGGCGGAGCGGTATATCCTGCTCGAGGAGGCCGATGAGGACGATCCCGACTGGCCCGAGCTGCGGCTGAAGGCGGACCCGGCACGCCGCCGAATCGCGACACTCGAGGCCGAGGCCGAAAAGCTCCGCGCCGAGCTCGCGGCCCGCGCGGATCAGGTGCAGAGGCTGGAGGCAGAGAGGGTCGAAAAGGACAAGGCGCTCACCGAGACCCGCACGGCGCTGGAAGCTGCCCAGGCGCAGGCGCAAACGCACAAGGCCGAGGCCGAGAAACAGCGCGGTAGGGCGACGAAGGGCGACGACAGCGCCAGAGCCGCGGAGACCAAGCGCGCCAAGGCCGAGGAGGCGCTCAAGAAGGCCCAGGCACAGGTCGAAAAGGGCGGTGAGCAGATTTCGGCGCTGGAGGACAAACTCTCGCAGGCCGAAACGGCGCGCGCGGCGCTGGAGACCGAACTGGCCGAGGCCCGGGAGGCGGCCGCCGCCGAGGCGGAGAAGCAGCGCGCCGACCTCGCGGCCGCTGAGGAAAAGGCCCGTTCGCTGGAGGCCACGCTGGCCGAGCGCGAGGCGGCGCTGACCGAGGTGCAGGCGCAGGCGGAGGCGCATGGCAACCGGGTGTCGGAACTGGAGGACAAACTCTCGCGGGCCGAGACGGCGCGCGCGGCGCTGGAGGCCGAGCTTGCCGAGGCGCGGGAAGAGGCCGCCGCCGAGGCGGATAAGCAGCGCGCCGAGCTGGCCGCCGCTGAGGAAAAGGCCCGTTCGCTGGAGGCCACGCTGGCCGAGCGCGAGGCCGCGCTCAAGGAGACCCAGGCGCAGGCGGAGACACATGGCAACCGGGTCGCGGAGCTGGAGGACAAGCTCTCGCAGGCCGAGACGGCGCGCGCGGCGCTGGAGACCGAACTGGCCGAGGCGCGGGAAGAGGCCGCCGCCGAGGCGGAGAAACTGCGCGCCGACCTCGCGGCCGCTGAGGAAAAGGCCCGTTCGCTGGAGGCCACGCTGGCCGAGCGCGAGGCCGCGCTCAAGGAGGCCCAGGCGCAGGCGGAGGCGCACAAGGCCGAGGCCGAAAGTCGGGCCAAACGCCTCGAGGAGCTGGAGGCCGCCTCAGCGCAGACCCAGAAGGAGCGCGACAAGGCCGCCACCGATCTCGGGCTGGCGATGCGGATGCAGGGGCTGCTGCAATCCGATCTCGACGATCTGAGGGAACGATACAGGCAGTCGGAGGAGACGCGCGCGAACCAGGAGGAGCTGCTGCGCAAGCTCACGCCGCGCCTGCAGGATGCGGCGCGGCAGCTGCGTCAGTTGCAGCTGGCGGACGAAACCGCGGCCGCGCCGGAGATATCCGACGCCTCCGGCAGCGGGGCGGCGCCGAAGGCCCGCGCGAGCAAGGCGCGCAAGTCCACGAGCAGGAAGAAGCGCACCGATGACGCGTGACGCCCCCTCCCAGGCGCTGGTGCACTCGCTCGACGAGGCGCTGGAGATGCTGCGCGATTACAGCGATGACCTCGAACAGGCGGAGACGCCGGCGGAGCCACTGCCCAGCCTGCTGGCGCAATGCGAAAGCGCCTGTGCGGCCATCGCCGGGCCGCAGCCGCTGCGTACCATCCATCACTTCGCCTGCACCGGCGGGACGCTGATGGCCAAATCCCTGTTCGCCCTGCCCAACACCGTCGTGCTCAGCGAGATCGACCCGTTGAGCGAGATCACGCTGTCGAATTCGGGCAAGGTTCCCTTCGCCCCCACCGACCTGATCTTTGCGCTGCGCCACAGCGTCCGCCCGGTCGAGGAGGAGACCATCATCGCCACCTTTCTGGAGGGGCTCGCGGCGGCCAAGGCCGGGCTGGAGAAACGCGGGCGCCGGCTGATCCTGCGCGACCATGCCCATTCGCAGTTCTGCCGCGAAGCGGTGGATTTCGACGCCCGCCCGACCCTGCGCGAGATGGTGGCGGAGCGGTTCGATCAGCGCGCAGTGCTGACGATGCGCCATCCGCTCGATTCCTTCCTGTCGCTGAGATCAAACGGCTGGGTGCATTTCGCCCCCGCCACGCTGGAGGAATACGCGCGGCGCTACCTTGCCTTCCTTGAGCGCCACGAGGGCGTTCCGGTCGTCCTCTACGAGGATTTCACCGTCGATCCGCAGGCGGTCCTGCGGCGCATGTGCGAGCATCTCGATCTGAAATACGCGCCGCTGGCGACCGATCTGATCGGCGCGGTGCGCCTGAGCGGCGACAGCGGGCGCAAGGATGCGCAGATCGGCCCGCGACCGCGGCGCGAGGTACCCGGGGAGATCGAAGCGCAGCGGACCACGAGCGAAAGCTACCGCGCGCTATGCGCGCGCTTCGACTATGCGCCCTGAGTGGGGCGCGTCGGCAAGTTGAGCCACCGGCTCGGGCGGGGCGACCGGCCTGCCTGCGGCGATGATTCTCCACCAGTAATCCGCCGACAGCCGGTGCAGCACCTCGCGCCGCGCGGACGCGTCGTCGAACCATGGCAGCAGCGCATCGCGCCAGCGGGCGAGGCGCGCGGGCGAGAGCGCATCGGCGTGCCAGTCCTCCACCACGGCGACGGGCAGATGGGCGTAAGCCGGCATGAGCGCCGTGTTGCGGATGATCGGAATCGCGCCGTGGAGGAGCGCCGACCAGGCCTTGGGCGAGGGGTCGAGGCCGCCGCCCTCGGCGCACAGCACGACGGCGTGGCGCTCCACCTGTGCCATGAAGGCCGGCTCCGGCATCTCGTGCGCGGGGGCGGTGCAGAAACCCTGCCACGGGCCCTGCGCGAGCCGCGTGACATCGCGCCGGGTCTGCCATTGCGGCCCCTCGCGGTGGCGATGGGCGCAGAACAGCCGGAGCGGACGGCGGGCGAGCGGCGGCGGGGCGGGCAGAACCAGCTCATCGGGCATGCCATCCGGGAACACCAGCCCGAGCGGCAGCGGCGAGCGCTTGGCATGCCCGCCTTCGTCGAGGTTCTCGGCATACCAGTGGACAAGCCGGGGATGGTCAAGGATGCGCGCCAGCATCGCGCGCTCCGCGGCGTCAAAGCGCCGCCAGCGGGCATCGGTCTGGTGCGGCAGGGTTGCGTCCTCCGACCCGGTGATCAGCACGAAATCCGATGCGAGCGCGGGCAGGATCTCCTGCGCGAAATACCGCACCGCATGGAAGGGCGCTCGCAATGACAAGAAGATGTGGCGCGGGCGATCGGTGTCGCGGTGGCGGTGCAGATGCACATGCGGCGCGCGGTTGTCGCTGAGCACCACCCAGTCGCAACGCGCGGCGAGGCCGGTGACGGCATAGCCGTCGGCGCCGCGGTTCTTGGGAAACAGGCGGGTCGAATGCGGCCGGACGATCATCTTGCGCCCGTCACGCAACGCGCGCCGCGTCGCCGCGGGACTTGCGGAAGTTCAGATAGAACTTGCGGATCGCCCCGCAGAGATTGGCCTCGAGCGCGACAGCCTGTCGGGTCTGCGGGCTGGCCAGCAGATCGCGCCGCCGCGCCTGCCAGGCAGGGTCGGACAGCCTCGAACCCGCCTCCTCCAGAAGCCCGTCGACCAGCGCCTCCAGACAGAAATCATGCGCGGCGGGATCAAAGGCATCGGCGAAACGCGCCGCAGCGGGCAGGCCGGCGACAAGCTCGTCCGCGATCTTTTCGCTCGATTTCCTCTCGGGGTGCGAACGGCCCGAGAAATTGGCCGCGCGCGCGGCCTCGAAATTCCCCTCGTCCAGCCAGCCCGGCCCGCCATGCGGCCCGTAGCAATAGACGGCCCGCCCCGCGCGCAGGGCGTATTGCACCGTCTTGCCGATGGTGGCCACGCCCCCGGCCGCGGCCATATGCGCAGGGCTCACCCGCTCGGATGCATGGCCCTGCCCGATCCGGCGCACGGGCGTGCCCTGCCGCGCAAGCAGATCGAGCGCCGCCGCAAGCTCGGGCGTGCGATGGTTGGAGACGGCGAGATATGTCTGCGCGGCCGGCGGCGCCGGGAGGCCGGCGAAGGCCCGCGGCGCCGGGTTGGGCCACAGCCGGGCCGCGTCGAGGGGCGGCCCCAGTTCTGCCAGCATCGCAAGGGTCTCGGCGCTGTTGGCCAGGATCACATCGGCCAGCGCGGGCTCGACGAAGGGGCCCGGCGCCTCCAGCGGCACGAAGGGCGATAGGTGGTTGCAGACCAGTACCGGCCCCGCGCCGATGGGGCCGCGCGCCAGCGCGGCGTCCAGGATCGGGGGAAAAACATGGTGCTGGGCATAGACCAGGTCGTAGCGGGCAAGATCGACCGCCTCGGCCCGCTCGATGAGGCCCGCCCGGTCGCCGAAGACGCCGTGCAGGAAATCCCGGTCCGCGAGCGTGGCGAAGATGTCGACGCGGATGCCGCGGGCGAGCAGTTCCTCGGCCATCTCGATGGCGACAAGCTCGGAGCCCGCCCACATGAACAGATGATTGGTGCACACCAGTGCCGAGGCGACCCGTCGCATGCCTTTCCACCTTCGCCGTCATCCACGGAATTTTCCGAAACCACGCGAAAACCGGGGACTCCTCGGCGGAGGCGTCCGAACCTCTGACACCGGCGCAAGCTAGCGGCGCAAAGGTTAACAGAGGGTAAATTGGCGATGGCCAAGGATGCGGCGCAGCCGGCAAACGGGCTGGCGCGCCAACTGGAAATTGACACCCCTGCCGGGGATTGCGAAGTAGGCAGGCGAATGCCGTCGGTTGCGGCAGCCTCGTGCCAAGGGCGGGCGGTCCGGCGCGCCGCCACGGCGCCTATGGGGAGACGAGATGCCGCTCTTGTCCTGCATCACCACCACCTTCGAGGACGGCGCGCTGCTGCGCACGAGCATCCGCTCCCTACAGGCGCAAGGCTTTGACGATTTCGAGATGATCGTCGTCGATGACGGCGCGGACTCCGCCACGCGCGCCGTCATCGAGGAGATCCATGACCCGCGCCTGAGGGGCATCCGCCAGGCCAATGCCGGGCTGTCCTCGGCGCGCAACACGGGGCTGGCGCAGGCGCGGGGCGACTATGTCTGCTTTCTCGATGCCGATGACAGCCGCCCGCCCTGGGCCTTCGAGACCATCGCCGGGATCATCGCGCGCGACGATCCCGACCTGATCCTTTGCCGCGGCGCGCTTGGCGAGCTGCGCGGCGCGCCGCAGCCCTTCTACGACACCCCGCGTTTCGAGGAGATCGCCGCGCACTGCCCCGAGGGCGTGCTGGGCCCCGACACGCCGGATGCCGCGTTCCTGCGCGCGCTCGCGCTCATGCTCGAGCCGCAATCGGCCAACAAGGTCGTCCGCCGCACCCTGGTGACCGGGGCCGGGCTGCGCTTTCCCGACACGCATTTCTTCGAGGACATCTTCTTTCACGCGGGCGCCGTGACGACGGCCGGGCGCATCGCCTTCGCGCAGACGCCGTGCTTCGCCTATTTCCGCCGCTACGGCCGGCCGCAGATCACCGCCGGCAGCGGCGCGCGGCGTTTTGATATCGTCGCGGTCACGCGCATGACGCTGGAGACCTTCGCCCGCACCCCGGCCTTCGCCGACCCGCTGCAGCGTGCGGCGGTGTTCTGCGCCTGCATGAAGCTGCTGACATGGTGCGGCGAGATGATCGGCCACGCGGACCGGCCGCATTTTCATCAACTGACCCGCGCAATGGTCCGTCTGGTCGATCCGCTCTATCTGCAGTTCCCTGATACGGCGTTCGAGACGCTGTCGGTGCCCGACCCGGTGCGCATTCGCGTGAGGGAGCTCGCCCATGCCTGTTGAGCGTTTTCTGGGCCGCATGCGCCGGGGCAGGGACGCGGCGGAGATGGGCGCGCCGACCGGGCCCGTCCCCCTGCATGCCTTCGGCCAGTCGCTGGAGCTGCCCGCGAGGGTGCCGCGCTTTCTCGCCGAGGATTCGCTCTGGCGGCTCGGCACGATCTATGACCCCGCCCTGTCGGTGCGCAGCCTGCCGCGCGACGGCGTGGCGGTCGATATCGGGGCGGGGTTCGGTGCCTTCGCGCTGCCCTTCGCGCGGGCCTTTCCGGGCTGGACACTCTGGTGCTTCGAGCCCAACCCGGAATTCTTCGCGGCGCTTGAGCGCAATATCGCGGCAATGGGGTGCGAGAATGTCGTCGCGCTCAACCTCGCCGTGGGCGGGGACGAGGCGCAGGCCGATCACGCGCGGCTGGCCGCGGCGCTCGCGGCGCGCGACGCTGCCGCGCTCGCCACGCTTTGCCCGCAGCGGGCCTATCGCCGCGACACGTCCAAGCCCGGCTTTGTCGAGGCGGAACGCCGGCCGGCGGCCGGCGCCCTCGGGCCGGGCGGCAGCCGTTATCCCACCCTTCCCGCGGGGGCTCTGGCGACGCTCGAGCCGACTCTGCTGAAGCTCCTCGCCCCGGGGATGGAGGCGGCGATTCTCGAGGGGCTGGATGATGTCCCGCTCGATCACGTCATCGGCGAGACATGGCATCATGTGCCCGCCCGGCTCATCTATGACACCCCCGGCGCGCGCGAGACCTGGCTGCCCGTGGCCGGCGCCCCCGCCCGCGCCCTGCGCCGCGCGCCCGGAACCGACGACCGGCGGGAGGGCCTCGACATCGTGGTGGCGATGTACAACGCCCGCGACTGGATCGCGGAGTGCGTCGAGAGCCTGACCGCCGCCGATGACCCGGCCATCCGGGTGCGGGTGGTCGATGACGGCTCGACCGACGGGGGCGGCGAGCTGGTGGAAGAGCGTTTCGCGCATGAGCTGCGCGTCATCCTGCACCGCAAGCCCAATGGCGGCTGCGCCTCGGCGCGGAATTACGGGCGGCTGATGTCGGACGCGACCCATGTCGCCTTCGTCGATTCCGACGACGTGGCCGACCGCGAGCTGTTTTCGCAGCTGCTGGAGCTCGCCCGCTACACCGGCGCCGAGGTCGTGCAGGGCGGTTTCGACCTGCTGGAACAGGATGCCGGCGGCAACTGGCACAGCCGGCCGGGCCCCGAGGCCGTCGATGCCTCCGCGCCCCCGCCGAACGAGCCGCTCTCGACCATGACCCTGATGGCGGGCACCGATCTGATGACCCGCCAGCCCACCATCTGGCGCCGGGTCTACCGCCGCGACTTCCTCGACAACCGCGACATCTGGTTTCCCGAGCATATCCGCGCCTTCGACGACCTGCTGTTCCAGCTTCTCAGCCTGCAGCACGCGGGCGAGGTGCCCACGCTGGAGCATCTGCGCCTGCATTACCGCCAGCACCCCGGCCAGGACATCCGCCAGGGCGACGAGCGGGGCTTCTACGCGCTGGAGATGTTCCGCCTCGCGCTCAAGCGCGGCCTGCAGGAGGGCTGGCGACGCTTCACGCCGCTGCTGCGCAGCTACGTCAACACCATTGACTGGACCTATGACGGCCTGCGCGATGATCTCAAGGCGCCGTTCCTGGCCGCCGCGGCCGAGTTGTGGGTGCTGATGGAAAAGGCGCTCGGCCCCGAGGCGTTCGGCGACTTCCCCGACACGGTCTTTGTCACCGAAGGCTTCGGTGAACAGGCCAACCGGGTGCGCCGGCGGCTCGACGGGCTGGAGGGCTCGCACGCCTTCGCATGGCTCGACAGCGCGATGATGCATGCCGACATCCTGCGCCACATGCCGCCCCGCGACACCGCGCCCCACCCGACGGAGCCCGGATGAAAAAGCGATTGTCCACAAAATCTCGCAGACGCGAAACAGTACTTTAATCAGGTTTGCTGGGTTGCGCCTTCCGGGCTGCAACTCGCTCGAGAATTTCTGAATGCTTCTTCTTGATGAAAGGGCCACCGGGTCTTAGGGTCAGGACTCATAGCCAATAGATGACGGTTGCTGCGAGCGCGATTGCGGAGAGGAAGACCTTCGGGCACCGGTCATAGCGGGTTGCGACGCGGCGCCAATCCTTGAGCCTACC
>PUHN01000063.1 GCA_002967695.1 Rhodobacteraceae bacterium WD3A24 | reverse complement strand
GACGCCGGCCAGGCCGAGGATGGTGGCGCGGTCGCTGGCATGGCCCACGCCGGTGAAGGCGAGCGAGCCGTGCAGCACGGCCCGGAGCCCATGCACCCGGAACGGGCTGGCGCGCAACAACTCGACAAACCGCGCCCCGGCGACCATCGGCCCCATCGTGTGCGACGAGGACGGCCCCACCCCGATCTTGAACACCTCGAAAACCGACAGAAACATCGCGTGCCTCAGCCACTCAACGGCGTGTATTCTTCCTCGAGACCGAACGCGGCGGGCCCGAACTGGCGTAACGCCGCCGGGCTGCGCATGATCTCCGGAACACCCACGGCCATAACCACGACCCTTTGCCCGAAGCGCAGGGTCTCATTCGTGATCGGCACCGCCGTCTCCGCGTCGAGAATTGCGATGATATCGGGAACCACGGCGAGCGGCTCGTCGCCCGCCCAGGCCACCAGATTCTCATTCTGGAACTTGATCCGGCAGGGTGGGCCGAAGCCGGTATCCGGATCGATGGTGACAGTGCCCAGCGTGAATCCCTCCTTTGTCTGGCGGTCGAGATCGACGATCTTCCCCGAATAGATGCGTCGGGCCACCCCATAGCTCGTCGTGGCGATGAACCTTTCGAGTTCCTCAAACGGGTTACCCCCGCGCCCCCGCGCATTGCGGATGATCCCGCCAATCGCGCGGGCCAGAGTGAGTGTATGCTTGACCGAGGCACGCTTTACCTGTGCACCCGACATGGGGTAGTTCGCAAAATACGCGGTGCCGCCGAAGCGTATGGTAATCCCCCTGGCAACCCACTCCATGCGGTGGTGATCATCGGTCGTGAGACACGCGCTGTCGCCCTTTTCGTCGGCGATGCCCATCGGCGTTCCCGGGACGCCATTGATGGCGAAGGTTTCCATCTGGAGTTCGGGGAATGCCCGCCCCTGACCATCAGCGTCAACCACCGGAATGCCGAGCCGCGCGCCGACATAGAGCGGGATCGTGGAATTGATGCCGCCCACCTCGGTCGGCATCGTGGCATCCGCCTTTCGGCCAAGCGCCTCCTCCACCCTGCGCAGGGCCTCGATCGGTTCCTCGCCCGAGGGGATTTTCTCCAGAAGCACGGTCGGGGCGCCCATCATTGCTGTGGGAATGATGAGGCTGTCCTCTCCAAGATGATCCGGATCCAGTATTTCGATCCGCCTTCCGGCGCGCAGTTGCTCCTTGACCATCAGTCCGCCGATATGGGGGTCGCCTCCGCCGCCGGCTCCAAGAAACGCAGCACCCGTGCAGAGATCGTCGACGTCGTCGAGTCCAATTTCCATTTCGCCTCCTCAGATTGGCAAATCGCCCACAGCCTTGACCCGAAGACGCGACGGATTGCCGGGTAGATAGCTGATGGGGACCTGCTCGACCTCGATGATCTCCACGCTCGCCTTCGTGGCTCCGGCCCTCACGGCGTTGCTGCGCGCCTCTTCCTTGGCGGCGCCGATCACGCGTTCGCGGTTCTGCTCGTCGATGGCCACGACGCGCTCAATCTCGCCGGAAACCTGGGCGATCGCCGCGCCTACGGCATTGGCGACAAAGGAGTAGGCCGGTCGGAGCACCTCGGACGCCGACTTGACAGACCAGTCAACCAGCACCGACCCGCCGCCAACGATCAGTAGCGGCAGGTCGCGCGCCTCGGTCTTCATTCGTTCCAGGTTCTTGTCGATCAGCGCGCGCATCGTCTCGCGCGCCTGATCGATTGTGGCGCGCGGAACCCCGCTCACCAGCGCGGAGTCGCCCATCTCGGCCCATCCGCCTGCCACGGCGATATCCGTCGCGGTCAGGGTGTCGCCACCGAAACAGAGCCCGCGTTGGGTCAACTCGTATCCTACCGAGTCAGGACCCACGCGCCGGCCACCGTCGCGCACGATGCTGCCGCCACCCAGCCCGACCGCTAGCACATCGGGCATGCGGAAATTCGTCTTGACCCCGCCGACATCGACAAAATGCGTGGACTGGCGCGGGAACCCGCGGCGTAGCATGCCGATATCGGATGTCGTCCCGCCGATATCGACCACCATCGCGTCGGTAATGCCGGCGAGATGCACAGCCCCGCGCATCGAATTGGTCGGACCGGAAGCAAAAGTGAGAACCGGGTAGCGTTCCACGTCCTTGGCGCGCATCAGCGTGCCGTCGTTCTGGCTTATAAAGACGGGCACATCGAGACCGAGCTCGTGAAGCGCTCGACGAAAGGCCGCGACCACGTGCATGGCAAGGTCGGACAGAGACGCGTTGATGATCGTGGAATTCTCGCGGGGGAGCAAACCGAACTGACCGAGTTCCGAAGACAGAGAGATCGCGATATCGGGCACCTCCTCGCGGATGATCTCCGCGGCGCGGCGCTCCATCGAGCCGTCCATGGGGGAAAACACTGAAGTAACCGCCGCCGTCCGAAGGCCCTTGGCGCGCATTTCGCGGGCTGCGCGCGCCACGGCCGCCTCGTCGAGCGGTGCTATCTTGCGGCCATCGAATTCGTGGCCGCCCCCAACGAGGCTGACGTTTGGCCCCACAGCGGCGGCGAGATCGGCGGGCCAGTCTGTCAGAGGAGGGATTGCCGAGGCCGCTGGCAGACATAGCCGCACCACACCCACCTGGAGGAGCGAGCGCCGCTCGATCACTGCGTTGGTGAACTGCGTTGTCCCGATCATCACGCAATCGATCCTGCGGCGGTCCAAACCACCGTCTGCGATCGCCGACGAGATCGCTGCCACGATGCCGGAGGTGACGTCTCGGGTCGTCGGGGTCTTGTGCCAGCCGATAACGCCCTCAGCCCCCATCACGACGGCATCGGTGTTCGTGCCGCCAACGTCGACGCCAATCTTCATTGCGATTTCCTCGAGCTAAGAGGTTCGGGTGATCACCGGACGACCACGCCGCTCTCGGTGTTCCAGTAAAGTGCAACCGCCTCGCCCGCGCTGCGCAACGGAAGGTCCGGGCGGTTGGCAACCTCGACGGTGAGTTTCTGTCCGGCAGTCTCGACCTGATAGCGGCGCAGGGAGCCTTGATAGACCTCCTCGGCGATGCGGCCCTCGAGCATCGGGGCCTCGTCCTCCGAAACCTTGTGCAGCCGGATCATTTCGGGCCGTATCAGGAGCGCGACCTCGCTGCCTTCCGAGAGCGGTGCCCCGGAGGGCGCCTGCGCGGGAACCGCGGCGGGGCCGAGATCGATCTCGCAGCGCCCGTCCGTGACCTCCTGCACACGTCCGGAAAGAAGGTTGGACTCGCCGATGAACTCGGCCACGAAGCGCGACGCGGGGTATTCATAGATTTCCACCGGGGTGCCGACCTGCAGCACGCGCCCCCCCTCCATGACGGCGATACGGTCCGACATGGTCAGCGCTTCCGACTGGTCATGAGTGACATAGATTGTGGTGATGCCGACAGAGCGCTGGATCTCCTTGATCCAGAACTTCATTTCCTCGCGCATCTTCTTGTCGAGCGCCGAAAGCGGCTCGTCCAGAAGCAGGATCTCGGGCTCGATGACGAGCACACGCGCCAGCGCCACGCGCTGCTTCTGCCCCCCCGACAGCTCGCGCTCGAAACGGCGCTCGTAGCCTGACATCCCCACCTGTTCGAGCGCAGCCTCGACCTTGCGGCGGATATCCCTCTTCGTCATGTTCCGCTCGACAAGCCCGAAGGCAATGTTGTCGTACACCGTCATGTGCGGAAAGATTGCGTAGTTCTGGAAGACGATACCGATATCGCGCGCCTCCGGGGGAAGCCGGGTGATGTCGCGGCCGTGGACGTGGATCTGCCCCGTCGTCGGGGTAACGAAGCCCGCGAGCATGCGCAGCGTCGTCGATTTTCCACAGCCTGACGGGCCAAGAAGCGAGAAAAACTCGCCCTGCGCGATCGAGATGTCGAGGTCCTCGACCGCGAGGGTTTCACCGAACTGCTTCGATATTCCTTGGAATTCAACGTATGACATGCTGGCGTCCCTGGCGTGGTGCCGAGGCGGCTGAAAGCCGCTCCGGCAATGCAGATCAGAGCCCGAAGATCGCGTTCAGGCGATCGGTTATCTCGAGCTTGTTCTCGACGAAGAAGTCCCAGTCAGGCACCCAGAACGCCTCGACCGCGTCGGCGGTGTTCTGCACCCCTTCCTCGGCGAGCGAAGCCGTGATCGCCGCGTTGCGGTTGGTGGGGCGCCAGAGGAACTCGTCACCGAACACCTCCAGGAAGGACGGCTCGAGCGTGCGGTTCATCAGCGCGAAAGCCAGACGTTTCTGCATCGGCTCGGCGTAGCGGCTGATCGTCTTCGTCTGGGTCAGGATCGGGTGGCTCGACCATTCCCAGACATCGACAGGGACGCCCTGACGCTTGAGCGACAGCGCTTCCCCCTCGATGTGCACGGCGATGTCCACCTCGCCCCGCTCGAGCAGCGAAAGCATATTGAAAGTGAATTCGCTGATCTTCAGCGGCATGGCGTCCTCGATCGCCGCAAATGCCGCCTCCATGTCATACTGGTCCTCTCCGAACTCGCGCGCGCAGGCCATGAAGAAGCAATGCATCAGCCCGTTCTCGGTTCCGTAGGCGCCTCGCTTGTTGGCGAAACGCGGCGCCCAGAAATCGCGGAAGGCATTCACCGGCTCGCCCGAGTCAGTGCGATACGCGAACACGTAAGGCTGATAGGCCCAGGTGATACCGGCGCCGCTGGCAAATGCGAAGTCCCAGCAGTCGGCCGCGTTGGGCACGTTTTCGCGCATCTCGTCGACGGTCAGGAAGAAGTCGCCTGCCTGATTGGTCTGGATGAGGTTCGGCAGGTTCCAGTTGCAGATATCGAAAACGGGGTTACGTGCGCCCTGGGTGACGAATTTCGGGAACCAGGGAAACGAGCTGTCCCAGTTGATAGTGCAATTGAAGTCCCGCTCGAAATCGTCGATCAGCGCGCCGCGGACGAACTCTTCCCATCCGCCGCCCCATTCGCCGATGTCGAGCACCGCACCCCCGGCGTCGAACACCTCGCCGTCATACGTGACGTCCTGCGCCCAGGCATGGTTGATGAAGGGCGCGGGGAACGCCGCGGCCGCGCCAAGTCCGAGGCCGCCGCGGAGCACCATGCGCCGGGTGGGTCTGATGAGCTTGCGTGTCATTTCTGTGTCTCCCTGTGGTTGTGGTTTCTGATTGAAGGCTGATCATCCTCCGGCCTGCTGCCGTTCCAGCAGGCGGCGAATATTGACGAGCCGATTGGTCAGCAGCACCGACGCGGTGACCAAGGTGATCGCGAAGATACCCGCTGCCGCTGCCGAGGGCTCGAACTGGTAGCGCAGCGAGTTGTACATCGCGATCGGCAACGGCTCTGAATTGGGCGAAGACAGGAAGAGCGAGACCTCGAACTGCCCAAAGCTGACAATGAAGGCGAATATTGAGCCCGCCTGTATGCCCTGACTTATGTTGGGCAGCGTCACCTTGCGAAAGGCCCGCCATGGCGAAGCGCCCAGGCTGCGAGCCGCCTCTTCAAGCGAGGTGTCGTATGAGGCGAGCGCCGCCCCCACGGTGCCGATGACATAGGGTGTGGAATACAGGATATGCCCGATCCAGAGCCCCCATATTGTACGCGAGATGCCCATGTCGGTGGCGATGAAGAAGGCGAAGAGCGCAAAGCCGATCACCACGCCGGGCAGCACGACCGGAGAAAGGAAGAACGCCCGCATCGCACCGCGACCGATCATTCCGGTTCGGCTGAGGAACAGGGCGGCCGCAGTGCCCAGGATCGTCGCGACGATCATCGTCATCACCGCGAGCCGGAACGAAAAGAAGAACGACGAAAGATACTTGTCCGATTGCAGGAAGGCCGCCACCCAGCGCAGGCTCAGCCCCTGCGGCGGGAAGGTCAGGAACTCTCCCGCTGTCAGCCCGGCCATGACGACCACTAGAATTGGCATGAGCATGAAGGCAAAGCCGAGGACTGCGAGGATGAGCATGGGAAGAGGAATGTGACGTTCCATCAGGCGAGCCCTCCCGAACGGCGTGCGCCCACGCGCAGGTAGATTGCGATTGCGCCCGCGCTGAGCAGGAAAAGGATCACCGCGATCGTCGCGCCGAACTGGAAGCGCGCGCCTTCGGCGACTTGCTGGAAGATGTGGATGGGAAGAACCCCGACACGGAAGCCGCCCATCAGCGCCGGCACGATATAGGACGAGATCGACAGCGCGAAGACCAGCAGAGAGCCCGAGAGGATGCCGGGCATCGACATCGGCAGCGTAACGCGGAAAAATGCGCGCCGCCGCGAGGCGCCCAGCGCCCGCGCTGCCTCCTCGAGGCTCGGGTCGATTCCACGGATCACACCGACGAGCGTGAGGATCATGAACGGCAGCGCGAACTGGACCAGCCCCAGCACTACGCCGAGGAAATTGTACATCAGTTGGACCGGCGCGTCCTCGCTGGTCAGCCCCAGACCGAGCAGCATCTGGTTGATCAATCCATTGTCGCCCAGGATCACCATCATCCCGTAAAGGCGAATAACCATGTCGAGCTGCATCGCTGCCAGCACGAGGATCAGCAGCGTCGTGTTGCGGCCCGGATGGCGCGTCTTGGCGATCACGAAGGCCATCGGATAGGCCACAATGAGCGTGACAAGCGCCACCACGACACCGAGCACGACCGACCGCCCCGCCGCCATGAGGTAGTTGGAGCGGCTGAAGAAGCGGATGTAGTTTTCGAGCGTAATATCAGCTGTAGGGGCCACCTGTCCGATCGCGGATGGGTTGAATGAGGTGGCGAATATCAGACCGACCGGGATGACGAAAAAGATGCAGAAAAAGACGATGAGGGGCACCACCAGCAGCCACTTGAACTGGCTCTGGCGCAACCCCAGTCCCCCACTTTTCACCGGCGCGGGTGTGGTGGCTGCGATCTCGGTCATGACGAGGCCCCTGCACTGTTGAACGCTGCGTCAAGGAAGGGCCAGCCGACGAAACCGGCGATGCGTTTGCGGTGCGGCGGCCCTCCCGCCGCCTGCTCCACCGGATCGAACCGGCGTGCCGCGGCGGCAGCGAAAGCAACGGCGTGCGGCAAGGGGTCGATCACGCGCGCCGATACGCCCAGCGCCTCCTGCACCCTGGGCGCGAAGCCCAACATTCCCGTGCAGCCGAAGATTACGGTCTTCGCGCCATCGTGCTCCGTCGCCACGAGGGATTCGCGCACGGTGAAGGCCGTGGCCGCGTCCGGGTCGTCGTGCAGCGCGAGCACCGGCACACCGATCCCCCGGACGGAGGCAAGCCGCCCGGCGAGGCCATAGCGCCCCGCCAGCGTGTGAAAGAGCGGCTCCTGGCTTTGCAGGACGGTAACGATGGAGAAGTCCCCGCGGGCGGCGGCGTCGCGCATCGCGGCCTCGCCGCAGCCGATCACCGGAATCTGCACCGCCTCGCGGGCGGCGTCGAGCCCAGGGTCGAGCATACAGTCAATGACAACCGCACCAGCACCCTGTTCCTGCGCCCCAAGCGCGGCATCGATCACGCCGGGCGCCGCCAGCACTTCGTCCACTGCCGTTTCGACCGAGGCGGGGCCGTTTGCGAGGAACGTGGTAGTCAGCCTACACCCCGCCGGTGCCGCGGCGTGAAGAGGCGCCTCGTCGCGGAAGCCATCGGAAATGATGGGTGTTACGACATGCACGTGGACTGTATCTGGCGCGGCCATGCAACCCCTCTCCCTGAAACTTGGCACAGGATGGGAGGTCGGCACGCGACGGGCGACTACCCATTAGGGTAGTTTGTCGTCATTGAGAATGTCGAGTTCGCGCGCACGCTGCACCGCCCGCATCCGATTGTCGGCACGAAGATCATGGAAGATTCTCTTCAGGTGGTATTTCACTGTATTGACGCTCACCCCGCTCAGGCGCGCGATCTCCTTGTTGGAGTGACCCATTGCCAACAGTTTAAGATAGCGTCGCCGCTGGGCCTCCGCACCACCTGGGTCACCCCGATGACGCGCCGCATCGCCGTCAGTCGCCCAGTAGTGCGCAAGTTCCGAAAGCCGGCGGCGCTGATCGGGCGTGGGTGGAACGCTGACATGCTCACCGTCCAAAGCGGCTTGCACGATTGCCCGCATTTCGCGCCCCCCGTCGAGAATGAAGCGCCGGAAGGGCTGGCGCCCCAGCAGCCGGATTGCACTCAGGAGGCTACTCGTCGCGGCAGAGCGCGCGTGCAGCCTCCAGTGCGCCGCGGCAGCGGTGACCCGCAGCTTGGCCAATGAAAGAAGCTGCCCGCCGCGGATTGCAAAATCCTCCGCAGGGCCGATGAACTCGAGCGCTTCGCGCGCGCGACGCGCGCGGACCAGCCACCGAGCCACGGCCACGAAAGCCGTGCCCTGGCGCAGCGCCCAGTCGTCGGTTTCGTTCCAGGTCATCAGCTTCGAGGACAGTCCGATCTCTTCCATCTTTTCCGCGGCCAGATCCATCTCGTCCGAGAGCGTCAGCGCACGGACCCGTTCGATCTGCATCAAGCGATGAAGCCGCGGCATCTGGCGCTCACGCGCCACACATTCGGCGTGACTCAAAGCCGTGAGGGCGGCGGGAAGCCCGGCCTCGCAGAAGGCCAGTCTCGTGCACACGCGATAGGCCGCGGCGAGAATATCGAACCAGGCGTCGTTCTCTTCCACACTGGGCAGTGCAAGCTCCATCATCCGCGCCGCACCCGCCAGATCGTTGGTCTCGTAGGCGACCTCTGCGCGCAACACGCGGCCAACCGCGATCAACCATTCCGGGTTTCCCGGAAGACGCGAAAGCCGCGTTTCCATCTCGCTGAACTGCTCCTCGGCCCCTTGCAGGTCACCGCGCATCATCTTGATCTGGCCCAGATGCGTATGAAGGTGGAGGGAGCCGAACTCCGCGCCGTCGTTGCGAAACAGGCGGATCGCCTGCTCGGCGTATTCCTGTGCCTTGTCGAAATCCCCCAGATGAAGCGAGACGGTGCAAAGGTGGTTGAACGCGAGTGCCTGTCCGCTCAGGTCATTGTCGGGCAGCATTCCCAGGACGCTGCGTAGGTGCAATGCGTCAGCAGCCGTGAGTGCCTTGTCCTCGTAGACCGAAATATGTGCGTCGACCAGGGCACGATCTGCGGCCAGTGTGGGGTCGGCGTCGGTAACCGACTCGACCGCATTTACGCAGGATCCAAACAGCCGCCGCGCGGCACTCGGATTTCCTGTCTTGGCAAGATGGAACGCGCGCGCAAGGGCCACTCGCGGATGCCGGCCGATTTGTTCGCGAGACATCTGGCAACCGGCGACCGAATGGCCGCCCGCCGCGCTGCGCATAAGGATGCGCCATCCGCCGGCTTGCTCGATGGCGCGATCGTCGCAGTCGGCGACACGGTCCAACCTCGAAGCCATCATCCGCCCTCCAAGCTCATACGCCCGACGCGCCACGCCAAAAGCGTATCCGGCTTCAGGAATTCGTCAAATCGAGAGTAGCGCATTGCGGTTGTTCTGGAGTGCGCCCCTCACCCTGGATCTAATCGAAACACCGACTCGACCGTGCTGACCGTTTCAATTCTCAAGGTGAGCAGGGTGCGGGAATCTATCGCCCAATCCGCCCGCCCCGCTCTCCCGCCGACAATCCACGCGTCATCACCCGTGCCATGAAGCCGAAGCCGGCTCCAGCACACAATCTCGTATATTGTATTGCAGAAGCCCGCAGGAGGCTATCATTGTGGCCGCGCGCGTGCTCCCCGCAACCGTAACCAGCGATGAATGCCGGGGCGCTTCCGCGGTTCATCGGGCGAGGCGGCTGGGCTGCAGCAGCCGGGCGCGTTCCAGCGCCGGATGGGCGAGTTCAGTCAGCAGCGCGTTGATTTCCTTCAGGTCGCGGACAGTGTCTATGTGCAGCGTGCTTGTCTCATGGCTGCGGGGCTCGCCGGCGCGCAGGCGCCGGATATGTGCGGCCTCGCTGTCGCGGGCGAGGCGGCGCAGCCGTTCCTTGCCGCGCACCAGCTCGCGGGCGAGGGCGACATCGCCGGTGAGCACCACCGAGAGTGCCCGGCGGGCATTGGCGATGACCGCGTCGCAGAACTCCATGAGCTCGCGCCAACCCTCGGCCGAGAACTCCACCCCGCGCTCGGCCTTTCGGCGCACGCGGGTCATGACGTTGCCGGTGACGATGTCGGCGATCTGCTCGAGTTTGATGGTGGCCGCGAGGATCTCCTCGACGCGCGCTGTCTCGTCCTCGCTCAACCCCTCGGTGGGCAGCCGCGCCAGATACAGCTTGATTCCGGTGTGAAGGGCGTCGATCTCGTCGTCGAGCCCGCGCAGTGCCTTGATGGCGTCGGTATCGGTGGTGTGAAAGAGCCCCGGAATGCGCGCAAGCATCGTGTCGATCCGCTCGCCCATGACCATCAGCTCGCGCGATGCGTTGGTGATGGCGACCGAGGCAACGTCCAGATCGTCGGGGTTCAGCGCGCTCTGGCGCGGCTCCTCGCCCGGCAGCTCGCCGCCCTCGATGGGCGCCGTCGCCCGCGAAAGAAGTGCCGTTACAGGGCCTGCAAGGCCCGCGCCCAGCATCGCCAGAACGGCGTTGAACGCCAGATGCGCCGCGATCACGCCGGTCGCGCCGCCGGCGTCTCCGGTCGGAAACCATGTGCCCGGTGCGGCTGTCTCAGCCCCCGCCAAAATGACGAGCCCCAAGGCGAGCACGGCCCCGCCGCCACGCAGGAGGAGATTGCCCAACGGCGCGACCCGTGCGGCCGCACCGGCCCCCCGCGTGAGATAGAGCGGCACCAGGGCAGCGCCCAGATTGATGCCCAGCACCAGCGGAACCGCCAGTGCCGGTGCCACCAGCCCCTGCCGGGCGAGTTCGGCGACGAGCAGAACCATCGCCACGCTGGAATGGCACACGAAGGTCATGACCGCGCCCACAAGCAGCGCGGCGCCCGGATCGCCGGCAAGATAGTCCAGAACCACCGGAAAGGCGGACGTCTCGCGCAGGGGGGCTGTTGCCGCGCCGATCAGGCGCAGCGCAAGAAGGAGCAGCCCGGCGCCGATCAGGATACGGCCTGTCTGCTGACGCCGCCGCCGGTGGCCCTGGCGGAACAGAACCAGCCCGGCAAGGATGAGCGCGGGTGCGAGCGCCGACAGATCGAGTTGCAGGATCAGCGCCACAAGGGCCGAGCCCAGATCGGCGCCGAGTATCGCCGCCAGCCCGTGCCCGGCCGAGACCAGCCCGGCTCCGGCGAAGCCGCTCACGATCAGCGCGACGCCGGTCGCGCTTTGCAGCGCCACGGCCATCAGCCCGCCGGCGAGCACCGCAGTCGCCCCTGAGCGCAGGAAGCGACGGAGCCCGCGCTTGAGCGCCGGGCCGAAGGCGCGCTGCACCCCTGTCTGGATCATCCGCGTGGCCCAGAGCAGCAGCGCGACCGCCCCCGCGAGTTCGATAAGCATCAGAAGTGCCGGCATGGCATTCCTCCCAAGGCCACCCGACCGGGCGGGTCGCAATGTTCAGTCGCTCCCGAGGCCGTCTCGCGTCCCGGCCATCTCGGCGGCGCGGCTCTGGAGCTTGCATAAAATCCGGTCGAGCTGGGCCTGTTCTTCCGGGGCCAGCGCGGCCAGGAGCCTCT
The DNA here is from genome assembly GCA_002967695.1 of Rhodobacteraceae bacterium WD3A24. Lineage (GTDB taxonomy): Bacteria > Pseudomonadota > Alphaproteobacteria > Rhodobacterales > Rhodobacteraceae > Alkalilacustris. The sequence continues at coordinate 5,844 of PUHN01000063.1, read as the reverse complement.
CCTGCCGGGCAAGGTTGTAGGGCAGGAAACGCTCCACGAAGTCGCGCCCCTCCCGCGTAAGGCACAGGTTGACGCGCCGGGCATCTGCGGTGTCTGCCTGACCTTGCACCAGGCCGCGCTCCGTCAGTCGCGCGACCGCGCGCGAGATTCCCGCCTTCGGGACCGTCCCCCGGTCCACCAGTTCGGAAGCCGTCAGCCTGCCATAGGAGTGGAGCAGAACCAGGACCCGCCAGTCCTGCGTGGCGATGCCGTGCTGGCGATAGAAGCGCGCCGAGCCCTCGCCGATGACCTGCGAGAGTCGCTCGATCCGGTAGGGCAGATAGGAGTCCAGGCTGAAGGTTTCGCGGTCGCGCGCCCAGCCGGTTGCGCCCTCCGGCGCGGCTGATGGCGCCTCCGTGGCGTTTCCCGCCGCCACGGAGGCGGCGAGCCGGCGCGCCGAGGCCAGCAGGCCTGTCAGCTTGGGGTCGGCGGCTAGGTCGGGGCCGAGGCGGCCCAACGACGCGATGACACGCTGGCGAACCTTGCCGGCATCCCAGCGATTCTCGACGATCTGGAGATAGCGCTTGCCAGATACCGTTTTCGTGCGAAGAAACACGCCCGTCCTCCTGACAGTCGCCCAGCCGCCCGATGGCGCCGCCGGTCCAAGATCGCGGCATCGCGGCGAATGCGACAATTCCCGTTGGCACCAACACTCGCGGCAAGGCTGGAAATCTCCCTGTCCGCCTGCCAGAGAATACGGAGAACTTTGCAGACATCAAGAAAAGATTTGGCACTAATACGAGATAGGTGTTGGCACCATACGGCCTCGAGGCGACAGCAGGCCGGCTTATAGGCCGTGCCCTAAGGGTCGAGGAGGCAGCGTTATTACGCTTTACACCGAATATATGATGCAGTAGCGTTTCGGAAGACTGATCAAGGGTGCGCTGGTGATCTGAGAATATGGTTGCAACTGAAACCAATAACCTACGAAACCCAGCCGGTGAAAAGTTGCATCTGGAAGGGGTTTCAAAGCATTTCGGTGCGGTGCCTGCGGTCAAGGATGTGACGCTGACGATTTCGAACACCGAGATGGTGGGGATCATCGGCTCCTCCGGCGCCGGCAAGTCCACGATGCTGCGCCTGATCAACCGCCTGATCGAGCCAAGCGCGGGCAGGGTGCAATATGCAGCGCGGGACGTTACACGCCTACGCGGGCGTGCCCTGCGGTCCTGGCGCGCCGAATGCGCGATGATCTTCCAGCAATACAATCTCTCGGGGCGGCTGGACGCGCTGACCAACGTGCTGATGGGAAGTGCCTTTCGCAATCCGACGCTTTTCAACCTCATTCCGCATTTCGGTGCGGCCGACCGCGAGGAAGCGGTGGCCCTGCTGCATCGCATGGGGTTGCTCGACGTGGCGCTGCAGCGGGCCCAGACTCTGTCGGGCGGCCAGCAGCAGCGCGTGGCCATTGCCCGCGCAATGATGCAGCGCCCCGCCCTGATCCTCGCCGACGAGCCGGTGTCGGCGCTGGATCCGCGCAACGCCGAGCAGGTGATGAACACGCTGGCCGAGATCAACGCCTCTGACCACATTGGCGTGGTCGTCAATCTCCACTCGCTCGAGGTGGCGCGGCGGTATTGCCGCAGGGTCATCGGGATGCGGCACGGCAGTATCGTGTTCGATGCGACGCCCGAAGCCCTGGACGAAGCCGCGCTGGTCGAAGTCTACGGTGCCCGCACTGCCGCGACGACGCGCGCGGATGGAGAAGAGCGGGACGCCGTCAACGTGAAATGACCGCCAACCAAGGGAGGACACCATGACACACCACCACACAGCCACCGGGCTGCGGCCCGCCGTGGGCGCCCTCGCGCTGACCGCTCTCATGGCCAGCACGACTGTCGCGCAGGCAGACTGGACCGACGACTACGATGAGGTCCGTCTGGGCACCGCTGCAAGCGAGGTCGATGATGACACCGTCAATGCCTTCAATGCGCTGGCGGAGTACCTGACCGAGCGTTTCGGGGTCACCTTCAGCGTCCGCCAGGCGACCGACTACGCCGCCGTGATCGAGGCGCTGCGCAACGATCAGCTGGAGTTCACGCGGATGGGCGGTGCCACCTATGCACTGGCCAGCCGGATCATGGGCGATGGAGTCGAGCCGATGGTGCTCGACGAGGTCAATGGTGGGCGCGGCTATCACTCGGTGGTGCTCGCCCGCGCCGACAGCGGCTACGAGGATGTTGCCGATCTCGCAGGGGAGTCCCTCGCCTTCGTCGATCCGAATTCCGCCTCGGGATATGTTGCGCCCAACTTCTTCCTTACTCAGGAGGGCTACGAGCCCGAGGACCATTTCGATGAGATCGTCTTTGCGGGATCGCACGACAATGCGGTGATCGGGCTGATCAACGGTCAGTACGAGGCCGCAGCGACCTTCCAGTTCACGCCCGAGAACTCGGCCGTGACCCGGCTGGCCGAGCGCGACATGATCGAGCCCGACGCGGTGCGCACCCTGTGGGTCTCTCCTCTGCTGGCCAATCCGCTCTGGGCGGCGCGCACCGATCTTCCCGAGGAGATGCGCGCGGACTTCGTGGAAGCGCTCGTCGAGCTTCCCGAGGCCGATCCGGAGGCATGGGAGGTAGTTCGCCAGGGGCGTCTTTCGGCCTATGCCCCGACGACGCATGAAGAGTACCAGCCGATGATCGACATGACCGAGTGGACGCGCGAGCAGCGGCGCGGCGATTGATCGCATCGACCGAGGCACGCCCATGAGCACCACCGGCCCCCCCCATGACCCGGAGAGCTTTGCCGCTCATCACGCGCGGTTGAGGCGGCGCCAGACGCTGCGCAACGTCGCCATCGGCGCCGTGGCGCTGGTGGTGCTCTGGGGCGCGGCCCGTGTGGGCGAGGTCGACCCGGCCCAGTTCTGGGCCGGGTTCCCGCGCCTCGGCAACTATATCTCCGACATTCTGCCGGTCATACGGCTCGAGCATTTCGGCGCCGATGTGTCGGAATGGATGTGGGGGCTGGACCGTTGGCTGGCGCTGATCCTCGATACGCTGGTCATTGCGGTGCTGGGCACTGCGCTTGGCGGCGCGCTGGCGCTGTCGGGCAGCTTTTTCGCCGCCCGCAATCTCGCCCCTTATGAATGGCTGGGAGCGATCGCGCGCCGCATCCACGAGATCGGGCGCACGGTTCCCGAGATCGTCTATGCACTGATCTTCGTCTATGCTTTTGGCATCGGCCCCTTTGCTGGGGTGCTGGCGATCATCCTGCACACCTGGGGGGCGCTGGGAAAACTCACCGCCGAAGCCAACGAGAATATCGACATGCGCCCCGTCGAGGCGGCGTATGCCTGCGGTTGCAACTGGGCGACCAGCATGCGCCTGGCGGCCTTTCCGCAAATCGCGCCGAATTTCCTGAGCTACGCGCTTTTCCGACTCGAGATCAATGTGCGCGCGGCTTCGGTTCTGGGCATCGTCGGCGCGGGCGGAATCGGCCAGGAACTCTACCTCGCGATCCGCCGTTTCGAATACACCGATGTCAGCGCGATCCTGCTGCTGCTCATCATCCTCGTCGCGATCATCGACATCACCAGCGAACATCTGCGCCACATGGTCATCGGGCGCGGCGCCGAGGTTCGCGCATGACCCGCCGCCCCGCACTTGCCCCGGAGCTGCGCGACGACCTCCTGCGCGAGCGCCCGCGCCTGTTTGGGCCGACCCCCGGCGACTGGGCGTTGCGGGCGGCGGCCGGGCTGGTGATACTGGCCGTCCTTGGCTTCTCTCTGTGGCGCGTGGACGCGACGCCCGAGCGTATCGCCGAAGGTATCGGTCGGCTCGGCTTCCTTCTCCAGTTCATGTGGCCGCCAACTGCGGGGGGCGAGCTCTGGCGTCTGGTGATGGCGCTTCTGGAAACACTGGCGATCGCGCTGATCGGAACGGTGGCAGCGGCCGTGGCCTCTTATCCGATCGGTTTTCTCGGCGCACGCAACATTCTTCGGATGCGGCTCCTGCGTCTTCCGCTGCGACGCGCCCTTGACGTGATACGCGGGGTGGATGTGCTCATCTTCGCGCTGATCTTCGTGGCGGCCGTCGGGCTCGGCCCGTTTGCCGGCATTCTTGCCGTCGCGGTCAATGATGTCGGCAATTTCTCCAAGCTCTTCGCCGAGGCGATCGAGAACACGGATGACGGCCCCGCCGAAGGCGCGGCGGCCAGCGGATGCAGCCGGCTGGAGACGATCCGCTTCGCGATCGTGCCGCAGGTGATGCCGGTCATCCTCTCGCACATTCTCTATTTCTTTGAACGCAATGTCCGCGCTGCCTCGATCATCGGGATCGTCGGCGCGGGCGGGATCGGGTTCGAGCTGTCCGAGCGCATCCGCGGTAACTACTGGGACGAGGCCGCCTTCATCATCCTGATGCTGCTCGTCACCGTGATGGTGATTGATCGCATCTCGCACCGCCTAAGGCTGCGCATCATCGGGCGGTAACCAGGCTCGTTCGCCAAGGGAGGCAGAAGCGCCGTGCGCGTCGTTCAGATCAGCGATCTTCATCTCAGCCGCGAATACCCCCTCTTTCTGCATAACTGGCAGACGGTCGCGCGGCTCATCGACGAACTCGCCCCGGATCTCGTACTGGCGACCGGCGATCTCGCCTTGGCCGAGCCCGACCGTGCCGACGATCTGGCCTTCGCCGCCCGTTCGCTGGCCATGCTCGACCGGCCCGTCCTGTCGCTGCCGGGCAATCACGATATCGGCGAAGGCGCGCCCGGCGACCTCGCCCCGACAGGGGAGCAGAAACCCGTGACCTCGGAGCGCGTCGGGCGCTTTCGCAAGCTGGTCGGCCCCGATTACTGGTCCCATCACGCCGGCGGCTGGCGGTTCGTCGGCATTAATTCGCAGCTCTTCGGCACCGGCCTTCCCGAGGAAGAGGCGCAAAACGCTTTCATTGCCAATGAGCTGGGCCGCGCAGATGCGCCGCCGACCATCCTCGTCACGCACAAACCGCTCTTCTCGGAACCCCAGGGCTGCGCGCGACCCGGCCGGGCGATCCCTCAGGCGCACAGCGCATGGCTCAGAAGGCTCCTGACACGGGCCGGGGTGGGTCATGTGTTGTCGGGCCACATGCACCGCTACAAGGCCTATGTGGATGCCGGTATCACCCATGTCTGGGCGCCCTCGACGGCCTTCATCTCCACCCATGCCAGCCACGCGGATCGTGGCGGAGAGGCGGTGCTCGGCCTGTTGTGCCACGACATCGACGCCCACGGGGTGACGACGCGTTTCGTGGATGATTGCCGGCTGATTACCAGCGACATCCGGAACTGGGCACTGCCCCGAGGCAACGCCTTGTGGACGATCGTGACCGAACCCTCGCCGATCACCGCTGTCGATTCCGGAGGCGGCTTCGACGTCGACCCGGACCGAGACGCCCGGGCTGACTACTCCGGGTTGCGCCCAGGGCGCGAGCGGTAGGTCGGCAAGTTTCAGCCGAGGGCGATGGCACGGCCGCGGATCTCCACGACGAGGCCGAAACGAAGCCCTGGCGCGAAGACTACAGCGAAGCTACCCATTGCTACTCCTGGTGTTCGGCACCTGAGGCAGGATTCCCATTGGTAGGCGGGCGTGTCAGTATCGGGGCATGACGCGCGATGACATCTGCCTGTATCAGACCCCTGTTGATCGTGCGCGCTTCAGGCCTGATCACCGACCGCAACACGCCGCACAAGCTCATCTGGCGGGCCGAGTGCGTGTTTCGCGTGATGTCGGGCAGCGATTTCAGAGGGAGATGGGCGCGGATTTCGGGTGTTCGTGGGCAGTTCTGGCCGTCAGTCCGAGGATGGATGCCCCCCTTGTTCGGAACGAGG
>PUHN01000062.1 GCA_002967695.1 Rhodobacteraceae bacterium WD3A24 | reverse complement strand
GCCCGAGAAGAACCCAGACAGCGCCAGAAGCCCCACGATCGCCCCCGCGCTCGTCCAGAAGGCGGCGTCGAAAAGCGCTCCATCATCCATCATCGCTCAAAACCCTCGCAAATGCTCACCGAACCAGACCAAAAAGTCACCACACGCCCTGTCACCCGCCCGACTCCGGCCGGGCCCCTTGCGGGGGGGGCCGATCGCAATGGCGACTGTGTGAGCGGACGTCCCACGGCGGTGCTGCGGCCTTTTCAGAAGTATCCCAGCAGTGTCCACCACGCCCAGGTAAGCGGCACACCCGGAAAGATGACCGCGGCGGCGAGGATCAGACACACCCGCGTCAGCGCGGCGACGGGGATTCCCGCCAGGGCGATGGCCAGAACCAGCGGCGGCGCCTGATAGGGCAGAACCGTCGTCGCGATCCCGATCACCTGCGCCATGGCGACCGTCTCGAGCGGCCAGCCCGCCGCGTCGGCGATGGGCTGGGCGAGCGGGGCGAGGACCACCGGCGTCGCGGGCGCCGTGGTGAGATGGGAGATCAGCGTCGAGAAGCCGACGACGGAATAGAGATCGCGCAACGTCCCCCCCTCCCCCAGGCCGAGGCGCGGGATCACCGCGTCCGCGAAGGCATCGCTGAGGCCGCTATGCACGGCGACCGCGCTGACCGCGAAGACGGCGGCGATGAAAAAGGCCGGCGAGAGGTCGATCTCCTTCTTCATCGCGGTATTTTCCATGATGCCCAGCGGCGGGGCGAGCAGGGTCGCAGCGGCCGCCAGGGCCACCCATGCCGGAGAGATGCCATGGGCGAAGTCCGACACCCACAGCAGGATCGCGACCACGAGGATCGCCAGGAGCCGCTTTTGCGCCGTATCGAGCGGCTTGGGCGCCTCGACACCGTCATCGCCGCCCGGCGTGCCCGCGGCGCCGCGCATGAGCAACAGCAGCGCCGCCATCAGCACTACCATACGCATCAGATTGACGGGGAGCTGATAGAGCAGATAGCCGGTGAACGTGGTCGAGACGCCGTAGATCGTCTCCATCGCGCCGAACTGGACAATGGTGGGCAGGTTCGCAGTCAGGAAGACATAGGTCGGCACCAGCGTCGTCATCGCCGAGGTGATCGTCAGGCCCACCATTCCGCGCGAGCCGGGCCTGAAGCCCATCGCCTCGGCCAGGGCAAGCGTGATGGGCATCATCACGATGACCCGCGGTATCGCGGAGGGCACCAGAAGGCCGAGCAGAAAGCCCCCCGTTCCCAGAAGCCACACGGCACGGGCGTAGCTCGCCCCGGTGCGCTGGAATATCCGCAACGCGATCTGCCGGGCCAGACCCGTGGTGCTGATCGCGGTGCCGATCACCAGCCCCGAGAAAAGCAGCCAGAAGCCTCCGGCGGCGAATCCCGAAAAGATGACATCCGGCGGCGCGGCGGAGATGGCGAGAAAGGCGAGGAAGGTCGCCGCGGCGGTCACGGGCTCGGGCAGCGCCCGGGTTGCGAACAGGGCGATCGCCGCGATCGAGATCGCTGCAACGCCGACCAGGGGGGCGTCGGACAGCGCAACGGCGGCGATGGCGGCGAGAACGGCGAGCGTGGCGATGCGCTTGGAGACGGGCATCCCGCCCAGTGCGGCCTTCAGTCCGGACGCTCGGGCCATGCGGGGCTCCTTCGTGTTTGCCGGGGCCATCCACTGTCCGGTTGACCGTTCGGCGTGATGCATGCACTGTTTATCGGATGATAAACTTGGTGGCGCAAGAGGGCGCAGGAGAATTGTTGCAAGCTGTCAGCAGCGCGCCCGCGTCGAACGCCGCCGCATGAAATGGTCCGACCCCCGAGGAGTGAGACATGAGCGCACCGCTGATGGAAGAAATACGCCCCCATATCCGTCGTTTCCGCTGGGGCGAGGCGGATGTCGTCACAGTCCTGGACGGCGCCAACGTGCTCGACGCCGTCAAGCCGCCCTTCTGCATGGACAAGTCCGATGAAGAGATCGCGGCGATCGCCGCGCAGGCGCGGATTTCCGCGGAGCGGGTGGAACATCACTTTGTGCCCACGCTGGTCAACACGGGCAAGGAGCTGGTGCTTTTCGATGTCGGCTTCGGAGAGGCCGGCCGGACGGGCACCACGGGGCGGCTGCGCGAGCGGCTCGCCGAGGCCGGCTACCGGCCGGAAGATGTGGATGTGGTCGCCTTCACCCATTGCCATCCCGATCACATCCAGGGCGTCATGGAGGGTGACCGGCTCGCCTTTCCCAACGCGCGCCACGTGATCGGCCGGCGCGAGTTCGACGAATGGAACAGCGGCGCGAACATCCCGCAACGGCGCGAGGGCAACCGGGAGCTGTTTCTCAAGCTGATCGCCCCGCTGGCCGACAGGTTGACCTTTCTCGAAGACGGCGACCAGATCGCCGGCGGCATCACCGCCGAGGCGGGGTTCGGCCATTCCCTGGGGCACATGATGTACCGCATGGAAAGCGGCGGGCGGCAGCTTCTGATCTGGGGAGATATCGCGAATCACTACGTCTATTCGCTGCGTCATCCCGAAAGCACCGTGGCCTTTGACGACGATCCGGCCGCCGCGACCGCGACCCGCAAGCGCGTTCTCGACATGGTGGCCACGGACGGGATTTTCGTGACGGGCCATCACATGCCCTTTCCCTCGGTCGGCCATGTGGAGCGGCAGGACGGTGCCTACCGCTGGATTCCAATGACTTACCAATCGCGCGTCTGACGCGGCGCGGGCTGCGCCTAGGCGGGCCGCGCAGGCCCGCTGTCTGAGATATCAGAGGAATTAATTGAACGCCCGATAATTTATGTCTTGACCGAAGGCCGTTCGGTGAAGACAGTTCCGACAACTGATATATCAGGGACCGCAATGGCAGAGCATCTTATCCGCCACCGCATCTTTCAGGATCTGCGCGACGAAATCATTTCGTGCGAGTTGCCGCCGGGTGCCGAGATACGCGAGAACGAACTCGCACAGCATTTCGGCGTCTCGAAGTCGCCCATCCGCGACGCGCTCCAGAAGCTCGAATTCGAGGGGCTTGTGGAAATTTCGCCGCGCCGCGGTCACAGGGTGGCCCCGATATCTGTGTCGGACGCCGAGGACATTCTGGAAATGCGCACCATCCTCGAGGCCGCCGCGGTGCGCAAGGTTGCCATAGTCGCAACAGATAAGCAGCTGCAATCACTTGATGATTTTCGCACAGCGAACACACGGGACATGCGCGAATTCTCCGCTTACAACCGGCGCTTCCATCATTTGCTGTGCGAGATGTCGGGCAATGAACGGCTTTCGGCGGCGATGGGGCGGGTGATGGAGAATTACGACCGGCTTTGCTCGGTATCGCTGTCGGCGCGGACCCAGCACACACAGCCAATGGAGGCGGCGCTGGCCGATCACGTCAGGATCATCGAGGCGCTGCAGGAGCGTAACGGTACCTCCGCGGCGCGGCTTTCGGGGCGTCATATCGGGCGCTCGCGCAAGCAGGTGATGCGGGAGCTGGAAAGCCGGCCGATCGTCGGATGAGCGCATGATGCCCCGGCCGTGATATTCAACGGACGGGGGAGCCAGCCGTGACAGAGGGCTCACGGCGCCACGCAGGGAGGACGAAGATGACAGGCGGGATTTGGAGGAAGGTTCGATGACCAACACGGCGAAAGACAAGGCCGACGCGGCCGAAGTGGTCGTCTCGGGAAAGGGCGTCGGCAAGACCTTTGCCGGCGGTAGCGTGGTCGCGCTGGAAGGGGCCAATTTCGACATTGAACGGGGAAAGTTCATTTCCCTCGTCGGGCCGTCGGGTTGCGGCAAATCCACGCTTCTGCGCCTTGTCGCCGGCCTGATCGACCGCAGCTCGGGCGAGCTGAAGGTTCACGGAACGTCGGTGAAGGGGCCGCGGCAGGACATCTCGATGATGTTTCAGAAAGCGACCCTTCTGGAATGGCGCACCGCGATCGAGAACGTTCTGCTGCCCACCGAGGTTCACCGCAAGCCCACGCGCGACGACAGGACGCGCGCGCTGGAATTGCTGGGCATGGTCGGGCTGAAGGATTTCGCCTTTTCCTACCCCGCCCAGCTCTCGGGCGGGATGCAGCAGCGCGTCGCACTTGCCCGTCTGTTGCAGACCGGGGCCGACATCCTGCTGCTCGACGAGCCCTTCGGGGCGCTGGACGAGTTCACGCGCGAGCACCTCAACGTGGAGCTGATGCGCATTCAGGCGGATGTGGGGGCCACGACGCTGTTCGTCACCCACAACATCAGCGAGGCGATCTTTCTCGCCGATGAAGTCTTCGTGATGACGTCGCGTCCCGGCCGCATCGCCAAGGTCGTCGATGTCAATCTCCCGCGGCCGCGCACGCTCAAGATGCAGGTGGAGGCCGAGTTCAACCACCTCGTGGAGGAAGTCCGCGAAGCGCTGGGGGCGTTCTGATGGCGGTGGCGGAAGAGATCACCGAAGCTGGCGCCGCCGACGCGCCCCGCCGCGGAAATGTCTGGCGGCGGCGCCTGCTGACCCATCTGGCGATCTTTCTCGCGATCGTCACCCTTTGGGAGACGGGCGTGCGGGCGGGATGGCTCGACGAGCTGTTCTTCCCGCGCCCGACCGACATTCTGGTGTCGTTCTGGCGGATCTACATCTCGCAGGGCAACGTCTGGTATCATCTGTATATCAGCCTCGGCCTGGTGCTCGCCGGGTTTGTGGGCGGTTCGCTGCTAGGCGTCGGGCTGGGCGCGATCGTGGGTTTCAATCCGCTCATGCGGCGCTTCCTGCAGCCCTATGTGATCGTGCTCGAGGCGACACCGCGCATCGCGGTAGCGCCGCTGCTCATCGCGATTCTGGGCTTCGGCGCGCAATCGAAGATTTCGATCATCGTTCTGGTGTGCTTTTTCGCGCCGTTCATCAACACGTTGTCGGGCGTGGTCAACGTCTCGCCGGAAAAGCTGGAACTGTTCCGCTCGCTCGGAGTCTCGAAACTGCAGACGCTGCGCAAGCTGGTCCTGCCGGATGCCGTTCCGGTGATCATGGCGGGCGAGCGGCTCGCGATGACGGCGGCGCTGACAGGGGTTCTCGTCGCGGAGTTCATCCAGCGTGATGTCGGCATCGGCTCGCTGATCCTGACATATACCCGCAACCTGAACATGGCGTCCGCCTTCGCCTGCATCTTCACCCTGACGATCATCGGCTTCGCGATCTTCAAGGGCATGGAAATCGCCGACAAGCGCATCGCCTTCTGGAACCACGAAGAAGGCCGCGAGCGGCTCAGCGCCCGCCGCCGCCGGGCGTTCGAAGCGAAAGGGAGGGCCTGACCCATGACCGAGACAACCATGGATCGCGTCACGGCGCTTGGCTTGCGGGCGCTTCCGCATCTGGTGCTGTTCGCCGCGCTGCTCGCGCTGTGGGAACTCGCCGTCGCCATCGGACTGATCGAGTCGATCATGATCCCGCGACCGTCGCGCATCGGCGCTGCAATTTGGGAGCTGTATGTCACCCAGCGCACGATCTACTTCCACTTCGCGATCACGATGACCGAGGCCGTGGTCGGCTTTCTCATCGGCTGCGGCGTGGCCGTGACACTGGCGGTGTCGTCCTCGCTGTCGGAGACCTTCAAGCGCTACGTCGCCCCCTATGCGGTGGTGCTCAATGTCACGCCGGGGATCGCGCTGACCCCGATCATCATCGCCTGGTTCGGCTATGGGATGGGCTCGAAGATCGCGCTGGGCGCGGTGATCTGTTTCTTCCCGATCTTCGTCAACACCCTTACGGGCCTTCTGAAGGTGGACGAGGAGCGCGAGGAACTCTTTCACTCGCTCGGCACGACTCCGTTCCAGCTTTTCATGAAGCTGCGGGTTCCCGGCGCGCTGCCGCTGCTTTTCGCGGGGATGAAGATCGGCCTGACCACCGCGCTGATCGGGGCGGTCGTCGCCGAGTTCACCCAGGCGACGGACGGTGTCGGCGTGCTGATGAGCCGCTTTTCCTTTCAGCTCAACATGGCCTCGTCGATCGCCTCACTGCTCAGCATGACCGTGATCGGCCTGATTCTTTACTACTCGATGGAACTTCTCGACGACCGGATCGTGTTCTGGCGTCGCGAGGCGCGCATGACGGCAACGTCACGCGCAAGAGCCCGTGCCTGGAGACGGGTCATGGGAGATTGATGCCAACCGGCATCGCAATCCTAGGGAGGACTTTAACGTGAAACTTGCGAAAATCTTTGCGGCCGGCGCCGTGGCGGCCATGGTCGGGACCGGCGGCGCCGCCTCGGCCCAGGACCTGACCACGGTCAACCTCATCAACCCTCTGCCGCGGTCCACGAACTTCTATCCGCTCGTCGTTGCCGAGGCGCTGGGCTACTTCGCCGATGAAGGCGTGGAGGTGAACGTCCTGCCGTCGGACACCTCCATCCCCTATGTCGCGTTCCTGCAGAACGGGCAGGCCGACGTGGCCATGCTCGACCCGGTCGAGACGCTCAGCGCGGTCGCGGCCGGTTCGGAAATCAACACCATCTATGAGGTGATGCAGAACGCGCCCGAGGGCATCGCGACGCCCGCCGGCAGCGACATCGACAGCATCGACGATCTTGAGGGCACGACCGTCGGCCTCGTCTCGGACCGTGACCGGTCCTTCCTCCAGGCGGCCCTCAACACCGTGGGGCTGTCGATCGACGATGTCGATACCGTGGTTCTGGGCGAAAGCGGCCCCACCCTGGCGGCCGCGATGCGCGACGGCAACGTCTCGGCGATCTCCGGCGCGGCGCCCGACTGGATCGCGCTCATGGTCAACGGGATCGAGGTGCGCATGATCACCCCGGAAGAGCTGCTGGCGAGCCCGGCGAACACCTTCGCGGTGAACGCCGATCGCGTCGAGGAGCTGCGCGACCCGATGGAGGGCTTCCTGCGGGCCTGGAGCAAGGGGATGTATGTCTCCACCTTCAATGTGGACGCCGTCGCCGAGATGCTGCGCAGCGCCGTTCCCGCCGAGTGGGAAAACGAGGAGGCCGGCCAGCTGTTTCTCGAGATGTCGATCGGCATGAACGTGTCGACGACCGAGCGGCTGGGTGACCTGCAGCGCGATGTCTGGACCGACCTGCAGCCCCAATACGTCGAAGCCGGTGCCATCGAGCAGGCGATCCCGGTCGACGAGTTCCTCAACGACACCTACATCGACGCCGCGAACGACTTCTCGCGCGACGAGGTCGAGGAGGACGTCGAAGCCTGGGTTGCCGAAAACATGTAACCCAGATCACGGGGCCGGCCACATTCCGTGGCCGGCCCCGCCCACGGATTCCAGCCCGCTGATATTGCATCGTCCCGTCCCGGCCACCCATAGACGCGCGGGCCGGGGAACCCTGACCTCGACAACAAGGAAATCACTGAAGATGTCGCACAGCATCATTGACACGCGCAGCCGCGGCGATGCCGTCAACCGCTACGGGCCGACAGCCGCGCGCCCCGTGCCTGCCGACACGCGGCGCCTTTCCACAACGACGGTGGACAGTCATGCGCATGTCGCCATTGCCGAGGCGGCGCAATACATGGCGCCCCATGTCGATCCTTCGCGGATCGCGATGGTGAAATACGCCAATGATGAAACCAACGGGATCAACAACCAGCAGGAGAAGGACCGCGGGCCGGTCGCCATGCAGGATGTCGAGGACCGGCTGCGGGTGCTCGACGCGCAGGGCATCAACATGCAGCTCGTCGCGCCTCCGCCGCCGCAGTGCTATTATCAATCCCCCGTCGAGCACGCGGTGAAGGGCAGCCGGATCGTCAATGACGGCGTGGCGGGGTGGGTGAACACGCACCCCGACAGGCTCATGGGGCTGGGCACCGTCCCGTTCCAGTCGCCCGACGAGGCCGTGTCCGAACTGGAACGCGCGGTCACCGAGCTGGGCCTGAAGGGCGTCATGGTGCTGACCAACTGCGACGGCGAGGAAATCGCGGCCGATCGCTTCCGGCCCTTCTGGAAAAAGGCCGAGGAACTCGGCGCGCTGGTGATGATCCACCCCAACGGGTTCACCGGCGGCGAGCGTTTCCAAGAGTACTATTTCTCCAACGTCATCGGCAATCCGCTCGATACCACCGTTGCGCTGCACTACCTGATCTTCAACGGCGTGCTGCGCGACATGCCCGATCTGAAGATCCTCGCCGTTCACGGCGGCGGTTACCTGCCCGCCTATTCGGGGCGCATCGACCATGCCTGGGGCGCGCGCAAGGACAGCCACGCGGACCTGCCCAGGCCCCCGAGCGAGTATCTCAAGCAGGTGTATTTCGACAGCGTCGTGTTCACCGATCACCAGCTCGAATACCTGGTCAAACTCTACGGAGCCGACCACATCGTGATGGGCTCGGACTACCCCTTCGATATGGCCGATTACGACCCGGTCGAGCATATCGTCTCCTCCGCCCTGTCGGACGAGGAGAAGGCGAAGGTCGGCGGCCTGTCGATCCTCAAGCTTCTCGGCATGGGAGGCTGACATGACCGTCGGGATCGTGGGTCTGGGAATCATGGGCAGCGCCTATGCTGCCAATCTTGTCGATGCGGGGGTAGCTGTCGCCGGCGCCGATCCGAGTGACGAGGCGCGCCAGAGGCTCGTCTCGGCGGGCGGCACGGCCCATGAGTCGGCTGGCCCGTGGCTGGCCCAGTGCGATCTCGTCATCCTTGCGCTGGCCTCGCCCAAGATTCTGGGCGAGGTCTCGCAGGCGCTGGGCGATCTGCTCGAACCCGGCCAGGTGGTCGTCGAGACCGGCACGTTCGCCCTGGCCGACAAGCTGGCCGCCCAGGCCGCGGTGGAGCGCTCGGGGGCAGTTCTGCTCGACTCTCCCGTCAGCGGGACGGGGGCACAGGCGGCCAGTGCCGATCTCGTCTTCATGGCCTCCGGCCCGGCCGACGCGATCGAGACGGCACGGCCCTATCTGCGCCACATCTGCCATACCGTCATCGAGGCCGGCCCGTTCGGGGCCGGTTCCAAACTGAAATACGTCGCCAACCATGCCGTGGCCCTGCACAACTGCGCCGCCGCCGAGACGCTGCATTATGCCGACGCGCTCGACCTCGACCGGGAGGTGGTCTACCGCATGCTGTCCAATGGCGCGGGACAGTCGCGGATGTCCGATCTGCGCATGCCGCTCATGATCGAGGGGCGTTACGAGCCGGCGACGGCGCAGATGAGCATGTTCGAGAAGGATCTCTCCATCATCGGTGACGATATCCGTGCCCATGACGTCTACACGCCGATGTTCGAGGTGGTGGACCGGGTCTATTCCAAGGCTTGGGAAAACATTCCGAAAGACTGGGACACTGCCGCCGTCTTCGAGGTCTATCGCCGCAAGGACCGCCGTGAATAGGGATGACGTGCTCCCCGATTTGTCCGTAAGCGCGAGCCGGCCCTCGCCTTCGGCCGTGTTCCGGGCAATGCGAGGCCGTCCCTGTCGTGAGGCAGGGAATGCCTTTGGCAATGTGCTAAGACTGCGTTTCCCAGATCGCTCGGTGTTGAGGTCCATGCATCGGGTCAGCGAAGGTGGCCGTACGGGGTGAAGGCACAGGTTGTCGTGGAAAGTCTGCGACCCGGCGAGACGGTGAATGCGGTTGCGGCGCGGAATGGCATCCAGCCGAACCAGCTGACGGCCTGACGGCCTGGCGACGGAAGGCGAAGGACGGCGCGCTCGTTCTGCCGGGCGCCGAGCCGGAGACAGACGAAGCCTTCTTCGCACCGCTCGTGGTCTGCGATGCGGAGGACGCACCGCCGGCGCCGGCGACCGACACGCCCGCGGGCGAGGTGCGGATCGCGATCGGCGGCGTGACCCTCCACCTCGACGCGGACACGCCCACTGTTCGCCTTGCCGAGATCGTCCGGGCGCTCGGAGGTCAGGCGCGACGCTGCTCGCGCACAAGGTCCGCATCCTGGTCGCGATACAGCCCGTGGACTTCCGCAAGGGGCATGACGGTCTGGCGGCACTGGTGTAGTCAGCGCTGAAGGAAGACCTGTTCACCGGCACGGTGTCCGTGTTTCGCGCGAAGCATCCCGACAGGTTGAAAATCCTGTCCTGGGAGGGGAACGGATTTGTGATGGCCTACAAGCGCCTGAAGGAAGCCACGTTCACTTGGCCCGCCATCCAGGACGGGTGATGACCCTGAACCGGGCGCAGTTCGAAGCCCTTTTCTCTGGCCTCGATTGGCCCCGGGTGAAAGCGCTGGAAGCGGGCCGACCCCCTGTGGCACGATGAATCGGGCGGCAGAATGAGCTGACCCCATTTTCGACCGGACACCTGGGCCTGAACCAGATGGGATGGTTGCCGCCCTCCCCTGACGGCATCGCAATGTGGCAAGATCGTGGTGTTTAAAGCCACGCAACGGAGAGGACGGCGACATGAAAGATATGATAATCGGGGGGGACTTGGCAAAACGTGTTTTCCAACTCCACGGAGCGACGACGACGGGGCATGTGGCGTGTCGCAAGAAGCTGACGCGCGAGCAATTCCGGCGGTTCATGGCTGGACAGCCACCCTGCCTGATCGTGTTCGAGGCTTGCGGCAGCGCCAGCTACTGGGCGCGCGAGATGGCGAAGCTCGGCCATGACGCCAAGCTCATTGCGCCGCAATACGTCCGGCCTTTCGTGAAGCGGCAGAAGAATGACCCCGCCGACGCTGAGGCGATCGTGATCGCCGCGCGCCAGCCTGAGATGCGGTTCGTGTCCCCCAAGACGGAGGATCAGCAGGCGAGGGCGGTGCTGTTCCGCGGCCGAGAGCGACTTGTCCATCAACGCACCGAACTGGTTAACGCGCTGCGGGCGGTGCTTTACGAATATGGGCATGCGTTTCCTGCTGGCATCGGCCATCTCAAGCGGATCGAGGCGCTGATAGAAGACCGCACCTGCGATCTGCCGGCCCTGATCACCGCGGAATGCCGCGAGCAGCAGGCACAGATTGCCGAAAAGACCGACAGGATTGACGCAAAGACGGAGGCCCTGAAGGAGCTGGCGGCCGGGACCGATACGGCGCGCCGCCTGCAGACCATGCCGGGGGTCGGGCCTCTGACGTCACTTGCGGTCGAGGCCTTTGCGCCTGACGTGTCACAGTTCAAACGGGGCCGGGACTTCGCGGCTTGGCTTGGGCTTGTGCCACGCCAGCACTCTTCGGGCGGCAAGGAGCGCCTGGGTCGAATATCGAATGCCGGTCAGACCGACATCCGGCGGCTACTGATCATCGGCGCGATGACCCGGATCATGGGTAAGCGGCGTGCCGTCAACGTCGTGAGGATCTTTCCCAATCGCAAGGCCGTCATCCAGCTGGCGGGCGCGCTCATGCTGGAGCAGAACGACGAATGGGCGGTCTCGCGCCGCTACATGCCGGTGGAAAAGCTGACCGCCCTGTGCAACGATACCGACGCGGCGCCGATGATCGCCGCACAGTGAGCGAGCGACACCAGCTATGAAGAAGCAGGTGCACGCCAGTCCCTACACCAAGTCCCGGGGCACTACCGGCGAAACACGCGGACTGGCTGCAGGAGCAGTGACTGCGCGTGTCGGCGAAATCACGGTTCGGCGAAAAGCTGGCGTATATTCATCGCCACTGGGATAGCTTGCAGACCTTCCTCCATGACGGTCGCGTCGAGATCGACTCCAACGGCGTCGAAAACCTGATCCGCCCCATCGCACTGAACAGAAAGATGTGTTGCTCGCGGGTCACGACGAAGGCGGCAAGGCCTGGGGCCGCATCGCGTCCCTGATCGAGACTGCCAAGGTGAACGGGGTCGAACCTTCGCCTATCTCAAGGCCACCCTCGAGGCCATCGCAGCCGGTCATCCCCAGAAACGGATCGACGGCACTGGCCGTCATGCGACCTGGATACAGGCTGCACCGTCATGCGCGTGCCGATGGAAAAAGACATGCGGTCTTACGGTGAAATGCGGGCGAGATCAGGATCGGCCCAGCTGCGCCTTGGCCTTCGCAGGGACGCTCAGCAGGCATTCAACCGCGGCGAGGATTCTGGTGAGATTGGATCTGTCGGTCAGCTCACCGAAATTGAGCGTGAGGCTCTGATGGTTGCTGTGCGGACTCTGATAGATATGATCCTTCCGCTGGGTGTTGAACAGCGAGGCGCGCCGCATGATGCCGTGGACTTCATAGCCCTTTTCGAACAGGAATTCGGCCAGATAGGAACCGTCCTGGCCGGTGATGCCGGTAATCAGCGCTCGTTTCATTCAAACATTCCCCATTCCCCGAAGCCCGTGGTCCCGTTGCCGCCGAACGAACGCTTCGATCTTTTTTAGGTGATCCGCCGCCGAAACTGGATCGTCCACACCCGGTAACAGTTCATGCGCCTGTTTCAGGTATTCCTCCGTCTCTGCGCCCCAAGCCCCGATGGTCAATACCCTTCCCGTGAGCCGCAAGAACTCCGTCTGGGCTGAGGACGCATCGCGCACGCGAACCTGCGGATGCAGGGGCTCCACCGCGGGGGCAAGCGACCGATGCACACTGCCGCCACGGCGAACATCACGATACCATACAGCCGTTCTCCGCGCCTGTTCCTCGGTCGGAAAGAAGCCTTCGGCCCCTTCACTTATAGCCTCCAACAAAACATTTCTGTAGACGATCTGGCGCTCTACCAGCTGGTCGAAGGTCTGAGCTGCGTTCATCGCCTGTTGCATCTCTTGGTCCCAAATATCCATCAAGCTCTTCGCATCTTCGAACGGAAAGCAGCGGACCGCAGAGTTAAGGTTGCAGTTCACCACGGAAATCGGCCATTTCGCCAAGACTTCGGCCGCCTCATTCCACGACCGCAGGTGCATGTCTGCATGCCGATTGGGGGGATTGTAGCGATCTCCCGGCTTCTGGTAGCCATCGAAGAAATAATTGGGATTGGAACCTACTTCACGAGAAATCACAAGCTCCCGACCTTCGGGTTCGGCTTCGTCAATTTTCTCAACATAGTTCAAATCTACTCCAAGTAACCCGATATTATAGAAACCCAAGAATGCACAAAAATAAAGTGAGAATGAACCGGTTGTCACCTTCCCCCGGTCCAGCCAATCAACGTGCTTCTGAAGATCTTCCAGAAAAAATATGCCTGGAACAGCAACAGCATCGGGATAGGACTCAAGAAAACATTTTCTTAAAAAGAAAAATTCGATGCCAAACTTGCCTTTGTTTTGAATAAGGCGCCATACCTCGTCCTTGTGACTTTCTAAGACGACTGTATCGAGACATGAATAAATATACGGATATATTCCTATATCATCCCAAAATCTATATGCCGCATTCATTCCAACCCAAATGCGTCCACGCAACGCCTCGAAATCGAAGCCTCTCAAAGATGGTCCATTGCCCACAACGAACGCAGGCTCAATAAACCTCCGGAATAAGAGGCCGGTCAGGTCCGTATATGTTCCGCGGTGATGAAAAGCCCTACTGGACTTAGTAAGGCCTTCAAGCGAGCTTCGGTGTGACAACTCGTCGGTTTCTTTAGCACTTGAAAGCCAGTTGCGATGAGAAGCCGCGCTGGATATATCGTTTCCCTGTCGGTAAAGAGATGAGGAAAAAGTCGGTGCTTTGTAGCGGCTGCAAAGTATGGAAAATATTGACTGGGTTCGATGGCCATAATAGGGAGATTTTTTCTTGAGTTCTGTTGGAGATATTTTTGTTTCAGTTGCCTCCTTCCGAACCTCTTCCATTTCCTCGTTATTTAGTTTTGGGAACCGCTTCCGCTCCTCTTTGGATGCAACTTTTGGCCACATTACAGCGGAACGAATTCGCCCGAGGCGGCGCGCTTCGTAGATGAGATCCTGGTATTGTCCGCCACGCTTGTAACCAACAATGGCGGAGCACATGTGTGGTGCAATGAGTTCTTCTGTCGACGCGTTCAGCACCTTCACCGCTTCATCGTGAGTGAACTGCACATTGTAGAAAGGCCAATGACGACTGTCATCATGATTTGTTATGAAAAAGTCTTCATTGTTGACCAGATGGAAAATCTCGTCGATATCTGAACAGATACTCAACCCGGCATCTAGCCAGAGCACCAGTGCGCCGTCGGAAATATCCAAACCTTCTGCCGCGATACAGGCAGATTTATATGCTCGTCCTTTTGGATCGGTGAAGTCAGGAAAACTTGGAGGGGCCGGTGGCAGTTGCTTGACAGTTACTTTTTCGAGTGAGTTGAGGTGCCCAATTTCAGTACGTGATAAATCAAGCGAGAAAACGATGATTTTATCAAAAGAAAGAAAGCTTGTTCGATGTAGGCTGGCGATAAGATTTATGCCCTGATAAAAATATTCTGAATCGAAGGCAGTAATGATAAGACGTTGTGGAAAATATAAAGGAGCGGCGCTATAGGGCAATGCCTCTTTGGTGAAGCGTGCGAGAGGACGTGTCTTGAGTTGGATGAGCTCGTCACGTCTCCCGCGTGTTGCATCGATCTTTTGATCAACCTGCGTAACATGAAAGTCGGCGAGTCGATCGTACCACTCTGCTGGAAGTTCTCCAAAGTGATGATAGAGCATTGAAATGCACTCACTAAGCTGCCGCTGCCGGTCTCGTGTGCTCTTCGCGTCCTCATGCACGACTGCGCACGATAGGAGTTCATTTATAAATTTAAACTTGAAACCTGCCTTCGCCATTCTAATCCAGTAGTCGTAATCCATTTGAAGGTTGTAGTGTTCTTCAAGGCCGCCAATCCTATCGAAGACAGTACGCCGGAAGAACAAGCTAGGCTGAAGAATGCCAAGAGATTTCCAGAAATCCCACTCTGTAAAGATCTTTCGGTTTATCCAGGCTTCCCTGATAACCTTGCCATCTGTATCGAGGCGCTGACCTCGCCCATATATTATATCGATGCCTGGATTGGCTCTAAAGGCATCAGCAATTTTTTGAAGGACCGCGCTGTCATAGTAAAAATCGTCGGTATTTAGCCATGCAAGAATTTCGCCGTCAGCGCGTCGGAAACCCTTGTTGATAGCGTCAGACTGACCGCGATCAGGTTCGATAATCGTCTCAATATGGGTATGTGAGGACTTAGCATCTTCGATGAGTTGTACAGATCCGTCCGTTGAGCCACCGTCTACAATGATGTGTTGCTTCGCGGCGTAGTTCTGCTTTGCAACCGAAGAAATGGTTCTACCAATGAATTTTGCCTGATTAAAGCTGGGAGATATTACTGAAATCCGCATAAGGTTCTCTGCCCTAAAGTTTGGTACGAGGAGATGGGTGGGGGAAGACTCTGGCTTGCCACCCACCAGCAGAAGGCAAGTCATCTCATCTGAGAGTTCTCGCCAACCGCTCGATTGCTACATTGCTCGCTCGATCCACCGCATCCACCGTATTCGATCCGTTATGCGAGCCGAAGATGCAGCGCTCCATCCTGCGCAGGGGGCTGTCTTCAGGCAGAGGCTCCACTTCGAACACGTCGAGCGCGGCGGAGTGAACCTGCCCGGACTGCAGCGCTGCCAGCAGCGCCGCCCCGTCGATCAGCGGGCCGCGGGCGACGTTGACCACGCGGATACCCGGCTTGCAATACGCCAGGACATCGGCGTTGAGCATGTGACGGTTGTGTTCGTTCAGCGCACAGGTGAAGACGAGGAAATCCAGCCGGTCCACGCCCTCGGGCCAGGATGCGCGCGCGAGCCCCGCAATGCCGGCATCGCCCTCGACGCCCGGATCAAAAGCCACGACACCCATTCCGAGCACCTGCAGCCGCGCCGCGACATTGCGCCCGATATCCCCCAGCCCCACCACGCCGGCACGCCGGCCCGCAAGGCTGATGCCCGCGGGTTTGGGCCAGCCGCCTTCGCGCACCCCGCGGTCGATCAGAAACAGTTCTCGAGCGAGGCCGATCACATAAGCGGTGGCGATGTCGGCAACCTCGGCACCGAACATCATCGGCGTGTTGGCGATGGGGATGCCCAGGTCGCGGCAGGCATCGAAATCGACATTGTCGACGCCAATGCCCCACTTCACCGCCCCGCGCAGCCGTCCCGAGCGGCCGGCCTCGAACACGCGGCGTGTGGCCGGGTCGTCGCCGATGATCCAGCCGTCATATCCGGGCAGCAGGGCACAAAGCTCGTCCTCGCTCAGCGTCTGGGTAACATCCGCACGGTGCAGCCTCATGCCCTGTTGGGCCGCGGGATCGATGAACCGGTCGAACTGCCCCAGCATTGGCGGGCAGGTGACGAGAACATCTTTCATTGCGCCACCCGTCGCGGGTCGTCACGCATGGCAGCGATCGCCTCGGCAAGCTCCCAGTCCTCGCGCGTGTCGATATCGGTGGCCTCGAGCTGGTTCATCTCGTGCAGGATCGGGCGGCGCCCGATCCGGGCGTTGGTGGCGGCGAAGCTTTCGCGCGAGAAGATGTAGAGGTTGGAATTCTCCTCGAACCACGGCTCGAGATCCTGCGTCTGGATGAGGTTGCTCGGGTCGTGGTTCACGGCGCTTCCGTCAGCGCGGTAGAACCGCGTCTGGATCCTGTTGACCGTGAACAGGGAATCGGCCTCTCCTGCTGCCGCGCCTTCCCGATAGGCCTCCAGCGCCGCACGAATTGTCGCGGGTGTCAGCAGCGGGTTGGTGGTGTGGGTCATCAGGTAGGTCTCGGCCGACACATTGGCGACGTCATCCGCAATGATCAGATTCATTGAAACGGTATCGCCGCACAGCCCGGCCTTGCGGTCGCGGATACGCACCCGGTCGCCCTCGACCAACCCGTTTTCCGCCAGGATGTGGCGCGCATCGGTGTTGATTACGATCTCGTCGATATCCTCTATCGCGAGGAGTGAATCGAGAATCCAGCCGAAGAGCGGTTTACCGTGAAGGGGCCGAAAGTTCTTGCCCGTCACTCTCTGGCTGTTGGCCTTCATCGGGAGAAGGGCGACGCAGCGGCCTGAGCCATTCATTTTGATCAGCCTCGTTCGAAACCTCGGGGTAGAAGAAGCGCTCCTTCGTCTGTTGAGACAAGAGCTTGTGCTGGTGGTTGCCTTTGTAGGAGCCCAGATACTGGTTCCAGCGATACCGCAGCATATCGATGCGCGATGTGGACGTGATCCCGTTGCGGGCGGCTGATCGCCAATCACCGATGGCGCTGACGATCAGAAAGCGCGCGACATCCAGAGGCGAAAGCTGGACCTCGGGCATGATCGATCTGAGCGCCATCGCCTCGCGCTCGAAACGGCGGCGAATCTGGGTCCAGCTTTCCTGGTGATGATGAAACACCGCCGCGTCGGCCACATAGCCGATCCGCATGCCTGACGCCTCAAGCCGCTTGGCAAGCTCCATGTCCTCGAGGCCGGTGAGTTCCTCGTCGAAGCGGTGTTTCTCCCACGCCGCCCTGTGCAGCGCCGCATTGGCGTTGATGATGTGACCGCCCCCCGACGGCATCGATGTGCCAAGGTGGGTCTGCGACGATCCACAGAGGAGGACGGTCATGTCGGAGATTACCACGGTCGGTCTCGATCTGGCGAAGA
>PUHN01000061.1 GCA_002967695.1 Rhodobacteraceae bacterium WD3A24 | reverse complement strand
TGGGGGGCTCGGGTGCGGCGGCGGGCTGCCGCGCCTCGGCCGCGGGGGCCGCCCCGCCGCCCGCGGCGGCTTTCTGGACATCCTCCTTCATGATGCGCCCGTCGCGGCCGGTGCCCTGCACCTGATCGGATGAGAGGCCCTTTTCCTCCATCATCTTCTTCGCCGAAGGCGCATCCTCAACATCGCGGCCCTCCGCCTTCGCCGCGGGGGCTTCGTGGGCCTCCGCCTCGGGCGCGGGGGCGGCCGCGCCGGCGCCGGTGGTGATGGTGGCGAGCCGCCCGCCGGCCTCGACAGTCGTGCCCTCCTCGGCGAGGATTTCGCCCAGCGTGCCCGCGGCGGGGGCGGGAACCTCCACGCTGACCTTGTCGGTCTCCAACTCGCACAGCATCTCGTCGGCCGCGACCGCATCGCCGGTGGCCTTGAACCAGGTCGAGACGGTGGCCTCGGTGACGCTCTCGCCCAGCGCGGGGACCATCACCTCCACCGTCTCGCCACCGCCGCTCGCGGCGGCCTCATCGGGCGCGGCGGCGGGCTCGGGGGCTTCGGTCGGCTTGGCGGCGGCCGCACCACCGCCGCCGTCCGCGGCCCCGGCGCCACCTTCGGCGCCGGCCTCGGCGATGGTGGCCAGCAAGGCGTCGACACCGACGGTTGCGCCCTCCTCGGCGACGATCTCGGAAAGCTCGCCGGAGGCGGGCGAGGGAACCTCGACCGTCACCTTGTCGGTTTCCAGCTCGCACAGCATCTCGTCGGTCTCGACACGGTCGCCGGGCTTCTTGAACCAGGTCGCGACGGTGGCCTCGGTGACGCTTTCGCCCAGGGTGGGCACGCGGACTTCAGTGGACATTTGCGGTTTACCCTTCGATCGTGAGCGCGTCGTTGACGAGCGTTTCCTGTTGTGCCTTGTGCTGACTTGCGAGCCCCGTCGCGGGCGAGGCCGCCGCAGGGCGGCCGACATAGCGCGGGCGTGTGGTCGCCGCGCCGAGCCGCGTGAGAACCCATTCGAGATTGGGCTCGATGAAGGTCCAGGCGCCCTGGTTCTTGGGCTCCTCCTGACACCAGACGACATCGGCCTGCTTGAAGCGCTCCAGTTCCTTGAGAAGGCTCATGGCCGGGAAGGGATAATACTGCTCGACCCGAAGCAGGTAGATGTCGTCGATGCCGCGATTGTCGCGCTCTTCGAGAAGATCGTAATAGACCTTGCCCGAGCACAGGACCACACGGCGAATCCTGTCGTCGGGCTTGAGCTGCGTGTCACTGTGGCCCTTCTCGGCGTCGTCCCACAGCACCCGGTGGAAGGACGAGCCTTCGAGGAAATCCTCCTTGTCGGAGACGCACAGCTTGTGGCGCAACAGCGACTTGGGCGTCATCAGAACCAGCGGCTTGCGGAAGCTGCGATGGATCTGGCGGCGCAGGATGTGGAAGTAGTTGGCCGGGGTCGAGCAGTTGGCGACGATCCAGTTGTCCTCGGCCGAGTTCTGCAGAAAGCGTTCGAGCCGCGCCGAGGAGTGCTCGGGCCCCTGCCCCTCGAAGCCGTGCGGCAGCAGCATCACCAGCCCCGACATGCGCAGCCATTTGCGCTCGCCCGAGCTGATGAACTGGTCAATGAGGATCTGCGCGCCATTGACGAAGTCACCGAACTGCGCCTCCCACAATGTCAACGCGTTGGGTTCGGCCAGGCTGTAGCCGTATTCGAACCCCAGAACCGCGTATTCCGACAGAAGCGAGTCGATCGGCTCGTATTCCTCCTGTCCGTCGCGGATGTGGTTGAGGGCCAGATGACGGTCCTCGGTGACCTGGTCGATGAAGGCCGAATGCCGCTGGCTGAAGGTGCCGCGGGTGCTGTCCTGCCCGGCCAGCCGGACGGGATAGCCCTCGGTCAGAAGCGAGCCGAAAGCCAGCGCCTCGGCCGTGGCCCAGTCAAAGCCGCGGCCGCTCTCGAACATCTTTGCCTTGGCCTCCAGAAGCCGGCCCACCGTGCGATGGAGGTTGAAGCCCTCGGGGGCGTGCGTGAGCGCGGCGCCGATCTGCTGCATCCGCTCCTCGTCGATCCAGGTCTGGCCGCGCTGGTATTCCTCGCCCTTGCGGTTGAGATGGCTCCAGCGGCCGTCGAGCCAGTCGGCCTTGTTGGGCTTGAAGGTCTTGCCCGCCTCGAATTCCTCGTTGAGGAAGGACTGGAACTGCGCCTTCATGTCCTCGATCTCGCCCTCGGGGATGAGACCGTCCTGAACCAGCCGGTCGGTGTAGAGCTGCAGCGTCGTCTTGTGCTTCTTGATCCGGTTGTACATCACCGGATTGGTGAACATCGGCTCGTCGCCCTCGTTGTGGCCGAAGCGGCGATAGCAGAAGACGTCGATGACCACGTCCTTGTGGAATTTCTGGCGGAACTCGGTGGCCACCTTGGCGGCATGGACCACCGCCTCGGGATCGTCGCCGTTGACGTGAAAGATCGGCGCCTCGACCATCAGCGCGATGTCGGTCGGATAGGGCGAGCTGCGCGAGAAGTGCGGCGCGGTGGTGAACCCGATCTGGTTGTTGACCACGATATGGATGGTGCCGCCGGTGCGGTGGCCCTTGAGCCCCGACATGGCAAAGCACTCCGCCACAACCCCCTGCCCGGCAAAGGCGGCATCGCCGTGCAGCAACACCGAAAGCACCTTGGTGCGGTCGGTGTCCTCGTGCTGGTCCTGCTTGGCGCGGGCCTTGCCCAGCACCACCGGGTTGACGGCCTCCAGATGGCTGGGATTGGCCGTCAGCGACAGATGCACGCTGTTGCCGTCGAACTCGCGGTCCGAACTCGCCCCGAGATGGTATTTCACGTCGCCCGAGCCATCGACATCATCGGGGGTGAAGCTGCCGCCCTGGAACTCGTGGAAGATGGCGCGATAAGGCTTGCCCATCACGTTGGCCAGCACCGATAGCCGGCCCCGGTGCGGCATGCCGATGACAATCTCCTTGAGCCCGAGCTGGCCGCCGCGCTTGATGATCTGCTCCATCGCCGGGATCGTCGCCTCGCCGCCATCGAGGCCGAACCGCTTGGTGCCGGTGTATTTGACGTGCAGGAACTTCTCGAAACCCTCGGCCTCGACCAGCTTGTCGAGAATGGCGCGGCGGCCGCGGCGGGTAAAGCTGATCTCCTTGCCGTAGCCCTCGATGCGCTCCTTGAGCCAGGCCGACTGCTCGGGGTCGGAGATGTGCATGAACTGCAGCGCAAAGGTGCCGCAATAGGTGCGCCGCACGATATCGAGGATCTCGCGCATGGTGCCGAATTCGAGCCCGAGCACCTTGTCGAGAAAGATCGGGCGATCCATGTCGCCCTCTTCGAAGCCGTAGCTCTTGGGGTCGAGCTCGCGGTGGGTGGTGTGCTCGCGCATCCCCAGAGGGTCGAGTTCGGCGACCAGATGGCCGCGAATGCGGTAGGCGCGAATGAGCATCAGCGCGCGGATCGAATCGGTCACCGCCCGCCGCACCGTCTCGTCGCTGACCTCGATGCCCGTCTCGGCGGCCTTCGCCTTGATCTTCTCGCCTGCCGCCTTCGCCTCTTCGGCCGGCCACTGGCCGTCGAGCGCGGCGGTCAGTTCGTCGTCGGGGCGCGGCGGCCAGTCGGAGCGCGCCCAGGAGGGGCCCTGCGCCTCGGCCTGCACGTCCCGGTCGGCATCGCCGAGCGCGCGGAAGAACTCGGCCCAGGCGGCATCCACCGCCTGCGGATCCTTCGTGTAGCGCGCATAGAGCTGGTCGATATATGCCGCGTTCTGGCCTTGCAGGAAGGAAGAAGCGTGAAAAGCGTCGTTGGGGCTCTGATCGGTCATTGGTCCAACCCGTGGATTGCGCGGGCGCGTCGGGCCGCACCCGCAGGAAACGTCATGCAGGCGGCTCGGGGCCGTATGCGTTCTCGCCCGGCTGTGTGGGCTGGACAAGCCACCAGATCGTGAGGACCAGAAGCGCCAGCTCGACCAGCCATATCAGCCCGAAGAAAACCATCGCGGCGACACCGCCGGCCATGCCCGCCGCGCCGGTGCCCATCCCCGCACCACTCAGAAGTCCGAGCCCGGCAACGCCGCCGGCCACGATCAGCGAGGAGACGACGAACACCCCCAGCGGGATCAGCAGATACCACCCTGGCCGGCCGGAATCGTGCATCCGCCGCCACCCCGCCGCCAGCAGCGGCAGCAAGGTGGCCAGTTGAAAGACCGGGGCGAAGATGCGCGTGGGCGGGTTCATCGGCGTCCCGCGCCCGAACAGCGCGGCATCGACCAGTCCGAAGACGAGCGTGCCCACCGCGACGAACAGCACGAACCACCAGTATTCGGGCCGCCGCGCGCGGCCCGAAAAGGTGACATATTTCGAAAGGCAGGTGCGGATCGCCTCGGCAAAGCCCATTTTCCGGCTCCTTCGCTACCGCCCCAACGCCTTGAGCACCGCCTCGCCCAGCGCGGCGGGGCTGTCGGCGACCACGATATCGGCCGCCTTCATCGCCTCGATCTTGTCCTCGGCGCCGCCCTTGCCGCCGGCGACGATGGCGCCGGCATGACCCATGCGCCGCCCCGGCGGCGCGGTGCGCCCGGCGATGAAGCCCGCCACGGGTTTCTTGCGGCCCTTCCTGGCCTCGTCCCGCAGGAACTGGGCGGCCTCTTCCTCGGCCTGCCCGCCGATCTCGCCGATCATGATGATCGACTCGGTCTCGTCATCGGCGAGGAACCATTCCAGCACGTCGATATGCTCGGTCCCCTTGATCGGGTCGCCGCCGATGCCCACGCAGGTGGACTGGCCCAGCCCGACATCGGTGGTCTGCTTGACCGCCTCATAGGTCAGCGTGCCCGAGCGCGACACAACACCCACCGAGCCGCGCTTGTGGATATGGCCCGGCATGATGCCTATCTTGCAGGCGTCGGGCGTGATGACGCCGGGGCAGTTCGGGCCGACCAGCGTGGTGCAGGTGCCCTCCAGCGCGCGCTTGACCTTCATCATGTCCAGCACGGGGATGCCCTCGGTGATGCAGACGACCAGCCCGATGCCGGCATCGATCGCCTCGAGGATCGAGTCGGCGGCGAAGGGCGGCGGGACGTAGATCACGGATGCGTCGGCCCCGGTCTGCTGCACCGCCTCGTGGCACGAGTTGAAGACCGGCAGGTCGAGATGCGTCTGCCCGCCCTTTCCGGGGGTGACGCCGCCGACCATCTTCGTGCCATAGGCGAAGGCCTGCTCGGAATGGAAAGTGCCCTGGCTTCCCGTGAAGCCCTGGCAGATGACTTTGGTGTCTTTATCGACGAGAACGGCCATTTGTGGCGTCTCCTTCGTGGGGCGGGCGCGGAGCCCGCCGCTGTTGCTCGGACAGGCAGGCGCGTGGGCCCGCCGGACGTTCAGCCCTTCACGGCCTTGACGATCTTCGCGGCGGCGTCCGACAGGTCGTCGGCTGCGATGACGTTGAGGCCGGAGGTGTTGATGATCTCCTTGCCCTTCTCGACGTTGGTGCCCTCGAGCCGGACGACCAGCGGAACCGTCAGCCCCACCTGCTTGACCGCCTCGACCACGCCCTCGGCGATGACGTCGCAGCGCATGATGCCGCCGAAGATGTTCACGAGGATGCCTTTGACGTTGGCGTCCGAGGTGATGATCTTGAACGCTTCGGTCACCTTCTCGGTCGTCGCGCCGCCGCCCACATCGAGGAAGTTGGCCGGCTCGGCGCCGTGCAGCTTGATGATGTCCATCGTCGCCATGGCCAGCCCCGCGCCGTTGACCATGCAGCCGATCTCGCCGTCGAGCGCGATGTAGTTGAGATCGAACTTGGAGGCGGCGAGTTCCTTGGGATCTTCCTCGGACTCGTCGCGAAGGCTCGCGATGTCGGCCTGCCGGTAGAGGGCGTTCGAGTCGAAGCCCATCTTGGCGTCGAGGCACTTGAGGTCGCCCTCCTCGGTGACGATCAGCGGGTTGATCTCAACCATCTCGGCGTCCTTCTCGACGAAGAGCTTGTAGAGCTTGCCGATCAGGTCAACGCACTGCTTGACCTGCTTGCCCTCCAGCCCCAGCGCGAAGGCGACGCGCCGGCCGTGGAACGGCTGCACGCCGGTGACCGGATCGACGCTGAATGACAGGATTTTCTCGGGGGTCGAGGCCGCGACCTCCTCGATGTCCACACCACCCTCGGTCGAGCAGACGAAGGAGATGCGACTGGTCTGCCGGTCCACCAGCAGCGCGAGGTAGAGCTCGCGTGCGATGTCCGAGCCGTCCTCGATATAGATGCGGCCGACCTGCTTGCCCGCCGGGCCGGTCTGGTGGGTGACCAGCGTCCGGCCCAGCATGGCGCTCGCGTGGTCGGCGGCCTCCTCGACCGATTTCGCTATACGCACGCCGCCCTTGTCGCCCGCGCTGGCTTCCTTGAATTTGCCCTTGCCGCGGCCGCCGGCGTGGATCTGGGCCTTGACCACCCAGAGGGGGCCGTCAAGCTCCGAGGCCGCCGTCTTTGCCTCATCGGCCTTGAAGATCACCTTCCCGTCGGAAACCGGGGCACCGAAGCTGCGAAGGAGCGCCTTCGCCTGGTATTCATGAATGTTCACGAAACTGTCCCGTTCTGCTGCGATTTGTCACGCCTATGACACGGAACGCCCGAGCGATAAAGGGAAACTCGCCCGAATCCCGGCGTGGACGACCGAAAACGCGGATATGTGATCACATAAAAAAATTGTGTGATCACATAAATCCGCACATACGCCCTCTCCGCCCGAGTCGCGGCGCGCGCGCCCGGGCGAAGACCGCCGGCGCAGGCGGCCCGGCAACGCCCGGTCAACCGCGCCGTCTGCGCCGCCGCAGCGCGCCCAGCGGCAGCGACGCCGCAAAGACGCAGGCCGCAACAGCAATGATTGACGGGCCGGCCGGGGTATCCCAGGTCAGCGAGGCCCGCAGCCCCCCCAGCACCGCGACCACGCCGGCCGCTACCGCCAGGGCCGCCATCGCCTCGGGCGTGCGGGCGAAGTTGCGCGCCGCCGCCGCCGGCACGATGAGCATCGCCGCGATCAGCAGCGCGCCGATGACCTTGAGCGCAACCGCCACCACCGCCGCCAGCGCCACCGTCAGCACCAGCCGCTCGCGGCCGGGATTGAGCCCCGAGGCATGCGCCAGATCCTCGCTCAGCGTCGCCGTCAGTAACGCCGACCACCGCCAGGCGAGCATCCCCACCACCAGCGCTGCGCCGCCACCGATGACGGCCAGATCGCCGCGGCCGACGGCGAGGATGTCGCCGAAGAGATAGGCGCCGATATCGACCCGCACCCCCGGCACGAACGATACCGCCACAAGCCCGAAGGCCAACGCCGAATGCGCCAACACCCCCAGAGTCGTGTCCATCGCCCAGCCGCGCCCCGCCAGTGCCGACACCGCCAGCGCCACCGCCAGCGCCACCGCCGTCGTGCCCACGAAAACCGACGTCGAAAAGGCCAGCGAGAGTGCCACGCCCAGAATCGCGGCATGCGCGGTCGCGTCGCCGAAATAGGCCATGCGCCGCCACACCACGAAACAGCCAAGCGGCCCGGCCGCCGCCGCCACCGCGAGCCCGGCCAGCGCCGCGCGCGTCATGAAATCGTCGAGCATCACATGATGTCCTCGTTTTCCTCGCGGCGCAGGGGCGCGGGATGGTCCTTGTCGTGGTCATGGTCGTGATCGTGGCGGTAGAGCGCCAGGGCGCCCTGCGTGCCGGGGCCGAAGAGGCGGCGATATTCGGGCGCCTCGGCGACGACCTGCGGCGTGCCCTCGCAACAGATATGGCCGTTGAGGCAGATCACCCGGTCGGATGCGGCCATCACCACGTGCAGGTCGTGGCTGACCATCAAAACCGCACAGCCCAGCTCGGCACGCACTTGTTCCAGCAGCCTGTAAAACGCGGCCTCGCCGGGCTGATCGAGCCCTTGCGTGGCCTCGTCGAGCACGAGGATCTCCGGGCGCGCCAGCAGCGCCCGCGCCAGCAGCACCCGCTGGAACTGCCCGCCCGAGAGCGTCGCCATCTGCTGCTCGGCCACGCCGGGCACGCCCACCCGCGCCAGCGCCGGCGCGATCTCCTCGCGCCGGCGCCGCGTGGGCAGCGACAGGAAACGGCGCACCGGCATCGGCAGGCCCGCATCGATGTGCAGCTTTTGCGGCACATACCCCACGCGCAGGCCGGGTTTGCGGTTCACCTTTCCCGTATCCGGCCGCAGTATCCCGAGAAGCAGCCGCAACAACACCGATTTGCCCGAGCCGTTGGGCCCGACGATCGTGACGATCTCGCCCGGCTCGACGGCGAAATCCACATCGCGCAGCACGCGCCGACCGCCGAAGCTCTTGCCCAGCCCCTCGGCCTCGATCAAGCTCATGCCGCCCCCGAACGGCAGCCCGGGCAGACCCCGGTCGCCTCGATGCTGGCGCGTTCGACTGCAAAGCCCCCTTCGGCCGCGGTGGCGTCCAGCGCGGCGCGAACGGGATCGCCCGGCGTCTCGGCGACGGTCCCGCAGGCGTGGCATATCAGAAAGACCGGCGCATGCGCCTCGCCGGGATGCATGCAGGCGGCAAAGCCGCCCAGCCGGCGAACGCGATGCGCCAGCCCCTGTTCAACCAGAAAACCGAGCGCGCGGTAGGCCACGGGGGGCTGGCGCCCGAAGCCGTTTGCGGCGAGTCTGTCGAGCACCTCATAGGCGCCCAGCGCGCGATGCGCCTCCAGAAGGATTTCCAGCGTGCGCCGCCGAACAGGGGTCAGCCGTGCGCCGCGTGCCTGTGCCAGCGCCTCGGCACGGGCCAGCACGGCACCGGCGCAGCCGGCGTGGTCGTGCTCGGTAAAGGCCAGCTCGGGCTGTCGGGCCGTTGTGGGCATCGGAGCTTCCTTGACTTGTTACACTATAACGTAATACGTCCCGCGCGACGATTGCAACCCGAAAGGATCGCCCCCCATGCGCCTGCCCGCCCTCCTCGCCATTGCCCTGGCCGTCGCCGTCGCGGCGCCTTTGGTCCCCGCCCGCGCGGCGCCCCCGTCGGTCGTCACCGATCTGCCCGCGATCCATTCGCTGACCGCGCAGGTGGCGGGCGAGTTGGCCGCGCCGGTGATCCTGCTCGACCGCGGGGCGGATGCGCATTCCTTCCAGCTGCGCCCGAGTCAGGCCCGCATGCTGCAGGAGGCCGATCTCGTGATCTGGTCGGGGCCCGCGCTGGCGCCGTGGCTGGCGCGCGCGCTGGCCGGCATCGCGACCGACGTGCCGCAGCTGGCCCTGCTGGAGGCGCCGGAGACGACGCTGCGCGCCACTGATCGCGACAACGGTCACGGGCACGACCGCGAGGATGACCACGAGCACGACGATGACCATGCCGGCGCCGATCTGCACGCCTGGCTCGACCCCGACAATGCCCGCGCCTGGACCCAGTTGATCGCCGAGCGGCTCGCCGCGCTCGACCCGGAAAATGCGGCGAGTTACCGCGCGAATGCACAGGACGCGCGCGGCCGCATCGCGGCGTTGGAGGCCGAGATATCGGATATTCTGGCACCGGTGGGCGACGCCGCGATTGTGGTGTTTCACGATGCCTATGGCCATTTCTCCGGACATTTCGGGGTCAATGTCGCCGCCTCCGTCGCATTGGGCGACGCGGCCACGCCCGGCGCGGCGCGGCTCGCGCGGGTGCGTGACGTCGTTGAACGCACCGGCGCGATCTGTGTCTTCCCGGAGGCGCAACACGACCCCGCCTATGTTGAACTGGTGGTCGAAGGCAGCGGAGCGCGCATCGGTGCGCCGCTCGACCCTTCGGGGACGACGCTTGACTACGGCCCCGAGTTGTATGGCGATCTGCTGCGCGGGCTGGCGGAAGGCATCGCCGGCTGTATTACCGGCCGCTGAGCCCCGAAAGGGTGCGCCGCGCTCAGCGACCGGTCGCGGCGCGATACCAGGCGGCAATCTGCTCGCGCTCGGCCGGCTCCATCCACGAAACATTCGCCGGCGGCATGGCGTGGCTGACGCCCGATTGCAGGAAGACGTCGCGAGCGTTGCGGGCAATGGCGGCCGGGCTGTCGAGCTCGACGCCCCTCGGCGCCCAGTACAGGCCGGGCCAGGCGGGCTCGGCCGCGTGGCACATCGTGCAGCGGGTGCGGACGATCTGCTCGACGGCGTCGAAACCGGCCGCCTGCGTGAACCTTTGGGCCGCCTCGGGCAGCGCTGCCTCGGCGCGGCCCGGAGGCTGCGGTGCGGTGGAAAGCCACGCGATCACGATAAAGATCACCACGGTGGCCGCCCATGTCCAGTGCGGCCTGCCCCGCCCGGCATGCATCGCGTTGAAGTAGTGCCGGATCGTCACCCCCATGAGGAAAACGAGGCTCGCGATCACCCAGTTCCACTGCGTGGCGAAGGCCAGCGGGTAGTGGTTGGCCAGCATCAGGAAGATCACCGGCAGCGTCAGGTAGTTGTTGTGGGTGCTGCGCAGCTTGGCGATCTTGCCGTATTTCGGGTCGGGCGTGCGGCCCGCCTTGAGATCGGCCACCACGACCTTCTGGTTGGGAATGATGATCAGAAAGACGTTGGCCGACATGATCGTGGCGGTGAAGGCGCCCAGATGCAGAAGCGCGGCCCGGCCGGTGAAGACCTGCGTGTAGCCCCACGACATCGCCACCAGAATGATGAAGAGCAGGAGCATCAGCAGGGTCGGCCGCTCGCCCAGCCCCGACCGGCACAGCCCGTCATAGAGCAGCCAGCCCAGCCCCAGCGAGGCGAGCGAGATCAGCACCGCCTGCCACACGGCCAGGTCGGCCACGTTCGGATCGACCAGGTAGAACTCGGCCCCGAGGTAATAGACCAGCACCAGCAGCGCGAAGCCCGAAAGCCATGTCGCGTAGCTTTCCCACTTGAACCAGGTCAGATGCTCGGGCAGGCGCTCGGGCGCGACGAGGTATTTCTGGACATGGTAGAATCCCCCGCCATGGACCTGCCATTCCTCGCCATGGGCGCCCTCGGGCAGGTCCGGCGCCTTGCGCAGCCCGAGGTCCAGCGCGATGAAATAGAAGCTCGACCCGATCCAGGCGATGGCGGTGATGACGTGCAGCCAGCGTACGCCAAATTCCAGCCACGCGCCCATGATCGCCAGATCGTACATCACCCGTTCTCCCGTCTGCGGACCGGGCAGAAGCTATACCCCGGCGCGCCTTTCTGTTAACCCGACAAATGGCGGAGGACTTTCAAGAAGCGCCGGAAAATCGCCATGGCCTATGTCAACAACATCCGCATGTTCGTTCGCGTCTATGAGTTGGGCAGCATGAGCGCGGCGGCGCGGGACCAGCGCACCTCGCCGGCGGTGGCATCCTCGCGCATCTCCGATCTGGAAAAACATCTGGGTGTGCGTCTGTTCAACCGCACGACGCGGTCGCTGCACCCCACCGGAAGCGGGCGCATCTTCTACGAGGGGGCGACGCGGATACTCGACGCCATCGCCGAGGCCGAGGCAGCCGTGGCCGACGCCACGCAGACGCCCCGCGGCACCGTTTTTGTCGCTGCGCCGCTGGGGGTGGGGCGGCGCTTCATCGCCCCCCACGTGCCGGCGTTCCGCGATGCCTATCCCGATATCGACGTGCGGCTGCGCATGTCGGACCGCGTCATCGACATCACCGCCGAGGGGCTCGACGTTGCCTTTCATCTCGGCCCGCTCGAAGACAGCACACTCACGATGCGGGTGATCGCGGAGTGTCCGCGCATCCTCTGCGCCGCGCCCGACTATATCGCCCGGCGGGGCCATCCGCCCGACGGCGCGGCGCTTGTCCGCGACCGGCACGACTGCCTGAATCTGCGCTTTCCAGGCGCGCGGGAGTTTCAGTGGACGTTGCAGACGCCCGACGGCCCGCGCCGTTTCGAGATCAGCGGCCCGTTCGAATCCGACGACGGCGACGTGTTGACCGGCTGGGCGCTGGACGGGCGCGGGATCGTGATGAAGCCGGTCTTCGAGGTGGCCGAGCATATGCGCGCCGGGCGGCTCGTGCCGGTCGCCGAAGCCACGCCGCCGCTGCCCGTGCAGCTGACCTGCCTGACCCCCCATCGCCGCCTTCGCGACCCGAAAATCCGGCTGTTCGCGGATTTCATGGCGGCACGCTGCAAGGCCGAACTGGCCCGGCGGATGGCGGCAGGCGACGCCCCCGATCCGGTCGATTGATCGCCGCCGCGCCCTTGTAATCGACCTCGCCGCTCGCCACTTCCGATGAATGTTGGCAAAAATCTGCCGATATTGATTCAGTGATACTCGACTCGGGGAGAGAGACAGCATGAGTTTCATACAGAACTTCAAGGACTACACACCGGAAAAATCGACGCTGGTCTGGACCGCCGTCGGGGCCAGCGCCCTGACGATGGCCGTGGGCTTCATGTGGGCCGGCTGGGTGACCGAAAGCAGCGCCGAGGAAACCGCCGCCGAGGCCGCGGCCGCGGCACGTGCCGAACTCGCCGCGACCATCTGCGCGGAGAATTTCCGCGGGACCTCCGTCGCCCGCGCCCAGTACGAAGAAATCTCGGAATTGCGCGGCTTCCGGCAGAGGCAGTTCGTCGAGGAGCAGCCCTGGGCGCTGATGCCCGGCGAACAAGATGTGACGCGCGCGGCCGCCGAACGCTGCGCCGAGTTGATCGTGGCAATGGATGTCACGAGCCTGCCCCCGCAGGTGACTGCTGAAGTCCCCCAGAACTGAGTCGGAGCCGGAAGCGGCGGCGCCGCTTCCGGCGGCAGACCTGCGCCCCGAGCCGGCCGCGGAATCATCTATGCGCGGCTCAGGCGCCGCCTAGCTTCCGCGATAGGTCGAATACCCGAAGGGCGAAAGCAGCAGCGGCACGTGATAGTGGCTCTCGGCATCCGAGATGCCAAAGCGCACCGGCACCTCATCGAGAAAGCGCGGGTGTTCGGGCGGGACGTCAGTGGCGTCCAGATAGGCCCCGGCGTGGAAGATCAACTCGTATGTGCCCGTGGCGAACTCCTCGGCAGGCAGGATCGGCGCATCCGTGCGCCCGTCGTCGTTGGTGGCCATCGAGCGCAGCAGCACGCGCCCGCCGTCCGGGTCGAGCCGGTAGAGCTCCACCTGCAGCCCGCGGGCCGGAACGCCGCGCGCTGTGTCGAGAACATGCGTCGTCAGAAATCCCTGCGGCATCGTTTCTTCCTCTTCCGGTGGCCGGGTGGCATCATGGCAGCCACGCGCCACACCCGCGAGCCCTGAGGGGCGGCAAAAGTCTTTCAGCGATTTCCTGAAAGTCATCAATGCGGCTCTGCCTTACAAGTAGACCGACCAGAGGAGGAAAGATGCACCGCTATCCCCGCGATTTCCGGGGCCACGGCCCCAACCCGCCCGATCCGGCCTGGCCCCGCGGCGCGAAGATCGCCATCTCGGTCGTGATCAATTACGAGGAAGGTGGCGAGAACAGCCTGCTGCACGGCGATCCGGCCTCCGAGGCCTTCCTGTCTGAAATCGTCGGCGCCCAGCCCTGGCCAGGCCAGCGGCACTGGAACATGGAGTCGATCTACGACTACGGCCCGCGCGCGGGGTTCTGGCGGCTGCACCGGATGCTGACGGGCATGGACATTCCCGTGACGGTCTATGGCGTCGCCTCGGCGCTGGCACGGGGCCCCGAACAGGTCGCCGCGATGAAGCAGGCCGGCTGGGAGATCGCCAGCCACGGTCTGAAATGGATCGAGTTCAAGGACATGCCCGAGGCCGAGGAACGCGCGCAGATGCACGAGGCCATCCGCCTGCACACGGAGGTGGTCGGCGAGCGCCCGCGCGGCTGGTACACGGGCCGGGCCTCGATGAACTCGGTGCGGCTCGCCGCCGAGGAGGGCGGCTTCGACTGGATCGCCGACACCTATGACGACGACCTGCCCTACTGGCTGGAGGTCGGCGGGCGCGACCAGCTCGTCATTCCCTACACGCTCGACGCCAACGACATGCGTTTCGCCACCGCGCAGGGGTTCAACACGGGCGAGCATTTCTTCCAGTATCTGCGCGACGCCTTCGACTGCCTCCATGCCGAGGGCGAAGCCGGCGCGCCGAAGATGATGACAGTCGGGCTGCATTGCCGGCTGGCGGGCCGGCCGGGCCGTGCCATGGGGCTCAGGCGGTTCCTCGACTACGCGGCCGGGCATGACGGCGTGTGGTTCGCCACGCGCGGCGAGATCGCCGCGCATTGGCGCGCCCGTCACCCGCCGGTGCGCGGCCACCGCCCCAGCCGGATGGAGCGCGACGCCTTCGTGGAGCGGTTCGGCGGCGTGTTCGAGCATTCGCCCTGGATTGCCGAGCGCGCCTGGGAACTGGAACTCGGCCCGGCCCATGACAGCGCGGCGGGGCTGCACAACGCGCTGGCGCGCGCCTTCCGCGCGGCCTCCGCGGATGAGCGGCTGGGCGTTCTGCGCGCCCATCCCGACCTTGCCGGCAAGCTCGCCGCGGCCAAGCGGCTGACCGGCGAGTCGACCGCCGAGCAGGCCAGCGCCGGGCTCGACGCCCTGACCGACTCCGAGCGCGAGACCTTCCAGCGCCTCAACGGGGCCTATGTCGAAAAGCACGGCTTCCCCTTCATCATCGCCGTGCGCGACCACGACAAGCCCGGCATCCTCGCCGCCTTCGAGGAACGGCTGGACAATGACCGCGAGACCGAATTCGCCACCGCCTGCGCGCAGGTGGAGCGTATCGCCGAGCTGCGCCTCAAGGACATGCTGCCATGAGCGATTATGCCAATCCGCCGGGCGGGCTGCCGCCGCAGACCGCGCTGCACACCGGCCGGGCCGTATTCACCGAGGCCTATGCCGTGATCCCGCGCGGCGTGATGCGCGATATCGTCACCTCGAACCTGCCCGGCTGGGCCGGCACGCGGGCATGGATACTCGCGCGCCCGCTCTCGGGGTTTGCCGAGACCTTTGCGCATCTGGTGCTCGAAATCGCCTCGCATGGCGGGGCGACCGCACCCGAGCCCGATCCGGGCGCCGAGGCGGTGATCTTCGTCACCGGCGGGGCGGTCTGGCTGCGCGTCGCGGGCAAGGAGCACGAACTCGGCCCCGGCGGTTACGCCTACCTGCCGCCGGGCACCGACTGGCAGATCCGCAACGGGGCGGAGGGCCCCGCGCAGCTTCACTGGATTCGCAAACGCTACGAGCCCGCGCCAGGGGTCGCGCCGCCCACGCCCTTTGTCACCTCCGATCAGGAGGTGCCGGCCGAGCCAATGCCCGACACCGACGGGCGCTGGGCCACCACCCGCTTCGTCGAGCCCGACGACATGTCCCATGACATGCACGTCAACATCGTGACTTTCCAGCCGGGCGGGAGCATTCCCTTCGAGGAAACCCATGTGATGGAGCACGGGCTGTACGTGCTCCAGGGCAAGGCCGTCTACCGGCTCAACCGCGACTGGGTCGAGGTCGAGGCGGGCGACTTCCTGTGGCTGCGCGCGTTCTGCCCGCAGGCCTGCGTGGCTGCCGGGCCGGGGCCGTTCCGCTATCTGCTCTACAAGGACGTCAACCGCCATCCGCTCCTCGGGGCCGCAGCAGGGAGCCCGTGATGACCGAGGTGGTCGCCGAGCCCCTCACCCCCGCCGCCTTCGCACCCTTCGGCGACGTGATCGCGGCCGAGGGCGAGGCCGATAGGATCATCAATCAGGGAAATTGCGCCCGCTTTCACGACCGGGCGCGGCTCGATTTCGGCCCCGGGGGGCGTGCGGGTCTCTCGGTGTTCCGCGCGGTTCCGCGCGATCTGCCCTACCGGCTGGAGATGATGGAGCGCCACCCCGACGGCAGTCAGGCGTTCATCCCGATGAGCGCGCACCCGTTCCTGGTGATCGTCGCCCCCGACGCAGGGGGCATGCCGGGAGAGCCGCGCGCCTTTCTCACCGGGCCGGGCCAGGGCGTGAACTATCTGCGCGGCACCTGGCACGGGGTGCTCACGCCACTGCACGCGCCGGGGCTGTTCGCGGTGATCGACCGTATCGGCGCCACACCCAATCTGGAGGAACACTGGCTCGACACCCCGCGAAAGGTGCGCGCCCGATAGCCGCCGCTATCACCCGCCTCGGCGACCGCAGCCTGTCACGCAGCCAGGGCTCCAAAGCATCATCGCGCTGAGCGCTTGCCTGGCAGGGGTAGAGGGACTCGAACCCCCGACACTCGGTTTTGGAGACCGATGCTCTACCAACTGAGCTATACCCCTACTGGGGAGCGGGTTAAGCCAGAGCCGTCGCAAAATCAAGGGCCATTCGCGCCGTCTCGACCGCTGGCGCTCGGCCGCCAATAGTGCTAAGCGCGCCGCCAGATTAGTTGCAAAATCATGAAAAGCGTATGATCGATTCGAGTTGCGATTTCGCCACCGCGCCGTGGCTTGATCTGCCGGCATCCGCGCTCGGCGCGGCGGCCGACATTCCCACGATGCTCAGCATGGAAGAGCAGAAGCTCTATTACTGGCTCGCCGCCCACGCGGTCAGCGGCGCGGGCGCGTTCGTCGATCTCGGCGCCTTCGCCGGGGGGTCGACGGCCCGGCTCGCCGCGGGGCTCACCGCGGCCGGGCTCGCGACCGCCATCCATGCCTATGACCGCTTCACCATGGCGCCGCATCAACAGCGCAAGTATCTGGCCGATTGCGGCCTCGCACCGCTCGAAGGGCGCGACAGCCTGCCGGCGGTGCGCCGACTCCTCGCCCCCTGGGGCGAGCGGATCGCGCTGCACAAATGCGACATCGCCGCCGAAACCTGGCGCGACGGCCCGATCGAACTGCTCGTGGTCGATGCGGCGAAATCGGCGGAACTCGCCGACGTGATCGCCGAGCGGTTCATGACGGCCCTTCTGCCCGGCGGGTTTCTCGTCCAGCAGGACTTCCTGCACGCGCCGCAACCTTGGCTGCCGGCCCAGATGGAACTTCTGGCCGGGCATTTCGAGCCGGTCGCCCATGCCGCGCCGACCACAATGGTCTTTCGCTGCATCAGCCCGCCGGTAACCCCGCCACGGTTGTCGGGACGGGCGGACGAGGACATTCTCGGTCTCGTCGCTGCCGCCGCCGAACGCTATCGCGAGTGGGGGCTGGCCGGCAGGATCGAGAACGCCGCCGCAAGGCTTCGGCGCTTTCCGGGGGCACGCGACGCGCGGCTTTTGCGCGGCCGCCCCCCGCGCGCCCGGACATGAAAAGGGCCGCCCCGACGGGGCGGCCCTCAACCTGTGCGCGAATTCGCGTGCGTTTACACGAGAATTTTCGACACGACGCCTGCGCCGACGGTGCGGCCGCCCTCGCGGATGGCGAAGCGCAGCTTCTCTTCCATGGCGATGGGCGCGATCAGTTCGACGGTGAAGCTGACATTGTCGCCGGGCATCACCATCTCGGTGCCCTCGGGAAGTTCCACCGTGCCCGTCACGTCCGTGGTGCGGAAGTAGAACTGCGGACGGTAGTTGGCGAAGAACGGCGTGTGGCGGCCGCCCTCCTCCTT
Source organism: Rhodobacteraceae bacterium WD3A24 (assembly GCA_002967695.1). Lineage (GTDB taxonomy): Bacteria > Pseudomonadota > Alphaproteobacteria > Rhodobacterales > Rhodobacteraceae > Alkalilacustris. The sequence goes on along the minus strand of PUHN01000061.1, from coordinate 204 downwards.
CGTCAGGATGTAGGCCTCGGCCTCGAACTTGGTGTGCGGCGTCACCGACTTGGGCTTGCACAGCACCTGGCCGCGCTCCACGTCATCACGGCCGATCCCGCGCAGAAGCGCGCCGATGTTGTCGCCCGCCTCGCCGCGGTCCAGAAGCTTGCGGAACATCTCCACGCCCGTGCAGGTCGTCTTCTTGGTGTCGCGCAGGCCCAC
>PUHN01000060.1 GCA_002967695.1 Rhodobacteraceae bacterium WD3A24 | reverse complement strand
CAGCGCGGCGGCGACGGCCCGCGCGTCGGCGGCGCGGCCGGCGGCGGCGCGGTGCGGCGTGCGGCCCAGCCGCACCAGCGCCTCGACACTGACGGGCCAGGCAATCTCGCGCATCTGCGGCAGCCAGGCGGCGTGACGTGCCCGCGCGGCCGGCGCCAGCCCATGCAGGCTGCTGTGCCCCGTGGCCGGCACGAGCCCCAGCGCGCCGCGCATCAGGGTGGTCTTGCCCGCCCCGTTCGGGCCGATCAGCCCGATGCATTCGCCCGCCGCGACGGTCAGGCTGACGCCATCGACCACCGGGCACTGGCCGCGATGCACGCAGAGCCCGTCGAGCGACAGCAGCATCTACACCCCCTCGCGCCGTGTGCGCCAGATCAGGTGGAGAAAGAACGGCGCGCCGACCAGCGCGGTCAGCACGCCCAGCTTGAGATCGCGCTCGGGCGCGATCAGCCGCACCGCGATATCGGCCATGAGCACCATCGCCGCGCCGCCCAGCCCCGAGGCGACGAGCAGCCGCGACGGCTGCGCGCCGGTGAGCGGGCGCAGCAGATGCGGCACGACCAGCCCGACGAAACCGACCGCCCCGGTCACCGCGGTGGCCGCGCCGACGCTCGCGGCCACGCCGAGCACCAGCATCAGCCGCAGCCGCGAAAGCCCGATGCCCAGCGCCTCGGCCGCGTCCTCGCCCAGGGTCAGCGCGTCGAGCCCCCGCCCCAGCGGGATGAGCATCGCTGCGCCCAGCACGACAAAGGGCGCGGCCAGCGCCAGATGCGTCATCGACCGATCCGCGAGCGAGCCCATCAGCCAGAACATCATCTCCGTCGCCGCAAACGGGTTGGGCGAGAGGTTGAGCACCAGCGCCGTCAGCGCCGAGGTGAAGGCCGAGATCGCGATACCGGCGAGGATCAGCGTGAAGGCCCCGCCCCGCGGGCCGGCGAGGCCCAGCAGCAACAGAACCGCCAGCACCGCCGCGATCAGCGCCATCCCCGGCAGCGCCAGCGCGAGGGCTGCCGACAGCCCCGTCTGGATCGCCACAACCGCGCCCAGCCCCGCCGCGCCGGTCACGCCGATCAGCCCCGGCTCGGCCAGCGGGTTGCGCAGATACCCCTGCAACGCCGCCCCCGAGAGCCCCAGCGCCGCCCCGACGAAAACCGCAAGCCCCGCCCGCGGCAGGCGGATCTCGCGCATCACCAGCGTCTCGGCGCGCCCCTCGCCGCGAAACAGCGCGGCAAGCGACTCCCCCACGCCCAGCCCCGCCGGCCCGATCAGCAGCGATGCGGCGAAAAGCCCGAGCATGACCAGAGCGAGCGTGGCCAGGAGCAGGGCGTGACGGGTCATTCCAGCGTCTCCCGCGCATCGCGCAGCCGCCCCACCGCGCGCAGCAGATGCGGCGTGCCGCACACCCAGTCGGCATCGGCCAGCGGCGCGGCGGGCCGCCCGGCGAGCAACGCCCGCAGCGCCGGATGCGCGAGCACCTCTTCGGCGCGCGATCCGCCGGGATACCGCGCCCCGCGCACCACCAGCTCGGGCGCGCGCATGATCAGCCGCTCCAGCGGCAAGACCCCGCCCTGCGGCGCGATGTTCGACAGCCCCGCGGCGGCAAGGATATGGCCCGCGAGGCTCTCGGCCCCGGCGGTAAAGCTGTTGGCATAATACAGCGCCGCCTCGGGCGCGCGCCCGGCCTCCGCGCGCAGCGCGGCGAGCCGGGCATCGAACTCCGCGACCAGCGCCTCGGCGGCGCCCTCGCGCCCCAGCGCGGCGCCGACGCGGGCGATATTGGCGCGCACATCGTCGAAATCGCGCGCTGGCGCGAATTCCTCGACCGGCACGCCCAGACGCCGAAGCAGCCGCACGGTCGCCCGCGTGGTATGGCGCCCCGCCAGCACGAGGTCAGGGTCGAGGCGAAACACCGCTTCCGCGCCCCCGTGGTTGACATGATGCTCCGCCGCCTCGGCCACCATCGCCGACATGCGGGGATCGCGCGCCATCGAGGAGACCGACACCAGCTGCCCCGGCGCGGCCAGCATCATCGCCAGCTGGTCGGTGCACAGATTGATCGAGACGACACGCCCCGGCGCCCCGGCCGGGGCGGCGGGCTGGGCCGATGCAAGCGCCGCGACCAGCCCCGCCGCCGCCCGCCACCCGCACCGGCGCCCGGGGCGGGGGGGGCGCCCTTCACCTTCGCCCAAATATCCCCGCCGGAGGCCGCGCCGACAGCGACGCGCGGGGGCTGCGAGCACATGCACCACCCGTCGCCAAAGGGCATCGGAGCTGGGCAGTCCCCCCCGCCCGGACATCGCTCAGAACCGGCTCGACAGGCCGAGATACACCGCCCGGCCGGAGGTGCCGTATCCCGCGACCCGCTCATAGCGTTCGTCAAGGACATTCTCGATCCGCAGGGTCAGGTCGGCCGTGTCGCTCATCGCATAGGTGAATTTGGCATGCGCCACGGTGTAGTCGTGCACAGGCCCGCGCGAGAAGTCGGTGCGTACGTCGTGCCGGTCGGCCACATGCTGGACGGTAAAGGTGCCCGAGAGTCGTGCGTTCACGTCCGCGCCCAGCGACAGCGAGAGATCGTGACGCGGCACGCGCAGCAGCCGGTCGCCCGAATTGGGCCCACCGGTCACCTCGGCGTCCAGATAGGTGTAGGCGGCGTCCAAGGTCGCGCGTTCTCCCAGCGGCAGGGTGCCCGCAAGCTCGACCCCGTGCCGCAGCGTGCGCTCGATGTTGGCGGGGGTATAGGTGGGCGGCGGGCCGAAGGTGACCTCGTCATCGGTTTCCAGCCAGAACGCCGTGCCGCTGATCGCCGCGCCCCCGGTAAAGGCATATTCGGCGCCGATCTCGCCACTACGGCTCGTTTCGGCCTCCAGATCGGGGTTCCCGAAGGGGCCGAAGCGTTCGGCCGCCGCCGGAACGCGGTAGCCGTTGGAAACCGCGCCGCGCAGCGTCAGCGCCTCGCTCGGCCGCCAGGCGGCAGCGAGACGGGCGGTGGAGTGGGTGTCGAAATCGGAGTGATCGTCGAGCCGCGCGCTCGCCGAGATGTCGAGATCACCGCGGGGGGCCCATTGCGCTTCGGCGAATATGCCGCGGGTGGTCTCGCGCTGCGTGTCGAAATCGGGCGCCTCGACCGTCTCGCGGCCGATTTCGGCGCCCCAGGACAGTGTCAGCCCGTCATTGACGGGCGCGCTGCCCAGATAGCGCGCCATCACGCGATTGCCCTCGAACTCATCGGTGACAGGGTTGCCAAGGAAATCGGCGCTGTCGTCCTCGCGGTCCACGCGGTAGCCGGTCAGTTCGAATTCATGGGTGGCTGCGCCGGCCTCGTATTCGGCGAAGAGGCGCGCGCCCAGCTCGTCGCGGTGCTCGACGAAATCGGCGTCATCGGGCCAGTCGTCATACTCGCTGCGCGAGCCTTGGACAAAGGCCGAGGCCCCCACGCTCAGGCGCTCGGAGAGCCGGTGGCGGGCCGAAAAGCTCAGCCGTGTGGCGTCGAAGCCGTCGGCCTCGTCGCCGGCCGAGGCGGCCGAGAAGCCTCCGGTCGTCACATGGCTCAGCGTGGCGCTGACCTGCCCGTCGGGGCCGCGACTGGTGAAGCTGTAGCGGGTGTTGAACGTCTCGTGGCTGCCCGCCTCGACGGCGGCGCTCTGGGTCGTGCCCTCCTGCTCGGCGCTGCGCGTGGTGATGTTGATCACACCGCCCACGGCCGAGGCCCCATAAAGCGCCGACTGCGAGCCGCGCAGAACCTCGACGCGGCCGATATCGGCCGTCGACAGCGTGCCGAAGTTGAAATCGCTCGCCGGCGAAGAGGGATCGTTGACGAGCACCCCGTCGATATAGACGGCGACATAGCGCTGATGCGCCCCGCGGATGCGCAGCGCGGTCTGGGCGCCGCGCGGGCCGGTGGGGGCGACGGAGATACCGGGCAGCCGGTCGAGATAATCGGAAAGCTGCGCGTCGCCGGCGGCGGCGATCTCCTCGCCGGTTGCGATCGAGACGGACGCGCCGACGGCCTCGCGCTCGGTCGGGGTGAGGTTCGAGAAGACGGTGATCTCGTCGAGTGTGAAGGCCTCCTGCGCGGCGGCGGGCTGGAGCGGCGCGACCAGCGCGGCGAGCGCGGTGGCGGTGGTCAAACGGTTGGTGCGTGGCATCTGTGTCGTCCCCTTCCGAGGCGCGCGGCGGGCGCGCCATGACGTCATCGGCGATGTCATGCGGAAGGGGCAGGCCCCGCTCCCGCAGACGGCGAAATGCGTCACCGCTGCGGACGAACCGCTCCCATGGCGCACCCCGCACCCGGGAAGGGTGATCATCCCGGCAGGTCTCCTGGCTTGCGGGTCGTCGCGCGCGCCTCACCTTCCCAGCCTTGAGGCCAGTGGTTCATGGAGACGCCGCTCGCCGCTCACAGTTGCGGGGGCAGCCCCGGACTTGGCCCCTGCGGGCCGCACCGGATTCCCTTTTCTCCGCCGCCCCGCGGGGCGGCCGGAACCGAGATGGCGCATGCCTAGGGCGACTTCCCGCATGCGTCAAGGGCGCTCACGCGAAAACCGCGCCGGCCCGTGGCGGGCGATCAGTCCTCCATCGCCTCCAGCTCGTCGATGAGCCCGGCGATCATGTCGAGCCCCTTTTGCCAGAAGGCCGGATCGGTCGCGTCCAGGCCAAAGGGGGCAAGCAACTCCTTGTGGTGCTTGGAGCCGCCGGCCTCGAGCATGGCGAAATACTTGTCGCGAAACTCGGGGCCGCTTTCCTGATAGACGGCGTAGAGCGCGTTCACCAGCCCGTCGCCGAAGGCATAGGCATAGACATAGAAGGGCGAGTGGACGAAATGCGGGATATAGGCCCAGAAACTCTCGTAGCCCTCCATGTATTCGAAGACGGGGCCCAGGGATTCGGCCTGCACGCTCATCCACAGCGCGTTGATGTCGTCGGGCGTCAGTTCGCCCTGCCGGCGCGCCGCGTGCAGCTTGCACTCGAAATCGTAGAAGGCGATCTGGCGCACGACCGTGTTGATCATGTCCTCGACCTTGCCGGCCAGCAGGGTCTTGCGCTCCGCCGGCGTTTGGGCGTTGTCGAGGAGCCGGCGGAAGGTCAGCATCTCGCCGAAGACGCTCGCGGTCTCGGCCAGCGTCAGCGGCGTGGCCGAGAGCAGCTCGCCCTGCCGGGCCGCCAGCCGCTGGTGCACCCCGTGGCCCAGCTCATGGGCCAGCGTCATCACGTCGCGCGGCTTGCCGAGATAATTCAGCAGGATATAGGGATGCGCGTCGGTCACCGTGGGGTGGGCAAAGGCGCCGGGCGCCTTGCCCGGCTTGACGGCGGCGTCGATCCAGCCCTTGTCGAAGAACGGCTCGGCCAGCTCGGCCATGCGCGGCGAGAAATCGGCATAGGCGCTCATCACCGTCTCGCGGGCGGTGTCCCAGTCGATGGTCTTCGGCGGCTCGACGGGAAGCGGCGCGTTGCGGTCCCACACCTGCAGGGTATCGAGGCCCATCCAGCGCGCCTTGAGCGCGTAATAGCGGTGCGAAAGGCGCGGATAGGCGGCGACCACCGCATCGCGCAGGGCCTGGACGACCTCGGGCTCGACATGGTTGGCGATGTGGCGCGCGGTCTGCGGCGTGGGCATGCCGCGCCAGCGGTCCTCGATCTCCTTGTCCTTGGCCAGCGTGTTGTGGATGCGCGAGAACAGCCGGATATCGCGGGTGAAGACGGCCGCCAGCGCCCGCGCGGCGGCTTCACGGCGTCCGCGGTCGGGATCGGTCAGCAGATCGAGCGTGGATTCGAGCCCGAGGCTCTCGCCCTCCACCTCGAAGGTCAGCCCGGCCATCGTCTCGTCGAACAGCCGGTTCCAGGCCGAGGCGCCGACGGTCGACTGGTCGTGAAGGAATTTCTCCAGCTCGTCTGACAACTGGTAGGGGCGCATCGCGCGCATCCGCTCGATGACGGGACGATAGCGGCCAAGGTCGTCATCGGCCGCCAGCAGCGCCTCCATGGCCGCGTCGTCGATGCGGTTCATCTCCAGCGAAAAGAAGACCAGCGGCGTGGTCGCGGCGGTCATGCGGTCCTGCGCGTCGGCGATGAACTTCGCGCGCTCGGTGTCGGTGGTGTCCTGATAATAGCGCAGGCCCGCAAAGGACATGATGCGCCCGGCGACCTGCTCGATGCGCTCGTAGCGCAGGATGCAACGCAGCATCCCGGCCGCGTCGAGCGTGGCCAGCCGGCCCTCGTAATCGTCGGAAAACGCGCGGCATTCGGCCTCCAGCCAGTCGAAGTCGCGGACCAGTTCCGAGGCCTCGGGGCCGGGGTAGAGATCGTCGAGATCCCATTCTGGAAGCGCGCCGAAGCCCGCCTTCCCGCCGCTGTCGGCGTCGGTGTCGCGGTAGGGACGGAACTGGATGCTGGGCATGGGGAAGACTTCCTCTGTGTGGTCGCCCGCCGTTGATATGGCGTGAGGGCGGGGCGGCGCAACCCGACCCGGCCCCTTCTGCGGCAACGGGCCTTTCCTGCATGGCCCGCGCGTTCGGGGCGCGCCACCCGGCCCCGTGGCGGCAAGGCCGGGCGTCAGCGCGCCCCGGCCCGACCGCCTTGGCGGACGGGCCAGACCTCCAGCACCCCGGAAATCAGAACGAGGGCGCCCCCGATGATCTCGACGGTGCCGAGATGTTCGCCGGCGAGCAGGGCGGCCGATACCGCGCCGACAAGAACCTCGGCCATCAACAGGATGCCGATCCGAGCGGGCTCCAGGCGCGGCGTGGCCCACATCAGGGCGGCAATGGAAAGCCCCCACCAGAGGCTGCCGGCCCCGACGGCCCAGCCGATGGTCGGCAGAATGTCCCGCGCAGCGAGGCGCGCGGGGAAGGGTTCGAGAAACGGCGCAAACGCGAGCGCCCCGGCGCAGGCGCCCAGGGCGAAGACGAAGGCCGCCTCGGCAGGTCGCGCGGCCGCCTTGCTGCGGATGCCCGTCGTGGCCACCGACCAGAGCAGGCCCGACAGCAGGGCCAGCCATTCACCCGTGCCGCGGGGCACGGGTATCCGGCCGTCGGCGCCGAGCATCACCGCAAGCCCGGCGATCCCGATCGCGATGGCCACGATCCGCAGGCGCGGGGTGTGCCATCCCATCACGTAGCGGCCGATGAGCGTGCTCCAGACCGGCGTGAGGTAGAACAGCAGGATGACGATCGCGACCCGGCCATAGACGAAACCGATCGAGTAGAGCACGAAGCCCGCACCGCCGAGCGCGATCGAGGCCAGGGCCAGAGGGTCGATGCGGGCCGTCCGCCGCCGCGCCAGCGCAAAGGGCGCCAGGATCGCCGCCGCCGCGGCCACGATGGCGAGCGTTCCCCACGCCCCGGGCAGCGTGTCGACCAGACGGCGCACCGGGAGCCAGTAGAAGCCCCAGAGCGTGCCGGTGCCGACGACGATCAGGCTGGCCGGGAGAGTGGTGCGATCAGTCTGCATGGCTGGTCGTCTAACCTGCCGGCCGGGCGATGCATAGCGGAGGCATCATGCTTTTGGCGGCGCCCGATGATGGCGGGCCGGGGCGTCGCGCCCCTTCAGCCCGCGCGCCCGGCCTTGTGAAAATGGGCCGCGGCGGCCTCGAGGAACCGCTCGCGGAGGGCGGCGCGCTCCATCATCAGTTCGTGGCCGGCGTCGTCGAACCGGTCCAGCCGGCCGCCGGGCCAGCGGGCCATGCGCGCCTCGATCGCGGCGGGGGTGACGATGCTCTCGCGCCCGCCCAGCCCTGTCAGCGCCGGTACGGGCGGTGACGGAAGGCGTGCAAGCGCGCGCGTCTCGGCAAGCGCCTCACCCAACCACCGCAGGCTCGGCCCGCCCAGCGCCAGCTCGGGGCGCGCGCGCAGATGTGCCGCCATCCGCGCGAACTGCGCCGGGTCGCCTGTCAGCGGGTTGTCCTCGAAGGGGGCGTCGAGCAGCAGGGTCGCAGGGCCGGTGCCGGGCACATAGCGGCCGTCGGCGCGCGCCAGCCGCGCGCCCAGAGAAAGCACACGCGCCAACGGTCCGCGTCCGCGCGGCAGCACGATCCCCCACATCGGCGCCGAAAAGGCCGCCGCCGCCGCCCGGCCGCCATCGATCAGCCAGCGCAGCGCGATCGCCCCGCCCATCGAGTGGGCGAGCACGAACAGCGGCGCGGGCGTGCCCAGCCTGCGCGCCGCGGCGCAGATCGCGTCCATATCCGCCTGATAGTCGCGAAAGCCCCCGACATGGCCCACCCGCGCATCCGCGACGAGCCGGTCGGACAACCCCTGTCCACGCCAATCGGGGGTGAGAACATGCAGCCCCCGTGCGGCCAGAAAGGCGGCGACGGGGCCGTATTTCTCGGCCCACTCCGTGCGCCCCGGCAGCAGCAGCACCGTGCCCGCATCGCCCCCCGGCCAGTGGACCAGCCGCAGCCGCACCTTGTCCTCGCTGCGCAGCCAGAGCGCGCGGCCGCCCGGCGGCCCCTCGGCGAGATCGTCGAAAAGCGGCGCGTCCTCCACTGGCTCAGGACAGCAGCGCACCCAGCTGCATCGCCTGGCCCATGTCGCCATCGACCGTGAGCTTGCCCTGCATGAAGGCCGATGTCGGGTCCATCTCGCCGTCGAGGATGGCGCGGAAGGTGTCGGTATCGGCGCTGAGCGTCACCTCGGCCTCCTCGTCGGCGGCGCGCACGCCGTCCGAGTCCAGCATCACCGCGCCCTCATCGCCGATGACGAATTTCGCGCTGCCCTCGAAGCCCGCGCCGAGCTTGTCGTTCAGGGCCCTGACCGCGGCGTCGATGATCTCGCTCATCGCTGTTCCTCCATGATGTGATCTCGCGACGCCTCGCATTCGCCGGCGTCTGCGTTACAGTGGCCTTATGCGCGGGATTCGCGGTTATCTCAATCCTATCGTGGCGGCAGTGATGCTCGCCGCCGGACCCGTCGCCGCCGCGGCGCAGGAGCCCGGCCGCGTCGATGCGCTGCTCGAAGATCTCGCCCGGCCCGATCTCGAGAACTGGCAGCGGGTGGAGCGGCAGATCATCGACGCCTGGTCGCGCTCGGGCTCGCCGGCGATGGATCTGCTGCTGCGGCGCGGGCGCGCGGCGCTGGACGCCGGCGATCTGCGCGCGGCCATCGAGCACCTGACCGCGCTGACAGATCACGCCCCCGATTTTGCCGAGGGCTGGAACGCGCGCGCCACCGCGTTCTTCCGGGATGGCCAGTACGGCCCGGCCATGGCCGATCTGCGCCGGACGCTGGCGCTCAATCCGGCGCATTTCGGCGCGCTGTCCGGGCTGGGGGTGATCCTGGAGGAAGTCGGGCGCGAGTCCGCCGCGCTGGACGCCTTCGAGGCGGCGCAGTCTATACATCCGCATCAGCCTCTCATAAATGATGCAGTGGACCGGCTGCGCCGCGAGACGCGCGGACAGGCCCTCTGACCACAGACGAGACGAGGCCAGACAATGCGCGAACGAGCGCGGGTTAAAGCCGTGCTGGGGCCGACCAATACCGGCAAGACCCATTACGCGATCGAGCGGATGCTCGCCCACCGCACCGGGGTGATGGGGCTTCCGCTGCGACTTCTGGCGCGGGAGGTCTATGATCGCGTGGTCGCCCAGCGCGGCCCGTCGGTGGTGGCGCTGGTCACCGGCGAGGAGCGCATCGTGCCCCCCCGCGCGCAATACTGGGTTTGCACGGTCGAAGCGATGCCGCTGGAGATCGGCGCCGATTTCGTGGCGGTGGACGAGATCCAGCTTTGCGCCGACCCCGACCGCGGACATGTCTTCACAGACCGTCTGCTGCGGGCGCGGGGGTTGCACGAGACGCTGTTGCTGGGCTCGGACACCATGCGCGGGGCGATCGCGGCGCAGGTTCCGGGGGTGGAGTTCATGCGCCGCGACCGATTTTCCGAGCTCACCTATTCAGGTTCGAAAAAGATAAGCAGGATGCCCCCGCGCAGCGCGATTGTCGGTTTTTCCGTTGAAAATGTATATGCGATCGCGGAGCTGATCCGCCGTCAGAAAGGCGGCTGCGCCGTGGTGATGGGGGCGCTGAGCCCGCGCACGCGTAACGCGCAGGTGGAACTCTATCAGAACGGCGACGTCGATTACCTGGTGGCCACCGATGCCATCGGCATGGGGCTCAATCTCGATATTCGCCACATCGCGTTTTCGGCCACCTCCAAGTTCGACGGCCGGCGGATGCGCCCGCTCAAGCCCGATGAGCTTGCCCAGATCGCCGGGCGCGCGGGGCGGCACATGACGCCGGGCAGCTTCGGCGTGACCGGCGAGGCGCAGGGGCTCGACGACGAGACGGTCGAGGCGATCGAAAGCCACCGCTTTCTGCCCGTGCGCAAGCTGCAGTGGCGCAACAGCGAGCTGGCCTTCGGCAGCGTCGAGCGGCTCATCGACTCGCTCGAACGCAAGACCGAGGACGACTGGCTGACTCGCGTGCGCGAGGCCGACGACCTGCGCGCGCTCAAAACGTTGGCCGAGACGGCCGAGATACGCGGGCGCCTGCGCGACGCCCGCGATGTGCGTCTGCTGTGGGAAGTCTGCCGCATTCCCGATTTTCGCGGAATTTCGGGCAACGAGCATGCCGGCATGCTCACCCGCATCTTTGGCTTCCTGCGCGATTCCGGCCGCATCCCCGATGACTGGCTGGCCGCCAATATCCGCAGGATCGACCGCACCGACGGCGATATCGACGCGCTGTCGCGGCGATTGGCATATATCCGCACATGGACGTATGTCACGCAGCGCCGCGAGTGGGTGGAGGACGAAAATCATTGGCGCGAGGAGACTCGCGCGGTAGAAGACCGGCTGTCGGACGCGTTGCACACGCGGCTGACCCAGCGTTTCGTCGACCGGCGCACCAGCGTGCTGATGCGCCGGTTGAAGCAGAAGGAGAGCCTTGTGGCCGAGGTCAACGATGATGGCGAGGTGACGGTCGAGGGCGAGTTCATCGGCCGGCTCGAAGGCTTCCGCTTCCGGCAGGACAAGACCGCCAGCCCCGACGAGGCGCGCACCCTGCGCCAGGCTTCGGTCGCCGCGCTCGCCCCGCAGTTCCAGCTGCGCGCCGACCGTTTCTACAACGCCCCCGATACCGAGCTCGACTTCACCGAGCAGGGCGGGCTGATGTGGGGCGACACGGCGGTGGGCAAGCTTGTCGCGGGCCCCGAGCCGCTGCGCCCGCGGGCCGAGGCCTTTGTCGACGAGGAGGCCGGCCCTGATATCAGTGACAAGGTGCGTCGCCGCCTTCAGCACTACATCGACCGGCGCATCGCCGCGCTGTTCGAGCCGCTGCTGGCGATGCAGCGCGACGAGGCGCTCACGGGGCTCGCGCGGGGCTTCGGCTTTCGCATGGTCGAGGCGCTGGGCGTGCTGCCGCGCGCGGAGGTCGCTGACGAGGTCAAGGCGCTCGATCAGGATGCGCGCGCGGCGTTGCGCCGCCACGGGGTGCGCTTCGGCCAGTTCACCATCTTCATGCCGGCCCTGCTCAAGCCCGCGCCGACGCGGCTTCGGCTGGTGCTGTGGTCGCTCGCCCAGGGGCTCGACACCTTCCCCGAAAGCCCGCCGCCGGGGCTGGTGACCATTCCCGTCCAGGAGGGCGAGCCGCGCATCCACTATACGCTGGCGGGCTATCGCCCGGCGGGCGCGCGGGCGATCCGTATCGACATGCTCGAACGGCTGGCCGATCTGCTGCGCGCACAGGACACTCGGGGCGGGTTCGAGGCCACTGCCGACATGCTGTCGATCACCGGGCTGACGCTGGAGCAGTTCGCCGATCTGATGCAGGGGCTGGGCTACAGGGCCGAGCGAGGCGAGCGGCCCAAGATCAAGCCGCCCCGCCCGGCGAGCGCCGCCACCGGCGAGGCGGCGGAGGCGGGCACGGAGGATCGGCCCGCCACTGCGGCGGACGCCGCAGTGGGCGCGCCGCCGCAGGCCGACACGCCCGCCCCCGCGCCTGACGAGGCAGCGCCTTCTTCCGCATCGGCGGACGCCGCCGCCGGTGGCGAGGCGCCCGCGCCCCAGCCTGATACGGCGCAGGCCGAGAGCGACGCAGCCGGCGCGGCCGAGGACGAACCGGCCGCCGAGCCCGAAACAGAGGTCTTCTATACCTTTACCTGGGCGCCGCGCGGTGCCGGAAAGGCGCGCAAGGGTGCGGGCGGCAAGCCCGGCGCGCAGGGGCGGTCCAAGGGCAAGGCCCCGCCAAAGGGCAAGGCGAAGGGCGCGAAGGGCGATAAGCCCGCCGACAAGCCCCGCGCCCACAGCGCCGGCCCCGAGCGCAAGGACAGGATCGACCCCGACAACCCCTTTGCGCAGGCTCTGATGGGTCTGCGGGACCGCAAGTAGCCCGGCCTTGGCGGCGCCCGGCGGCGAAGGGAGCGTCACGCTGCGCCTCGACAAATGGCTGTGGCAGGCGCGCTTCTTCAAGACGCGCGGACTGGCCGCGAAGGTCGCTGCGGCGGGGCAGGTGCGTGTCAACGCGGCACGGGTGTCCAAGCCCGCGCAGGCCGTCCGCCCCGGCGACACGCTGACATTTCCGCAGGGGCGTCACGTCCGCGTGGTGCGCGTCGTCGCGCTGGGCACCCGGCGCGGCCCGGCGGACGAGGCGCGGACGCTCTATGACGATCTCTCGCCGCCGCAGCCGACATCCCCCGCCGAGGCCGGACGCCCCGCGCCGCATCTCGGCGGACGCCCCGAGAAGCGGGCGCGGCGCCGGCTCGAACGCTTTCGCGGGAGCGACACGCAGGACTGAGCGCGATGCGGCGGCGCGGCGCTTGAATGTCGGTCGGGGGCGGATTAGTTCACCGTGAGCCGAAGACCGGAGAACGCGCGAATGACCTATGTGGTGACCGACAACTGCATCGCCTGCAAATACACCGATTGTGTTGAGGTCTGCCCCGTGGACTGCTTCTACGAGGGCGAGAACATGCTTGTCATCCACCCCGACGAATGCATCGATTGCGGCGTGTGCGAGCCCGAATGCCCCGCCGACGCGATCCGCCCCGATACCGAGCCCGAGATGGAGCAGTGGGTGGAGTTCAACCGTAAGTATTCCGAGGCCTGGCCGGTCATCATCAGCAAGAAGGATCCGCCGGCCGACGCCGACGAGCACGACGGCGAAGAGGGCAAGCTGGAGAAATATTTCTCCGAGGCGCCAGGCGAGGGCGGCTGACAGGGCGCGCTCCTGCCTGAGCGTCATGAATGGGTCATGAATGGCGCGCGGTGCGGCCAAGCCCCGCATGCGGCACACGGCACTTTGATTCGGGGCGTTTTCGTGTTATATGAATGACACAATAACCGATGGCCTGGCACACATCCGCAGAAGCTGCTCCTCTGCGCGATGTCTTTTCAGCGATACATGACCCTGGACCGGGAGCTCCTCCCGCCCCGGGATTTGTCGTTGAACGGCAGGTCGGCTTGTGAGGAAGCGCCCGTATGACAAAAGCGAAAAAGATCGAATTCCGTCCCAACGACTATGTCGTTTACCCCGCTCACGGCGTGGGCCAGATCCTGTCCATCGAGGAGCAGGAAATCGCCGGCCTTCAGCTCGAACTGTTCGTCATCTCCTTCGAGAAGGACAAGATGACCCTTCGCGTGCCCACAGACAAGGCCACCGAAGTCGGCATGCGTTCGCTCGCCACGCCCGATCTGATCAGCAAGGCCCTGCAGACGCTCAAGGGCAAGGCGAAGGTCAAGCGGGCGATGTGGTCGCGCCGCGCGCAGGAATACGAGCAGAAGATCAATTCGGGCGATCTGCTGTCGATCGCCGAGGTGGTGCGCGATCTTCACCGCACCGACGATCAGCGCGAGCAGAGCTATTCCGAGCGCCAGCTCTATGAGGCCGCGCTCGAACGGCTCACCCGCGAGGTCGCCGCGGTCAGCGGCACCGACGAGGCCGGTGCGCAAAAGCAGGTTGACGAGGTTCTGCTGACCCGCGCGGCCTGAGCCGTCGCGTCGGATTTCGGGTTTTCTTTCCCTCGGGCCGCGGCGATCCTCGCCGCGGCCTTTTTCGATCACAGCGGCAGCGCCGCGTCGGGTTTGAACTGATCCATCACGATCTGGCTCTGGACGCGCGCCACCGCCTGATGGGGCAGCAGGATGGCGTGGATCAGGTGATTGAGCGCCCCGAGATCGCTGCAATAGGCGCGCAGCAGGTAATCGGCCTCTCCGGTCAGGGTCCAGGCACTCACGATCTCGGGGCGCGCGGCGACCAGCCGTGCAAAGCCGCGCGCCGCGTCGGGGGCATGGGTGGCCATCTGGACCTGTATGAAGGCCTGCACGTCAAGCCCGATGCGCGTCGGGTCGAGCCGCGCGGCATAGCCCAGGATGTAGCCCGCCGCCTCCAGCCGCTGGCGCCGTCGGCCGGCCTGGCTGGCCGACAGATTGAGCCGTGCGCCGAGTTCCTGCGCCGTCAGATGGGCGTCGCGCTGCAGCTCGGTCAGAAGGCGCGAATCGATCTCGTCCAGGGTCATGCGGCAATATCGCGTGTTTTGCGCTCACCGTGCAAGGGGTGCGCATCCAGCCCGCGCAGGAGCCGGCGGAATGCGCACACACCGCAGGGGCAGGGGCGTATGGTCGCACCCGAAATTCAAGACAGGACGCGACAGGAGGACATGCATGGGACCCTTCCCGCACGACGCCCCCAAGGCGACGATCACCGAGGACAACCCCGCCGGCACGGACGGGTTCGAATTCGTCGAATTCGCCCACCCCGAGCCCGAAAAGCTCCGCGATCTCTTCACCAAGATGGGCTATCGCAAGACGGCGCATCACAAGAGCCGCGACATCGAACTCTGGCAGCAGGGCGACATCAGCTATCTGATCAACGCCGAGCCCGGCACGCATGCCGCGAAGTTCATCGAGGAGCACGGCCCCTGCGCACCCTCGATGGGCTGGCGCGTGGTCGATGCGCAGCACGCCTATGACCACGCCGTCAAGCAGGGCGCCACGCCCTATGACGGCCCCGGCAAGGCGATGGACGTCCCCGCGATCAAGGGGATTGGCGGCAGCCTGATCTACTTCATCGACAAGTATTACGAGGAAAACCCCTATAACGAGGAATTCGACTGGGTGGACAACGCCCACCCCGAGGGCGTGGGCTTCTACTACCTCGATCACCTGACCCACAACGTCCATCAGGGCAACATGGACAAATGGTTCGGGTTCTATGGTGACATCTTCAATTTCCGCGAAATCCGCTTCTTCGACATCGAGGGCAAGTATACCGGCCTCTACAGCCGTGCGCTGACCTCGCCCTGCGGGCGGATTCGCATTCCGATCAACGAGGACCGCAGCGAGAACGGCCAGATCGTGGAGTATCTGCGGCGCTACAACGGCGAAGGCATCCAGCACATCGCCGTGGGCACCGAAGACATCTATGGCGCCACCGACGCCATCGCCGAGCGCGGCCTGAAGTTCATGCCCGCCCCGCCGGATACCTATTACGAGCTCAGCAAGACCCGCGTGAAGGGCCATGACGAGCCGATCGAGCGGATGAAGAAGCACGGCATTCTGATCGACGGCGAAGGCGTGGTGGATGGCGGCGAGACCCGCATCCTGCTGCAGATTTTCTCCAAGACGGTGATCGGGCCGATCTTTTTCGAGTTCATCCAGCGCAAGGGGGATGACGGCTTCGGCGAGGGCAATTTCCGCGCGCTGTTCGAGTCGATCGAACAGGATCAGATCGAGCGCGGTGTCCTGACCGCCGGCGAATGAGGTACAGTCCGGTCGGAGCGCTCCGCTCCGGCCGCCTCCTCAGCCGTGCTGGGCGATGCGCAGCACCAGATTGCGCCCGCGCTTGACATAGCGCAACTCGGTCTCTCCGATGGCGGCGACCTCGCCGCCGTCGAGCCGGTCGCCAACCCCCACGCGCACGACGCGGCCATTGGACAGCCTGACCAACGCGCGTCGCGCGCCTTCCGCGCCGAATACCCCGATCAGATTGACCTGGCGCGTGTCGAGCGCAGCCACGCGCGTCGCCTGCTCGGCGACGGAGGCGTTGCTGGGGATCTCGGGCTGCGCGCTCGGCGCGGGCACCCCGGCCAGCGGGCCCTGGCTCCGCGCCGCGGCGATGGCCCGCTGCGTGGCGGCGGAAAACTCGTCGGGGCGGTTCTGCGGTGCGCGCGAGACGGCCACGGCAAGCGGGCTGTCCGAGGCCAGCTCGGGGGCGGGGGCCTCTTCGGCCTCGTCCTCGCCTTCGGCCGCCTGATCCGTCGGCGCGGTGGCGTCGGGGTCGGCTTGCCCTGTGGCGGAGTCGGCGGCGGCAAGGCGCGCCGGCCGCGCGCGCGGGTCGATCAGCCCGGCCAGCCGCGTCGCCGCGTCGTCATCGGCCGGGGTCGCGGGCAAGGCGCCCTGCTGCTCGCCCTCGTCTTGCGCCGGCGTCGCGCCCTCGGGGGCCTCGGGGGCTTCGGGCGCTTCCGGGACGACCGGATCTTCGGGCACCGCCAGGTCTTCGGGGCGCGGTTGCGGCTGGACCGTGGCCAGTGTCGGATCGGCCGGGCCCACGGGCAGCACCAGCTCGTCGGGCCGCCTTGCCGCGCGCGCGGGCGGCGCGACATCGGGCGGCCCGGCAAAGACGCGCACACCGCTGGGGGAGATCGCCCCCTCGGCGGTGGGAATGACCAGTCCGCGCTCATCGAGGGCGAACTCTGTGTCGGCGGGTGGCGGCGGCAGGAGCGGTGCCGGCACGGCGCTTGCGATGGGTGTGGGTTCGGGCGCCTCGAAATTCGCCGGCGGGGTCGGCGTCGCATCGAGATCGCCGGTAAACAGCGCATTTCCCGAATCGCCTTGCGGCGCGGCATCGGCGTCGGGCGCGAAGGGCCAGATCCCCGAATTCTCATAGGCGGCGGCGATCTCCTCCGGCGTCAGGCGCGGTGCGGGATCGGCGGCGGCCTCATCGGCGGCGCCCTCTTCGGCCGGCGCCGCCGCCCCGTTCCCGATCGCGTCGCTGAGCGCGCGGTCGATCGCTGTTGCCGGCTCGCCGTCCGGCGGGGCCGCGCCGGACGGGATATCCGGCACCGTCTCAGAGGCGGAGTCGGCGGGGTCGCCGTCGGGTTGCGGGGGGGCGTCAAAGGCGCCGGCATCCGGCTCGGCCGGGGCGGGCAGGGCCGCCCCGTCGGCGGGTGCCGACCCGTCGCCGGTTTCGCGTGCCATCTCCAGCGGCTCGGGCGCGCCGATCGCGCCGCCATCTGCCCCGTCGCCGGCGGCGGGTGTCTCCTGCGGCGGCGGGGAACTTGTCGATACGGCGTCGCCGACCTCCGCGGACGCGATCTGATCCTCGGGCGTCTGCATGAAGAATGCCGCCCAAAGGCCCGCCGCGACGAGGAAAATCGCCACAACACCGCCCAGGATGACGGCGGGGTGGCGGAGCCATCCGTGCCGGTCGGAGTCGCTCCTGCGCGCGCCGAAAACGGTCAGGGCCTCGGCCTCGTTCTTCAGCCCCTCGCTGACCAGCGGCTGGGTGCGCCGTGCGGGCGGTATCAGCGAAGAGACGGACTGTGCCGTCTTGCGGGCGACACCGGGCTTGGGCGCTGCTTTCCGCGCGGAATCCGGCGGGCGCGTCTCCGTCGCGCCGCCGGCCCTTTTCGCGGGCGCCTCCCGCTTTCGATCGGCCGGCTTGGCGGCGCTGGCGGCGGCGGGTTTGGCCTTGGCGGTCTCGCTCGCCTTGCCCGGCGGAGGGGGCGCTGGCTTGACCGTGTCGGGCGCGGGCTCCTCGGGCCGCTTGAGCCGTGCACGGATCGGCGCGGCGACCTCGCGGGCCGCTGTCTGGAGCCGCTCGATCAGGCGCGGGGCAGGGGCGGGATCGGCGGTGCGCGCCGCCGGGGCCGCGCGGGAGGCCAG
>PUHN01000006.1 GCA_002967695.1 Rhodobacteraceae bacterium WD3A24 | reverse complement strand
TACTGGACGGTCTCCGGCGGCAGCCTGGGGCGCGGGGCGCGCGCGCCCCGCGCGCGCCGCGCCGTCACCCGCGCGGGGCCGTCATTGCTGCGATAGATCCGTTCGGCGGCCTGCGTGGTGCAGGCCAGCCGCGCGCCCGCGCCCAGCGTGGCGCGGCTTTCCAGTCTGTCGCCCCCCGTCAGCCCGCCGGCAGTATTGACGAACACCGCCTCGGCCGTGGCGCGGTGGCTGCGCGGGACGAACAACCGCGCGCAGCCGCTCTGACGCGGCGCGCCGATGCGCCCGTCCGCGCCGATGGTCAGCGCGGCGGTGCCGTGGCTGCGCTGGGCGGCGGTGGCTGGGGCGGCGATGGTCATGGCCGGGGCGCTCCGTGGTCCGGTCGGTCATCCTTGGCCCCATTACTAGACCCGCGCGTGGCGCGGGGGCAGACCGCACGCCGCCCCGCGCGGCGGGGCGCGGCGACGATGCCTGAAAATCGGGCAGTTGGGCGGCCCATGCCCATGCGCGCGGCAATTTGCGAGGGAAAATGTCCGTGCCCTTCAGGCGCGGCGGCCGGCACCGGCCGCGACGATCGCGGCCGGTGTCATCAAAGGCGGGCGTTGGCCGGTCAGGTCGGGTTGCGTTCGGCCCAGCCGGCAAAGATGCGTTCGAGCACCACGACCACGTAGTAGAGCAGGATGCCCAGCAGCGCGAGCGCGATGAGCACCGCGAACATCAGCGGATAGTCCGAATTGATCCGCCCCGATTCGAACAGATGCCCCAGCCCCTTGCCGTGGGGTTCGACGATCTCCATCAGGTTGGTGCCGATGAAGGCCAGCGTCACCGCCACCTTGAGCGCGCCGAAGAACTCGGGCAGCGTCTTGGGCAGCGCGATCTTCCAGAAGATGGTGAACCGCGAGGCGCCCAGGCTGCGCAGGATGTCGCGGTATTCGGGCTCGAGCGTCGAGAGCCCGATCGCCACCGACACGGCGATCGGGAAGAACGAGATCATGAAGGCGATCAGGATCGTGTTGAAATCGTGCTGGCCGACGAAGACCAGCGCGACGACCGGCACCACCGTGGCCTTGGGCACCGCGTTGAATCCCACCAGCAGCGGATAGAGCGCATCGCGCATCAGCCGGCTCAGGCCCATGATCATGCCCAGGAACGTGCCCACCGCCACGGCCACCAGAAGGCCGACGACCGTGCGCCACAGCGTCTGCCATCCGTACTGGAGGAACAGCTCCTTGAAGCGCCAGAAGGCCGGCCCGATGTCGGACGGCGCGGCCATCTTGTAGGTGGGCCACTGCATGTACCACACCCACACTTCCCACAGCACGCCCACGACGACGATCCCCAGAACGGGCGAGAGGATTTTCTGCCAGTTCGCGCCGCTCATTGCGTGGCCTCCTGCGCGGGGGCGCGGCCCTGCGCGATCTGGATCTGGTGGCGCAGCGTGGCGAGCATCTCGACGGCCGCAGGCTCATAAAGCGAGTCGATCGGCCGCGGGACGGGCATGTCTACGTCAAGGACATACTGCGTCGCGGCCGGCCGCCCCGACAGCACCACCACCTGATCGGCCAGATACACGCTTTCGCGCAGATCATGGGTAATCAGCAGGGTGGTGAAGGGCTCCTCGACGCGCAGATCGTGCATGGTCTGCCACAGATCCTCGCGGGTGAAGGCGTCGAGCGCGCCGAAGGGCTCGTCGAGGATCAGCACCTCGGGCCTGTGAACGATGGCCCGGCACAGCGAGGCGCGCTGGCGCATCCCGCCCGAGAGCTCGGAGGGGCGCTTGTCCTCGAACCCCTCCAGCCCGACGAGGGCAAGGAGCTGCTCGGCGCGGGCGACGCGCTTTTTCTCGGGCATCCGTGGCGCGACGATCTCCAGCGGCAGGATCACGTTGCGCAGGATGGAGCGCCACTCAAGCAGCACAGGGTTCTGGAACGCCATGCCCACCGTCGCGCGCGGCGCGCGGACGAGATCGCCGTGCAGCCAGACCTCGCCCTCATCGGGAAACATCAGCCCGGCGATCAGGCGCGTCAGCGTGGACTTGCCGCAGCCCGACGGCCCCACGACGGCGCAGAAACTGCTTTCGGGCACGGCGATATCGAGCCCGTCGAGTACCGGCAGCGGGCCCGCCGGTGTCTGGTAGGCGTGTTTGACGTTCTTGAGTTCGATGAGGTTCGTCATGCCTGTTTTCCGTTCATGCGGGCCGGGCCGCCATTTGCAATGCGCGCGCCCGCCGGACGTGACGGGCGCGCGCACAGGCTGCCGGGGCGCCGGCCCCCGCGGGGCCAGCAACCGCGACGTCAGCGCGAGATCATCAGGCTGCCATCGGTGGGCAGATAGGCATCGGTGAAGTAGAGCGCCGGGTCGGGATCGCGCTGGAACTCGTAGCCCATCGCGATCTGATCGAGCGAGCGCTCCAGCCGCGCCGGGTCGATGTTGCCCAGCCCGTTCTCCAGCACCCAGTCGGTGAGGATGTTGTCGCGCAGGGCGAGGTTGAGCCGGCGCAGCTCCAGCTCGTTGTCGAGCGCGGGGTTGCGCGCGACTAACGATTCGATGCCGGCCTCCGGGTCATCGACGACATCCTGCAGCCCGCGGGCGACCGCGCGCAG
The DNA here is from genome assembly GCA_002967695.1 of Rhodobacteraceae bacterium WD3A24. GTDB lineage: Bacteria > Pseudomonadota > Alphaproteobacteria > Rhodobacterales > Rhodobacteraceae > Alkalilacustris. The sequence goes on along the minus strand of PUHN01000006.1, from coordinate 51,296 downwards.
GAATCCGGTGACGGCCTCGGGATTCTCCGCGGCGAAGTCGGTGTTGACGATGATGACATTGCCGTAGAGTTCCAGCCCGTGCTCGGCCATCAGGATGGTCGAGATGTCCTCTTCGGGCACACCGAGTCGCGCGACGTTGAGAAACGAGGTGAAGGAAAAGCCGGTGATGGCGTCCACCTCGCCCTCGGCGAGCATCGGCGCGCGGGTGGGAAAGCCCACGGACTCCACGGTGATGCTGTCCATGTCGAGGTCATTGGCTGCGGCGAAGGCCGGAAACTGCGCCCAGGCGCCATCGGGCGGCGGCGCGCCCAGCACGCTGCCCTCGAGATCTTCCGGCGTCTCGATTCCCCGGCTGACGCGGCCGATCACGGCGAAGGCCGGGCGGTCATACATCATCATCACGCCGGTCACGGGCGCGCCGGGATTCTGGTCGAGAAACTTCACCAGGCTGGCCATGTCGGCGAAGCCGACGGGAAAGGCGCCGGTGGCGACCTTGGGAATCGCGTCGAGCGAGCCCTGTCCCGGCGAGATCTCGACCTCGAGCCCTTCCTCGGCGAAGTGGCCGTTGTCGACGGCGGCGAAATAGGGGGCCGCCGGCCCCTCGAAACGCCAGTCCAGCGCGAAGTTCATCTCGGTCTGGGCCAGCGCGGGGCCGCTCAGGGCGATGCCCGCGACGGCGGCGGCGGTTGTCATGCGGATTGTCTGGAACACGTTCGTTACCCTCCTGTCGGACCAGTTCTTTTGATGGTCTGCAGTTCTGCATAGCGGCCGCTCGCCGTCTACGCAATTCCCCCGCCGCACCGCCGTGCGACCGAGCGCCGCGGCGAGGGCTGCGCAAAAGGTGGACAGGATGGCGCGAAACCGCGCAAGCGGCGGCCAGACCGGGTGGCCGGCAGCCGCGCGCAAACCCCATGAATCGCGCGATCTTTTGGATGACCAGAAAAGCCATTTACTGTTTGCCATATTGGTTTGTTGAAGTATTTACAGAAAAACCACGTGATACCAATGAATTATTGCATTCTTTTTCTGATTGTTGCGATAATGGCGCCGGCCTGAACCGAGGCCGGCGGCACAAGGAGGGTGCCGCCCAACCACCATGGGAGGAAATCATGTCCAGTTCGAAATTCACCCGCCGCAGTGTACTCAAGACATCGGCGGCCGCGGGCGCCGGCCTCGCGATGCCGAGCTTCTTCACCTCGATGGCCCGGGCCTACACCAACGAGCCCACCGGCAGCACGGTGACGCTGGGCTTCAACGTGCCCCAGACGGGCCCCTATGCCGACGAGGGCGCCGACGAGCTGCGCGCCTACGAGCTGGCCGTCAAGCATCTAAACGGCGAGGGCGATGGCGGGATGCTCAACACCTTCTCGTCGGATGCGCTGCAGGGCAACGGCATCCTGGGCAAGCGCGTCGAATACGTGACCGGCGACACCCAGACCCGCTCGGACGCGGCGCGCTCCTCGGCGCGCGGCATGATCGAGCGCGACGGCGCGGTGATGATCACCGGCGGCTCGTCCTCGGGCGTGGCGATCGCGGTGCAGGGCCTGTGTCAGGATGCCGGCGTGATCTTCATGGCCGGGCTGACACACTCCAACGATACTACCGGCAAGGACAAGCGCGCCAACGGCTTCCGTCACTTCTTCAACGCCTATATGTCGGGCGCCGCGCTGGCACCGGTGCTGGGCAACGCCTACGGCAATGACCGGCGCGCCTATCACCTGACCGCCGACTACACCTGGGGCTGGACCCAGGAGGAATCGATCGTCGCCGCGACCGAGGCGCTGGGCTGGGAGACGGTCGAGACAGTGCGCACCCCGCTGGACGCGACCGATTTCAGCTCCTATATCGCGCCGGTTCTCAACTCGGGCGCGGATGTTCTGGTGCTCAACCACTACGGCGGCAACATGGTCAACTCGCTGACCAACGCCGTCGAGTTCGGTCTGCGCGAGCGCATGGCCAACGGCAAGCAGTTCGAGATCGTCGTGCCGCTCTATTCGCGCCTGATGGCCCAGGGGGCCGGCGAGGCGGTCAAGGGCATCTTCGGCTCGACCAACTGGCACTGGTCGCTGCAGGACGAGGGCAGCCAGGCCTTCGTGCGCTCCTTCGGCAATGAATACGGCACCCCGCCCAGCCAGGCCGCGCATACCTGCTATGTCCAGACCCTGCTCTATGCCGATGCCTGCCAACGCGCGGGCACCTTCAACCCCTGCGGCGTTGCCGAGGCGCTGGAGGGCTTCGAGTTCGACGGGCTGGGCAACGGCCCGACGCTCTATCGCGCCGAGGATCACCAGTGCTTCAAGGACGTCCTCGTGGTGCGCGGGAAAGAGAACCCGGAAAGCGAGTTCGACCTTCTCGAAGTGGTCGAGCAGACCCCTGTCGATCAGGTCATGTACGCGCCCGATCACCCGATGTTCGCCGGCGGCGATCTCGGCGAGTGCAATCCGGGCGACTGATCGCGCCCGTCTGAGGCCCGCCATCCGCGCCCCCGGCGGTGCGGATGGCTCCGTCCGGCGGCGCCGCCGCCGGACGGCCAACATCGGGGGTGGGGAAAATGGACGTTATCCTGCTGCAAATCCTCAACGGGCTCGACAAGGGGTCGGCCTATGCGCTGATCGCGATGGGGCTGACGCTGATCTTCGGCACGCTGGGGGTGGTCAATTTCGCCCATGGCGCGCTGTTCATGATCGGCGCCTTTTGCGCCGTCACGCTGAACCGGATCTTCAACATCTCGTTCACGACGATCGACGAGACGCGTACCGATTTCCTCGGCAATCCGATGGAAGTGCACACGACCTATCTCGAAACCTGGCTCGGCCCCGATCTGGGCGGGGCGATCATCGACTGGTCGGTGCCGCTGTCGATCCTGTTCGCGATCCCGATCATGGTCGCGATCGGGGTCGTGATGGAGCGCGGGCTGATCCGGCACTTCTACAACCGCCCCCATGCCGACCAGATTCTGGTGACCTTCGGCCTGGCGATCGTGCTGCAGGAGATCGTCAAGCACTACTACGGCGCCAACCCCATTCCCACCCCGGCGCCGGACGCCTTCCGCAGCGCGATCGATTTCGGCGCGCTGATCGGTCTGGAGCCCAACGCGGTGATCTATCCGTACTGGCGGCTGATCTATTTCTGCTTTGCCGCCGTGGTGATCGCCGCGCTGTTCGCCTTCCTGCGCTTCACCACATTCGGCATGGTCGTGCGCGCCGGCATGGCCGACCGCGAAACCGTCGGCCTTCTGGGCATCAATATCGACAAGCGGTTCACCATCATGTTCGGCATCGCCGCGGCGGTGGCGGGGCTCGCGGGCGTGATGTACGCGCCGATCAACTCGCCCAACTATCACATGGGGATGGATTTCCTCGTGCTCAGCTTCGTCGTGGTCGTTGTCGGCGGCATGGGCAGCCTGACGGGCGCCGTCGCCGCCGGGTTCCTGCTGGGCGTGCTCGAGAGTTTCGCATCCATGAATGCCGTCAAGGACATCCTTCCCGGCATCGACCAGATCATCATCTACCTTGTCGCCATCGTGATCCTGCTGACCCGCCCGCGCGGGCTGCTGGGACGCAAAGGCGTGATGGAGGAATAAGCGCATGCTCGGGCTCAACCGACGCGACACCTGGTTCCTGCTGATCGTCGTCGCGCTGACGCTGCTGACGCCGTTCCTGCTGCAACCCTTCGCCGAGGACTCGGCGCTGGCGCAATTCAATGCGGGCTATCCCGACCTGATGCAGCGCATCGCGATCTACGGAATCTTCGCGATGGGCTTCAACATCCTGTTCGGCCTGACGGGCTATCTCTCCTTCGGCCACGCGGCCTTTCTGGGGGTGGGCTCCTACTCGGCGGTGTGGATGTTCAAGCTGCTGAGCATGAACGTCCTGCCCGCGCTGATCCTCGCCGTGGCCATCGCCGGGCTCATGGCGCTGCTCATCGGGGTGATCTCGCTGCGCCGTTCGGGCATCTATTTCGCCATCCTCACGCTCGCCTTCGCACAGATGGCCTACAACCTGGCCTATTCGGTGCTGACCCCGCTGACCAATGGCGAGACGGGCCTGCAGATCACCCTTTCGGATCCACGCATCCTCGACGCCGCCGCGACAGACTCGCTGCCGGTGCCCAGCCTTTTCGGGCTGGAGATGAACGACGCCGCGCAGGTGGAGGTCCTCGGCCGGGTCTTCACCTTCTCTGTGGGGTATTATTTCTGCGCGGTCATCGCGATCCTGGCCTTCTATGTCTCGATGCGCATCTTCCGCTCGCCCTTCGGGCTGATGCTGCGCGCGGTCAAGACCAACCAGACCCGGATGAGCTACACCGGGCTGAACGCGCGGCCCTACACGCTGGCGGCCTTCGTGATCTCGGGGATGTATGCCGGCCTCGCCGGCGGGCTGCTGGCGGCGATGGACCCGCTCGCCGGCCCCGAGCGGATGCAGTGGACCGCAAGCGGCGAGGTGGTGCTGATGACGATCCTCGGCGGGGCCGGGACGCTTCTGGGGCCGGTCCTTGGGGCGGGCGTCATCAAGTATTTCGAGAACATCTTCTCCAAGATCAACGAGAACGTCCTGCATGAATGGTTCGGCGCCCTGCCCGGCTGGCTGGAGACGCCCATCGTGGGCCTCATCGACCCCTTTGTGGGCGAAGGCTGGCACCTGACGCTGGGCGCGCTGTTCATGCTGGTGATGATCTTCCTGCCCGGCGGGCTGATGGAGGGCGGCCGGCGCATCGCGGCGGCCTGGCGGCGCCGGCGCGCGCGCCGACAGGACGGCGGCAGCGGTTCAACGGCCCCGGCGGAGTGAGGAGACGATCATGAGCATTCTCGAAATCCGCAATGTCTCCAAGCGCTTCAGCGGGCTCAAGGCGCTCGACGATGTCAATATCTCGGTCGCGCAGGGCTCGGTCCACGCAATCATCGGGCCGAACGGGGCGGGCAAGTCCACCCTGCTCAACTGCCTTGTGGGCAAACTGGTCCCCGACAGCGGGGCGGTGACCTTCAAGGAGCAGTCGCTTCTGGGCGTCAAGGCCTACCGGATCAACCAGATGGGCGTGGCGCGCGTGTTCCAGACGCCCGAGATATTCTTCGACCTGACGGTTCTGGAAAACGTGCTGATCCCGCTTTTCGCCAAGCGCGACGGCAGCTTCCGCATGCACGCCTACGAGACGGTCGAGAACGAGGCGCAGATCGTCGAGGAGGCGGAGACCCTCCTGCGCGACGTCAACATGGCCGACAAGCGGCACATGCATTCGGCCAGCCTCTCGCGCGGGGACAAGCGCCGTCTGGAGCTGGCGATGTGCCTGAGCCAGCGCCCCGAGCTCTTGCTGCTCGACGAGCCGACAGCGGGCATGGCGCGCGCCGACACCAACAACACCATCGAGCTGTTGCGCCAGATCCGCGACCGACGAAAGAACATCACGATGGTCATCATCGAGCACGACATGCATGTGGTGTTCAGCCTGGCCGACCGGATCACGGTAATGGCACAGGGCACGGCACTGGTCGAGGACGTGCCCGACAAGATCAAGGGCCATCCGAAGGTGCAGGAAGCCTATCTCGGCGGCCACTAGGGAGCGACGGCAATGAACAGCGAAACCAGCTTCGCCTCGGGGAAGACCGCGCCAGAGCGCAACGCCAACCACGCCGCGACGGCGCCGGCCTATTTCTCGGCCTATGACCTGCACAGCTATTATGGTGAGAGCTACATCGTGCAGGGTGTGAGCTTCAACGTCCATGAGGGCGAGATCCTCGCCCTGCTGGGGCGCAACGGCGCGGGAAAGACCTCGACGCTGCGCACCATCGCGCGGCTCGCCAGCCCCGCCCTGGTCAAGGGCGAGCTGTGGTTGGACCATCAGAGCCTGCATGACAAGCGTGCCCATGAGGCCGCCATAGCCGGTGTCGGGCTGGTGCCCGAGGACCGCCGGATCATTTCGGGCCTGACGGTGGAGGAGAACCTCGAACTCGCCCAGATCGTGGAGCCGAAGGGCTGGTCGATCGAGCGGCTCTACGAGCTCTTCCCGCGGCTGGGCGAGCGGCGCAAGCAGGAGGGCACGACCCTTTCGGGCGGCGAGCAGCAGATGCTCGCCATCGCGCGGGCGCTGGCGCGCGACATCAAGCTGCTGCTGCTCGACGAGCCCTATGAGGGCCTCGCCCCCGTGATCGTGCAGGAGATCGAGAAGACCCTGCACCTGATCCGCGAACAGGGCATGACCACGATCATCGTGGAGCAGAACGCCATCGCCGCGCTGGAGATATCCGACCGCGCCGTGATCCTCGACACCGGCGCGGTGGTGTTCGACGGCACAGCCGCGCAGGTGCTCGAAAACGACGCGCTGCGACAGGAATATCTGGCGATCTGACGGCTCGGTCACTGTCGCCCACGCGCCCGGCCATTCCCGTCCCGGGGATGCCAGCTTTCGGATGCGCGGGCCACCGTTTTGTCCGCAATGACCATGCGCCCCGGCCTCATACGGCGTTCCGCGCCGCGAGGGAGGCGTCGAAGGGCTGTTGCCAAGGGTCTTGCGCAATAATAAGAGCGCGAGACGCAACAGACGGTTCCATCGCCTGAGCCATCTCTGTAGACTGAATTTCTGGTGTCACATTGCCTTATGACTACCAGATATGGTCCAGTGTCGCGCAAGAGGGCGTTCAAGGACAGACAATGACCGACCTCACCCCCCGCGAAATCGTCTCGCAGCTCGACCGTTTCATCATCGGGCAGAAGGACGCCAAGCGCGCCACCGCCGTGGCACTGCGCAACCGCTGGCGGCGCAGGCAGCTCTCGCCCGATCTGCGCGAGGAGGTGTATCCCAAGAATATCCTCATGATCGGGCCGACCGGCGTGGGCAAGACCGAGATCAGCCGCCGTCTGGCCAAGCTCGCGCGCGCGCCCTTCATCAAGATCGAGGCGACGAAATTCACCGAGGTCGGCTATGTCGGCCGCGACGTCGAGCAGATCATCCGCGATCTGGCCGACGCCTCCATCGCCATGACCCGCGAGGCGATGCGCGAGGAGGTCAGCGGCCGCGCCCGACAGGCCGCCGAAGAGCGGGTGATCGACGCCATCGCCGGCGAGAACGCCCGCGAGCAGACCCGCGAGATGTTCCGGCGCAAGCTCCATGCCGGCGAGCTCGACGACAAGGAAATCGACCTCGACCTGACCGACAGCTCCAACCCCATGCAGATGATGGAGATCCCCGGCGGCCCGCAGGGCGGGATGATGAATCTCGGCGATCTCTTCGGCAAGGCGCTGGGCGGGCGGACGACGCGCAAGCGCATGACCGTGGCCGAAAGCCACGACATCCTGATCTCGGAAGAGGCCGACAAGCTGCTCGACGACGAGGCGGTCACCCGCACCGCGCTCGAATCGGTGCAGGAGAACGGCATCGTCTTCATCGACGAAATCGACAAGGTCTGCGCCCGCCAGGACGCCCGCGGCGGCGAGGTCAGCCGCGAAGGCGTGCAGCGCGATCTGCTGCCCCTGATCGAGGGGACGACCGTCTCCACCAAGCACGGCGCCGTCCGCACCGATCATATCCTGTTCATCGCCTCGGGGGCGTTTCACATCGCCAAGCCCTCCGATCTGCTGCCCGAGCTTCAGGGCCGCCTGCCGATCCGGGTGGAGCTGCGCGCGCTGACCGAGGACGACTTCGTTCGCATCCTCACAGAGACCGACAACGCCCTGACCCGCCAATACGCCGCCCTGATGAAAACCGAAGGCGTGGAGGTGGAATTCACCGAGGGCGGCATCGCCGCGCTCGCGCGTATCGCCGCCGACGTGAACCAGAGCGTCGAGAATATCGGCGCGCGGCGGCTCTACACGGTGATGGAGCGGGTCTTCGAGGAGCTTTCCTTTACCGCGCCCGACCGGGCGGGCGAGGCGATTCAGGTGGACGAGGACTTTGTCGAGCGCAATATCGGCGAATTGTCGCGCTCCGCCGATCTGAGCCGCTACGTCCTCTAGCCACGGCGCCGATTGCTGTGGTCCGAGTCGTGGAAAAGGGTTAAGCGGAGGACGCGTCTCAAGTGAGGGTTCTTGCCGTGTCTCCGGTTTTGCGCGCAGTGCTTCTTGTCCTTCTTCTGGCCGGCTGCGCGGCGCGCGGCGCGCTCGCGCCGCTGCCGCCCGAGGCCGAGGGCGGCACGCAGCACACGATCTTCGTCGGCTCGACGCGGGCCACCGATCCGCGCACTGGCCAGCTCAATTCCGGCCGGGCGCTCGAGCCCACCTTTGGCCGGTATCGCGTCTGGGTTCCCCCGCAGCGCGAGTCAGGCGAGATCGGACTGCCCTTGCGGGGCCGCACCCCTGACCCGCAGGAGCATTTCCTGACCGCCGGCGCCGCGCATTTCCGCGGCGACGGGGGATTCCGCCGCGACCTCGCCGCAGCGCTGCGCAGCGAGCCGGGCGAGGGCGAGGTCGTCCTTTACCTGCACGGCTTTAACAGCACCTTCGCCGAGGGGCTCTACCGCACCGCACAGCTGACCAACGACCTCGACATCCCCGGCATCCCGGTCCTGTATTCCTGGCCATCGCTCGGCAGCCCGCTGGGATACGCCTATGACCGCGACAGCGCCCTTTTCGCGCGCAACGGGCTGCGCCAGCTGCTCCACGAGATCGAGGCCGCTGGCGCCGCGCGGATCATTGTCGTGGCGCATTCGATGGGCGCGCAGCTCTTCATGGAGGGGCTGCGCGATCTGGCCGTCGCCGACGAAACCTCGACGATCGAGCGCATCGGCGGGATCATCCTGCTTTCGCCGGATATCGACGTGGACGTCTTCCGCGCGCAGGCGCGCCGGGTGGGGCGGCTGCCGCAGCCCTTCGTGATCTTCACCTCGCAGCGCGACAGGGTACTTCAGATTTCGGGCCAGCTCAGCCGGCAATCGGTGCGGCTGGGCACGATCGAGGATCTCGCGCCGCTTGCCGATCTCGATGTCACCGTGCTGGAGACCGGCGCGCTGTCGGCGGGCGGGCTGGGCCATTTCTCGGCGGCCTATTCGCCCGCGCTTCTGCAGATATTGCGGCGGATCACGGATGTGGACAGCGGCTTCGTCAGTGACCAGCGCGCCGGGATCGACCCGGTGCAGGGCACCGTCCTGACCGTCCAGAACGCCACGCGCATCATCCTCAGCCCGGTGACCGCCATCGCCGACGAGATCAGCCGCTAGCCCCGCGCCGGGGCGTTGTCATTGCCCCCGCCGTTGGGCAGAAGGGGCCGATGCGCGCGCTTCTGTCATTTCTCGGGCTCAATGCCCACTGGTTGGCGGCGGGGTTTCTTCTTACCTTCGCCTCCTCCTTCGGGCAGACCTTCTTCATCTCGATCTTCGCCGGCGAAATCCGCGGCGTCTTCGGGCTGAGCAATGGCCAGTGGGGCGGCATCTACACCCTCGCGACCACGGCATCGGCGGCGACGATGGTGTGGATGGGCGGGCTGGCCGACCGGTTCCGCGCCCGCGCGCTGGGCGTCGCGGTGCTGTTCGGCCTGGCGGCGGCGACCCTGGCCATGGCGGCGGTGCCGAATGTCTGGGCGCTGGTCGTGGTGATCTTTCTGCTGCGGCTGACCGGGCAGGGCATGACCACGCAAGTCGCCATGGTGGCGATCGCGCGCTGGTTCGCGGCGTCGCGCGGGCGGGCGCTGTCAGTCGCCACGCTCGGCGTGGCGACGGGCGAGGCCTTTCTGCCGCTTTCCTTCGTCGCGCTGATGGGGGTGTTCGACTGGCGCTGGCTGTGGGGAATCGCCACCGTGATCGTGCTGGCGCTGGTTCCGGTGCTGATGGGCCTGCTGCGCACGGAGCGCACGCCGCAATCGCTCGCCAGCGGGGCGCGGCGCAGTCCGGGGCTGTTCGGGCGCGACTGGACGCGCGGCGAGGTGCTGCGGCACTGGCTTTTCTGGTTGATGGTGCCCACCCTGCTCGGCCCGGCGATGTTCAACACGGCGTTCTTTTTCCATCAGGTCCATTTCGCCGCGACCAAGGGATGGGACCATGTCGCGCTGGTTGCGTTGTTTCCTTTTTATTCGATGTTCAATGTCGGCGCGATGATCGCCTCGGGCTGGGCGGTGGACCGCTTCGGCTCGGGCCGGATCACTTCGGTTTTCCTGCTGCCGATGGCGGCGGGGTATCTGCTGCTCGCCCAGGCGCCGAGCCCGGCGACGGCGTGGCCGGGCCTTGTGCTGATGGGCGTGACCACCGGCACCGCCGCCACGATCAGCGCGGCCTTCTGGGCCGAGTTCTACGGGACGCGCCATCTGGGCGCGATCCGGGCGACGACCACGGCGGTGATGGTTTTCGGCACCGCGCTCGGGCCGGGCATCACCGGGGCGCTGATCGACTTCGGAATCGAGTTCCGCGACCAGCTCCCTGCCATCGCCGGATACCTCGCCGCCGCGAGCGCACTGGCCTGGATCGGCGTGGCGCGGGCGCGGCGGTTTCTACCGCGCCCGGCGTAGATACACGTAATAGGCGCCCTCGCCCCCATGACGGCGATGCGCTTGGCGGACCTCGAGGACCATGGGCCCCAGCGGTGCGCCGCGCAGCCATTGCGGCACGGCCCGACGCAGGATGCCGGGGCGGCGCGGGATCGGGCCGTCATCGTCCTCGCCGCGCCCCTTGCCGGTGATCACCAGAACCAGTCGCATGCCCTGCCGATGGGAACGGGCGATGAAGCCGACCAGCGCGCCATGGGCCTGATCCTGCGTCATTCCGTGCAGGTCGATCCGCGCCTCCGGGTCGATCCGGCCGCGCGACATCCGCACGAAAGCCTTGCGGTCCATGCGCGGGGCGGAGTCGGCGGGGCGGCGTCCGGGCCTCGCGGATGTCTCGGGCGGCGGGGCCGTCTCGCCGGCGCGCTGGCCGATCTCGAATGGCTCGACCGGGGTGCGGGCGCGCGGCGGGGCCTCCGCGGCGGGGGGCGCGGGCTCCTCGGGCGGCTTGACAGGCTTCGGCCCGGCGGGGTGAAGCGGCGTGGCCGTCGCCTTGACCTTGCGCCAGAGTTCGGCCTCCTCGGGGTGCAGTCTGCGCGGCCGGCGTTTCATTGCTCACCCCTGCGGCGCCACTGAAAGCGCGGTGCGGATCGGCATGAGCACCACGAGCCGGCCGCCCGCGCGCATTCGCCCGGCCCGGCGGCCGGCGTCGGGCCCGGAGCCGAAGAAGATGTCGGCGCGCTGCGGGCCCTCGATATCGCCGCCGGCGTCCTGGGCGACCATGAGCCTGCGCATCTGCGCCGATGTCGCCGCCTCGACCCAGACCGGCGCGCCCAGCGGGACGAAATCGGGATCGACCGCGACGCTGCGCATCGGGCTGAGCGGCCGATTCATCGCCCCGCGAGGGCCGTGCTCGTCGGCGAGATCGTCAATGACGCGGAAGAACACGTAGGACGGGTCGGAATGCAGCAGGGCGCGGCCCTCCTCGGGATTGCGCCGCACCCAGTTTCGGATCACCGTCGAGGAGACTTGATGGCGGGTGTAGACGCCACGGCGCATCAGCTCGGCGCTGATCGGCTGGCGGGCATGGCCATTGCGATCGGCATAGCCCACCCGGATCATCCGCCCGTCGGGAAAGCGCAGCCGGCCCGACCCCTGGACCTGCAGATAATACCGCTCCACCGGATCGCGCAGCCAGGCGATCGCCAGCCCGCGCTCGGCCAGCGTCTCGTCCGTCTCGATCTCGGCGCGGGTCAGCCAGGGCCGGTTTTCCTCGTCCGACAATTCGGGAGGCGGCTCGTAGATGGGATAGCGAAAGTCGTCGTCGCGTTCGGCCCGCGCGGCCAGCTCGGGCTCGTAATAGCCGGTAAAGACCACCTCACCGGGAATGCCGATCTGAACCGGGCGGAAGAACAGCTCGAAAAACCGCCGCGGATCGGGGTCGGAGGTCGCCAGGCCGCAGATATTCGCCCAGTCAGGGTCTCGCAGATCGGGGCAGGTCTGCATGAAAACGTCGAAGGCGGCGCCGTGATCGGCCCCGGCCCAGCCGTCCAGATCGCTGAAGTCGAGAAGCCGCGCCGGCCCGCCCCCGCCGGCCTGCGCCGCTGACGCGGCCATCGCGCCGAGACACAGCGCGAGCGCCAGCCCCGCCCGGCGCATTACTGGCCGGTGGCGACGAGCTGCCAGTTCGGGTCGTCCACGCCCATGCGGCGCGCGAAGGTCCATACATCCTTCTGGCGCTTGATCTCGTTGGGATCGCCCTCGACAATCTCGCCGTCCGTGTTACGCACCACCGAGGTCAGCTCGCCCTCGAAACGCACGGTGATCTCGGCCTCGGAGGTCGTCTCGTCAAAGGAGGCGTTGACGACCCTGACTTCACGCAGGCCGACGAAATTCGCCTCGACGCTGAGCCCTTCACGCTCGCGCCGTTCAACGACTTCGACAAGGCTTTCATAGACGTCGCGCGACAGGAACGGCACCACGCTGTCGAGATCGCCGTTCTCGAAGGCCATGAGAATCATCTCGTAGGCGCTGCGGGCCCCATGCAGGAAATCGGCCACGCCGAAATCGGGCTCGACCGCCTTCATCCGCGCAAACGCCTCGGCCGCCGCGCTGCCCTCGGGAACGTGATCAGTGATGTCAGTGTCCGGTCCGCCCTCGATCACCTCGAAACGGCGTCGATCCGCACCTTCGCTTTTCGGCGAGGTCTGGCTCTTGGGCGATTGCTCGAACCCCTCCCGCGTGCCGAGCACGCTTCTGAGGCGCAGGATCAGGAAAATGGCGATCCCGGCCAGAACGAGAAGCTGTATCACGGCGGAACTCATCGTAACCTCGGTGTCACAGGAGGGTTGGTATCAGTCATGAGGCCCTTATGTAAGGTGCGTGTCCGGGCAAGTCCACCACAGGACTCGGCAAGCGGGAGAAATTGATATGTGGCTGTTCGTACTGCTGGTGGTGTTGCCACTGGTGGAAATCGCGCTTTTCGTCACCGTCGGCGGCTGGCTGACGCTCTGGCCGACGCTGGCGCTCGTCATCCTGGGGGGCGTCGCCGGGCTGGCGATCATCCGGCTGCAGGGGCAGCGCACGCCGGCGGCGCTGCGCGAGGCGCTCGACCGCGCCCAGGATCCGGCGCGCCCGCTGGTGGACTCGGCGCTGGTGATGATCGGGGCGCTTCTGTTGATCCTGCCGGGGTTTTTCACCGATACGCTGGGGCTTTTGTTGCTGCTGCCGCCCGTGCGCGCGGGGTTGCGCACGCTCGCCGCGCGTCACGGCAGCGTGCATGTCGCCGGCGGCCATCACCGGCGCGGGCCAGGCCGCCCGGGCAATGACGACATCATCGAGGGCGAGTACGAGGTCTCGCCCGATGACGAGCCCGCGCCGAAACGGCCCACCCATCTGCCCGAGAGCCGCACACGGCATTGAGCGGCCTGACGCAACCTGATATTGACAGCGCGAACAACGCCACATTTCCGGGAGATCCAAATGGCCGAGAGCGACAACGGCGCGGATGGCGGTCAGACGCCGCAGCAGACAGAACAACAGGCGCAGGCGTCGATGAAGATCCTCGCGCAGTATATCCGCGACCTGTCCTTCGAGAACGTCGTGGCCCAGAAAAACCTGCAGGCGGCGAACATGAAGCCCGACATACAGGTTCAGGTCAGCCTGGATGCACGCCGGCGCGAGACGGAAGGCCAGTACGAGATCATCACCAAGTTCAAGGTGCAGTCGCGCAACAAGTCCGATCAGCAGGATCTGTTCCTGCTGGAGCTGGAATATGGCGGCGTCTTCCAGATCGAGAACGTCCCGCAGGAGCAGCTTCACCCCTATCTGCTGATCGAGTGCCCGCGGATGCTCTTTCCCTTCGTCCGCCGGATCGTCAGCGATGTCACCCGCGACGGCGGCTTTCCCCCGCTCAATCTCGACAACGTGGACTTCCTCGCCCTCTACAAGCAGGAGGTCCAGCGCCAGGTCGCATTGAAAAAGGAGGGCGGTCAGGCCGATACCGGATCGCCGGTGACCTGAGCCCTCAGAGGTAGCGCCGCCAGACGGCGCCCTCGCCCAGCGCCTCGACAAGGCGGGCATGGGCGCGTGCCTCCGCTTCGGTAATGCGCGACGGCAGCGGCTCGGGCCGGCGGCGGGGGCGCCAGCCGGTGGCAGCCTCGCCCGGCGTCTGCGCCTGAACTGAGATGCTTGGGCCAAGGCCGAAATCGGGCTGCCGGCCGCCGATGAGTTCCAGATAGACCTCGGCGAGGATCTCTGAGTCCAGCAGCGCGCCGTGCTTTTCGCGCGCGGCGTTGTCGATGCCGAAGCGCCGGCACAGCGCGTCAAGCGACGCCGGCGCACCCGGAAACCGCCGCCGCGCCAGCGCGAGGGTGTCGAGCGCGCGCTCCATCGGAAGCACCGGCCGACCGGTCCGACCCAGTTCGAAATTGAGAAATTTCATGTCAAAAGCGGCATTGTGGATTACCAGCCGGGCGTCGCCGACAAACTCCATGAATTCCTCGGCGATCTGTTCGAATAGCGGCTGGCCCCTGAGAAAATCATCGCCCAGACCATGAACCTCAAAGGCCTCGTTTGGCATCGGACGCTGCGGGTCGAGATATTTGTGGAAGACACGGCGGGTGGGCATGTGATTGGCCATCTCCACCGCGCCGATCTCGACAATGCGATGGCCCTCCTCGGGCTCGAACCCTGTCGTCTCGGTATCGAGAACGATTTCACGCATCCCTGTCCTCCGTGAGCGCGGCGATGATCCGTCTGACGGCCGCGCGGGCTGATTCGAAGCTGTCGGTCTCGATGATGTAGTCGGCGCGCGCGCGTTTTTCGGCATCGGGCGTCTGACGGGCGCGGATCGTCTCGAAAGCCGCCTCGGTCATGCCGGGGCGGTCGAGCACCCGCGCGCGCTGCGTCTCGGTCGCCGTGGTCGCCACGGCCACCGCATCGACCAGATTCTCGCCGCCTGTCTCGAACAACAGGGGCATGTCGAGCACGACCAGTGGCGTGCCGCGGGTGGCATGTGTCTCCAGAAAGGCGGTGCGATCGGCCGCCACCAGCGGGTGAATCGCAGCCTCCAGCGCCGCGAATCGATCGGAGGCCGCGCCGAGCCAAGCGCGCAGCGCCTCGCGATCGACGGCGCCGTCACGCACCGCCTCGGGGCACAGCTCGGCAACAGCCGCGACACCCGCGCCGCCGCGTGCGTAAAGCCGGTGGACGGCCGCATCGGCATCCCAGACAGGCACGCCCTCCTCGGCGAACATGGTTGCCGTGGTGGATTTTCCCATGGCGACCGATCCGGTCAGCCCCAGTACGAAGGGGCGGCTCATTGCCCGAGCACCGCCGCGCGTGCCGAGTCATCGACCGAAGGCCGCGTGCCGAACCAGCGCTCGAACCCTGGCGCAGCCTGATGAAGCAGCATGCCGAGGCCGTCCACCGTGGTGCAGCCCATCGCCTCTGCCCGCTGGAGAAACCCGGTGCGCAGCGGCGTATAGACCAGATCGCACACCGTCGCGTGTGCCCCCAGCGCATCGAGCCGGACGCCCAGCTCCGGCTTGCCGGTCATGCCCAGCGACGTGGTGTTCACCACGGTCGCGGCGCCATCGAGCATCTCGGCGGCCCGGACCCATTCATAAACCTGCACCCGGCCCCCGAAATCGGATTTGAGCCCATCGGCGCGCGCCCGGCTGCGATTGGCGAGCCGTATTTCCGGCGCGCCTTCCTGAATGAGGGCGGAGACGACCGCGCGCGCCGCGCCGCCCGCGCCAAGCACCGCCGCGGGCCCCGCGGTGGCATCCCATTGCGGGGCATTCTGCCTGAGATTGGCGATGAAGCCGTAACCATCGGTGTTATCGGCCTGAATCGAGCCATCATCGCGGAAGATGAGCGTGTTGGCCGCACCGATCAGAGCCGCGCGATCGCTGACGAAATTTGACAGATGCAGGGCCGATTCCTTGTGCGGTATCGTGATGTTGACCCCGACAAAGCCCATCCTGGGCAACATTGCGAGGACATCGGCGAGATCGGACTGGCCGACATCGAGCGGGACATAATACCCGGCGATCCGATAGGTCTTGAGCCAGTGCGCATGCAGCGCCGGCGAGCGGCTGTGCGCGATCGGCCGCCCGATGACGCCGGCAAGGGGTATTGTCTCGCTCATGCCTCGATCACTCCCCGCAACGAGAGATAATTCAAAATCTCCAGCAACGGAATCCCCAGAACATGAAAGTACTGCCCCTCGATGCGCGAGAACAGCCGCACGCCCTCCTCCTCGAGCCGGTAGGCGCCGACGCTTTCGCCCACCTGCGGCCAGTTCCGCGCAAGGTAGCTGTCGAGATAAGCATCGGAAAAGGCGCGCATGGTCAGCCGGACCTCGCCGATATGGCGCCAGATCGGCGCGCCCTCCTGATAGATGACCGCGGACGAAAACAGACGGTGCCGATTGCCGCGCATTGCCATGAGCTGCGCGCGCGCCTGGCTGATATCGGCCGGTTTGGACAGGACGACCCCGTCATGTTCGAGCACCTGATCGCAACCGATGACAAAGGCCGATGAAAACTTGCCGGAGATCTTGCGCGCCTTGCCCTCGGCCAGCGCGTCGGCGAGATCGCGCGGCACAGCCCCCTCGGCCATCATCGCGGATTTCAGCGCTTCCTCGTCGATGCGGGCCGGGCACACCTCGATCTGCACGCCAGCACCCTCGAGCAGCGAGGCCCGGATCGGCGATGCGGAGGCCAGAACGATTCTTTCAGACACGTGAACAACCCTGTGGGCAAGACGGCGGGAAAGCGGATGACGACAGGGGCACAGCTATACCACCTCTCTGGCCAAGGAAAGCCACGCACTGCCGGCCCCCAGAGGCCACGGATCTTGCCCACAGCGGAAAAGCCGGATGCCCAATATGTGGAAAGGCCCGTTCAGCTCGAGATATGTCAACGTTATCCACAATCCGGATTACGATAGTTCTCAATACAACATATTGTTACAAAAGGATTTTATTCAGATATTCACCCTCTGTTCAGAGTCATGCACAGGATCGTCAACATCCCGTCTGCTGCGGGATAAGGCTGTGGGATGATGTATAATCCACCCCGTCCACAGCCCCTTCTGCATCATCATTTCCCTTTCATGAAAGGTAATATAGATAGAGGCAAGGAAGGAGCCGACGGATGACCGCGATTCTGGCGGAGAGTTACCCATGGCTGAAGGCGCTTCACATCATGTCGGTGATCGCCTGGATGGCGGGGCTTTTCTATCTGCCCCGGCTTTATGTCTATCACACCGAGCAGGTGACGACAGCCAGCCCGACCGACGCGCTGTTCCAGACCATGGAGCACAAGCTTCTGCGAGTGATCATGACGCCTGCGATGATCTCGACCTGGGTCTTCGGGCTGTTGCTGGCGCTGGTCCCCGGAATTGTCGACTGGTCGGCGGTGTGGCCATGGGTCAAGACCGCCGGAATTGTTGGCATGACCGGCTTTCACATGTGGCTCGCCGGCCGCCGGAAAGTGTTTGAGGTGGGGGAAAACGAGTTCAGCGGGCGTCGCTACCGGATGATGAACGAGCTTCCGACGGTTCTGATGGTGGTTATCGTTCTCGCTGTGGTGGTGAAGTTCTGACTCGCGTTGACAGCCCGGCCGCGCCGCTGTAGGCGGGGCGGGGAGCCGTCCGGCTCCGCATGTTTTCCTGTCACAGCAACACCCGGACGCGACCGCGTCAGAGGTGTCGGATATCACCATGACCGAAAATCGTTTGAACCTGGCCGACCTCAAGGCGAAAAGTCCGGCGTCGCTGCTGGCGATGGCCGAGGATCTCGACATCGAAAACGCCCCGTCCATGCGCAAGGGCGAGATGATGTTCTCCATCCTCAAGGAGCGCGCCGAAGAGGGGTGGGAGATCTCGGGCGATGGGGTGCTCGACGTGCTCCAGGACGGCTTCGGCTTTTTGCGCTCGCCAGAGGCGAATTATCTGCCGGGACCGGACGACATCTATGTCTCGCCCGACATTATCCGCCATTTCAGCCTTCGCACCGGGGACACGATCGAGGGCGTTATACAGGCGCCGGCCGAGAACGAGCGCTATTTCAGCATGACGCGGGTGACGGGGATCAATTTCGACACCCCGGAACGCGCGCGTCACAAGGTCCATTTCGACAACCTCACACCGCTCTACCCGGATGAGCGTTTCCACATGGAAATCGAGGACCCGACGATCAAGGACAAGTCGGGCCGGATCATCGACATCGTCTCTCCGCTCGGCAAGGGCCAGCGGGCGCTGATCGTCGCGCCTCCGCGCACCGGCAAGACGGTGCTGATGCAAAACATCGCGCATTCGATCGAGCAGAATCATTCCGACTGTTATCTCATCGTTTTGCTGATTGACGAGAGGCCCGAGGAGGTCACCGACATGCAGCGGAGCGTGAAGGGCGAGGTCATTTCCTCCACCTTCGACGAGCCGGCCTCGCGCCACGTTGCTGTCTCCGAGATGGTGATCGAAAAGGCCAAGCGGCTGGTGGAGCACAAACGCGATGTCGTGATCCTGCTTGATTCGATCACCCGGCTTGGCCGCGCCTTCAATACGGTCGTCCCAAGTTCGGGCAAGGTGCTCACCGGCGGTGTGGACGCCAACGCGCTGCAGCGGCCCAAGAGGTTTTTCGGCGCGGCACGCAATATCGAGGAGGGCGGCAGCCTGACGATCATCGCCACCGCCCTTATCGACACCGGCAGCCGGATGGACGAAGTGATTTTCGAGGAGTTCAAGGGAACGGGCAACTCGGAAATCGTGCTCGACCGCAAGATCGCCGACAGGCGCGTGTTCCCCGCGATCGACATCCTCAAATCGGGGACGCGGAAGGAAGAACTCCTGGTCGACAAGGCGGAGCTGCAGAAGACATTCGTGCTGCGGCGAATCCTCAACCCCATGGGGACGACGGATGCCATCGAGTTTCTCATGTCGAAGCTCAAGCAGACGAAGAATAACGCCGAGTTTTTCGAATCGATGAACACCTGACGGCCGCCCGGAGCGGCATGCGCGGATGGATACGATTTTCGCCCTGGCAAGTGCGCGCGGCAAGGCGGGCATCGCCGTCATGCGTATCTCGGGCCCCCGCGCCTGGGAGGCAGCGCAGCGCCTCGCGGGGGATTTGCCGCCGCCCCGGCGGCTCGGCCTGCGTGTGCTGAAGGACTCTGCGGGCGACGAGATCGACCAGGCGCTGGTGGCATGCTTTGAGGAGGGCGCCAGCTTTACCGGCGAGCCGGTCGTCGAACTGAGCCTTCACGGAAGCATCGCGTCGGTCGATTCCGTGCATCGCCAGCTGGAGGCGATGGAGGGGCTGCGGCTGGCGGAGGCGGGCGAGTTCACCCGCCGGTCGTTGATGAACGGGTGCCTCGACCTGGCGCAGGTGGAAGGCCTGGCCGACCTGATCGAGGCGGAGACCGAGGCGCAGAGGAAACAGGCCTATCGGGTTCTCTCCGGCAGTATCGGTCGGCGTGCGGAGCTCTGGCGCGAGAGACTTGTGCGCGCGGCGTCACTCATCGAGGCGTCGATTGATTTCTCCGATGAGGATGTTCCAGACGGGCTGGACCAGGCGACGATCGCGGATCTGGCGGCACTGGCCGAGGAACTGGCCGCCGAAGCGGAGGCTGGGAGATGTGCCGAGCGGGTGCGCGAGGGGTTCGAGGTCGCGATCATTGGGCGGCCGAATGTCGGCAAGTCGACATTGCTGAACACACTGGCCGGGCGGGACGCGGCGATTACCTCGGAAATCGCGGGGACAACCCGCGATGTGGTGGAGGTTCGCATGGATCTCGCCGGGTTGCCAGTGACCTTTCTCGACACCGCGGGCCTGCGAGAGGCCACGGATCAGGTTGAAAGGCTTGGGGTGGCGCGCGCGCTTGATCGGGCGCGGGCGGCTGATCTTCGGATTGCGCTCAGGGAGGGGGATGAGACCTTGCCCCTGGCCCTTGATTCGGATGATATCGTCGTGAGGGCCAAGTCTGACCTCGAGCCCGGAGATGGCGCCGGGGTGTCGGGCTTGACGGGCGCCGGGGTGGATGATCTCGTTGCGCGGATCGGCGAAGTGCTCCGCATGCGCGCCAGTGGTGCAGGGGTGACGATCCGGGCGCGGCACAGGGAGGCGCTGCGCAAGGCGTCGGTGGCTCTGGACCGGGCGGTGACGCGTTTGGCGGAAGAGGGCGCGCCGGTGGAGATTGTGGCGGCCGATCTGCGGGAGGCCCTCAGGGCGCTTGATTCCCTGGTCGGACGTGTGGATGTAGAAGAGTTGCTCGGCGAGATTTTCGCGAGTTTCTGTATCGGCAAGTAGGGATGTTTCACGTGAAACATGGTCGAGTTGTTGTCGTGGGCGGTGGCCACGCGGGTGCCGAGGCGGCGTCGGCGGCCGCGCGCCTTGGGGCGCAGGTTTACCTCGTCACGCTGAGGCGGGACATGATCGGAACGATGTCGTGTAACCCGGCCATCGGCGGGCTGGGCAAAGGGCATATCGTCCGCGAGATCGACGCGCTTGACGGCATCATGGGGCGCGCGGCGGATGCTGCCGGCATCCAGTTTCGGCTTTTGAACCGACGGAAGGGGCCAGCCGTTCAGGGGCCGCGGGCGCAGGCGGACCGGCAACTTTATCGCGGCGGCATTCAGGGGGCGATCGCGGAGCAGCCGAATATCACCGTTGTGGAAGGAGAGGTCGTCGATCTGCTGATGCGGCAGGGCGAAGTGCGGGGCGTCGTCCTCGGTGATGGGACCGAGATCGCCGCGGGGGCTGTTGTGCTGACAACTGGCACTTTCTTGCGCGGGGTGATCCACATCGGGTCGGAGCGTTATGAAGGCGGGCGCATCGGGGAAGGCCCGTCCCAGCGTCTCGCGGGGCGTATCGAGGAATTCGATCTTGCCTTGGGTCGTCTGAAAACCGGCACGCCGCCGCGGCTCGACAGGACCACCATCGACTGGGATGTGCTAGACCGGCAGCCGGGCGATGAGACGCCGGTGATGTTTTCCTTTCTCAACACGCGACCCGCCGCGCGACAGATCGCCTGCGGTATCACCCACACCAACCCGAAGACGCATGACATCATACGCAACAACCTGGAGCGATCCGCCATGTATGGCGGCGGGATCGAAAGCCAGGGGCCGCGTTATTGCCCGTCGATCGAGGACAAGATCGTGCGGTTTTCCGATAAGGAGTCGCATCAGATCTTTCTTGAGCCAGAGGGGCTCGATGAGTCCACGGTTTATCCGAATGGTATTTCGACCTCCCTGCCGCGCGACGTGCAGGAGGCGTATGTCCGCACCATCTCGGGATTGGGCAGTGCGCGGATCGTGCAGCCCGGCTATGCGGTGGAATATGATTACATCGATCCGCGTGCCTTGCGCGCGAACCTCGAGCTGGCCAATGTTCCTGGCCTTTTCCTCGCGGGCCAGATCAACGGAACCACCGGATATGAGGAGGCAGCCGGGCAGGGGCTGGTTGCTGGCCTGAACGCCGCGCGAAAAATCACGGGCGAGGCGTCCGTGATCTTGAGCCGGTCGGATGGCTATCTTGGAGTGATGATCGACGATCTCGTCACGCGGGGTGTGACTGAGCCCTACCGGATGTTCACCTCGCGCGCCGAATTCCGCCTTTCGCTGCGGGCGGACAATGCGGATCAGCGGCTCACCCCTCTGGGTATCACGGTCGGCTGCGTCGGGCAGGCGCGCCGCGCAGCCTTTGAGTCGAAAAGCGAGGCGCTTGAAGGGGCGCGCGCACGGCTCAACGGCGTGAAGGTGACGCCGAAAGAGGCGTCGGAGAGCGGGATACGGATCAATCAGGATGGCAACAGGCGCACTCTGATGGAGCTTCTGGCCTTTCCCAGCGTGTGCTTCGAGGACCTGGAGGCGCTGGATCGATCCCTGGCCGATGTTGCGATGCCGATACGCGAGCAACTCGAACGCGAGGCGCTTTACGCCAATTATGTCGCCCGGCAGGAGGCCGATGTCGCAGCTATGCGGCGCGATGAGGCTTTGGCGATCCCCGAGGATTTCGACTATCGCGAACTTAGCGGTTTGTCGAACGAGTTAACCGAAAAGCTCGAGCGCGCGCGGCCGGCGACCCTTGGTCAGGCGGCGCGAGTCGAGGGGATGACGCCTGCGGGGCTCACGCTGGTGCTTGTGTCGCTGCGACAGCGCGATGCGCGCCGTGCCGGGTGATGTCGGAGGCGGCGCAGCGGGACGCCTTGGGCCAACGCTTCAGTGTTTCACGTGAAACATTGACGCGGCTCGACCGTTTCGCCGGACTCCTGAGAAAATGGAGCCCGGTGATCAACCTCGTCTCGAGCAGGACATTGCCCGATCTGTGGGCCCGCCATTTCCTCGATTCGGCCCAGCTCATGGATATCGCGCCGCTGGCCAGCCGCAGCTGGGCGGATCTGGGTGCGGGCGGGGGGTTTCCCGGCCTTGTCGTCGCCATTCTGGCCGCGGAGCTTCGCCCCGATCTTCATGTCACGCTCATCGAGAGCGACCAACGCAAGTCCGCGTTTCTCTCGCAGGCCGCGCGCGAGCTGGGCCTCGATACCAAGATCATCCGCCGCCGGGCGGAAGAGGCCGAGCCGCTCGGCGCCGATGTGGTCTCCGCCCGCGCCCTCGCGCCACTGACCCGGCTTCTCGATCTTGCCGAGCGGCATCTCGCACCGGGAGGGCAGGCGCTCTTCCTCAAGGGCCGGCAGCACGACGCCGAAATCGAACAGGCACTTGATCGCTGGCGCTTCTCGGTTCAGAAGATACGGAGCATCACCGACCCCGACGCCGTTGTCCTGAAGATCAAAGGAGTCGTGCGTGCCTGAAGGCCTGGATAATGACCGCCCGCGCATCATCGCCGTCGCCAATCAAAAGGGCGGCGTGGGAAAGACGACAACGGCGATCAACCTCGCTGCCGCACTCGCCGAGATCGGGAAGAAGGTTCTTCTTGTCGATCTCGACCCGCAGGGAAACGCCTCCACCGGGCTCGGCGTTGCCCTTGATCAGCGCGGCCGGACAACCTATGACCTGCTCCTCGGCGACGCGCCGCTTGACCGGGTCATTCGCGAGACGGCCGTGGCGGGGCTCTGGCTCAGCCCGGCGACGACCGACCTGTCATCGGCCGATATCGACTTCGTGAAGAACGAGAATCGAAGCACGCTCCTCAAACGCGCCCTGCGCAACAACGCCGTGACGACGCACGGTTTCGATTTCATCCTCATCGACTGCCCGCCCTCGCTGAGCCTTCTGACCGTCAACGCCATGGTCGCCGCCGATTCGGTTCTGGTGCCGCTGCAAAGCGAATTCTTCGCGCTGGAGGGGCTGTCGCAACTGCTTCTGACGGTTCGCGAGGTCCGGGCCTCGATCAATCACGATCTTCGCATCGAGGGCGTTCTGCTGACGATGTTCGACCGGCGCAACAACCTCTCGCAGATGGTCGAAAGCGATGCGCGGGAAAACCTGGGAGAACTCGTTTTCGAGACGATCGTGCCGCGCAATGTCCGGGTGAGCGAGGCGCCGTCTCATGCCTTGCCGGTTCTGCGGTATGACACCGCCTCCAAGGGCAGCGAGGCGTATCGGCGGCTGGCCGGTGAGTTGTTGCGCCGGCAGGAGCCCGCCGGCGCCGGCAAGGAGATGCAGACATGACCGACCGAAAAACCGAGCGCCGTGGCCTGGGGCGGGGGCTTTCCGCCCTCATGGCCGATGTCAACGCGGCCGGCGCGGCGGAGGGCGAGGCGGCCGAGACTGCCTCGCGGCCAGACAGGGTGGTGCCCATCGAGTTGCTCACCCCCAATCCGGGCCAGCCGCGCCGGGGATTTTCCCGCGAGGCGCTCGAAGAGCTTGCCGCCTCGATTCGGGAAAAGGGCATCATTCAGCCGCTTATCGTCCGCCCGGCAGCGGGAGAGCCGGAGCGATTCGAGATCGTCGCCGGAGAGCGGCGCTGGCGCGCTGCGCAGATGGCCCAGCTGCACGAGGTTCCGGTGCTGCTTCGCGATCTCAGCGATACCGAGATGCTCGAGATCGCCATCATCGAGAATATCCAGCGGGCCGATCTGAACCCGATCGAGGAGGCCGCCGGTTATCGCCAGCTGATGGACCGCTTCGGCCACACCCAGGACAGGCTCGCGGCGGCGCTGAGCAAGAGCCGCAGCCATATCGCCAATCTCTTGCGGCTGTTGCAACTGCCCGAGGAGGTGCAGGAACATCTGCGCGAGGGTCGGCTGAGCGCCGGCCATGCTCGCGCCCTGATCACGGCCGAAGACCCGGTCGCCGTTGCGCGCGAGGTGATCAAGCGCAACCTCTCCGTGCGCCAGACCGAAGACCTCACCCGCAAGCCCCGCGCGGACTCGCGCCCCAAACCCGGCCAGCCGGCGGAAAAGGACGCCGACACGCGGGTGCTGGAGCAGGATCTTTCGGCCAATCTCGGCATGTCGGTCGTCATCGATCATCGCGAGGATGGCGGCGCCGTGACGATAAAATACAAGACCCTCGAACAGCTCGACGCGTTGTGCCAGCTTCTCTCGACCACCCGCTAGGGCTGGCTCAGTCCGCGAGCAGCTCGCGCAGAACGGCATTGAGCAGAAGCCGCCCGTGCTGGGTGCAGGTCAGCCGGCCCGGCGCCGTCTCGACAAGGCCGAGATCCTCGAGCCGCGCGATGGCCGACGGGTCGAGCGGGGCGCCCGCGAGGCGTTCGAACCGGGCCGTGTCGACGCCGTCGCGCAGGCGCAGGCTCATCATCAGATATTCCTCGGCCTGTTCGCGCGCGGGCAGGGGCCGGTCAAAGGCCATGGCCGAGCCATTCGACTCCACGAGTTCAAGCCATCGCTGCGGTGCCGGCTCGGCCGTGGTCGGCCGGCGGCCGTGGTCGTCGGTCAGGCGGCCATGCGCGCCGGGTCCGATTCCGGCGTAGTCGCCACAATTCCAGTAGATCAGATTGTGCCGCGATTCCGCGCCCGGCGCGGCGTGATTGGATACCTCATAGGCCGGCCGGCCCGCCGCCGCGCAGAGCGACTGCGTGACTTCATAGAGGGCCGCGGCGGTGTCGTCATCGGGCAGGCCGCGCAGGCCACCGGCGGCATGGCGCGCGCCAAAGGCGGTTCCGGGCTCGATGGTGAGCTGATAGAGCGAAAGATGGTCCGTCCCGATGGCCAGCGCCTCGTCAAGCTCCCGTCGCCAGGCGGCCTCGTCCTGACCCTGCCGCGCATAGATCAGATCGAAGCTCACCCGCTCGAAGGTCTCTATGGCGAGGTCGAGCGCGGCGCGGGCCTCGGCCACGCTGTGCAGGCGGCCAAGGCGCGCGAGATCGGCGTCATTTAGCGCCTGCACCCCGATCGAGACCCTGTTGACCCCGGCGGCGCGGTAGCCGCGAAATCGTCCGGCCTCGACCGAGCCCGGATTGGCCTCCAGCGTCACTTCCAGATCATTCGTGCAGCGCCAGCTCCGACGAACGGTCTCGAGGATATCGGCGACGAGCTCGGGCGCCATCAGGCTCGGCGTGCCGCCGCCGAAATAGACGCTGCCGAGAATGCGCCCCTCGGTCAGTTCGGCGGCGCGGGTGATTTCGCGGCGGTAGGCGGCGCGCCAGCGCGCCTGATCGACGTTGCCCGAGACATGCGAGTTGAAATCGCAATAGGGGCATTTGGCCGCGCAGAAGGGCCAGTGGAGATAAAGCCCGAACCCGGCCTCGCGCCAGTCGCCCTCCGCCGCGCCGTTGGCCTGCAGCAGCGCGTTCATGCGAAGCAGGCCGCGACGAGCCTGGCAAAGGCATCGGCGCGATGGCTCAGGCGGTTCTTTTCCCAGCGATCCATCTCGCCAAAGGTTTCCTCATGGCCGTCGGGCTGAAAGATCGGGTCATAGCCATGCCCTTGCTCGCCGCGCATGGGCCAGGTGATGCGCCCCGCGATCTCGCCCTCGAAGGTCTCTTCCCGGCCGTCCGGCCAGGCCAGCACCAGCGCGCAGCGGAATCGGGCGCGGCGCGGCTCCGGCGCGCCGGCCTGTTCGAGCGCGCGCCACAGGCGCGTCATCGCCAGGGTGAAGTCGCGCCCCGTCGGGGTTTCGGCCCAGTCGGCGGTGTGAACCCCCGGCGCGCCGTCCAGCGCATCCACGCACAGCCCGGAATCGTCGGCAAGGGCGGGTATGCCGGCCGCGCGCGCCGCCGCATGGGCCTTGATCCGGGCGTTGCCGGCAAAGGTCGTCTCCGTCTCCTCGGGCACGTCGAGGCCGAGCGCCGCGGCCGAGACGACCTCGACCCCGTAGGGGCTCAGCAGCGCGGCGATTTCCTCGTGCTTGCCGGCGTTGTGGGTGGCCACCAGCAGCCGGGAGTCGGAAAACCGGCTCATTTCACCGCAGCCTCCTGAATGGCGACGAGCTGCGCGGTGCCTTCCATGGCCTTATCGATGAGATCATCCATTTCCGCCCGGCTGAAGGTGGCGCCCTCGGCCGACATCTGCACCTCGATCAGCCGCCCGGCGCCGTTGATGACGAAATTGCCGTCGGTGCCGGCCTCGCTGTCCTCGGCATAGTCGAGGTCGATGATGGGCTGCCCCGCATAGATACCGCAGGAGATCGCGGCGACATGATCGGTGATCGGGTCGGTGATGACGTCGCCGGCCCTGAGCATCTGGTTGACCGCCAGCCGCAGCGCGACCCAGCCGCCGGTGACCGCGGCGCAGCGGGTGCCGCCATCGGCCTGAAGGACGTCGCAGTCGATGGTGATCTGCCGCTCGCCAAGGGCGGAGCGGTCCACCCCCGCGCGCAGGGCCCGCCCGATCAGCCGCTGGATTTCCACCGTCCGCCCGGTCTGCTTGCCGCTTGCCGCCTCGCGCCGGTTGCGCGTGGTGGTGGCGCGCGGCAGCATGCCGTATTCGGCCGTCACCCAGCCCAGCCCCGTATTGCGCAGAAAGGGCGGCGTGCGCGCCTCGACCGAGGCGGTGCACAGCACATGCGTATCGCCCATGCGGATCAGGCAGGCGCCTTCGGCATGCTTGGTGACATCGGTGTCGATTGAAATCGGTCGCAGTTCGCTTAAATCTCTGCCAGAAGGCCGCATCGGAGCTCCTTTCGATGTTCGCCGTCAGATAAGGGGCGCCGAGGAGGCGATGCAACCCCGCAGAGCGGCCGGTTTTGCGGCCGCAACAAGGTTTGTCGGCAGGACGACGCAGAAAGATGACCGAGCAGTCCGACCTAATCAGCGAGATGAACGAGCGCTCGCGCGAGGTGTTTCGCCGCGTGGTCGAGGGCTATCTCAGCACGGGCGATCCGGTGGGCTCGCGCACGCTCACGCGCGAGATGAGCGAGAAGGTCTCTGCCGCGACGATCCGCAATGTTATGCAAGACCTTGAATATCTGGGTCTTCTCGACAGCCCCCATGTCTCGGCCGGCCGCGTGCCGACCAATCTGGGGTTGCGGCTCTTCGTTGACGGGTTGCTGGAGGTCGATCCGGTCACCGCGGATGACCGGCAGGCGCTCGATTCGACGCTTGGCAGCAATGAGCGCGACGTCTCCACCCTGCTCGACCGGGTCGGGTTGACGCTTTCGGGGCTGACCCAGGGCGCCAGCCTCGTTCTCAGCCCCAAGCACGAGGCGCCCATCAAGCATATCGAGTTCGTCAGCCTGGCGCAGGACCGCGCGCTGGTCGTGCTGGTTTTCGCCGACGGCCATGTCGAGAACCGCGTCTTCACTCCGCCGCCGGGGCAGACGCCCTCGTCGATGCGCGAGGCGGCGAATTTCCTCAACGCGATGGCTGTCGGCATGACCCTGTCGGAGCTGCGCAAGAAGATGAACGGCGAGATCGTCCGCCACCGTCAGGAGATCGACCGCCTCGCGCGCGAACTCGTCCAGACCGGCATGGCCGTGTGGGAGAACGAGGGCGAGCCGCATGAGCGCCTGATCGTCCGGGGGCGGGCGCATCTTCTCGAAGACGCCACCGAGGGCGAGGATCTCGAGCGTATACGGCTGCTCTTCGACGATCTCGAACGCAAGCGCGACATCGCCGAGTTTCTCGAACTCGCCGAAGAGGGCGAGGGCGTGCGCATTTTCATCGGTGCCGAGAACAAGCTTTTTTCGCTGACGGGTTCCTCTCTGGTGGTGTCTCCATATATGAACGCAGATCGGAAGATCATTGGCGCGGTTGGCGTGATCGGCCCCACGCGGCTGAATTACGGGCGGATCGTGCCGATCGTGGATTATACCGCGCAACTTGTCAGCCGCATGCTGACGGGCCGCAGCAAGGGGTAGAAATGGCAGACGCTGAACAGGACCACCAGCAACCGCAGACCGAGCAGGAGCTCGACGACGAGATCGCGCGGCTCGAGGCCGAGATAGAGGCGCTGCGCGCCGAGCGCGACGAGATGCAGCAGCGCATGATGCGCGCGCTGGCCGACGCCGAAAACGCCCGCAAACGGGCCGAAAAGGATCGTCAGGAGGCCACCCAGTATGGCGGCTCCCGCATCGCGCGCGACATGCTGCCGGTCTATGACAACCTCCAGCGCGCCCTCGGCGCCGTCAATGACGAGGATCGCGCCGCCGCTGCCGCCCTGATCGAGGGGGTGGAGCTGACCCTGCACGAATTCCTGCAGACGCTGGAGCGGCACGGAGTCAGCCGCGTCTCCCCGGAAAAGGGCGAGACTTTCGACCCGCAGCTCCACGAGGCGATGTTCGAGGCGGCCGTTCCCGATGTGCCCAATGGCGGCGTCATTCAGGTGATGAATGACGGTTTTCTCCTGCATGACCGGCTGCTGCGGCCTGCCAAGGTGGGCGTCTCGTCGCGGTCCGAAAGCCAGCCGCAGGAGGAGTGAGCCTCTAGCCCTCTCCCAGTGCCTTGAGTTCATAGAGCAGCCCCAGCGCCTCGCGCGGGGTCACCTCGTCGGGGTGAATCTCGGCCAGCCGTTGCGCGAGGGCTGAGGGCGCCGCCGGGCCGGGGGTGTCCGCCTGTGGCGCGCGCGCCGCGAAAAGGGGCAGATCCGCGATCAGCGCGGCGGGGCCGCCGCCGCCTTCGCGTTCGCTGCTTTCGAGATGTTCGAGCACCTTGCGCGCGCGCTCGACCACGGCCGGCGGCAGGCCGGCGAGCCGGGCCACCTGCACCCCGTAGGAGCGGTCCGCGGCGCCCTTGCGCACCTCGTGGAGGAAGACCACCTCGCCTTCCCATTCCTTGACGGCGACGGTGGCGTTCTCCAGCCCGTCGAGCCGGCCAGCCAGCGCCGTCATCTCGTGGTAATGCGTGGCGAACAGGGCGCGGCAGCGGTTGACGTCGTGGAGGTGTTCGAGCGTGGCCCAGGCGATCGACAGGCCGTCATAGGTCGCCGTGCCGCGGCCGATCTCGTCGAGGATGACCAGCGCGCGCGCGTCGGCCTGGTTGAGGATCGCGGCGGTCTCGACCATCTCGACCATGAAGGTCGAGCGCCCGCGCGCCAGATCGTCGGCCGCGCCCACCCGGCTGAAGATCTGGCTGACAAGGCCGATACGGGCGCGCCGCGCCGGCACATGGGCGCCCGCCTGCGCCAGCAGCGCGATCAGCGCGTTCTGCCGCAGAAAGGTCGATTTGCCCGCCATGTTCGGCCCGGTCAGCAGCCGGATGGCCGCGCCGTCCGCGCCCGCTGAAAGCGGGCAGTCATTGGCCACGAAAACCCCGCCCTCGCGGCGCAGCGCGGCCTCGACCACCGGGTGGCGGCCGCCCTCGATCTCGAAGGCGCGGCTGTCATCGACCTCCGGCGCGCACCAGTCCTCGGCCCGCGCGATCTCGGCGAAGGCGGCGATCAGGTCGAGCTCGGCCAGCGCCCGCGCCGCCCGTCCGACCGGCCCGGCGGCGTCGAGCACCGCCGCCTTCAGCGCCTCGAAAAGCCGCCGCTCGATCTCGGCGGCGCGGTTGCCGGCGTTGAGGATACGCGCCTCCAGCTCCGACAGCTCCACCGTGGTGAAGCGCAGCTGGTTCGCGGTGGTCTGGCGGTGGATGAAGGTGGCGTTGAGCGGGGGCGAGAGCATCGCCTCGGCATGGGTGGTGGTGGTCTCGATGAAATAGCCCAGGACATTGTTGTGCTTGATCTTGAGACTGGCGATTCCGGTCTCCTCGGCATAGCGCGCCTGCATCGCCGCGATCACGCCGCGCCCCTCGTCGCGCAGCTTGCGCGCCTCGTCGAGGTCGTCGTCATGGCCCGCCGCGATCACGCCGCCGTCGCGCAGCATCACCGGCGGCTCGGCGACCAGCGCGGCCTCGAGCAGCTCGGCCAGGTCATCATGCCCTCTCAGCGCCCCGGCCGCCTCGCTCAACCGGGCGGGCGTATCGGGGTGGTCGAGACGCGCGGCGATGTCGGCCGCGCGCGTGATCCCCGCCCGGATTGCCGCCAGATCGCGCGGCCCGCCCCGGTCGAGAGCAAGGCGCGACAGGGCGCGGTCCATGTCCGGCACGCCGCGCAGCGCCGCGCGCAGTCCCTCGCGCAGCCGGTCATCGGCCAGAAGCCAGCCCAGCGCCGCGTGCCGCGCGGCGATCTCGTCGAGATCGCGCGAGGGGCTCGCCAGGCGCCGCTCAAGCAGGCGCGCGCCCGCCGCCGTCACCGTGCGGTCGATCGTGGCCAGCAGCGAACCGGCCCGCCCGCCCGACAGGCTCTCCGAGATCTCCAGATTGCGGCGGGTGGCGGCGTCGATCTGCACCACGCCGCCGGGGCTCTCGCGCACCGGCGCGCGCAAGAGCGGAAGCTTGCCGCGCTGGGTGAGTTCGAGATAGGCCACGACGGCGCCCATCGCGGCGCATTCGGCGCGCTCGAAACCGGCGAAGGCGTCGAGCGTGCCGACGCCGTAGAGCGCGCAGAGCCGCCGCTCGGCCCCGGTGCTGTCGAACGAGGCCCGCGCGAGCGGGGTCAGCCCCGCGCCGTGATCCGTGGCGACGGGGCCAAGCTCATGCTCCAGCGTCTCGGGCACGAGCAACTCGCGCGGGCCCAGCCGGGCCAGCTCCGGCCCCAGCCGGGCGCGCGGGCAGGGCATCACGTGAAACTCGCCCGTCGAGATGTCCACCCAGGCCAGCGCGCCCTCGTCGCGCAGCTGTGCGTAGGCGGCAAGGTAGTTGTGCCGCCGCGCCTCCAGCAGGCTTTCCTCGGTCAGCGTGCCGGGGGTGACGAGGCGGACGACCTCGCGGCGGACGACGGCCTTGTGGCCGCGCTTCTTCGCCTCGGCGGGGTCTTCCATCTGTTCGGCGATCGCCACGCGGAAGCCCTTGCGGATCAGCGTGAGCAGATAGCCCTCGGCCGAATGCACGGGCACGCCGCACATGGGGATGTCGCCGCCCTCATGCTTGCCGCGCTTGGTCAGCGCGATGTCGAGCGCCCCGGCCGCCGCCGCGGCGTCGTCGAAGAACATCTCGTAGAAGTCGCCCATCCGGTAGAACAGCAGCGCGTCGGGATTCTGCGCCTTGATCTCCAGATACTGCGCCATCATGGGCGTCGCGGCTGCGCCGGTGTCGGGCACGCTGTCCTCCCTGGCTGTCCGGGTCGGACCCTACAAAAGCCCCCGCCCGCGGGAAAGCGGCAAAGACGGCCCTGTTGTTCGGTCGCAAGCGGCGCGCTAAACCGGATCGAGCGCAGGAGGAGGCCGCCCATGTCGAACCGTCCGCAATTCACGCCCGAGGAGGCGCTCGCCTATCACTTTGAGCCCAACCCCGGCAAGCTGGAGATCGTGGCCTCCACGCCCATGGCCACGCAGCGCGATCTGAGCCTGGCCTATTCTCCCGGCGTTGCCGTTCCGGTCGAGGCGATCGCCGAGACGCCGCAGCTTGCCTATGACTACACCGCCAAGGGCAATCTCGTCGCCGTGGTCTCCAACGGCTCGGCCATTCTCGGGCTGGGCAATCTGGGTGGGCTGGCCTCCAAGCCGGTGATGGAGGGCAAGGCGGTGCTGTTCAAGCGTTTCGCCGATATCAACGCCATCGACATCGAACTCGACAGCGAGGATGTCGATGCCATCGTCAGCGCCGTGAAACTCATGGGCCCGAGTTTCGGCGGCGTCAATCTCGAAGACATCAAGGCGCCCGAATGCTTTGTCATTGAGAGCCGTCTGAAGGAAGAAATGGACATCCCCGTCTTCCATGACGACCAGCACGGAACGGCGGTGATCTGCGCGGCGGGGATGATCAACGCGCTGGAGCTGTCGGGCAAGCGGATCGAGGATTGCCGCATCGTCGTCAACGGTGCCGGCGCGGCGGGAATCGCCTGTCTCGACCTGCTCAAGGCCATGGGCGCGGCGCAGGACAACTGCATCCTGTGCGATACCAAGGGCGTGATCTACAAGGGCCGCACCGAGGGGATGAACCAGTGGAAGTCGGCCCATGCCGCCGATACCGATCTGCGCACGCTCGAACAGGCGATGGCGGGCGCCGACGTGTTTCTCGGCGTCTCGGTCAAGGGGGCGGTCACGCAGGAGATGGTCGCCGCGATGGCCGACAATCCGGTGATCTTCGCCATGGCCAACCCCGACCCGGAAATCACGCCCGAGGATGCGCATGAGGTGCGCCCCGACGCGATCGTGGCCACGGGCCGGTCGGACTATCCCAATCAGGTCAACAATGTCTTGGGATTTCCCTATCTGTTTCGCGGCGCGCTGGACATTCAGGCGCGCGCCATCAACGACGCGATGAAGATCGCCTGCGCCGAGGCGCTCGCGGCGCTCGCGCGCGAGGACGTGCCCGACGAGGTCGCGCTGGCCTATGGCCGCAAGCTCGCCTTCGGGCGCGACTACATCATCCCCACCCCGTTCGACCCGCGGCTGATTTTCCGGGTGCCGCCGGCGGTGGCGCGGGCGGGCATGGATACCGGCGCCGCCCGCAAGCCGATCATCGACATGGACGCCTACGAGCTCGCGCTCAAGGCGCGGATGGATCCGACCGCCAACATCCTGCAGGGCATCCACGCCCGCGCGCGCAAGGCGCAGGCGCGGATGATCTTTGCCGAGGGTGACGATGTGCGGGTGTTGCGCGCGGCGGTCTCGTATCAGCGCGCCGGGCTGGGCCGGGCGCTGGTGGTCGGCCGCGAGGACGATGTGCGCGACAAGCTCGAAGCCACCGGGCTCGGCGATGCCGTCCGCGAACTGGAGGTCGTCAACGCCGCCACGACGCGCCATCTGGAGAGCTACAAGGAGCTTCTCTATTCCCGGCTCCAGCGGCGCGGGCATGACTTCAAGGATGTTCACCGCCTCGCATCGCGCAACCGCCATGTCTTTGCCGCGCTGATGCTCGCGCACGGCCACGGCGATGCGATGGTCACCGGGGCGACGCGCAAATCGGCGCAGGCACTGGGGCTGGTCAACCACGTCTTCGATGCCACCGCCGCCTCGGGTGCGGTGGGAGTCACGGCGCTTTTGCATCGCGGGCGGATCATCCTGATCGCCGATACGCTGGTGCATGAATGGCCCGACGAGCACGATCTGGCCCATATCGCGCAGCGCTCGGCCGGCGTTGCCCGGCATCTGGGGATGGAGCCGCGCGTGGCCTTCGTGAGCTTTTCGACCTTCGGCTATCCCGTCTCCGAACGCGCCGACAAGATGCACCGCGCGCCCGATGTGCTCGACGAGATCGGGGTGGATTTCGAATACGAGGGCGAGATGACCGTCGATGTCGCGCTCAACCCCGCGGCGGCGCGGCACTATCCCTTTAGCCGGCTGAACGCGCCGGCGAACATTCTGGTGGTCCCGGCACGGCACTCGGCCTCGATATCGGTCAAGCTGATGCAGGAGATGGCCGGGGCGACCGTCATCGGCCCGATCCTGAGAGGGCTGCCCAAGCCGGTGCAGATCTGCTCGACGGGGTCGAGCGTGAACGATATCCTCAACATGGCGGTCATGGCGGCCTGCGACGTAAGGTAGGGCGATGACGGTCTGGACCCTGGGCTCCATCAATATCGACCACATCCATCACGTGGATCACCTGCCTCGGCCGGGCGAGACGCTCGCGGCCGGGAGCTACAGCCGCGGCCTGGGCGGCAAGGGGGCCAACCAGTCCGTCGCCGCGGCGCGCGCGGGCGCGCGGGTGCATCACATCGGAGCGGTGGGCACAGACGGTCAGTGGGCGCGCGGGGAGCTCGCCGCCTATGGCGTGGACGTCATCCATGTGGCCGAGCTCGACGCCCCGACCGGCCACGCGATGATCTGCGTCGATCCGGCGGGCGAGAACGCGATCGTGATCCATGCCGGGGCCAATGCGATGCTCGACGAGGCTGCTGTGGAGGCGGCGCTGGGCGCCGCGGAAGCGGGCGACACGCTGCTGCTGCAGAACGAGACCTCCGGCCAGCTCGCCGCCGCACGGCGGGCGCACGCCGCGGGGATGCGCGTGATCTATTCGGCCGCCCCGTTCGAGGCGGCGGCGGTCGAGACGGTCCTGCCTCATGTCACCACGCTGGTGCTCAACGCCGTCGAGGCCGAGATGCTCTCCACCGCGCTGGGCCGGCCGCTGGAGGCGCTGCCGGTCGCGGCGGTCGTGGTGACGCGCGGCAGCCAGGGGGCCCAGTGGATCGCGGCCGGGGCGGATCAGATCGTCGCGCCGGCGTTTCGCGTGGCTCCGGTGGACACCACCGGCGCGGGCGACTGTTTCGCGGGCACGCTGGCCGCGGTTCTTGATGCGGGACTGGCCCCGCAGGAGGCGATGCGCATGGCCGCGGCCGCCGCGGCCATACAGGTCACGCGGCCCGGCACGGCCGGCGCGAATCCCGACCGCGCCGAAGTTGTCGCGTTTCTCGCCGCCCAGGGCTGAGATGATCAGTGATCGGCAAAGGGGGCGTCGTCGCCCCACAATTCGCGCACCCGCGCGTCTCGGCCGCAGGAGTCGCGGTAGAGGCGGTAGGCGGAGGCCTTGCTCCGCGGGCCGAAGCGGGTCAGCACGATATCGCCGCTGCGATGATAATCCTGGTGATAGCCGCCCGCCTCGTAGAAGGGCTGGGCATCCTCGATGGGCGTGACGATGTCTTCGCCCAGCTCCGCAGCGGCGGCGGCCCGCGCCGCCTCGGCGGCCTCGCGCTGCCGCGGGGTCAGGGCGTAGATGGCTGTGCTGTACTGATGCCCGCGATCGCAGAACTGCCCGCCCGCATCGAGCGGGTCGATGGAGCGGAAGAACAGATGGACGATCTGCGAATAGCTGACCACGTCCGGGTCGTAGGTGATGCGCACGGCCTCGCGATGGCCGGTGCCGCCCCCGGCGACCTCGTCATAGCCAGGGTTTTCCACCGATCCGCCGGTAAAGCCAGAAACCGCCTCGCTCACGCCGCGCACGCGCTCGAAATCGGCCTCCACGCACCAGAAGCATCCGCCGGCGAGGATCGCGGTAGCTGGCTCGCCGCCCGTGGTTTGGGCGCTGGCGAGATCCTGCGAGGCCGCGCCTGCAACGATTAGCGCCGAAAGCAGGACGATCTTGAGTCTGGGTCCGAGAATCGGCATGGCATGCACCTCCTGCCACGAACCTGTCGTGCCGGTGGCCGTCATGGCAAGTCACCCTCCGGTGATCGGCCCCGAGACGGGCATCATGTTGCCGGTCCGGCCTGCGGGACAAGCTCGATCTCGCCGGCGGTCAGCCCCGCGCCGCCGGCCACGGCACCGAGAACGGCACCGTCGAGCATCACCAGAATGTCGTCGGGATTGGCCGGATCGGGGGCCACCGTCACACTCGGGTCCGGGTGGGCAGCGCTATCATAGGCCAGGATGATCCGGTCCTCGCCGGCGGTGTAGTCCTCGATGACCGGGACGGCGTCAGAACCGGCGCCGCCGCCAAGGGCGAAAACGTCCTCGCCCGCGCCGCCATGGCCGGTATCGCCGGCGCCCAGCGTCAGACGATCATCGCCCGCCCCGCCATTGAGCGTGTCCGCCCCGGCGCTGTCGGGCTCGACCCCGATCAGCACGTCATCGCCCCGGCCGCCCCTGAGCAGGTCGTCGCCCGCCCCGCCCCCGAGTGTGTCGTTGTCATAGCCGCCGGCGAGCGTGTCATCGCCCCCGCTGCCGGCAAGCGCATCCGCCCCGGAGCCGCCCAGGAGCCCGTCGTCGCCCGCCCCGCCCGAGAGGTGATCGCCACCGGTATGGCCGCGCAAGGTGTCATTGCCGTCGTCGCCAGCGAGCGTGTCAGCCCCTGCGCCGCCCTCGCCGACATCCTCGCCCGAGCCGCCGTGGATGGCGTCGTCACCCGCACCGCCGATGAGCGTATCCGCGCCCCCGTGGCCGAAAAGCGTGTCATCGCCCGCGCCGGCGGCGAGCCGCTCGTCGCCCGCGCCGCCTTCGCGCATGACATCCGCGACGGGGTCCGGCGAGTCGGTGCTGTGGGGTCCGTTGCCATCGTCGTAGTCGACGCGCTCGTAATCGTCCCACGGATCGAGAAGAAGCCAGCGCGACTCGGATTCGCGGTCGTAGTCGCCGCCGACATCCTCCGCGCCCTCCGCGCCGGGAAGATCGCGCTGCATGTCGTCGCCCTGGCCCCCGTCGCCATCATCGGGAGCGGCATCGTCTCCAGTGTCGTCGTCGCCGACAGGCGGCCGGATCACCGCGTCGGCAACCCCGCCGGCCAGAAGCAGGCCGACCATTCCCGCGAACATCCACATCTCACCCCTCCCGCGCGCTGCCGAGGCCCTGCGGCCGGCGCGCGTTAACCACCTGACAACACCCTATTATATCACATCGCTCTTCCGCCCAGTAGATGGCGGGCGGGGGAATCGACTCATGTGGTTAATGCCCGGCCGGGGCCGGGGCCGGGCCACGGGCCGGGCCCGCGATCGACTCTTTCCTTCCGCGGCGTGATGGCGTATACGCCGCGCAGCGCCGCATTGGCGGTGCGACCTCCACGGGCCTTGCTGGACGACATCCCGGCTCGCGCCATCACCCTGGACCAAAAAGGAGCCCCCGATGTCGATCACCGTCGAAGAGAAATCGCAGATCATGAAGGATTTCGCGACCAAGGAAGGCGACACCGGCTCGCCCGAGGTGCAGGTCGCGATCCTGACCAAGCGCATCACGTCGCTGACCGAGCATTTCAAGACGCACAAGAAGGACAACCACTCGCGCCGCGGCCTGCTCAAGCTGGTCGCCCAACGGCGCAAGTTGCTGGACTATCTGCGGCGCAACGACGAAAGCCGCTACAAGGCGCTCATCAGCCGGCTGGGCATCCGCCGCTGACACGCCGATCTGCAGAAGCCGCGCCCCTTCGAGGGCGCGTCTTTCTTTCGAAGACGGGCCCATGCCGTTATGCTGGCGACAGCGTGCCGTGCTTGCGCCCGCATCCGCCGCCCCTCCCGCCGGGCCTCACGGGAGCGGGCATACCGTAACCGCACCGGGGCCACGGGCATACGGCCCGTACGCGAACCAGGCCGGCGGAGGGTCCGCGGGCCAGCTTAGGAAACGAGATGTTCAACGTAACCAAGAAGTCGATGGAATGGGGTGAGGAGACGCTCACCCTGGAGACGGGCAAGGTTGCCCGCCAGGCCGACGGATCGGTCGTCGCCACGCTGGGCGAGACAACCGTCATGGCCAACGTCACCTATGCCAAGCAGACCAGGCCGGGAATGGATTTCCTCCCGCTGACGGTCCACTATCAGGAACGCTATTACGCCGCCGGCAAGGTTCCCGGCGGCTTTTTCAAGCGCGAGGCGCGCCCCTCCGAGAAGGAGACGCTGACCTCGCGGCTGATCGACCGCCCGATCCGCCCGCTTTTCGTGCCGGGCTTTCGCAACGAGGTCATGGTCATCTGCACCGTGCTCAGCCACGATCTGGTCAACGAGCCGGACATGGTGGCGATGATCGCCGCCTCGGCGGCGCTGACGCTGTCGGGCGTGCCGTTCATGGGCCCGATCGCGGGCTGCCGCGTGGGCTATGTTGACGGCGGGTATGTTCTCAACCCCGAGGTCGAGGACATGCAGAAGCTGCGCGAGAACCCCGAGCAGCGCCTCGACCTTGTCGTCGCGGGCACCAAGGACGCGGTGATGATGGTCGAATCGGAAGCCTACGAACTTTCCGAGGACGAGATGCTCGGCGCCGTCCAGTTCGCGCACGACTCGATCAAGCCGGTGATCGACCTGATCATCGACCTTGCCGAGGACGCCGCGAAGGAACCCTTCGATTTCGAGCCGCCCGAATACGGCGCGCTCTATGGCAAGGTGAAGGCGGCGGGCGAGGCGCTGATGCGCGGCGCTTTCGCCATCAAGGACAAGCAGGAGCGCAGCGCCGCCATCGCCGCGGCGCGCGATGCGGTGATCGTCCAGCTGTCCGAGGAAGATCAGGAAGACCCCAATCTCGGCGCCGCGCTCAAGAAGCTCGAATCCGAGATCCTGCGGGGCGACATCATCGCCGGCGGCGCGCGGATCGACGGGCGCGACACCAAGTCGATCCGCCCGATCGAATCCGAGGTCGGCGTGCTTCCGCGCACGCACGGCTCGGCGCTGTTCACCCGCGGCGAGACGCAGGCGCTCTGCGTGACCACGCTGGGCACCGGCGAAGATGAGCAGATCATCGACGCGCTGCATTCCCACAGCCGCGCCAACTTCATGCTGCACTACAACTTCCCCCCCTATTCGGTGGGCGAGGTCGGCCGCTTCGGCCCGCCGGGCCGGCGCGAGATCGGCCACGGCAAGCTGGCCTGGCGCGCGCTGCAGGCGGTTCTGCCGGCGGCGACGGATTTCCCCTATACCATCCGCGTCGTCTCGGAGATCACCGAGTCCAACGGCTCGTCGTCGATGGCCACGGTCTGCGGCTCGTCGCTGTCGATGATGGATGCCGGCGTGCCGCTCAAGGCGCCGGTCGCCGGCGTCGCGATGGGGCTGATCCTGGAGGATGACGGCAAGTGGGCCGTGCTTTCGGACATTCTGGGCGACGAGGATCACCTCGGCGACATGGACTTCAAGGTGGCCGGCACCGAGGCGGGGATCACCTCGCTTCAGATGGACATCAAGGTCGCCGGGATCACGCCCGAGATCATGAAGCAGGCTCTGGAACAGGCCCGCGAGGGCCGGATGCACATCCTGGGCGAGATGAGCCGGGCGCTGACCGCGCCGTCGGGCTTTTCGCAATACGCGCCCAAGATCGAGACGATGAGCGTGCCCGCCGACAAGATCCGCGAGGTCATCGGCACCGGCGGCAAGGTGATCCGCGAGATCGTCGAGACCTCCGGCGCCAAGGTCGATATCAGCGATGACGGCGTCATCAAGATCGCGTCCAATGATCAGGCCAATATCGACCGCGCGCGCGAGATGATCCACTCGATCGTCGCCGAGCCCGAAGAGGGCAAGATCTACACCGGCAAGGTGGTCAAGCTGGTCGATTTCGGCGCTTTCGTGAACTTCTTCGGCAAGCGCGACGGGCTGGTCCATGTCAGCCAGATCGCCAACCGCCGGCTCAACCACCCCTCCGACGTCCTCAAGGAGGGGCAGGAGGTCAAGGTCAAGCTTCTGGGCTTCGACGACCGCGGCAAGGTCCGGCTGGGCATGAAGATGGTCGATCAGGAGACCGGCGAGGAGATCAGCGAGCAGAAGCAGGACGCCTGATCGCCCGCCGCGACGCGGCCCTGTCGAAAATCAAACGCCCCGGCCATTAGGCCGGGGCGTTTTGCCTTGCGGGCAGGCGCGTGTTCAGCTCGCGGGCTGCTTGATCTTGCGCAGATAGGGCAGTTCCATCTTCACATCGCCGAATCTGGCCTTGGCATCCTCGTCCGAGACCGACAGCGCGACGATCACGTCCTCGCCCGGCTTCCAGTTGGCGGGCGTGGCGATGGGCGCGCCGTCGGCCAGGCGGATCGCGTCGAGCGCGCGCAGGATCTCGTCGAAGTTGCGGCCCACCGACATCGGGTAGATCAGCGCGAGGCGGACCTTCTTGTCGGGGCCGATGATGAAGGTAGTGCGCACCGTCGCCGTGTCGTTGGGCGTGCGGCCGTCGGGCAGATAGGCGTCGCCGGGCAGCATGTCGTAAAGCTTGGCGACCTTGAGATCCTCGTCGGCGATGATCGGAAAGGTCACCTTCTTGCCCGAGACCTTCTCGACATCGGCCACCCACTTCTTGTGGTCTTCCACCGGGTCGATCGAGATGCCGGCAACCTTGGTGCCGCGCTTCTCGAACTCGTCGGCGAGCTGGGCGACGGCGCCGAACTCGGTGGTGCAGACGGGGGTGAAATCCTTGGGGTGCGAGAACAGGATCGCGTAGTTGTCGCCGATCCATTCATGCCAGTTAATCGTGCCCTGGCTGGTCTCGGCTGTGAAGTCGGGTGCGGTGTCGTTGAGTCGGATGGTCATGGCGGATCTCCTCATATGCCGCGATTGGAATGCTTGTCGGTCGTGATGTAATCCCTGACGGCCGGAGTTGCACCCCTGCCTCGGCGCGGTCCGGTCCGGGGCGACACTCTGCCGCAAATGTCGTCGATGACACCCCGGCCGGCAAGGGCTAACTCCCGACGAATGCCCGCGATTGCCGATGCGGCTTGCGGGCCGGGCAGCGGAACCGTAGCTAGGCTCCATGAGCGATACGACGGACCCGGCCCGGATCCGCTTCGTGCCCGTCACGGTGCACAAGCGCGACATCTTCTCCGAGACGATCTCGGGCCACGCCGAGGGCGACCCCGGCCGCGAGCTGGTGATGCGGCGGCTCAGCGGCCTGCCCCGTCTGGCGCGGCCGCTGGCCTGGGCGCTGGCGCGGCGCGAGGTACGCGGTCTGCGCGCCGTCGCCGGGATCAAGGGCGTGCCCGAGCTCGTGCGGGTCGATGGCGAGGGGCTCTTGCGGACATGGACGGCGGGCACGCCGCTGCAGCTCGCCCGCCCCGATGATCCGGCCTGGTATCGCGACGCGCGCCGGCTGCTGCGCGAGATGCGCCGGCGCGGGGTGACCCATAACGATCTGGCGAAACCGCAGAACTGGCTGATGACGCCCGACGGCCGCGCGGCGGTGATCGACTTTCAGATCGCCTCGACCCATCGGTGGCGCGGCCGGCGCTTTCGCATCATGGCGTATGAGGATCTGCGCCACCTGATGAAGCTCAAGCGTCGCTACGCCCGCGCCCATCTCACCCCTGCCGAGGCGCGCATCGCCGCGCGGCGGTCGCTGCCGGCGCGGGTGTGGCGTGCCACGGGTAAGCGGGCCTACAATTTCGTCACGCGCCGGCTCATGCACTGGTCCGACGGCGAGGGGACGCAAAGCCGGCTGGAGCGCGACGGCCCCGCCGTGCGCGCCGCGCTGGCGGGCCGCGGCGATGTGGGCGATGTGGCGCTGGCGGTCTTTCCGCTGCCGGCGCGCGGGGTGGGGGTCTATGCCTTTGTCGAGACGGATATGGATATGGCCGCGCTGCGCCGGCTCGTCCCCGAGGCCCGCGCCGAGCTGGTCCAGCCCGTTCCTGCCCTGCCGCGCGGGCCCGACGGCGCGGTGCGCGACGACGCGCTGGAACTGGTGGCGATGAACCGGCTCGACGAGCTGCAGGCGCTGCAAGCGCGCGAGCCCGCCCTCGCCGAGGCGCTCGCGCCGATATTGCGCGGGCGGCTGAATGTGAGCGACCGGCAGTTGCGCCGCTGAGCGTCCGAGGGCGCGCCGGCCTCAGAAGGGCGGCGGCGCGCGGAAGGTCATGCCCTGCCCGCCATCGGGGTGGCGCAGGCGCAGCGTCTCGGAGTGCAGCATTAGACGCGGGTGATCGGCCGCCGGCCCCTCGGCATAGAGCGGATCGCCCAGGATCGGATGCCCCAGCGCCCTCATATGCACCCGGAGCTGGTGGCTGCGCCCCGTTTTTGGCATCAGACGCACCCGCGTCTCCGCCTCGCCGCGTGCGAGCACGCGCCAGCCGGTCTGCGCAGCCCGACCGTGTTCGTGATCGACCCTCTGACGGGGGCGATTCGGCCAGTCCACCGCGAGGGGCAGATCGACCTCGCCCGATTTCGGCTCCAGCCGCCCGTGGAGGCGGGCGACATAGCTCTTGCGCATCTGGCGTTTCTCGAACTGCAGCCCGAGATGGCGCTGGGCGTGCGGTGTGAGCGCGAAGACCATGACGCCCGAAGTGTCGCGGTCGAGCCGGTGCACCAGAAGCGCCTGCGGAAAGGCCGCGCGGATCCGCTCCAGCAGGCAATCGGCCAGATGCGCGCCCTTGCCCGGCACGGAAAGGAGCCCCGCGGGCTTGTCCACCAGGAGGATCTCGTGATCGGCGTGGAGAATCTCCAGCGGCGTGTCTGGGGGGGCATACTCGGTCAGGGTCATCGGGCGCGCGCGCCTCCTCGGGCAACTCCGGGCGTCGGCCCGCTCGGGCCGCGCCGCCGGCGATCCGACCCCGCATACCGGATGGTAAGGATTGGCGTCTAGCCTGCGGGCGAGATTTGCGACGGGAGAGGATGGATGCAGCTTGCGACCGAACGATGCGGCGACGCCCTGGTCGTGCGGGTGGAGGAGCCGCGGATCGACGCGGCCGTCGCCATACAGTTCAAGGACGCGATGCGCGAGGCGACGCGCGCCCCCGGCACGCCGGTCATGCTCGACCTGTCGCGGGTCGATTTCGTCGATTCCAGTGGGCTGGGCGCGCTTGTGACCGCGCGGAAATATCTGTCGGCCGAACAGCGCCCGCTCGAACTCGCCGGAATGACGCCGCCGGTGGCCAAGGTGTTGCGGCTCACCCGGATGGACAGTGTCTTTACCATGCACGCCGACGCGCCGGATGGCGAAGGTCCGGCGCGCGGCGCCTGAGGCGATGACGACTCACGCGCAGCCGCGCGCGGCCAAAGGTGGCATTGCGGCCGGGGATCCGGTTTTCGGGCGGGTGTTCCGGGCCGGCCCCTTCGCCGCAAGGGCCGTGCTGGGTTCGGTGCGGCGGGGGCTGGCGACGCGCGGCGTGCCCCGGCCGGTGTGCGAGGATGTCGAGCTTGTCCTCGCCGAGGTCATCAACAATGTCGTCGAGCATGCCTATGCCGATGGCGACGGGCCGATCACATTGACGGTCAGCCTCGCGCCGGGGCGCATCATCTGCCTGATACAGGATGAGGGCGCCCCGATGGGCGCCGCCCGCCCTGCCGCCGGGCTCGCGCCTGTCCCGGCGCCGGTGCCGCCGGCATCCGAGGCGGCCCTGCCCGAGGGCGGTTTTGGCTGGGGCCTGATTCATCAGCTTACCAGTGTGGTGGAGTATCGGCGCGACGGCAGCCGGAACCGGCTGCATCTGGAGATCGCGCGCGAACAATAGCGCCCTGTCCGCCGCGATTGTTGCCCCTTTCGAGGGAAGGCCGCAGTTTCGCCCGATTCCGCTCAATTTCGTGTCGCGATTTCGCGCGACTGTTGCGGGGTGGCTGCATGGCTTCCCTCGGCGCCGCGTCCAATGCCCCCACCCGGGCGCGGCGTCGGGGCACGCATGCAACAGGCGCGCGCCGGCCGCCCGCGG
Source organism: Rhodobacteraceae bacterium WD3A24 (assembly GCA_002967695.1). GTDB lineage: Bacteria > Pseudomonadota > Alphaproteobacteria > Rhodobacterales > Rhodobacteraceae > Alkalilacustris. The sequence goes on along the minus strand of PUHN01000006.1, from coordinate 8,074 downwards.
GGCACATGCCTCCCTGCGATGCGGTCTTGAGCCTCGGGCGGTCGGTGTCGCGCAAGCTGCGCGGATGGCGTCAGTTCAGATCGACCTGCAGCGGGTAATAACCATCCTCGAAATCGCCGAAAAGATCGGGGATGTCGGGATGGTCGATCGGCTCGCCGGTATCGTCGGGCAGGAGATTCTGCTCGGACACATAGGCGATGTAGTAACTCTGATCGTTCTCGGCGAGCAGGTGGTAGAAGGGCTGCTCCTTGTTCGGGCGGCTCTCCTCGGGAATCGCGTCGTACCACTCCTGCGTGTTCGAGAACATCGCGTCCACATCAAAGACCACCCCGCGGAAGGGGTGCTTCTTGTGGCGCACGACCTGGCCGAGATGATATTTAGCGCGTGTCTTCAGCATTTTTGCCCCCGGCGCCTATGATAGCCATTGTCGAGGCGGCTTGTCCATCGCGGCCGCCCGATTCGCAAGAAACAGATTGTGTGGCGGCGCTCGACAGCCTTGCCAGCCCCATTTGCGCGCCACACGGCTTTGCGATTTTCGCCCGACGCGAATTGCGCTATCATGCGCACAACAAAAAGACGATACCGAGGCAGTGACATGGGCAAGTTCTTCCGTTGGGCGGTGGTCGCCGTTTTGGTGGCCTCCTGCGGGGGGGAGCGGTATTCCGCCCCGCGAAACCTCGATGATGCCTGCGCGATCATCGATGAGCGCCCGCAATATCTGCGGGCGATGCGCACGGCCGAGCGCCGCTGGGGCGTGCCGATCCCGGTGCAGATGGCGATCATTCACGCCGAAAGCCGGTTCATCGGCAATGCGCGCACGCCCTATCAGTATGCACTCGGCGTGATCCCGATGGGGCGGCAATCCTCGGCCTACGGCTACAGCCAGGCCCTTGACGGGACATGGGACGAATACCGGCAGGAGACGGGCAATCGCCGGGGCCGGCGCGACCGCATCCGCGATGCGACCGATTTCATCGGCTGGTACGCCACCAACACGCTGGAGCGCAACGGCATCCCAATGCATGACGCGCGCAATCAGTATCTGGCCTATCACGAAGGCCATGCGGGATTCGCGCGCGGCAGCTACAATGCCAAGCCCTGGCTCCTGTCGGTGGCCGACAGGGTGGCCGCGCGGGCGCTGCGCTATGACGCGCAGCTCCGCAGCTGCCGGCGGCTCTGACTCAGCCCTCGCGCGCGCGCTCCTCGGCGGTGATGTCGAACAGCAGCGGGCCGAGTTCCACCCCGGTGCGCAGATTCTGCAGGATCACGGTGGTCTCGCGGCCCATGTCGTCGGTGACGATCCACTGGCGCAGCTCGGTCGGATCGGCGGTGAAGATCAGCCGCAGGCTGCCGTAATCGGGGTTTTCGGGATCCTGCGCGATGACCTGGGTGGTATTGCCCTCGGCGAAATGGTCCACGACCATCGTCTCCCGCGTCAGATCGACATTCTGCGTCAGGATCAGATTGAGCGGCGTGCGCCGGAGCGGATACTGCGTTGGCCCCTGATTGGAGCGCGCGTCGAAGATGGCGACCTGCCCGCCCCCGGCGATCACGAGGCTTTCCTCGGGCGGGTCGTATTCGAAGCGCATGCGCCCCGGACGCCGGATGTAGAGGTCGCCGGTCACCACGCTTCCGTCGGGGTTGACCTGCGTGAACTCCGCCCGCGCGGTCTCAAAGCCGTTGAAATAGCGCGACAGGGTCTCGAGCGAGATCGCCTCCTGCGCGGCGGCGGGCAGGGCGAGCGCCACAAGCGCGGCGAGGGCGAGGGCGGGGCGTCGAAATGCGGTCATCATCCACCCTATCTAGGAACGAACGGCCGCCGGTGGAATGCCCCGGCCCGACACAAAGCGGAGAGCCGCCGACGCCGGGCTGCGCCTGCCGTCAGGGCAATGCCTCGATGATCGCCCGCGCGGCTGCGCGCGGATCGGGGGCCTGCCATACGGGGCGGCCGACCACGATGTGATCGGCGCCGTCGGTAATGGCCCGCTCGGGGGTCGCGATGCGTTTCTGATCGCCCGGTTCGGCGCCGGCGGGGCGCACGCCGGGAGTGACGATCAGTCGGCCCGCCGCCTCGGGCAGCGCGCGGATCGCCGCGGCCTCTTGCGGGGAGGCGATCACGCCGTCGGCACCGGCCCGAAAGGCGCGGGCGGCGCGTTCGGTCACGATATCACTGACATCTCCGGGGCGGATCATCGCGGCGTCGAGGTCGTCGCGGTCCAGCGATGTCAGGATCGTCACCGCGAGAATCCGCGTCGCTGCGGCCCCGCGCCCCTCAACGGCCGCGCGCACCACGGATGGGTCGCCGTGAACGGTGAGCAGGTCGAGGTCGAACCGGGTCAGCCCGCGCACCGCCGCCTCGACCGTCGCGCCGATATCGAACAGCTTGAGGTCGAGGAAGATGCGCTTGCCGTACTCGGCGCTGAGCTCCTGCGCCAGCGCGAGGCCGCCGCCGGTCAGCATCCCCAGCCCGATCTTGTAGAAGCTCACCGTATCGCCCAGCCGTTGCGCGATCTCCAGCCCCGAGGCTGCGTCGGGCAGGTCGAGCGCCACGATCAGGCGGTCGTCGGACATCGGCAGGCTCCGGCAAAAAGGGGCGCGCGGGCAGGGGTCTAGGGTGTGACCGCCGGTCGCGCAAGCCCGCATGCGGGTTTTGGCCTCACGATCTTGCGCGTCGGGGGCGGGGTGCCCAACTAGAACGCAAGGCCTGCAATGGGTTGTGCCGCGATGGCGGGCAGACCGCGATGCAGACGCTTATCGAAGGAGTATGTGATGAATCTCGAGAAATTCACCGAACGCGCGCGAGGGTTCCTCCAGGCCGCGCAGACCATCGCGATGCGCGAGGATCACCAGCGCCTGGCGCCGGAGCATCTGCTCAAGGCGCTGCTCGATGACGATCAGGGGCTGGCCTCCAACCTGATCCGACGGGCGGGCGGCGCGCCCGGACAGGTCAGCCAGGCGGTGGAACTGGCGCTGGGCAAGGTGCCCAAGGTCTCCGGCGATGCCGGGCAGGTCTATATGGACCAGAAGACGGGCAAGGTGCTCGACGAGGCCGAGAAGATGGCCCAAAAGGCCGGCGACAGCTATGTCCCGGTCGAGCGCATTCTCACGGCGCTGGCGGTGGTCAAATCGCCCGCGCGCGAGGCGCTTGAGGCCGGCGCGGTCAACGCGCAGGCGCTCAACGGCGCGATCGAGGATTTGCGCAAGGGCCGCACCGCCGACAGCGCCAATGCCGAAGAGGGCTATGACGCGCTCAACAAGTATGCGCGCGACCTCACCGAGGCCGCGCGCGAGGGCAAGATCGACCCGATCATCGGCCGCGAGGACGAAATCCGGCGCACCATGCAGGTGCTCTCGCGCCGCACCAAGAACAACCCCGTCCTGATCGGCGAGGCCGGCGTGGGCAAGACGGCGATCGCCGAGGGGCTGGCGCTGCGCATCGTCAACCGCGACGTGCCTGAATCCCTGCGCGACAAGCGGCTGATGGCGCTCGACATGGGCGCGCTGGTCGCCGGTGCGAAGTATCGCGGCGAGTTCGAGGAGCGGCTCAAGGCGATACTTTCGGAGATCACCGCAGCGTCGGGCGAGATCATCCTTTTCATCGACGAGATGCACCAGCTCGTCGGCGCCGGCAAGACCGAGGGCGCGATGGACGCGGCCAACCTGATCAAGCCGGCGCTGGCGCGCGGGGAGCTTCACTGCGTCGGCGCGACCACGCTGGATGAATACCGCGAGTATATCGAGAAGGACGCCGCGCTCGCCCGCCGGTTCCAGCCGCTCTACATCGATGAGCCCACCGTCGAGGACACGATCAGCATCCTGCGCGGAATCAAGGAGAAGTACGAGCTCCACCACGGCGTGCGGATCTCCGACGCCGCGCTCGTGGCCGCCGCGACGCTGTCGAAGCGCTACATCACCAACCGTTTCCTGCCCGACAAGGCCATCGACCTTGTCGACGAGGCCGCGAGCCGGCTGCGCATGGAGGTCGATTCCAAGCCCGAGGAGCTAGACGCGCTCGACCGCGAGATCCTGCAAAAGCAGATCGAGGCCGAGGCGCTCAAGAAGGAGGACGACGCCGCCTCCAGGGACCGGCTCGAACGGCTGGAAAAGGAGCTGTCCGCCCTGCAGGAGCGTTCCGCCGAGATGACGGCCAAGTGGCAGGCCGAGCGCGACAAGCTCAGCCAGGCGCGCGACCTCAAGGAGCAGCTCGACCGTGCCCGCGCCGAGCTCGATCAGGCCAAGCGCGATGGCGATCTCGCCCGCGCGGGGGAGTTGTCCTATGGCATCATCCCCGATCTGCAGAAGAAGCTCGCCGAGGCCGAGGAGCGCGAGGGCGCCGAGATGGTCGCCGAGGCCGTGCGCCCCGAGCAGGTCGCCCAGGTGATCGAGCGCTGGACGGGCATTCCAACCTCCAAGATGCTCGAGGGCGAGCGCGAGAAACTCCTGCGCATGGAAGAGGAGCTCGGACGTCGCGTCATCGGCCAGCGCGAGGCGGTGCGCGCCGTCTCCAACGCCGTGCGGCGCTCGCGCGCGGGTCTGTCCGACGAGAACCGCCCGCTGGGCTCGTTCCTGTTCCTCGGCCCGACCGGCGTGGGCAAGACGGAACTGACCAAGGCGGTCGCCGAATATCTGTTCGACGACGATCAGGCGATGGTGCGCATCGACATGAGCGAGTTCATGGAAAAGCACTCCGTCGCGCGGCTGATCGGTGCCCCGCCGGGCTATGTCGGCTATGAGGAAGGCGGCGTGCTCACCGAGGCCGTCCGGCGCCGGCCCTATCAGGTGATCCTGTTCGACGAGGTCGAAAAGGCGCATCCGGACGTCTTCAACGTGCTGCTGCAGGTGCTTGATGACGGGGTGCTCACCGACGGGCATGGCCGGCATGTGGACTTCAAGCAGACGATGATCGTGCTGACCTCGAACCTCGGCAGCCAGGCGTTGAGCCGTCTGCCCGAGGGCAGCGATGCCGGTCAGGCCAAGTCCGAGGTGATGGAGGCCGTCCGCGCGCATTTCCGCCCGGAATTCCTCAACCGGCTGGACGAGATCATCGTTTTCGACCGCCTCACCCGCGAGGACATGACCGAGATCGTCGATATCCAGGTCGAGCAACTGGTCAAGCGTCTGGGCAGCCGCAACATCACGCTGGAGCTTGACGACAGCGCAAGGGCCTGGCTGGCCAATGAGGGCTACGACCCCGTCTTCGGGGCGCGGCCGCTCAAGCGGGTGATCCAGCGCAGCCTGCAGGATCCGCTGGCCGAGCGGCTGCTGGCCGGCGACATCCAGGACGGCGAGACGGTCGAGGTGACCGCCGGCGCCGAGGGGCTGATCATCGGCGAGCGGGTGTCAAGCTCGCGCCGCGAACCGCCGCAGGAGGCTGTGCTGCACTGAGCCGCGCCCACTGCCACAGGAACGACGCCCCGGCGGAGCGATCCGCCGGGGCGCTTTCATTCGCAGCGGTCGCGCCGGATCAGGGCAGGATCACCGCGTCGATGACGTGGATCACCCCGTTCGAGGCCGCGACATCGGCCTGCACGACATTGGCGCCGTCCACCGTCACCGCGCCCATGTCCACGCCGATCTCCACCGACTCCCCGTTGACCGTCTCGGCGGTCATGCCGTCGGAAAGGTCGCCCGACATCACCTCGCCGGGAATGACGTGATAGGTCAGAACGCCCGCAAGCGCCTCGGGGTCTTCGAGAAGCCCTTCGAGCGTGCCCTCGGGCAGCGCGGCAAAGGCCGCGTCGGTCGGGGCGAAGACGGTGAACGGCCCTTCGCCGCGCAGCGTCTCCTCGAGGCCCGCGGCCTGGACGGCCGTGACCAGCGTGCTGAACGAGCCGGCCTCGACAGCGGTATCGACGATGTCGGCCCCGGCGTGGTGATCGGCGAAGGCCGGCGCGGCGAACGCGGCAGCGGCGGTCATCGAAATCAGGGTCGTGCGGATCATTGAAACTCTCCCGTTTTTGGCGACGCTTCATCGTGTGAACGTCATGGCTTCTACGGGAGGGGCGACGCCCCGGATGTCGCCTTGGGCCGAATATGGCGGCGCGGTCGCGGCTTGACTCGGCTGCGCCGGCGGCTAAGCCACGCGCACCGCGGATTTCCAGTCAAGACTATGTGAACGGGCGTGAGCGGAATCTGCGTCAATTCGCTGCGAAGCGCCGTGCACATCGTCGTGATGGAGCTGTCGGCAGGCGGGGTGCGTCGTATATGATGAGTCACCAGGGAGCAACGCATCGGAGGCCATCATGCGCCGCACGCATTTCCCCAAAGCCTTCACGCCCGATCTGGGCTGGGCCGACGTCACACCGAAACCGCTCTTCATGAACCGCCGCGCCCTGATGGCCGGCGGGGCTGCCGCGCTGGCCGCCGGGGCGCTGCCCCGCGCCGCCCTCGCCGCATGGGAGGATGACTGGACCGGCGGGGAGGAGATCGCCGCAAGCCGCTTTTCCACCGACGAGGAGCCCAACAGCCTCGACGAGATCACCAACTACAACAATTTCTTCGAGTTCGGCACCGGCAAGGAAGACCCCGCCCGCAACGCCGACGCGCTGACGACCGAGCCGTGGGAGATCACCGTGGACGGTCTGGTCGAGAATCCGGGCACCTATGATCTGGCCGAGCTGGTCGGGGGCCTGCCGCTCGAAGAGCGCATCTATCGCCTGCGCTGCGTGGAGGCGTGGTCGATGGTCATCCCCTGGGTCGGGTTCGAGCTTCGCACCCTGCTCGACCGGATCGGCGTGCGCCCCGAGGCGCGGTTCGTGGGGTTCGAGACGCTGGTGCGTCCCGAGGAAATGCCCGGCCAGCGCCGCGGCATCCTCGAGTGGCCCTATCGCGACGGGTTGCGGCTCGACGAGGCGCGCAATCCGCTCACCATCATGGCGACCGGCCTCTATCGCGAGCCGCTGCCCAATGTGAACGGCGCGCCGATCCGGCTGGTGGTGCCGTGGAAATACGGCTTCAAGTCGATCAAGTCGATCGTGCGCATCACGCTGACCGAGGAGCAGCCCGTCTGCACCTGGAATCAGCAGAATCCGCGCGAATACGGCTTCTATTCGAACGTGAACCCGAACGTGGATCACCCGCGCTGGAGCCAGGCGACCGAGCGGCGCATCGGCGGCGGGCTGTTCAACAGCCGCCAGCCCACGCAGATGTTCAACGGCTACGAGGAGTATGTCGCCGATCTCTACGCGGGCATGGATTTGAGCGAGCATTTCTGAGCCCCGCGCGTGAGTCTTGCCCAACGTCTCAACATCGCACTGCGCCGCGTTCCGATATGGCTCGTCTATCTGGTGGGGGCGCTGCCGCCGGTGTGGTATCTCTATCTCGGCGCCACCGGTGGCCTCGGGGTGGAGCCGATCGCCGCGCTCGAGCACGCGCTGGGCCTGCTGGGCTTGCAGATGATGGTGGCCACGCTCGCGGTCACGCCGCTGCGCCGGCTGACGGGGGTCAGCCTGCTGCGCTTCCGCCGGGCGATGGGGCTGGTGACCTTTTACTACATCTCCTGCCATCTGCTGGTCTGGCTGGTGCTCGATGTGCAGGCGCCGGCGCGAATCTGGGCCGATATCGTCGAGCGGCCCTATATCACCGTCGGCATGGCCGGATTCGCCGCGATGATTCCGCTGGCGGTGACCTCCAATGACCGGGCGGTGCGCAAGCTCGGCCCGCGGCGCTGGGCGCGCCTGCACCGGCTGACCTACGTCGCCGCCCTCGCGGGGGCGGTGCATTTCCTCCTGCTGGTCAGGGCCTGGCCGCTGGAGCCGCTCCTCTATCTCGCCGCGATTCTGGGGCTGCTCGCGCTGCGACTCGGCCGCCGGCGCGGGGCGCGGGCGTAAGGCCCCCGCCGGCGGCGCCCGAATCCGGGGGCGGGAAATCGGGCTGCATGATCTCAGATGACGCGGAATATCATTCTGCTCAAGCCTTCATGCACGGGAAGTCATCCGCAGTATGACGCCATCGTCATTTTCTTTGATTTGGGTCTTGCGGAGTTTTGTTTGTGTTTGTAGATACCGCTTCACCGCAGCGGGGCAGTTGCTTTGCGGCGGTTCGCGGCCCGGGTTTGAGCCTGTTGGTTTTTTCG
>PUHN01000059.1 GCA_002967695.1 Rhodobacteraceae bacterium WD3A24 | reverse complement strand
GGGCGAGGCCGGCCCGCCCCCCGCGCACGACCGCCGCACCGCCGCCGGCGCCGGGTCGCGCCCCGGCCGGCGCATCGCCATTCTGGGCGACATGCTCGAACTGGGCGACGACGCGGCCGAGATGCATCGCGCGCTCGCGCGCCACCCCGCGATCGGCGCGCTCGACACCGTTCACTGCGTCGGCCCCCTCATGCGCCATCTCTGGTCCGCGCTGGAACCCCGCCGCCGCGGCCGCTGGGAAGAGACGGCCGAGGCGCTGGGCGCGCGCGCCCACAGGCTGGTGCGCGCCGGCGATATCGTGCTGATCAAGGGGTCCAAGAGCAGCCGCGTGGCGCGCGTGGTTGACGCGCTGCGCGATCTGGGCCAAGCGGACGCGGATGACCCACGGGAGCGTGACTGAATGCTGTTCTGGCTGACGGAGTTCGCCGAAGGCGGCGGGGTATTCAACCTGTTTCGCTACATCACCTTCCGTGCCGGCGGCGCCTTCTTCACGGCCCTCATCTTCGGCTTCGTCTTCGGCCGGCCGCTGATCGATCTTCTGCGCAAGCGCCAGTCCAACGGCCAGCCCATCCGCAGCGACGGCCCCGAAAGCCACCTGATCACAAAGGCCGGCACACCCACCATGGGCGGCGCGCTCATACTCGGCGCGCTGATCGTGGCGACGCTGCTCTGGGCGCGGCTCGACAACCCCTATGTCTGGCTGGTCCTCGGCGTGACACTCGCCTTCGGCGCGGTGGGCTACGCCGACGACCACGCCAAGGTCAGCAGCAACAGCACCGGCGGCGTGCCAGGCCGGGTGCGCTTTGCCATCGGTCTTGTCATCGCCGCCGCGGCCGGCGCCGCGGCGACGTGGATTCATCCCGCCGAGCTGTCGGGCCAGCTCGCCTTGCCCTTCTTCAAGAACGTCCTCCTCGACATGGGGCTCGTCTTCATCCCCTTCGCCATGATCGTCATCGTCGGCTCGGCCAATGCCGTCAATCTCACCGACGGGCTCGACGGGCTGGCCATCATGCCGGTGATGATCGCCGCCGGCACGCTGGGGGTGATCGCCTATGCCGTCGGCCGGGTCGACTTCTCGGAATACCTCGAGGTTCACTACGTCCCCGGAACGGGCGAGTTGCTCATCTTCTCGGCCGGGCTGATCGGCGGCGGACTCGGCTTTCTGTGGTACAACGCCCCGCCCGCCGCCGTCTTCATGGGCGACACCGGCAGCCTTGCGCTGGGCGGCGCGCTGGGGGCGATCGCCGTGGCCACCAAGCACGAGATCGTGCTGGCCATCGTCGGCGGGCTGTTCGTGGTCGAGGCGCTGTCGGTCATCATCCAGGTCGCCTACTACAAGATGACCGGCAAGCGCGTCTTCCTCATGGCGCCGATCCACCACCATTTCGAAAAGAAGGGCTGGGCCGAGCCGCAGATCGTGGTGCGCTTCTGGATCATCTCGCTGATCCTCGCGCTGATCGGGCTGGCCACGCTCAAGGTGCGCTGAACCGCCCTTCACCTTCGTGAGAATATCCCCGCCGGAGGCAAGAAGTGCCGCGAAGCGGCCGCGCCACGCCGGCAGGCGGGGCGGTGCGGTGCGGGGCCGCCCGCGCGTCAGGCGACCCCTTGGGCGACCAGCCGCTCGGCAAGGCGCAGATAAGGGGCGGCGACCTTGCTGTCGGTCGCCGCGATGGGGGTGCCCGCATCGCCCGATGTGCGCACCTCCAGGCTCAACGGCAGCTCGCCCAGAAAGGGCAGGCCGAGCCGCTCGGCCTCGGCCTTCACGCCGCCCTCGCCAAAGAGATGCGCCTCGTGGCCGCAATCGGGGCAGATATAGGTCGACATGTTCTCGATCAGCCCCAGGATCGGCGCCTTGAGCGTCTGAAACGCGCGCAGCGCCTTGCGTGCGTCCAGCAGCGCGACGTCCTGCGGCGTGGAGACGATGATCGCCCCCTCGATCTCGGTGCGCTGGCACAGCGTGAGCTGGATGTCGCCCGTGCCCGGCGGCATGTCGACGATCAGCACGTCAAGCTCGCCCCACTGCACCTGGCCCAGCATCTGCTGCAGCGCCCCCATCAGCATCGGTCCGCGCCAGACCACCGCCTCGTCCTCGGGCAGCATGAAGCCGATCGACATCATCGTCACGCCATGGGCGTGCAGCGGCAGGATCGTCTTGCCGTCGGGCGAGGCGGGACGCTTGTTGATCCCCATCATGCGCGGCTGCGAGGGGCCGTAGATATCGGCATCCAGAAGGCCCACGCGGCGCCCCTGCCGGGCCAGCGCCACCGCCAGATTGGCCGAGACGGTGGACTTGCCCACGCCCCCCTTGCCCGAGGCCACGGCGATGACGTGATCGACGCCCGGAATCTTCTGCGGTCCCTCAGACTTGGTCGGGTGGCGGCCGATCTTGAGATCGGGCGCCTCGCCCTTGGGCGCGCTCTTCTTGGTGGGGGCGTGGGCGGTAAGCATCGCCGAGACCGACTCGACCCCTGCCAGCGCCTCCACCGCCTCCTGGGCCGCAGCGCGCACGGATTCGAGCGCGCGCGCCTGCTCGGGCCCCTCCGTCTCGATGACGAAGCTCACCTTGCCGCCCTGTATGGTCAGCGCGCGCACCAGGTCGGCCGAGACCAGCGTGCCACCGCCCTCCGGCAGCGCAACCGTTTCAAGAGCTTCGAGCACATCGTCGCGGGACACCGCCATCGCAAAATTCCTCCGCACCAGGTTTCGTCACTATCTCGGCCCCGCGGGCGCGCAGGGCAAGGGGGTTTCATGGCCTGCCGGCTTATTGGGCGGCGGCGCCTGTTTGTCCGGCAAAGATTTCCCTAGCGTCGCCATGCAGTTGCTGCATGGCGGCATTGCACCGGCAAGGCATTGTGCGGGCGCAGCATCGCGTTATGTTTGATCCAACGGCGCGGCAACGGCCCATTCGCCGGACCGCGCAGACCGCCACGGATCGAAAGGATGCGACGATGAGCGACGCAGCCATGAATACCCAAAGCCGCGCGGCCCAGCGCCCCCCGTTCAGCGCCCTTGGCGCGCGGATCGCGCGCTATCGCGACTACCGCCGCACGCTCAACGAACTGCGGGCGCTGTCGACTCGGGATCTGGCCGATCTGGGCCTCGAGCCCGACGCGATCAAGCGCATCGCGCGACAGGCCGCCTACGGCGGGTGAACAGAGTTTCAGAAAGCCCCTCCTCCTCCCTGGGTTTTCTGGATTTGGCGGTGGCATGTCTCCTCCTCCCTCATGCCACCGCCCCCTTATCGGAACCGAAGACGGTTCTGGACGAGACGCGAAAGGCCCCACCCTCCCCGGGGCCGATCGCTGACAGGGATGGCCGGCGCCTCTCCTCCTCCCGGGCGCGAGGCTGTTCCGAAGGGGCCGCAAGGCCCGAACATGCGAAGGGTCCTCCTCCTCCCTCGGGCCCGACGCGGAAATGAGCGGCGGCACCCCCTCCTCCTCCCGGGGTGTCGCCGTTTCATTTTTCCCCGATCACGCCGATCAGAACCGCCGCACCGGGCAGGTGGCGTCAGCGCCCCCGCGGGCCATGGCCGGCATGATGTATTGCCCGACGGTCTCGCACAGCCCATATGTTTCGCCAGGATTCGGCCGTGTGGGAACGTTTCCCTTGTTGGCTCGCCGGGCTTGCAGTCGCGATGTTAACACATTAGATTTTCCATATGTTTGAGGAAATGCGAAAAGCGCCGGGCCCCGGCCGAACCTGTCATGCGCCCCGTATCCTGCGGCCATGCCGGGCGGGCCGGCGCCCCGCTTGCGGAGATACGCGACAATGACCCTGCACGACACCAAGACCCAGAAGTTCGAGTCCGAGCTTCCCCTCGCCCCGGCGCAAGCCGACGAGGACTGCGCGGCGCTCGCCCCCGAAGACATGACCGAGCAGGCCCAGGCCGCCTCGACGTTTCTCAAGGCGCTCGCCCATGAGGGGCGGCTGATGATCCTGTGCCATCTGACTGCGGGCGAGAAATCGGTGACCGAGCTGGAAAACCTGCTGTGCCTGCGCCAGGCCGCGGTCAGCCAGCAACTCGCCCGGCTGCGCCTCGAGGGGCTCGTGACCTGCCGCCGCGAGGGCAAGACCATCTACTACTCGCTCAACGACACCAAGGCCGCGCGGGTGGTCGAACTGGTCTATGACCTGTTCTGCAATCCGGCGCCCGAAAACGGCACGGAGCGGAGCTGAGCCCGGCCCGCGCGGCGGCGCTCAGCCCTCCGCGCGCTCGATCAGCCGCACGCCGTCGGCGATCTCCTCGCTGGGAAAGGCGACCACCCGCGCGCCCGGCTCCAGCCCGCCGGTGACCTGCGCATGCGTGCGCGTCCGTCGGCCGATTTCCACCGGCGTGTGCACGGCGCGGCCCTCGGCCACGGCGAAGACCGCCCAGCCGCCATCACTGCGAAAGAGCGCGCTGATGGGAATCTGCAAGACCTCTTCGCCCTCCCACTCCACGATGCGCACGAAGACGCGATAGCCGTCGCCCAGCCTTGGGCGCTGCTCCGGCGGGGCGAGCAGATCGAGATGGACGCGCACGCGCTGCTCCTCGATGCCCAGCGCCGAGACACGGGTGAAGGCGGCGGGCTCGATACGGCGCAGGCGCGCGGGCAAGGTGGCGTCACCGCCCCACCGCTCGACCAGGGCATCCGCCCCTTCAACCAGACGCACCGCGTCGGTCGAAAGAATCTCCGCCTCGATCTCGATGTCGGCCAGATCGCCGATGGTCAGCAGCGGCTCGCCCGCCTGAACGAGCCGGGCGCTGACATTCTCGACACCGAGAACCGTGCCGTCATGCGGCGCGGTGATGCGATGGCAGCAATCGGCGGCGCGGACGGGCTCGGTGCGCACACCCGACCCGATGAGCTGGGCCTGCGCGCGTTCGAGCGAGGCCTGGCGCAGTTCCACCTCGCGGCGCGCGGCCTCCAGCGCGTTGGTCGCGTTGACCACCGCGCGCGCGCTGTCCTCGAGGGTGCTCTGCGCGATGGTGCCGCGCTCGGCCAGCTCGACATTGCGACGGTGATGGGCCTGGGCGTGTTCCAGATCGGCCTGTGCGTTGTCCACATTGACCTCGGCGAGCCGCAGCGCGGCGCGCGCCTCGGCCACGGCCGCCTCGGCCTGGCGCAGGGCGCGCGCATCCAGAAAGGCGGGGTCGGCCGGCTCGATGACGGCAACGACCGTCTCGTCGGCCTCGACGCGGTCGCCCGCTTCGACGGGCGATCGCTCCGCCCGCCCCGAGACCGGCGCGGTGATCAGCCACGGTTCGCGGATACGCGCGACGCCATCGGCATTGACTGTCACCCGCATCGGCGCCACGCGGGCCTCGGCCATATCCACCGGCACCGGGCTCGGCCACAGCGCCCAGATCAGTGCGGCGATTGCCCCGAGCGCGGCCAGCGCGCCAACCGCGATGCGAAGTGCGGACATGACCCTACTCCTTTTGTTTGAGCGCCGAGACGATGTCGATCCGGTCGAGCCGGCGGCGCACCATCAATGCGGAGACAAGTGCCGAGACGACCACGATGAGGGCAGCCGTGGCATAGGTCCGCACGGACACCACCAGCGGAATCGAAACGAGCTCGGTCGACAATCCGCCGGCAGTCAGCGCGGCGAAAGCATAGCCCAGCACCCATCCCACGGGAACGGCCGCCAGCGTCAGCACCATGATTTCGCCGACCAACACGAACCCCACCTCCGCGCGGCTGAATCCCAGCACGCGCAGACTGGCAAGCTCATGCGCGCGCTCGGACAGCTGGATGCGCGCGGCGTTGTAGACCACACCCACGGTGATGAGGATGCCCAGCACCGAATAGGCGAAGACCATCGTCAGCAGGTTCTGCTCGATCTGCGCGGTCAGCTGCCGGCGCAGGTCCGACCAAAGCAGCACGCCGCTGATCGCCGGGGTTTCCTTGACGCGGGCGTAGAGGTCGGCCAGCGCGTGGCCGTCGAACGTGACATTGATCCGGTTGACCTGCGGCGCCACCCGCATCAGCTCGAACAGCGCCGCGCGGCTCATATGGGCCGCCTGGCCCAGGCTTTGCCGGGTCACGGCGCTGACCGGAATCATGTGCGTCTCGCGCGGCGGGGCGAGGAACTCGACCTGCAACAGCTCGCCCGGCCGCACGCCCAGCTCTGCGGCGAGCGTATCGGGCAGCAACAGCCCCTGCGGCGGCATCGCCACCGCCCTGCCCGACTGATCGAGAACGCGCACCAGCTGATCCCCCGGCCCGTGGGCCTCGAGCGAGACAAGGTCTTCGCGCGGGCCCGCCGACAGGCGCACCGGCGTCGAAAATCCCGCCTCGACCTGCATCACGCCGGGCAGTGCGAGGGCATCCTGCAGCACGTCCGTTCCGCGCGCCGAGGCCAGGACGAGCGTGACATCCTGCCGGTTGGTCTGAAAGAACGCCTCGTCGATGACCACATCCATCGCGTCGAAGCTGAAAAACGACGCCACCAGCACCGAAACCGAGGCCGCCACCCCGAGCAGCGTCACCGCTGCCCGCCCGGGCCAGCGCAGGATCGAGCGCAGGATCATCATCGAGGTCTGCCGCAGACGCAGCGTCTCGCCCAGCCGGTCGGCCCAGCCGCGGCGGAAATGCGGCGGCGCGGGCGGCTGCATCGCCTCGGCCGGGCTGAGCCGGACCATCCGCGCCACCGCGCGCAACGCGCCCACGAGCACCGCGGCAAGCCCCATCGCGGCCGAGACGGCGAATGCCCATGTCGAGGGCACCGGCACCAGGTAGGGAAAGCTGAAATACTGCGCGTAGAGCCCCGTCATCAGCCCCGACAACCAGAATCCCACGCCCCAGCCCAGCAGCACGCCGCCCACACCGATGCCCGCGCTCATTTTCAGGTAGTGCCAGCCGATCTCGCCTGTGCGGTAGCCCACGGCCTTCATCAGCCCGATCTGCGCGCGCTCCTGCGCGATCAGCCGGCCCAGCACCATGTTCACGAGAAAGGCCGAGACGATCAGGAAGATCGGCGGCAGCACCACCGCGATGGCGGCGAGCTGGTCCATCTCGCCCTGCAGGAAGGCGTGCGACATCTGCCCGTCGCGCCCCTGCGCACCGGTGCCCCCATAGGGGGCAAGCAGATCGTCGAGCGCGGCGATGACCGCGTCGACGCTGGCACCGCGTGTCAGCCGCAGCGCGACGTCATTGAACGCCCCCTCGAGATCGAAGGCCGCGGCCGCCGCGGCGCGGCCCATCCAGATGATGCCAAAGCGCCGGTCATCGGGGATCATCGTGCCGGGGCTGATCGTGTAGATGAACTCGGGCGACAGCAGGAGCCCGGTCACGGTCAGCTCGCGCATCCGGCCGCCGAGAATCGCGCGAAAGCTGTCGCCCGCGCGCAGGTCGTTGGCACGCGCGAAGGGCGCCGAGAGCGCGACCTCGTCCGGCCGGAGCGGGTCAGGCAGCCGCCCCGCGCGCACCAGCGGCACGTTCAGCACCGGCGCGCCCGCCACGGGCAGCGAGACCAGCCGCGCCATGGCGGGCTCGACCATCCCCTCCATGTCGAGAATGACCTGCTTGGAAATCCGCGTCTGCACCTGTGCGACGCCGTCGATCCGCGCGATCTCCTCGGTCAGCTGCTCGGGCGCGCGGGTGGCGCTGGCAAAGACATCGGCAAAGCGGTTGCGTTCGTAATAGGCGTCGCGGGTCTGGGACAGCGTCGTCTGCGTGCCGTGCGCGAGCACCAGCACCGCAACCCCGCAGGCCAGGACCAGCGCGATGGCAAGGCTCTGCGCCCAGATACGGCGCAGATCGCGCAACAGCTTGGCGTCGAGCGCGCGCATCACCAACTCACCTGCGCGGGCGGGACGGGCGCATCGTTGCGCTCGACCTTGGCCACCAGACCGTCGGCGAGGTGGATCACCCGGTGCGCGATCTTGCGGGTGGCCATGTTATGGGTGATCAGCGCCGTCGTCGTGCCCAGATCCTCGTTGACCGAGACCAGCACCTCCAGAACCTGCACCCCCGTCTTGCTGTCGAGCGCGCCCGTGGGCTCGTCGCACAGCAGGACGTCGGGGCGCTTGGCGATGGCGCGGGCGATGGCCACGCGCTGCTGCTCGCCCCCCGACATCTGGGCGGGAAAATGATCGAGCCGCGCCGACAGGCCCACGCGCTCCAGCGCCTCCTCGGGGCGCATGGGGGCGCGCGCGATCTCGGTGACCAGCGCGACGTTCTCGCGCGCGGTCAGGCTGGGCACGAGGTTGTAGAACTGAAAGACAAAGCCGACATGGTCGCGGCGAAACGCCGTCAGCGCCCGGTCGGAGAGTTTCGTCAGCTCCCGGTCTCGGAAAAAGACCTGCCCCGCCGTCGGCGTGTCGAGCGCGCCGAGAATGTTGAGCAGCGTGGACTTGCCCGACCCCGACGCGCCCAGCAGGACGACGCGCTCGCCCTCGAAAAGTTCCAGATCGACGCCGCGCAGCGCGTGCACTTCGGCCGCGCCGCTGCCATAGACCTTGGTCAGACCGACGGCGCGGTAGACGGGCTTGCCGGAGTCTTCAGTCTGGCTCATCGCCGTCTCCCCGTAGCGGGCGGCCTGCCGGCCACCCTGTGCCTTGATGGCAGCATGCCGGGGCGGTGAAGGGAAGCGGAAAACACGCGGCGCCGGCGGCGGGCCGCTGCGGCTTGCAGCCCTGTGCGATTTCACCCGGCCGGCAGGTGGAGACAAAAAAATCCTGCCGGGGTGCAACCCCCGGCAGGATCAATCGGCCCGCAGCAGAAGGCGCGCTTATTCGCGCGCGCCCATGAACTGCAGCAGGAACATGAACATGTTGATGAAGTCGAGATAGAGCCGCAGCGCGCCCATCGTGGCCGATTTGTCGAGCCACTCCTGATCGTTGTGCTGGGCGTGGGCGACATATTCGCTCTTGATCGACTGGGTGTCATAGGCGGTCAGGCCCGCGAAGATCAGAACCCCGATCACCGAGATCGCGAACATGATCGCGGCCGACTGCAGGAACAGGTTGATGATCATCGCGACGATCAGCCCGATCAAGCCCATCATCAGAAAGGTGCCCAGCCCGGAAAGATCGCGCTTGGTGGTGTATCCGTAGAGACTGAGCCCCGCAAAGGATATCGACGTGACCAGAAAGGTCTGCGCGATCGAGATGCCCGTGAAGGCCACGAAGATCCAGCTGATCGACAGGCCCATCAGCGCCGCAAATCCGTAAAAGACAAGCTGCGCCGCGGCCGCCGACATCCGGTTGATCATCGCGCCGAAGGCGAAGACCACGATCAGAGGCGCGAACATCGCAACCCAGCCCAGCAGGTTGGGCTGCAACGTCTCGGGGTTGCGGAACAGCGACAGGAGCGCCGGCGTCGTGCCGACGGCCCAAGCCACCCCGGCGGTCAGTAGCATGCCCACCGACATCAGGCCGTAGACCTTGTTCATGTGGGCGCGCAGCCCCGCGTCGATCTGCGCGCCGCGCGCACCGGCAACACCCGCGCGCGTCGACTGATATTGTGCCATCCGTTTCCTCCGTTCGATGCACCCGGGCGGCACCGCGCAGGCGCCACCTTTGGATACCAATATCGTGCGCCCGGCCCCGCATTTCAAGCATAACCGGAAGGTATCGGCATCGCGTTGCGCCCCATCACTCCCGCCTGTCCGCGGCGCCTGAGGCACCCTCAATCCATCGTGATGACGACCTTCCCTGTGGCCCGGCGCCCCCGCAGCAGCGCGAGCCCCTCGAGCGCGCGGCCGAGCGGCAACGTGTGGCCGACATGCGGGCGCAGCCCGCCCTCGGCCCGCCAGCGCATGAGCGTATCCAGGCTCTCGCCCACGGCCTCGGGGCAAAAGGCCATGTAGCCGCCCCAGTAGAAGCCCATCACCGAGATATTCTTGACCATCAGGATATTGGCGGGCACGGGGGGCACCTCGCCGCTGGCGAAACCGATCACCAGCACCCGCCCTTCGGGGCGGGTGGCGCGCAGGGCGGCGGTGAACTGCGCCCCGCCCACCGGATCATAGACAACGTCAGCCCCGCCCAGCGCCCTGACCTCGGCGCGGATGTCGGCGGTCTCGCTGTCAATGAGATGGTCGGCCCCGGCACGCCGGGCGACATCGAGCTTCTCGCGCCCACGCGCGCAGGCGATGACGCGCGCGCCCATGCGCCGGCCGATCTCGACCGCCGTCAGCCCCACCCCGCCGGCCGCGCCGAGCACCAGCAGCGTCTCGCCCGCCGTCAGCCGCGCCCGCCGGGCGAGCGCGAGATGCGCGGTGCCATACGCGATCTGGAAGCCGGCCGCCTCGACAAATCTCATCGCCTCGGGCAGCGGACGGCACCGTTCGGCGGGAAAGCAGCCCGCCTCGGCCAGTCCGCCCTGCCCCGCGAAAACCGCCACGCGGGTGCCGGGCGCCGGCCCGTCGAGCCCCGGCCCGAGCGCCTCAACCGTTCCGGCGAGTTCCATGCCCAGCGTGAAGGGCGCGGCGGGCGTATCCTGGTAGCGGCCGTCGACCATCAGAAGATCGGCGAAATTCAGGCCGCAGGCCGCGATCGCTACGCGAACCTCGCCCGGACCGGGCTCGGGGCGCGCGATCTCCTCAAGGGCCGGCGCGGCACCCGGTGCGGCGATCCGGATTGCGCGCATGGATCGGTCTTCAGTCGGCATCGCGGTAGGCTTGTCGCGGGCGCGCATGCGCGTCAAGCCCGTGCGTGCGCGTCAAACCCTTGCGTCGGGAAAGCTGCATTCGCAAAAGATGTTTGCAATACGCTAAAACACGCACAGGTTGATTGCATTCTGCAATGCATTTCGCAAACTCCCGCTTGGGGCGAGCGGCTCGGTCCCCGCACCCGCGTCGCGCTTGCTGTTGACAAGACACCGCCCTGCGTCCGCCTAGGCCGCGTTTCGGAGGGTTTCTGTCGTTTTCCTGTGGATAACCGCGGAAATTTTACCGCTCCCATGATTTTGGCACGGAAATTGCTTTCAACAAGGGTGACAGGATTGGGAGCATGACATGAAACACCCCGTTGACGCCCATGTTGGCAAGCGTATCCGCCATCGCCGCTGGATGGTCGGCATGACCCAGCAGCAGCTCGCCGATGCGGTGGGCATCAAGTTCCAGCAGATCCAGAAATACGAAACCGGCATGAACCGCGTCAGCGCCTCGCGCCTGTGGGACATCGCCCACGCGCTCGACGTACCGGTGAGCTTTTTCTTCGAGGGGCTCGAAGGCCCCGCGCCGGACGGCGCGGTGCCCGGAGACATGCTGGGCGACCGCGAGGCGCTGGAACTCGTGCGCGCCTATTATTCCATCCCCGAGCATCAGCGCCGCCGGCTGTTCGACCTTGCGCGCGTGCTCAGTGAAGATGACGCCGCCGCTTGACGCCGCTGCCTGCGGGCAGTAGCCGCCCCCTGTGACGCAAAGGCACGGGGGGAACGGGCGCCATGACGGAGGCGGAGCGCAGCGCGCTGATGGCGCTGGCCGGCGAGCTGGCCGACGCCGCGGGCACGGCCGCTCTGCACCATTTCCGCACCGCCGATCTCGGTGCGGACAGCAAGCTTTCCGACGCCTTTGACCCGGTCACGGCCGCTGATCGCGAAGCGGAGGATGCGATGCGCGCCATACTGCGCCAGCAGCGCCCCAACGACGCGGTGCTGGGCGAGGAGATGGGCCACCAGCCGGGCAGCAGCGGGCTGACCTGGGTGCTCGACCCGGTCGACGGCACCCGCGGCTTTCTGGCGGGCACGCCGACATGGGGGGTGCTGGTGGCGGTCTCCGACGCCACGGGGCCATTGTACGGGATCATCGACCAGCCCTATATCGGCGAGCGGTTCATGGGCGGCTTCGGCACGGCGCGCATGCGCGGGCCGCGCGGCGAGACCAAGCTGGCCACCCGGCCGGCGCGGCCATTGGCCGAGGCGATCCTGTTGACCACTTACCCCGAACTTGGCACGGCTGAGGAAACGCGGGCGTTTCACAATGTCGCCGCGCGGGCCCGGCTCACCCGATACGGCATGGACTGCTACGCCTACGCGCTGATCGCCGCAGGCCAGATCGATCTGGTGATCGAGGCCGATCTGCAGCCCCACGACATCCACGCCCCCATCGCCGTGATCGAGGCGGCCGGCGGCATCGTGACCGACTGGCGCGGCGGGCCGGCCCGCAATGGCGGGCGGGTCATCGCCGCCGCCAACCGCGCCGTCCATGCCGAGGCGCTCGACCTGCTCGCCCCGGCTGGGGACTGACGCCCCAGCCTGGCGACGCGGCCTCCTCAAGGCCGGATTGGACGCCATAACCGCCGTGGGTCTATCCGGCCTCGGCATAGAGGATTACCGCCCCCAGCACCGCCGCCGCGGCCAGCGCCGCCAAGCCGATCTTGAGCCACGACCACGGCCGTTCGCCCTTCACCTTGCCGGTCAGGGCATTGACGACAAAGCGGTAGCTTTCCCCGCGATAGCGATAGGCGGCCACCCAGATCGGCAACAGGAGATGCTTGAAGGTCTCGGCCGAGGTCTCGGTGGCGATCGCGTGGATGCGCTGCGTGTCGCCGCCGATCGCGCGGCGGACATCGTTGCGGATCACCTCGTCCATCCGCGCCCGCGCCAAATCGAAGCCCTGTTCGAGATCGACGGTGTAGCCCTCAGCCCGGAAACCCGCCAAAAAGCCCGGATCATAGGGTTCGAGATCGCTCAGCAGCCACGGCTCCAGCGCGCGCACGTACCGGCGCGGCAGACTCTGCGCGGCCATTATCAGCACATCGTCGAAACGCCGTGCAACCCGGCCCGAGACGCTGTGCCAGCGGGTGTGGCGGCGCCGGTTCTTGCCCGATCCGGTGTAGTAATGGGTCCCCCGCTCGCCGCGATACTGGCTGCGCGTGTCGGCGTCGAAAGCCCAATAGGGCAGGTAAATGCCCGTCAGACGGCCCTCGCCACGGGCGAAGCGGCGCAGCCCGTTCGGCGCGAACCACAGCCCCCTGAGCCACTTGCGAAAGGCCGCGCGCGCCTCGGCCTCGGTCAGGCGAAAGGGCAGGACAGCCTGCGGCTTGATATGCCGTCGGGTGCCCGTGTCGGTGACGACCGGCGTCGCGCAAAAGGGGCACTCGGTCGAGTGCACATCGGGCGAGATCTCGACCTGCGCGCCGCAGTTGGTGCAGGTCGAGACGCGCACCTCCTCCAGCTCCGCCGGCGGCAGCCGCTCGGCCACCGCCACGCGATAGTCGAGCGGGCGCAGCGCCGCGCGCCGGGCGGCCTGAGGCGCGGCGGGAATATCCTGCGCATGGCCGCAATAGTCGCAGCGCATCTGCGTCTGCCCCGGCGCATAGCGCAGATCAGCCCCGCAGGCGACGCAGGGGAAGTGGCGCTCCGTCTCGGGGGCGGGGGGCGGCGGCGGCTCGCTCATCTGCAGAGGGCTCAGCCCTGCGGGGCCGCGGGCGGCGGCGGGGGCGGCGGCGCGACAGTGAACAACTGCGCCAGTTCGGCGATGTCGCCGGCGCGCTGCCAGCCGTCCTGCCCCGCCGTCCAGACCAGGGTGTCGCGCCCGAACCCGCCATCGGCGACCATGCGCCCCAGATCGGCGCGCGCATAGGGCCCCTTCGTGTGGCCGTCTTCGGCGATGTGCCAGACCTTTTCGATCGGCGGCGGCGGGGGAGGTGCGGCCGCCTGCGGCGCCGTGCCCCACGGCCCCGGCTGCTGCGCATGCGGCGCGCCCCCCCATGGGCCGGGCTGCGGCTGCTGGGTTATGCGGCCGGACATGCCCATCCCCATGCCCATCCCGAGACCCGCGCCTATCCCGGCGCCCATGCCGCCGCCCTCGGTGCCGGCGGCGGCCTGCATCGCCTCGGCCACGGCGAAGTCGCGGTATCGGTCGAGATCGCCGATGATGCCCATCGAGCTGCGCTTGTCCAGCGCCTGCTCGACCGCCTCGGGCAGCGAGATGTTCTCGATGTAAAGCTCCGGCAGCGTCAGCCCGTAATCGGCCAGCGTGGGCGCGATCGCCTCGGCGACGATCCGGCCCAGATCATGGGTATTGGCGGCCATGTCGAGCACCGCGATGCCGCTGGCGGCCAGCACGCGCGAGACCTTCTGGACGATGATGTTGCGGATCTGGAACGCGATCTCGTCCTGGGTGAACTCGCCGTCGGTGCCCACGATCTCGGTGATGAAGCGCGCGGGGTCGGCCACGCGGATGGTGAAGGTGCCAAAAGCGCGCAATCGCACCGGCCCGAATTCGGGGTCGCGCAGCATGACCGGGTTCTTCGTGCCCCATTTCAGCCCCGGAAAGCGGCGCGTGTTGACGAAGTAAACCTCCGACTTGAACGGCGACTGAAAGGCGTGATCCCAGTGTTGCAGCGCCGTCATCACCGGCATGTTGTTGGTTTCGAGCTGATAGAGCCCGGGGCCGAAGGTATCGGCAAGCTGGCCCTCATGAATGAAGACCGCCGCCTGCCCCTCGCGCACCGTGAGCTTTGCGCCGTAGTTGATGGCGTTGCCGTAGCGCTCGAACCGCCAGACCATGGTGTCGCGGGTATCGTCGGTCCATTCGATGACATCGATGAACTGACCCTTGAGAAACTCGAACACCATTTCCTTTTCCTCCGGGCGCGGCATCGGCCGCGATTCTAGCTCCGGGCGTTCATCAGCTCCGCGGCGATGCGCCGGACGATGGGGCGCGCCTCGGCCTCGGTCATGCCGGGCTCGAGACGCGGATCATACAGGATGCGCAACAGCAACTCGTCATGCGCAGTGAGCCTGGCGAATTCCTGGGCGTCGTTGAAGATCGAGGGCCGCGCCAGCGCGCTGTCATTGGGCAGCCCGAGGCCCTGCGCAAGCTCCTCGTCATAACAGGACTGCCGGGTCAGATCGGGATGCTCGGCCCGAACCACCGCCACGGCGTCGCTGTAGGTGCTCCTGCCGCCGCGCGAAAAAGCGAGCGCCAGGCAGAAAGTCCGCCGCGGCATCGTCTCGACCGTCTGCAGGGTGCGCGCATCGATTCCGGGGACAAGCTCGCGCATCCGCGCGCCGATTGCGGCGCGCTCATCCTCGCCGAGAACGAGGATCTGGAAATTGGCGGCCTGCTCATCGTCGGTCAGTGTTATTTCGTGGCGGGTGGCCCGCGCCAACCGCCTGGCATAGTCGTCGAGATAGGCGCGATCGGCCCGCCGTGTGCTTTCCGCCACGCCGGGGCCGAACTCCAGCCGCATCCGCACCGGCGCGGCCCAGCGCCGCAGACGGCTGGGGGTCTCGCCCTCGCGGATCACGGCGCCGTCGATGCGATACTCGTTATAAAGGGCGACACGGATGAAATTCTCCACCAGCATCGCCTCGGTGAAGGGAGCATCATCGGCGGCTGTGTCGGTGCGCAAAAGGCCACGTTCGAGCCGGTCATTCTCGATCCGCGTGTAATAGGCGCGCAACGCGGCGCTCTGGCCGTCGGATACCTCCGCGGACCTTTCGGGCCGCTCCGGCGGCGGGTTGCTTTCCCGCGGGGCGAGCTCGGGGCCGGGGATGTCGCAGCCCGACAGCGCCGCGAGCCCGCCCAGCGCGAGCCCCGCCAGCGGCGGCCCACGGCGACGGGAGAAAAGGCGAAGGCGGTCCATCATCATTCTAGGCCTCCTCGCGGTCATCGCGCCCCGCGCCGGAGCTCTGCGGAGCGCGCGCTCTCGCAGAGGCCAGCGTGTCGCGCAGTTCGCGCTCCATCCGCTCCAGATCGGCCTCGGCGGCGGCGCGCTTCCGCTTGCCCTCGTCCGCGATCTGCAGGCTGTCCTCGATCGTTGTGATCAGCGACTCGTTGGCCTTCCTGACCGCCTCGATGTCGAAAACGCCGCGCTCCATTTCCCTGCGCACCTCCTGGTTGGCCTGCCGCAGGTTCTCGGCATTCGATGTGAGAAGCTCGTTGGTCAGGTCCGACGCCTCGCGCACCGCGCCGGCGGCCTCGCGCGAGCGCTGGATGGTGACCGCCTGGGCCAGCTGGGTCTCCCACAGCGGCACGGTGTTGACCAGCGTGGAGTTGATCCTGGTCACGAGGCCCTTGTCGTTTTCCTGCACCAACCGCAGCGACGGCAGCGACTGCATCGTGACCTGGCGGGTGAGCTTGAGGTCGTGCACGCGCCGCTCCAGATCGTCGCGCGCCGCGCGCAGATCGCGCAGCTCCTGCGCGGCCATCACCTTGTCGTCCTCGGCCGCCGCCTCGACGGCCGCCTCCTTTTCGGGAATCGTGGTGTTGTCGATCTCGTGCAGCTTCTGCTCGCCCGCGGCGATGTAGAGCGCCAGCTCGTCGTAGAAATCAAGCGTCTTTTCATACAGTTGATCGAGCGACTTGATGTCCTTGAGCAAGGTGTGCTCATGGCGCAGCAGGGCCTCGGTGATCCGGTCGATCTGGCCCTGCACCGTCTCGTAGCGGGCGACGAACTGCGCGAAGGGCGCGGCGCGGCCGGTCAGCCTTTCCCACCAGCTGCGCTTGCGGCGCACGTCAAGCTCGCTGATCGTGAAGCCGCGGATCGTGGTAACGATCTCGCGCAGGCTGTCGCCGGCCGGGCCGACATCCTTGTTCTTGACGTCGGCCAGAATCGCTTGGCTGATTTCCTGCAATTCGGACTGCGCCCGCGCACCGAAGCCGATGATCGAGCCCATGTCGGACAGATCGACCTCGTTCATCCGGCGCCGGATCTCGCCCTGCGCCTCGGGCGCCGGAGCCGCCGCCTCCGCGGCGATGTCGGGCAGGGGGTGGCGCGTGACCGCCTCGATCTCGGCGGTCTCCCCGACGGCCTTGCGACGAACGCTGTCTGACATTCACTCATTCCTTCTGCTTGGTGGCCGCGGCCCTGTCGAACTGCGCGCCTTCGCGTCTGAGGCGGTCGCGAAGAACCTCGATCTCGATGTCGAGCGCGGCGCGGTCGCCCCTGAGCAGGGCGTCGGTGCGCGCCGCGAAATCAGCCTCCAGATCGCTCAGCAGCGCCTCGTAGTCCGCACGCGCCTCGACGGCCGGCCCCCGCTCGGCGAGATCAGCGAATTTGCGCGTCGCATCGCGCGCGCCCTGCAGATAGACGCCCAGATAACGCCGCGCGGCGGTCAGCCGGCTCGGATCGCCCTCCACGCTGCGGATCAGGTGCCGGACCTTTGCCTGGAACCTGTCCACCCGCTCCGTCAGACGCCGGTCGCCGATGCGCAGGATTTCGGCGCGCATCTCGCGCATCAGGGTCTCGGCCTCGTCCACGGCGCGCGCGACACGACCCGACTGGAAGGCATCGACGCCTTCGGGGACGCGGTCGCGCATCGGGTCGGGCCCGAAGGCGGCGACATGCAGCGCCGCCGCCAGCCCGGCATAGATCGCCATCGCCATCGCGCCCTGGCCACCCGAATACGCCGCCACCGCGAGCCCCGCGCCGGTGAGAGCGGCGCCGAATGCCTTGCGCGGAATCGCGGGGCGGCGGGCCACGGCGCGCGCCTCATAGGCTTCCTGGGCCAGCAGGCCCTCGCGCGTGAGCCATGCGGCCAACAGCAAGAGGCCCAGCGCCGCGAGGTCGAGCGCGAGCCCCGCCGGGCCCTTGAAGAAACCCGTCAACGCCAGCGGCAACGGGACGACGAACAGCAGATTGACCCGCGCGCCCACCCGCGAGCGGCGCAGCCGCACCCCGCCGGCGGGAAGCGGGGCGCCCGGGCTGTATCGGCCGCTCACACGCTGGGCCATCGTCATATCCCGCCGAAAATCACGAAAAGGATGAGAGCAACGAGCAGCACGAAAGCCAGCTTCTGCAATCCGGTCGCCGACATACACACCCTTTCGCGACGCTGATCCGCCACTCCTCGAAACAGGGTGAGTATAGGCCATCACCGCCATGCATTGCCAGCATGATTCCCGCGTCGCGCGTGTGCGCTCAACCCTTGCGCCGGGGCGGAGGCGTGCGCCCGCGCGCCGGCTTCGCGCCGGCTGGCGCGCCCGGTTTTTTGCCCGCCGCCCGGCCCTTTCCCGCGCCCGTCGGTGCCTTGCGGCCGCCCGCGGCCTTCGCCGCCGCCGGCGCGCCTG
>PUHN01000058.1 GCA_002967695.1 Rhodobacteraceae bacterium WD3A24 | reverse complement strand
CTTCATCGCGCGGGTAAAACCGGGAAGGGCGGGCTGCTTCGGCATCGACAGGGCTCCGAACAAGAACCTCGCAACCCTATCAGATCACGCCAAAAGCCGAAGGTTTTTCAGAGTTTCCTTAATCCTACCTACGATTTTCTCCACGGATGTCCGTCAGGAAGAAATTAGATGCCCGATTTTTAAGAACATTTGCGAAATCTCCAACAAGCTTAGATTTCTGGCGCTGCAGTGGGAACACAAGGCCGTAATCAAAACGTATTCGCGGCCTGAACGGACGAATCGCAATATTCAATTTATTGAATGCTGCAGCATTGAACGGGTCTATGACTGATACCCCCATTCCTGCGCCCACCATCTGGCATATAGACGCTCCAGATTGTGTTTCTAGAAGCATCTTTTGTCGATATACGCCCATGCTCTGAAAGGCATTGTCAACCCGTATCCTAAGAGTCGTGTCCGGAACAATAGAAATAAAGTTTTCCTGCTCCAAGTCCTCAGCATCAATGACGTCTTTTTCGGCCAGCGGGTGGCCAGTGGGAACGACACATCTGGCGTCAACACTGACTAGATCCTGCGTTTGGGTTGATGGGTAGTCGATCGGGAAGCTCAGCAATGCGATATCGAATTGCTGGGATTCGAGCCATTTCTTTGTTTCGCGCTTCACGACAATTCGAAGAGAAATAGAAACATTGGGGCGCGTCGATTGGAAGGTGGCGAAAGCTTCGGGGAGGAATTGTTGTGCCATCGGCGTAGACGCGAGAATTTGCAGGTGTCCGTCGCCGGTAGGGCGGATGTTCTTCATCACATGTGATATGTGATCGAAACTGTCATAAAGTTGATCAAGCTCGGAAAACAGAAACTCGGCCTCCGCGGTGGGGAATAGCCGACCATTCTTTCGTATAAACAGATTATAATTTACGGATTCTTCAAGATTTTGAAGCGAGCGGCTGACCGCCGGCTGTGAAATGTTGAGGCGCAGCGCAGCTTCTGATGTAGAGCCGGCTACCATGACTGCGCGAAAAGCGTCTAGTTGTTTCAGGTTCAGCTTCATCTCAACCCACATGTCGTCGGGCTTGTCAACATCACCACCAGCGGGGTCGTCCACGCCGGAAACTGACCTTGGCCACTTCACGGCTATGCGCTAAGCGCATATATAGATTATCTTTATATATTTGACCATATAGGCTTCCGGGTCAATCCTTGCTGGTACTGACCGTTCGGGTCTTATGCTGAGCTCTGGTGCCGGGAGGAGGCGTTCGGTCCAGGCGTTCAGAGTTAAAACGAAAGCCTCAGAGGAGGAGGATTCATGAAGAATATCATGTATGCCCTGACGATGCCGCTGGCGTTCGCGCTGCCGGGAGCCGTCGCCGCTCAAGATGACTATCCGTCGCGGAACATCGAAATCATCACCCCGTTCGGGCCGGGAGGAAGCACCGACACGGCAGCGCGGCTGTTCGCGTCGGTGCTGGGCGACTATCTGCCCAACGAGGTCGATGTCGTCGTCGTTAACCGCCCCGGCGGCTCGACGACTGTTGGCATGACCGCCACAATGAATGCGGAGGCTGACGGCTATACCGTGGCGCTGACCTCCAACAGCCCGGTGACGATCCAGCCGCATTTCGACACTGCCGAGTACTCCTATGACAGCTTCGAACCGGTGATCAAGCTGGTGGACATCCCGCAGGTGTTGCTCGTTCAGAACGACGCTCCTTGGGCCGATTTCGAGGAATGGCTCGACTACGTTCGTGAGAACCCCGGAATCTTCACCTATGCTACGCCCGGCAACGGCAGCATCTCAGATCTCGCAATGGCCGTCCTGAACGAGGCCGCCGATATCGAGACCCGTGCCATTCCTTACAACAGCGGCGGTCGCGCCATGGCGGCGATGCTGGGCGGCAACGTTGGCGGCGTGGCGACTTTCCAGGGCAATGCGGATCCGTCCCTGGCCAGGCCGCTGGTCAACTTCTCCGAAACCCGTTCCTCGCGTCATCCCGATGTCCCGGTGCTGAGCGATGTGGGCATCAACGCCCACAAGAACGCCTTCAGTGGTATCGTTGCGCCCTTGGGCGTTCCGGAGGAGCGTCTCGAGGTTCTTCACGACGCCTTCCGCCAGGCGCTCGAAGATCCGGAGGTTCGGGAGGCGCTGAACAATCAGGCTTTCGAAATCTCCTATGCCGGTCCCGAGGAATACGGCGAGCTGCTCAGAGCTGATTTCGAGCAGAACGGTGATCTCCTGCGTCGAGCCAACCTGATCGACTGATCGCTGGACAGTTCATCTTGCCCCCCGTGCCTGTAACACGGGGGGCATCGCAACACAGGGAGGGGGAGAGCATGAGCCACAAGAAGGCCAGCTACCTCACGCTCGCGGCGCTGACCCTCCTGGCGGGCGCATATTTCTGGGCGGCAATCGAACTGCGGGATCCGGGCACGCGCGGCTCGATCGGGCCGGGATATTTCCCCGTCATTCTGTCCGTCCTGCTCGTGATCCTCTGCGCGATTTCTTTTGTCCAGACGCTGCGATCCGAGGAGGATCGGGTTATCAGAATCCCCAACCTGGGCTTCGTGGCGGCCGCGCTTGTGCTGGCGGGACTATTTCTGATCGCATGGCATTTTCTCGATGCTTTCTATGCGATCGCGTTCGCCTTTGTCGCGGCCCTGATGACGTTGTTCAGTCCACGCGGCGGCGTGCGCCAGCACGCGTTCAATCTGACTTTGGCTTTGGTCCTCATAGCGGGGGTCTACGGGCTGTTCGGTTTTATCATGCAAGTGCGCTTCTGACGCGGAAGGCTGCCTCCCATGTCGATCCTCGACTTTGACTTTCAGAGCCTGTTTGAGCTTTCCAATCTGCTGGCCATCGCATTGGGCACCTTCGTTGGCATGCTGATAGGTGCGCTTCCGGGACTAGGTGCCACGGTTGCGATCGTGATGCTGTTGCCCTTCACCTATGGGATGGAGCCGCTTGGATCGATTCTGATGCTTGTGGCGGCTTACCAGGCGGCGGAATACGGCGGGTCGATCTCGTCCATCATCCTCGGAATTCCGGGAACTCCTGCCGCGGCGGCGACGCTACTCGATGGCAACGCTCTTTCAAAAAGGAGCTCTCCGGGAAAGGCGCTGGCCTATTCGCTCACCGCTTCGAGCATCGGTGGTCTTTTCGGCGGTCTGGTTCTGCTTTTCCTGTCAATTCCGCTTTCAGCGATCGCCGTTCAGATGGGCGATCCGGAATTCTTTCTGATCGGAATACTCGGCCTGATTGCCGTAGCGGGGCTCAGCGCGCGCGACGTCACCCGCAGTTTCATATCGGTGATTCTGGGTCTCATGGCCGGCACTGTCGGCATCGACGTGATATCGAGCGCCCAGCGCTTTACCCTTGGCCAGGCCGAGCTTCTCGACGGGCTCCACCTCGTCGCTGTGCTTGTCGGAATCTTTGCCATCGCCGAGATCCTCCAGATGATCAGCACCGATCTCTATCGTAACTACATTACCGATGAGCGTGGCCTTCGCACCAATATCACACTTTCCGAATTTCGCGGGGTTGGCCGCGCCATCAGCATCGGCTCCCTGCTCGGCTCGACGATCGGCATCATGCCGGGGATGGGCGCCGGCGCATCGGCGTGGTTCTCCTACAGCCTGACGCGAAACACGTCGTCACGCCGCGAGACCTTCGGCAAGGGCAGCCCAGAGGGTATCGCCGCACCCGAGGCTGCCAACAATGCCACCGTGGGGGGGGCGCTGCTGCCCTTGATTACCCTAGGAATTCCCGGGTCGGCCTCGACCGCCATTATCTTGGGGGCGTTTATAATACACGGGATTCAGCCCGGCCCGACGATTTTTGCGACCGACTCCGATCTCGTTTACGGGATTTTCTACGGTTTCCTGTTGGCGACCGTGATGATGTTCGTGATCGGCAAGCTTCTCACGCCGCTCTTTGCGCGCGTTCTCAAGACGCCGAATTTTCTTCTAGTGCCGACAATCCTGATCCTGGCGCTGATCGGCGTCTACGCCTCGAACTTCATGGTGTTCGACTTGTGGATCGCGCTGGGATTCGGTTTCTTGTTCTTCCTGCTCAACAAGCTCGACTTTTCGGCGCCGGCTTTCATATTGGCGTTTGTGTTGAGCCCGATTCTGGAAGAGAGCCTGCGGCGGGCATTGCTGATCTCGAATGGAAGCTACACGATGTTCTTTACCCGCGGGTATTCGTTGGCAATCATGGGAATCATTATTGCCATCATTATTTTGGGTGTGATCAGCCATATGCGACGCCGCGCCAGAACGGCCACGGACGTGCCGCAGTCGTGATAGCCCCGAGGTGACGACTCCCCGAAAAGCGGTGCGCCGGATTCCGCCAGTTGCGATTGCGACCTTTTTCTTTGTCATGGGGGCGATGGGGTCGCGGCCCTTGGTGCCGATGTATTCTGTCGATCTCGGCATTGGCCCCGAGGAAATCGGGGTTCTCGTCGCGATGTTCGCGCTTATCCCGCTGGTTCTCGCGGCCGTAGCCGGCTCTTGGATGGATCGTCACGGAAGTGGAAGGGCGCTCTTCGTCAGTGTTCTGATCGGTGGCACAGGGTTGATGCTGCCCTTTCTTCTTCCCGGGCGCGCGGGATTGTATATCTCGCAACTGATTGCAGGCAGCGGGTTCACGGTGTTCATACTCGCCGCTCAGAACCAGGTAGGCCGCGCCGGCCGTGATGCCTGGTCGCGCGAACGTTCGGTCGCCGTGTTCAGCATGGGCGTGGCGCTCGGAAGCCTCGTCGGTCCACTTATCGGCGGGATTGTCGGCGATCACCTCGGCTATGATAGCGGGTTTCTCATTCTCGGGGTGCTATCGCTCGGAGCGGCAGCGTTCGTGTATCCCTTGCTCGCCGGCGACCGTCGGGCGGAGGAAGATCATCTGAAGTCGGGTAGTCGGGCGACGCCGGGCCTGCGCAATCCGCTGAGAATCCTCGGCTATCACCGTTACATGGGCCGGGCTTTCCTGATCAGTTCGTTGGTGCTGATGGCTAAGGACATGTATGTCGCCTACTTTCCCCTCTACGCGATCTCCGTCGGACTTTCGGCCTCGTGGATCGGGGCGATTGTCGCGCTGCACAATGGCGGCGGCGTGGTCATGCGGTTCTTCATGTTGCCGCTGGTGCGCGTGATCGGCAAGGACAGGGTCATCATCCTGTCGATCCTGTTCAGCGGAGTGTGCTTTCTTTTACTACCGCTTGCCGGCGGCCTAGCCACGCTAGCGGCGATTTCGCTGGCGATGGGGCTCGGCCTCGGGCTCGGGCAGCCCCTGTCGATCACGCGAACGATCAATCTCTCGCCGTCGGACAAGGTCGGTGAGGTGCTCGGGGTCAGGCTGGCCTGCAACCGCTTTACCCAGCTCGTCACTCCCCTCGCCTTGGGCGGGCTCGTGATATGGACCGGGGTGACGGGTATCTTCCTGATCATCGGAACCTTGATGGCGGCGGGCAGCACGCGCCTTTCGGTCCCGTCCGAGGAAGACATGGCCGCGCGCAAGCCATGAGCGCTACGGCGTCGTCAATCCGCCAGCGGCACCAGTCTTTCGCGGATCAGAGCGCTCGCCTGCGTCATGATCCGGTCGATCAGCTCCGCACAGTCGGGGATGTCGTGGATCAAGCCGGCAACCATGCCGCAACTCCAGGCGGCGGCGTCCATGTCGCCTTCCTCCAGCACACGGCGGTTCGCTGCCCCCTTAACCAGATGACGGATGTCTCCGATTTCGAGGTCGCCCCCCCGGCGCGCCTCGATCTCGGTGATCGCGGCCGCCGCCTTGTTGCGCATCACACGCTCTGTATTGCGCAGAGGGCGCATCACAAGTGTCGTGGCGCACTCATTGCCGTCGACGATGGCCTGTTTGACATTCCGATGCACGGGTGCCTCGCGTGTCGCAAGGAAGCGGGTGCCCATGTTGATGCCGTCCGCTCCAAATGTCAGTGCGGCCACAAGGCTGCGCCCGTCGGCCATTCCCCCCGAAGCGACAAATGGAATGGTGAGCATATCTGCCGCACGGGGCAGAAGGATGAAATTGGTAACGTCGTCCTCACCGGGATGCCCCGCGCACTCGAAACCATCCACACTGACAGCGTCGCAACCGATCGCCTCGGCCTTGAGCGCATGGCGTACCGAGGTGCATTTGTGAATCACGCTTATTCCGGCGCTCTTGAGCGAAGGCATGTACTGTTCAGGATTGCGCCCTGCCGTCTCGACTATGGATACGCCGCCCTCAATGATGGCGTCTATGTATTCTGCATAGGGTGGCACCTGGAAGGACGGCAGGAAGGTCAGGTTCACGCCGAACGGTTGGTCGGTCATCTCCCAACACCGCGCGATCTCGCGGGCGAGGTCTTCCGGGGTGGGCTGCGTGAGCGCGGTGATAATTCCAAGCCCGCCCGCGTTGGAGACGGCAGATGCAAGCTCGGCATAGCCGACAAAGTTCATGCCCCCTTGGATGATGGGATGGCGGATGCCGAACAGTTCGGTGATGCGCGTCTTCATGTCTCTGATCTCCTGGAAAATCGGCAAGCTCCGCCCGGCGCAGCCAAGAAAGATGGCCGCGGATCAGAATCCCGATTCCACCCTCTCGATCACTGCCGCGATGCCTTGTCCCACGCCAATGCACATGGTGACCAATGCATATCGGCTGCCGGAGGCTTCAAGTTGGCGCATCGCCGTAAGAGCCAAGCGCGCGCCCGAGGCGCCAAGAGGATGGCCGATGGCGATAGCTCCGCCATTCGGGTTTACGCGCGGATCTTCGTCGTCGATCCCCATCTTCTCCAGGCAGCCCAGAACTTGTGTGGCAAAAGCTTCGTTGATCTCGATGACGTCCATGTCGCCAAGGCTCAACCCTGCGCGTGCAAGCGCCTTTTCGCTGGCCGGTACAGGGCCGAGCCCCATCACACGCGGCTCGACACCGGCCACCGCGGCCGACAGGATGCGCGCGCGCGGGACAAGCCCGTGCCGCCGACCGCACCCGAGCGTGCCAACGATGAGCGCGGCGGCCCCGTCATTGACCCCTGAGGCGTTTCCGGCCGTTACCACGCCGTCCGATTGCAGCGGCCGCAGCTCGGCCAGTTTCTCGATGCGCGTCTCGGGGCGGGGATGCTCATCTGCATCTACAATCCCGTTTGTCCGCCCGCGCTTGTCTGTGACCTCAACGGGGATGATCTCGCCGGCGTAAAAACCGTCATTCCGGGCACGGGAATAATGCGCCTGGCTGCGAGCCGCGAAACGATCGGCCCGCTCGCGGGCAATTCCGAGATCAGAGGCGATGTTGTCGGCTGTCTCCGGCATGGTGTCGTTGCCGTACTTTGCCTCCAGCACGGGGTTGGGGAAACGTGCGCCGATAGTGCTGTCAAAGGTGCGGTTCTGTCGGGAGAAGGCACCTTCGGCCTTCGCGGTAACAAAGGGCGCGCGACTCATGCTTTCGACGCCGCCCGCGATCAAGAGGTCTCCATCGCCCAGATGCACGGCGCGGCCGGCATCGACCAGCGCGGCGAGGCCCGAGCCGCACAGCCGGTTGACAGTCTGCGCGGCGACGCAAACGGGAAGGCCGGCCCTGAGTGCCGCATGTCTGGAGACATTGCGCGCATCCTCGCCCGCCTGATTGGCGCAGCCGGTCAGGACATCCTCGAAGGCTTCCGGGGTCATCGGATTTCGTTCCAGCAGCGCTGCTATCACCCCGGCAAGAAGGTCGTCCGGCCGCTCATGTGCGAGCGCGCCGCCGTATCTGCCGAAGGCGCTGCGCGCCCCGTCAAAAATGTAGGCGTCCATGTTTGTCATTCACCTTCCTGGTTTCCGGGCCGCATTTTCCCAAGCCGCCCGACTCCGCGGCAACCGCGTGCGCCTCATTCGACCGCGTTCGTTACAGAGCGGCTGGTCACAGAATGCACGAACACAAGCCTAGCGCATCGTTCGCCGCTTGAGCCCCGTCTGCATCCCGGTGAGTTCATAGGCATCCTCGATCCAGTCACAGAGCACCCGCCGGGTTTCAGCCGGGCGGATGATGTCGACGACACCGAATTTCTCGGCGGTGCGGAAGGGCGAGGCCAACTCATGATAGTACTCTTCCAGTTGCATCCGGAAGGCGTCTGGGTCGTCGGCCGCCTCGATATCTTTCTTGTAGGCCGCCGCGACCCCGCCCTCGACGGGAATCGAACCCCAGCGTGCCGAGGGCCAGGCAAAGCGATGATTGAGCGAACGTCCCTCCGGCCCGTGCTTGGGGCCGTGAGCGCCGCCGCCCACACCGAAAGCGCGGCGCACGATGATGGAGCACCACGGCGCTTCTGCCTGCTCGATGGCGCCGAGAAGCCCGATTGCCGCGTTCAGCGTGCCGGCGCTTTCGGCGGCGGGGCCGGTCATCACTCCTGGCTGATCGACGAAATTGACGATCGGCAGGTGAAAGGTATCGCAAATATCGACGAAACGCGCCATCTTCTGCGCCGCGTGCAATGTCAGCGCACCGCCCATCACCGCAGGATCGTTGCAGATGACACCGACAGCATGCCCGTCGAGGCGTGCATAGGCAGTCACGACCGCGCCGCCGAAGCGCCGGCCGACCTCGAACACGCTACCTTTGTCCATCACCAAATTGAGAATTTCGCGCGGACGATAGATTTTGCGGCGGTCACGCGGGATGATGGTATCAAGCGCGTCCTCGGAGCGGTCCGGGCGGTCGTCGGGCGTTACCCGCGCGGGCACCTCCCAGACATTGCGCGGCATGTAGGAGAGAAAGCGCTTGACCTGTGCGAAGGCGTCCTCTTCATCCTTGGCCTCGTTGTTGACCACCCCGCTTCGGGTGTGGACACGCGCCCCGCCCAACTCCTCTTTCGTGACGTCCTGGTTGAGCCCCTGCTTGACCACGGGTGGACCGCCGGCGAAGACAAACGCCTTGTCACGCACCATCACCGAGAAATGCGACAAGCCCACCTTGATCGCGCCCAGTCCCGCACAGGAACCCAGTGCCATTCCCGCGACCGGAACGCGCCCCAGCAATGAGATCGACGGCCAACGCGCATAGCCGGGAATCTTGGTGGACTGGCTCTGTTCGAGAATCTTGATGCTGCCACCGGCGGTATCGACCAGCCGAACCAGCGGCATCCTGTATTCATGCGCGAGACGTTCGGCGTAAACCCATTTGTCGGATACCGTAGACTCCGATGAGCCGGCGCGAATGGTGAAATCATCGCCGGAGACGACGATCTTTCGGCCTTCCAGCTTGCCAGTCCCCATAACCGCGTTGGAAGGGGTGAATTCCACGAGACGGCCATTCTCGTCATATTTCCCCTTGCCGGCAAGCTGTCCCATCTCATTGAAGGTGCCCGCGTCGAGTAGCGTGTCGATGCGCTCGCGCACGGTGTATTTGCCACGCCCATGCTGGAAGGCAACCGCTTCCTCGCCGCCTAGGGCGTCTGCCCGCGCGCGCCGAAACTCCAGTTCCTCGAATTCGCTCGACCAGTCCGTAGGGGATTGCGGGTCTGATTTCTCGGTTGCCAATGCGTCTTCCTCCTCAGAAAGTCTCGCTGCCGCGTGCGCTCAATATTCGTCGTTGTGCTCGCCCAGCAGCGGTGGCGCCCCGTCGCGGCAGGTGGCATAGTTGCTGAACCTGAATGGATTATTGATGGTTCGGATCTCACCCGAGCGCGGATGATCGAGGCGCAGTTCCATCTGCCTGTGCCGGAAATGCGGGTCGTGCATGACCTCATCGAGCGTATTGATCGGCGCCACGGGCAGGCCGTGCTCGGTCAGCTTCTCCACCCAGTCCTCGGCCGATCGGCGCAGGAAGACAGGAGTGAGGAGCTCGCGCAGTTCGTCCCGGTTTGCGATCCGGACCTCGTTGGTTGCGAAGCGCGCGTCCTCGGCGAGTTCCGGCAGCTCCACGGCCGTGCAGAAATTTGGCCAGAGCGTATTGGAGCCGCCCATCACCTGAATGTAGCGGTCGTCGGCGCATCGGTAACTGCCGGTCGGGCTGCGCCCCGGATTCTCCGAACCCCAGCGCTGTGGCACCTTTCCGACGGCCAAGTATTCCGCAGCGTTCGTAGAATACAGGCTGAGCAGCGCGTCGGTCATCGACAGGTCGATATAGTTTCCCCGGCCGGTTCTTTCGCGCGCATAAAGCGAGACAAGGATTGAGGAGAGCGCATAAAGTGCGCCCGTCAGGTCGCCGAACATCAACCCGCTTCGCAGCGGCGGGCCGTCCCGCTCGCCGGTGATGGACATCACCCCCGATACTGCCTGCACGATTGAATCATAGGCTTTACGATCGCGATACGGGCCGGTCTGGCCGTAACCCGAAATGGAACAGTAGATGATCCGCTCGTTAAGCTTGCTGATGTTCTCATAGTCGAGGCCCAGCTTCTTCATCGCGCCCGGGGTGAAATTCTCGACCACGACGTCGGAATTCTCCACAAGCCGCATCGCGCGCTCCCGGTCTTCCGCGTTCTTGAGGTTTAGTTCGACGCTCTTCTTGTTGCGATTCATCGGGTAGAAATAGTCTTCATCCCCTTCACCGCGGCCTTCGTAGCTGCGCATCCGCCGGTTTTCGTCACCAGTTCCCGGGCGCTCGATCTTGACGACCTCGGCCCCCATATCGGCCATGAGCATCGTGCAATACGGCCCGGAAAGCACATGGGAAAAGTCGAGTATTCGCACCCCTTCAAGCGGAAAGGGCTGCCGGGCGGGCGAGGCGGATGACTGAGGCATCGGGTCTTCGTCTCCGTTGAAGCTGTCGGTATCAAAATCCGGTGGGCCAGTTTCGCAGATTGTGTTGGCCCACGCCCCCGCTGGGGCGATCCTCGTATATTTCGAGCATCTGCTTGAGATACTGCCGGGTCTCGCGCGGGTCGATCACGGCTCGCGCCCCGTTCACCGCCCCGAGGTCATAGGCGGAGGTGTCGCGGGTCATTTCGTCCAGGGCGGCAGCATAGGCTTCCGGAGAGTCGTCCGGCGACAGCCCATGGACGACGGAGACCGCCGAGCGCGGGTCCATGAAGCTGACTTCGGCGGTCCACCACGCCGCGACTTCGTCGGCGTTGTTCGAGCCGCCCATGTTGCGCACGGCTAGTCCATAGCTCTTGCGCATGATGACCGACAGCTTGGGAACGCTGCACAGGGCCAGCGCATTGAGCCAGTTCATCACCTTGCCGGGCATGCGCTTGCGCTCGGCCTCCACCCCGATAAGAAAGCCGGGCTGATCGACGAGAAAGACCAGCGGGATGTTGTAGGAGTCGCATTGCACGAGGAAGCTGACCGCCTTGTCGCAGGCATCGGCGTCAATCGCGCCGCCCTTGAAGAACGGGTTGTTGGCAATAATCCCGACGCTTCGGCCGTCTATTCGCGCCAGTCCCGTCACCAGAGTCTTGGCAAAGCGCGCCTTGAGCTCGAAAAAGCTGTCCTTGTCGACGACGCGCGGGATGACCTTGCGCACATTGTAGACGGTGCCCTTTGTCTCGGGGATGACGTCAAGGATTTCACTCGCCGCATCGTCGGATCCGTCCGGCACCGGGGCGCGCGGGGGCGCTTCGTTGGCGTGGCCCGGCAGGTAGCTGAGATAAGTGCGGATCGCGTCGAGCGCTTCTTCATCGGTGTCAACCGCCAGATCGGCCAGACCCGTGACTTCGGTGTGCAACCGCCAGCCACCGAGTTCTTCGTAGTCGACCTTCTGCTTTGTCGCCATCGAGATGAGGCGCGGGCTCGACACCGCAAGGCAGGCGCCTTTGCGGATCACCGTGAAATCCGCCATCGCCGAATACCAGGTCGCCGAGCCAAAGCAGTAGCCCAGGACCGCCGAGGCCCAGGGGTTGGTGCGCAGCCGCATGTACTGCTTCGGGTTGTTGTTGACACCAATGATGTTCTTCGCGCCCATGATATCGGGCATCCGGGCGCCGGTGGATTCGCCAAGGAACACCACCGGAAAGCCGTTTCGTGCGGCGACGTTTTTGACGTGCTCCATCTTGTTGGAGTTGACTGGGCTGCTCGAGGCGCCCTTGACGGTAAAATCGTTCGAGATGACCGCCGCGAGCCGGGCATCGATCTTGCCGAAACCGGCGATCTTGCCGTCGGCAGGAGTTCGGTCACGATCCTGCGGCTGCATGGAGGTATTAAACAGGCCCGATTCGACGAAGCTGCCGTCATCAAACAGATGGGCAATCCTTTCGCGCGCGTTGAGCTGCCCTGCCTCGCGACGGCGTGCGAGCTTCTCTTCTCCGCCCATGCCGAGAGCCCGTTTCTTGCGCGCCTCGTGCTCCTTTATCCGGTCTTCGAATTTCATCACCCCTCCCCGCACGCTCGGACACCCAAGACCGCCCCGTGCCATTCTTCTCCGCTTGCCAGGGCAGGGCATCCACCCTGCCCAGCCCGCGATGTCGTAACCCGCGCCGGCGAAGGAAAACGCAGGCGAGATGCGGGTCGTGCATCATCGACTTCAATCCATTCATAGGCGGCGCCGGCTATGCGATCGAATATAATTTATACATCTACGTATAAATGATTTGCATTGATTCCGGCTGATCCATGCGGCCCTTGCGCGGGGATCATGGCAGGATCTGCTTTACCTGCCGATCCCGTCAGGGCTGGGTGGATTGTCGCCTCCCACCGTAACGGCGGTCCTTCGTCATCGCCCTGAATAGTCGGGCCGGCGCTTTTCGAGAAAGGCGTTCATGCCTTCGGTCTTGTCCTCGCTGGCAAACAGGATCTGGAATGCCTTGCGTTCCAGCGCTAGCGCGCTCGACAGCGGCGCGTCGGCGCCGGCGTGGATCACCTCCTTGATCTGGGCGACGGCGAGCGGCGGCATCCGGGCGATCTTTTCGGCGAGCGCATGGGCCTCGTCGAGCACTGCGCCCTCATCGACGAGCTTGCTTGCCAGCCCCATATTGGCCGCTTGCGCGCCCGTGATCTGATCACCCGTCAGGCAGAGCAGCATCGCGCGATACCGACCAACTGCCCGCAACAGTCGCTGTGTGCCGCCGGCACCGGGCATGATGCCCACACGCACTTCCGGCTGCCCCATCCGTGCCGCCGGGTCGGTCACGATGATGTCGGCATGCATGGCCAGTTCCATTCCACCGCCCAGGGCATAGCCTTCGACCGCGGCAATCACTGGCACAGGACAGTCGGACACCGCGGCCCAGAGCCGCTCGGTATGGCGCTGGTAGATTTCGATCGCGCCGAGCTGCACCATGTCGCTCAGATCGGCACCGCCCGAGAAATTCCCGCCCTCGCCCGAGAGTACAGCGCAGCGCAACTCCTCATCGACGGCCAACTCATTGAAGATCGCGGCGAGGGACTTGCGAATGTCGAGTGTCAGCGCGTTGCGCGCCTTGGGACGATTGAGGCGGATATGTGCGATCTGCGCGGATGGGCGTTCGAGAATTACCTGGCTCATGCGTCGTCCTCCAAGTCGGGGAATGCGGGGGCGCGCGCCGACAGCCCGAGCTGCGCGCGTCGGCGTAGCCATTGGCTCGGCCGGTACCGGTCATCGCCGGTCTGCTCCTGAATCCTGCGCATGATCTCGTGTAGGCGCTCAACACCGATAGCGTCGGCCAGTTCCAAGGGGCCGCGCGGATAGTTCAGGCCCAACCGCATTGCGGCGTCGATGGCTCCGGGGTTTGCAAGTTCGAGCTGGGCCATTTCGCAACCCAGATTCGCCACCATCGCGCAAATGCGCTGACCGATAAAACCAGGCGAATCCCCGACCAGCGTGACATTGCGTGCCACATTGAAACGCGCCACGACGCTCTCGCGTATTGCCGGATCACCCCCGGGAGGAACCATCAGCGTGACCCGCTGCGTCGTGTCGCCGGTCACGTCCACGCCGATTAGGCGGCGATGATCCGCCCCGATGCGGCTGCACAAAGTGCTACAATCCTCTCCGATCGGAGCGGCGAGGAGGGGGACGGCTCCGTCATCTGTCTCGAGCACTTCGATCCCCATCTCTTTGAGCAGGGCAAGAAGTGCGTCGGATGGCTCGGCTATCGCCACCGCCGGGGCGGCAGACCGCCGCGTTTCGGCGTCGGGCGACGGCCGCTCGGCGCCGTCGTGATAGTCATAATGGCCACGCCCCGTTTTTCGGCCCAGCTGCCCCGTGGCGACCTTGTAACGATGCAGGTAAGTCGAACGCATGCGCGGATCGCTGAAGGTCGCATGGTGGATGAATTCGGTCACCGGCAGGTTCACGTCCATGCCCGTGAGATCCATCAATTCGAAAGGCCCCATGCGAAATCCCCAGCAATCGCGCATCACGGCGTCGATCTGCGCCGGAGACGCGACACCTTCCTGGGCGATGGTCAGCCCCTCGGTCACGAATGGCCGGCCACCGAAATTGACCAGAAAACCAGGGGTGTCACGCGCGCGCACTGGCTCACGCTCCATGACACGGCTCAACGCCATCAGCCCTTCAATGACCTCAGCGGCGGTATCGGGCGCCGGAATGACCTCGACGAGCTTCATCAGCGGAACGGGGTTGAAGAAATGCAGCCCCGCGACGCGATCGGGGCGGTTCAACCCCGCGGCGATCGCGCCGATCGGAATAGAGGATGTGTTCGAGGCCAGAACCGTATCGGCAGAGACGATGCCTTCCAGGCCAGCGAACAGTCCACGTTTGGCGTCGAGCTCCTCGACGATCGCTTCGACGACGAGACCACAAGGGGCGAGTTCTTCCAGCGTCGCAACCGGACACAGGCGTGATGCCATGGCCTCGCGCTCGGCCGCAGGCAGGCGGCCCTCTCTCACCCGCTTGTCCATGCGGGCAAGTATTCCGTCACGCGCGGCCTCGACCGCGCCTTCGCGCTGGTCGTAGATAAGAACCTTCCGTCCGGCGGCCGCGGCGACCTGGGAAATACCTGAACCCATGGCTCCGGCCCCCACGACGCCAATAAGCAGTCCGCTGTCCAACAGATCGTTTCGCCGCATGTCCGATCCCCTAGCGTAAACGTTTCGGTCGCGCATGATTCCGCCGGACCAATCCCCCTTGCGATCCCGCGCCGCGTGCTCAGCGGAACCGCTCAGGGGAGTGGGGTTCGGACGCTACTTGGATCCGGCCAACATGCGCCAGACAGCAGGGAAGGCCAGGGCGATGATCGCCGCCTTCAGCACGTCTCCCAGAATGAAAGGCGCGACCCCGGCGGCGAAAGCGGCCGGAAGCCCGACCGAGGCGGCCAGCCAGCCTGCCCCAACGAAATAAGCGATGCACATGCCCACCAGGCCTGTCGCGAAGGCCCCAGCGACGGTTCGGGTCTTGCCGCGCTCGGCCAGCCAACCGGCGCTCAGTGCCATCAGCGGGAACGACCACAGAAAACCGGCCGTCGGCCCGGCGAAATAGGCGATCCCTCCACCGGACGCGAAGACGGGCAGCCCCGCCGCGCCTTGCGCGAGGTAAAGCGCCACCGTCGCCAGCCCCAGCCGCGCGCCAAAGGCCATGCCGACAGCCAGCACGGCAAGCGTCTGCATCGTCATGGGAACAGGCCACATCGGCACCTGCAGGCGCGCACTCAGCGCGATGGTGAGCGTGCCCGCCAGCATGGCGAGCACGACACGCACTGTCCGGCTCGCGCTCGTGGCATCGGCCTGTATCGTTGTCGCAAGGATCGTCGCAGAACGCGTTGTCATATTGTCTTTCCTTCCGTTGTCGCTGAGAGAAGTTGCTTTCGGTTCTCATCTATGAAGCCCGTATGCACCTCGCCGCGCTGAAATCCGTCGCTCTCGAGGCAAGCAACCAGGAAATCCTTGTTCGTGGCGATTCCGTCTATGCGCAGCTCTCTCAACGCCTCCGCCGCGCGGATGCGTGCGCGATCGCGGTCAGCTCCCCATGCGATGATCTTGGCGAGCATGGGATCATAATGGGTTGTGACCTCCTCTCCGGCGCGGTAACCGCTGTCGACGCGCAGGTCGGCGGTCTGCTCGGGAAGGTCAAACCGTGAGAGCCGTCCGGGGGAGGGCATGAAAAATTTCGCAGGGTTTTCCGCGTAGAGACGGCACTCGATCGCGTGCCCCGTCGTTGTGATCGCGGCTTGGTCGAGTTGGACCAGCTCGCCACGCGCATAGTCGATCTGCATGCTGACAAGGTCGAGGCCGGTGACCATCTCGGTGACGGGATGCTCGACCTGGATTCGCGTGTTCATTTCAAGAAAATAGAAATCGTGGCTATGCGCATCCATGATGAATTCGACCGTTCCGGCCCCCGCGTAGCCCGTTGCGACGCACAGTGAAACCGCCGCCTCGGCCATCGCCGCGCGCACGGATTCCGGCAATGCGGGCGCGGGGCTTTCCTCGATCACCTTCTGGAACCGGCGCTGCAGTGAGCAGTCCCTTTCGAACAGATGCACGGCGCCACTGCCGCCCAGACCGAAGATCTGTATTTCGACATGGCGCGCGAGCGGAACGAAACGTTCCAGAAATACGGTGCCATCACCGAATGATTTCGTGGCCATGGACTGCGTCGCAGCGACGGTCTCGGCCAGCTTGTCGGGCCCGTCGACACGGCGCATGCCGATTCCCCCGCCACCGGCGGAAGCCTTGACCAGCAACGGAAATCCGACCGAAGCTGCTTCGGTGTCGAGGTCGAGTCGTTCGCCTTCAGCCATGCGCGCGCTGCCGGGGACAACCGGGACACCCGCACGACGTGCTATCTCGCGCGCTCGTTCTTTGTCACCCATGGCGCGGATCAGCGCCGGACTCGGGCCCACCCATGCCATGCCAGCTTGCGAAACCGCCTCGGCGAATTCCGCGCTTTCCGAAAGAAACCCGTATCCCGGGTGTATCGCGTCGGCGCCGCATTGCACTGCCGCATCCAACACGCGTGTATGCTGCAGGTAGCTTTCGCGCGCCGGAGCGGGGCCGATAAGCACAGCCTCGTCGCTCTCTTCGACATGCGCGGCGCCCGCATCAGCCTCTGAATACACGGCTACCGTTTTCAGACCCGAGGCGCGGGCGGATCGGATTATCCGTCGCGCGATCTCGCCCCTGTTCGCAATCAGAATCTTGCGCATGGTGCTCACACCTCGAGGCGCGCGACGATGTCATCCTCGGAGATGGCAGCGCCTTCCGTGACTAGAATTTCAACGATGGTTCCATCTTCGGGCGCCGCCAAGGGAATTTCCATCTTCATCGATTCAAGGATCATTATCGGATCATCCTCTTCCAGCCGATCGCCCGGAGAGGCCTCGATCTTCCAGACATTTCCCGATATTTCCGTTCTCACTTCGATGACCGCCATGGCTCCCTCCAAATGTCGAGCGACGTTCTTTGGCTCGCCGCTGTCGGGGGAGCCTTAGACGGAGTCAGCAATAGGCACGAGGCTCTATGCAGTCGAATACAATTTATCTATAAATATATAGTTTTACTGTATATACGTTCGTCTGCGCAGGAGCCAAACCCTCCGGACGGAGCCGCGCATCACGCACGTGGCCCAATATCGAAAAGGTGTCGGCAGTGGAACCTTCGGGTCTTCGTCACTGATCCGGCCAGA
Organism: Rhodobacteraceae bacterium WD3A24; assembly: GCA_002967695.1. Classification (GTDB taxonomy): domain Bacteria; phylum Pseudomonadota; class Alphaproteobacteria; order Rhodobacterales; family Rhodobacteraceae; genus Alkalilacustris. Next base: position 1,061 of record PUHN01000058.1, on the reverse strand, counting down.
AGAGGGCATCGCGCGCTTCTGCGCTGGCTCAGGACGCAAGACGAAACACCGCAGATTGCCGGGACGGGCGACGAGGGGCTGATCCAGTACGGCCGCTTCTGGCACCGCCGCGCACCGGGAATGACATGCCTGAGCGCCTTGTGTGCTGCGCAAAGGCTCGGCGCTCCCGCCGTGAACGACTCCAAGGGATGCGGGACGATCATGCGCGTCGCCCCCGTCGCGCCGCTCTGCCCACGCGAGGACGTCCATGATCTCGCAGTGGCGACCTCGGCGCTGACCCACGGCCACCCGACGGGCCGGATCGCCGCGGCCGCCTGGGCCGGCATGCTGGCCGATGTCGGCACCGGTATGGAGCTGGAAGAGGCCGCCGAGGCCGCCCTGGCCCGGCTGACAGGCGACGACGCCGCCGAGACGCGCGATGCCATTCGCGCGGCGCTCCAAGCCCCGCGCGACGGTGAACCGGCCACGGTCGAGACGCCCGGCGTCGGCTGGACGGCCGAGGAGGCGCTGTCGATCGCGCTCTATGCGTGCCTCACCAATGACGATATCGAATTCGGCCTGCGCTGCGCGGCGACCCATTCCGGCGACAGCGCCTCCACCGCCGCTGTCGCCGGCAACATGATGGGCCTGCTCCATCCCGAGGAACTGCTTCGTCACCGCTGGGCCAACCGCGTGCAGTTCCGCGAATGGTTCGCAAAGATGAACGCCGACTGGATGAAGGCCGTGGCAAGTGCTGCGTGAAAGGACGGGAGCTTCCCGACGCTGCTTCACGACGAAAGGGTGGCCACCCTGGCCACCCGGCAACCGGAGTGGCCACGTGGTGGCCTCCCCATTACGGCACGCGCATGTGCGCACAACGTTTTGATTTCCCGTTTTTCTTCACTGCTCGCCGCGCCGAAGCGTGCGCAGTGTGGACAACCAAGTGGCAACCCGGAAATTTGGTCTGACGCTAGCGAACTCTTGCGCCCCGCCCCCCGCATGCCCTTCGTGGCCGCGGAGGAACCGAAAAGGGGGTGGTGGGGCGCCCCCGGGCGGGGGTCCGGGGGAGGCTCAGCCGCCTG
>PUHN01000057.1 GCA_002967695.1 Rhodobacteraceae bacterium WD3A24 | reverse complement strand
ACGCAGGCGAGCCATTGGAGCGCCAGACCGCCGAAATCCACATCCGCATCCTTCGCAGGCTCTCTCGAACCCGTGGCGCTCGCCTGCTCAGTCATGAACCGCTTCCCAGCCCCCGGCACCGCCGAGATCGCCCGTGTGGCCTGACGCCAGCGGGGTAAGGAGAAGTCACGCCTCAGACCCGCGTTCTGCAACAACGCGATCGTGATGCCCCAGTTACGACAATCCCCGAGGAGCTGAGAACTTAGCACCCATGGCAGTCTGACGTTACGTCACGCTGCTTGCACAGCAAAAACTAAAAGGCGGACTATGGGGCGGGCCGCAAACGAAGTGTCAAATTTTTTCAGCGAAATCCATTTCTTGACCCGAATAGTGGTGCCGGTGGAGGGAATCGAACCCCCGACCTTCGCTTTACAAGAGCGCCGCTCTGCCAGCTGAGCTACACCGGCCGTCCCGGGCTTTTACCGGCAAAACCCGTCCGGCTCAATACGCCGCGTCGGGCGGCGGAGGTGCAAATGTCTCTAACCCAGCGCGGCGAGGCGGCGCGTGGCCTCCGGGTGGCCGGGCTTGTGTTCGAGGAGCCGGGCGAGTGCGGCGCGCGCGGCGGCATCGGCGCCGCGCGCCGTCTCAATCTCGGCCAGCAGGAGCAGCACGGCGGGGCTCGCCCTGTCCTGGTCGACCAGCGCCTGGAGCACCGCCCGCGCCGCGGCAGTGTCGCCCGCCGCGCAATGAATCCGCGCCGCCTGCAGCCGCCAGCTATAGGCGCCGGGCGCCAGCAATTGCGCCCGCGCATTTGCCTCGAGGGCGGCGGCGGCATCGCCTTCGCCGCGTTCGAGCTCGGCGCGCATCCCCGGAATCGAGGCGAGCGCGAGCCCGCCCGCCTCGGCCGCGCACAGATGATCTCGGGCCTCCGCCGGCGCCTGCCGCCGCAGTATCAGCCCCGCCCAGGCATGAAGGGCGGGTCGTCCGCCGATCTCGGCCGCCCGGCGCGCCGCGGCGGCGGCCGGCCCCATCTGCCGGGCCAGAAGACGCGCATGCGACAGCCGCCGCCAATGCATGGCCAGTTCGGGCGCCGCCGCGGCGAGGCTCTCCAGCCGCATCAGGGCGGTGTCGCGCCATTCGGCGCGCAGGCGCGCATCCGCAGCGTCGTCGCCCTCGCCGCGCCGTGCGGGGGGACGGGCCGCGCGCAAGGCGAGGCTGAGCGCCTGCACTCCGAGCAATTCGTCGGAGGCGTTGCCGGGACGGGCCGCCAGCGCGTCGAGAGCGGCGGCGAAATTGCGCCCCGGCGGCTTGTCGAGCGAATGGACGTAGACATTGCCTTGCAGAAGGGGCCCCCACTCCCACATCAGCGGATCGGCGCTTCCCCGCTGCGGCAGGCGGGCGGGGTCGGCACCAGATGGCAGGAGTTTGAGCAAAGGCACGAGATCGACCCCGTGAACCGGCTCGGAGGCCAATGCATCGGCCCCGATCGGGCGGCCGGCGAGGGTCATCGCCGCGGCCGGGGCGGGTAGTGTATCGGGGCCGTCCAGCGCGCCGCCCGCGGCAAGCACGGGCAGAAGGCGCCGCAGGCCGCGCGCGTCCGGGCGCAGCCAGAAGGCCCGCATCAGGGCGCGCCGCGCCCGAGCCGGATCGCGTTCGACCTCGGCCACCGCCTCCAGCAGGCAAAGCTCGGCGAGATCGCGCTCGAAAAAGGGCGGGGTGTCGGCCAGCCCGGCGAGCCGGTCGCGGGCGGCATCGCGCCCCTCAGCCACGAGGGCCCGCGCCACCGCGCGCGGCTGAACGAAGGAAAGGCGCAGCCCGCGCGCGCAGCACCGGGCATAGAGCTGCGAGGCTTCCGCGAGCCGCCCCTCTCGGCACAGATGCGCGTCGGCATGGAGCAGCGACTGCCCCGCATCCCCGTCATCGCCGAAACTCTCCGGCCGGCTGCGGAGCCGGGCAACCAGCGCCTCGCCGGCGGCGCGGGCGGCGCCCTTTCCCAGATCGGCCTGCACCGTTGTCCGCGGCACGCCGCCCAGCTCGGCCGCCGTCGCCGAAAAGGCCGACTGGGCCGGGGCGATGATGCGTTCGCAACACGACATCGCCAGCAATTCGAGAAAGTCGCGGGCGCCAGCGGTCAGCCCCTCGGTTTCGAGCACCTCGTCGGCCGCAAGGAGTTCGGGGAACTCCGCCTTAAGCCGCGCCACGGTGGCGGGATCGTCCGAGAAGACCACCGGCCGATGGCCGGCGGCGCAGGCCTCGGCCATGTGACGGCGATAGAAATCATCCGGCACGTATTTGTGGGGAAAGGGCTTGTTCATCTGCTTGGGCGCGCTGGCGATGTCGCCGCGCCGGATGTGATAGGCCACCGCCCCGGCGAGCCGGGCGCGCAGGCGGTCGGCCCGCGCGGCCAGGTCGGGCGCAAGTGGCAGGGCACGGAAGATCGCGCCGCAGCGGGCCCGCACGGGGGCGATCTCCTCGTCGGGAAGGGCGAGCACGCCGAAGGCGATGTTGACGACGCGCGTCTCGCCGCGCGCCAGTGCCGTACGCAGGGTCTGGGCCTCGGGCATCCGATCTTGGCGCAGCTGCGGGGCGCGCGCGCCCTCGGCCGCCCAGACCTCGGCACTGATGAAACGGCGCGCGACGAAATCCGCATCGAAAAGCTCGGCGGGGTCATTGAATTCGGCGCCCACCGATCCCGAACGCTGCCAGCGCATGGCAAAGGGGGCGCCGAGCGCCTCGGCCAGCCGCATCGCGTTGACGAGCGAGACAAGCCGCGCGCCAAGCCGATCGGCGCGAAAGGCGATCAGGCGGCCGCCGGCGGTGGCCGCGCTCATGCGCCGTTCTCCGGGTGCGCGACGTCGCGGTGAACATACCAGTCGTCGAAGCGCGTGAACTCGGGAAAGCGGCGCAGATAGCCCTGCGCGGTGAGCAGCGCGTGGAGCTCGTGGCGCATCGGCGTGAAATTATGCTCGACACTGAGACACCTGACGAAGCGGCGCGAGAAATCGAAGGCGCGCAGGATGTCGAGTTCCGACCCCTCGGTATCGACGGAGAGATAGTCGATCACATCCGGCGCGCCATGCGCGTCGAGCAGATCGTCGAGCGTTATCGTCTCCACCATGATCTCGCGCGGATCGGCGCGCTTGGCCGCCTCGTTGTGATCCTGCGGGTTCACATCGGCCAGCCGCGAGAACATCGCCTGCGCGGTGCACAGAAACGGCAGCCGCGCGCCGGTCTCGGACCAGACGCAGTCATGGCTGATCGCGCAGCCACGGTTGGCCGCGAGGGCGTCGTGATAGTCGGGGTTGGGCTCGGCGACGATCCCGCGCCAGCCATGGCCGGTCTCCAGCAGGTAGGTATTCGACATGGTATGCCCGTTCGTCGCCCCGAATTCGACGAAATAGCCGCCCTCGGGCACACCCAGCTCGAACAGCACCCACAGATCCTGGAAGATCTGGCCCTGCGCGCGATGGGCGCGCGGCAGCGCGAAGGACAGGAAGTTGTTCAGCGTCGGGGCCGCGGGCGAGAAATCGCGCGCACGCGCCGCGCGCCGCTGATCGACCAGAATCCTGCGGATCGCGTCGGCGTGGCGCGCCTCCTTCATGGGGATGCCCAGCTCGCGCATCGCGCGCGCGAGCCGGCCGCCCTGCCCGCCTTGCGCCGCGTCGCCGTCGCCGTCATCCATCCTGTCGTCTCCGTTCCGGCTGGCAATCGGGTGCGAAACTGCGCCGCGATCCTAGCACCAATGCGGCATGAATGCGAAAATCGCTCGGCCCCGGGCCGGCAAGCTTTGCGGGTTTTCTCCCCCGCCGACGGCGTATAGTGTTTGCCACACGCGCCTTGGCAGGCGGGCCTGCGAAACGGATGGAACGTCATGGACATCGCGTATCATATCGGGATGCACTGCACCGATGACGAGGCGCTGATCCGCTGCCTGCTGCGCAACAAGGGCAAGCTTCTGCACGAGGGTATCGTGGTGCCGGGAACCGGCCGCTACCGTCCGGTGCTGCGCGAGGCGCTCAAGACCCTGCGCGGCGCGCCGGCCGGCGCCGAGATGCAGCAGACGATGCTCGACGCCATCCTCGACGAGGACAGCGCCGAGCGCGTGGTGATGTCCTACGACTCGTTTCTCTGCGCGCAGGACAAGGTGATCGGCGAGGGCATGCTCTATCCGATGACCACCGAAAAGTCGCCCTGGTTCGCGCAGCTCTTTCCCGGCGCGCGCAGCGAGTTCCACCTCGCGATCCGCAACCCGGCGACCTTCCTGCCCGCGCTTTTCGCGCGCCTGAGCACCAAGAGCTATGACGAGGTGATGGCCGGGACCGACCCGCTGGAGCTGAGCTGGTCGGATTTCGTCCGGCGGCTGCGCGATGCCAATCCGGGCATGGAGATCACCGTGTGGTGCGACGAGGACACCCCGCTGATCTGGCCCGAGGTGCTCGCCGCCGTATCGGGTCACGGGCCCGAGATCGAGCTGGACCACATCTATGACCGTCTGGGCACATTGATGAGCGAGGACGGCATGCAACGGATGCAGGCCTATCTCGAGGCCAACCCGCCGGCGAGCGAGGAAAGCCGGCGCCGCGTGGTGACGGCCTTTCTTGACAAGTACGTGATGCCCGAGGCGCTTGAGCTCGAACTCGACCTTCCCGGCTGGACCGACGCCCTGGTCGAGGATCTCAGCGCCAACTACGACGACGACATCGCCGAGATCGCCGCGCTCGAGGGCGTGCGCCTCATCCAGCCCTGAACCGTCACCGGCGGCTCAGGACATTCCCAGCGCCTCCTTGTACATTTCCAGCACCGCCTCCTCCTCGGCGATCTCGTCGCGGTCACGCTTGCGCAGGGCGATGACCTTGCGCATCACCTTGGTGTCGTAGCCGCGGCCCTTGGCTTCGGCCATCACCTCCTTCTGCTGGTCGGCGATCTCCTTCTTTTCCGCCTCGAGGTGCTCGTAACGCTCGATGAACTGGCGCAGCTCGCTGGCGGTCACGTCATAGGAGGACGGGGGGGTGGTCTCGTTCATCATGGCCTCGCTGGGGTCGGGTGGGCGCAAGCGATACCCGCGCCACAGGGGCGGATCAAGGGGCCGGCGGGCTTGCCTGCCGCGGCGGGCTGGATTACGCCCGCGGCCGGGCCGGCAAGGAGGACAGCGGGCATGGAATGGCTGATCTGGAGCGGGGCGGCGGTGTCGCTCGCCGGGGTGGCGGGGCTGGTGTGGTGCGTGCTCTACGCGCTGCGGGCGCGCCGCGCCGGGCTCGATGATGCCGGGCTGCGCGCAAGGCTGCAGCGTGCGGTGGCGATGAACATGGCCGCGCTCATGGTCTCGGCGCTGGGGCTGATGATGGTGATCGCCGGCATCATGCTGCGCTGATCACCGTCAGCCCGCCTCGAACTCCGATAGTTGCCGGGCGTGGCGGAAGAGGTCGTCCCATAGTGGCGCGGGCGCCCACAGCGCCGGCGCCTCATCGGCCCAGCGGCGCAGAAAGGCGCGCAGCACCATCACGCCGGCGCGGTCGGCCAGATGCATCGGCCCTCCGCGCCCTGCGGCGAAGCCAAGCCGGTCCACCGCCACCAGGTCGATGTCGCCCGGCCTTGCGGCTGTCCCGTCGGCAAGCAGATGCGCCCCTGCATTGGCCAGCGCCGCGAGCAGGCCGTTGCGCACCTCCCGCCGCGACCCCTGCCCCTCGCCGCCGCGGGCCGCATCGGTCGCGGGCGCCGCCTCGGACAGGCCCCAGTCGTCGAGCACCGCCGCGACATGCGCCGGTGCGGTTCCCGCGCCGATCAGATGCGCGACCGCGCCTTCCAGCGCGGTCAGAAGCGCGCCGCTGATGAAGGCGCCGCGCGCCGGCACCGCCGTGCATCCCAGACGTTCCGCCAACGCCTGAAAGCCCCCATGGGCCGCGTCGGCGGTGCGCGGGGTCAGCATCAGCTCGAACCCCCGCGGCGGCGCGGCCGTATCGGCGGCCAGCCCCATCACCGTGGCCGGACGCACGGCCCGGTCAAGCAGCGGGGCAAGCGCCCCGGCACGCGCCTCGGCCGGCAGCAGAACGGCGACCGCCCCATGCGCGGGCATGGCGGCCTGAAGCTCTGCGAGGGTTTCGGTATCGCCCTCTGCCAAAGCGGCCTCGGCCACGACGACAAGGCCCTGCGCTCCCAGTTCATGCGCGCCATGCGCCGCGCCCAGACGGGCCCAGCCGGCGTCACGGAGTCGCGCCGTCATGGCGCCGCTGCGCACCGCCGCCTCCTGCCGTTCGGCCACCGCCGCGAAGCCCGCGCGCAGCGTCGCCACGTCAGGGGCGATCAGCGTCACATGCAGCCCCCCGCCCAGAAGCGCGGCAACCAGAGCGTCCGGCACAACCGCGCCGGCGGGCAGCAGGATCGCGGCGTGATCGGGCGCGTCCGCCGCCCGCGGCACCGCGGCGCGCAGCCCCGAGCGGGCAGAGATAAGATGCCGCAGGCCGGTGACGTCCTCCGAGGCGCGGCACTCCTGCGCCGCTTCGGCCTCGTAGGCCAGGCCGGTGCCCAGGGGCAGGAACTGCGCCATCTCGACGCAATCGACGACGCGCGCGCCCGCCATCAGCCCCGCGGGCCCCGATGCCGCGCGCGCCGCCCCGATCGCCTGCCCGAAGGCGGCCGGGTCGCGCATGCCGTCATCGCGGTGGCGCGTGCGGCGCGGGCCGACGCCTTCGGCGATGCAGGCATGGGCAAAGCGGATCGCCGCGCTCGTGGCGGCGTCCTCGCCACGGCCGGCAACCGCATCGACAAGCCCGGCGGCATCCGCGGCCGGGGCGTCGAATGTGGCGCCGTCGCGCAGCAGGTCGAGCGCCACACCCGCCCCGGACAGGCGCGGCAGGCGCTGGGTCAGACCGCCGGCCGGGATCAGCCCCTGCGCCGTCGCGCGCGTGTGCAGTCGTGCGTCCGACGCCATGACCCGGTAATGCGCCGCAACCGCCAGGGCGAACGCCTCGTCGGCCACAAGGCCGCTCATCGCCGCGACGACAGGCTTGTCGCAATTCTCGATCACATCGGCGAGCCCGCTCAGCGCCGGCGCCCCCTCCAGCGTCAGGAGTTGCCCCGCGCCCGCACGCGCGCCCAGCACCAGAACCAGCGCGTGCACGCGATCATCCGTGCAGGCCGACGCGACAGCCGCGCGCAGGGCGGCCCAGAGATCGGGATCCGACAGCGGCGCTTCGGGCACGAGACGGGCCACGCCAGCGGTATCGTCACGCCGGACCATCTGCGCGACGCTCTCGCGCGCGGGATGTGTCGTCATCGCCATGGCCTTGGCCTCGTCGCTACGGCGCCGCCGACACGGACGGCTCCCCGGCGCGATACTAAGCCACCGCGTGGACATGGCAATGATCACGCCACGCGGCGTGGGCTTCAGACCGGCACATCGTCGAACAGATCGCCCTCGTCGCCATCGTCGCGCCGCCGGGGCTCAGCCCGGCCGGGCCGGTCCGGCGGGTTGCCGCGCCGATCGTCGCGGTCGCTTTCGCCCGGGCGGGGTGTTTTCCGCTTCGCATCGTTCTCGTCATACTGGGCACTCATACCAACCTCGCGCGCTGTGTGGTGGAGCAACTCGTGCCGCACGCTCAGGGCGCGCAGCGGCGGCAAAACGGGGTGTGCGCAAGCAGATCGAGGCGCTCCTCGGAAATCCGTTCGCCGCATTTGACGCAATAGCCGTATTCGCCTTGCGCAATCCGGTCGAGCGCGGCGCGGATCATGCGAATTTCCTCGAGCCCGGACCGGCCAATGCCCTCAAGCGCCTCGTCGGTCTCGCGTTCGGCGGCCATGTCCTCCCAGTCCTTGGACTGGTGCGAGTCGAGTTCATCTTCGATGCCGTGCAACCTCGCATCCAGCTCCGCCAGTCGCGCGCGCAGCTGCGCCTCCCGTTCGGCATCACTCTTCATCCATGTCTCCCTTGCCGCACGCGGTCACTCAGACCACGGCAAGCGTGACGTCACATTGACATGAGTCAAGCATCCGCGGGCGCGCGGCGGAACAATTCACATTCATGTCTTGCAATATAAATCACCCATGCTATGTTTCCCGCAGTCACCAAGCAGCGAGGTTGCCATGAAACCCGACGTCACCGCGTTCTTCGACGACGCGACCAACACCATCACTTATGTCGTCCGCGATCCGCAGGGCAGCAAATGCGCCGTCGTGGATTCGGTTCTGGACTTCGACTACGCCTCCGGCCGCACCAAGACCGAGTCGGCCGATGCCGTGATCGACTTCATCAAGGCCGAAGGGCTGGAGGTCGAATGGGTGCTCGAAACCCATGCCCATGCCGACCACCTGTCGGCCGCGCCCTATATCCAGCAGAAGCTGGGCGGCAAGCTCGGCATCGGGCGCAACATCATCATGGTCCAGGAGACCTTCGGCAAGGTCTTCAACGAGGGCACCGAGTTCGAGCGCGACGGCAGCCAGTTCGACGCCCTCTTCGACGAGGGCGACAGCTTTCACATCGGCCAGATCCGCGCCGATGTGCTGCACACGCCGGGCCACACGCCCGCCTGCCTGACCTATGTGATCGGCGACGCCGCCTTCGTGGGCGACACGCTGTTCATGCCCGATTTCGGCACCGCTCGCTGCGACTTCCCCGGCGGCTCGGCCGAGACCATGTATGAAAGCGTCCAGAAGATCCTCGCCCTGCCGGACGAGACGCGCATCTTCGTGGGCCACGACTACAAGGCGCCGGGCCGCGAGGACTACGCCTGGGAATCGACGGTGGGCGAACAAAAGGCCAGGAACGTCCACGTCGGCACCGGCAAGACGCGCGAGGATTTCGTGCGCATGCGCACCGAACGCGACGCGACGCTGGGAATGCCCAAGCTGATCATCCCGTCGCTGCAGGTCAACATCCGCGCCGGCCAGATGCCGCCGGCCGAGGACAATGGCAAGGTGTATCTCAAGGTGCCCGTCGATCAGCTCTGATCACGCGCCCCGGCCGGCGCATGCCGGCCGGGGCGGCGGCACCGGTGCGAAAGGTAACAACCCGCGTGCGCCGCGTGCGTTCGCGGGTGGAAATGGAGACTGGAAATGATCGAACAGGACTGGATCTGGGGCTTCGCCGGCGGCCTCATGATCGGCGTGGCGGCGGCGCTGTTTCTGCTGGTCAACGGGCGCATCATGGGCGCCAGCGGTCTGATCGGCGGGCTCGTCGACCGTTCGGGCAAGGCCAATGCCGCCGAACGGATCGCCTTTCTCGCCGGGCTCGTCATCGTGCCCGCGATTCTGATGCTGGCCTTCTTTCCGGGGCTGGGCACCAACATCACCGGCAACTGGGCCGCGATCGTCGCTGCCGGGCTTCTGGTGGGCATCGGCACCCGGCTGGCCAATGGTTGCACCAGCGGCCACGGGGTGTGCGGCATCTCGCGCTTTTCGCTGCGCGGGATCGTGGCCACGGTTTTCTATCTGCTGGCCGGCGGCGTGTCGGTCGTGCTGTTCAAGCATCTTCTGGGGGTGATCTGACATGCGCAACGTATTCGCGTTTCTCTCCGGCGGCCTGTTCGGTGCGGGGCTTCTGATCTCGGGGATGACCAACACCGAAAAGGTGCAGGGTTGGCTCGACGTGTTCGGCGACTGGGATCCGACCCTGGCTTTCGTTCTGGGCGGGGCCATCCTGCCGATGGCGATCGCATGGCGCTTTGCCACCGGGCGCGCGCGCTCGGTGCTGGGCACCAACCTGCCCGAGAAGCCCAATCCGCGGCTGGGCCACAACCTCGTGGTCGGATCGGTCCTGTTCGGCATGGGATGGGGGCTCGTGGGGCTCTGCCCCGGCCCGGCGATCGCCTCGCTGAGCTATGGCGGTGTCGGCGGGCTGGTGTTTCTTGTCTCCATGCTGGCGGGTATGCTGGCCGCACCGCCGATTCGGGTGCAGATTGACCGTATGGCCGCAGCGTGAGGTGACAGATGGACGTGCGCGAGCTCACCGACGACTATGCAGTCGGGCCGCAGATCGGCCCCGAGGATATTTCGGCGCTCAAGCAGGCCGGATTCACCACGGTGATCTGCAACCGCCCCGACAGCGAAGTCGCGGCCGACCATCAGGCGGACGCGATCCGGCAGGCGGCGGAGGCGGCCGGGATGAATTTCGTGATGAACCCGGTCGTGCATGGCGCGCTGACCATGGAGACGGTCGAGGCGCAGGGTGAGGCGATCAGGGCGGCCGACGGCCCGGTCTTTGCCTATTGTGCCTCGGGCAACCGCTCCTCCATCGTCTGGGCCCTGAGCCAGGCCGGGGCGCGCGACACCGACGAGATGATCGCCGCGGCGGCGCGCAACGGCTACCATCAGCTCGCGCAGTTCCGCGACCAGATCGAGGCGCTCGCCGAAAACGGCAACTGAGCGCCGACTCGCGGTCATCGGTGGGGCCGGTGGCGCGCGCCGCCGGCCCCTTACCATGTGCCGGCACAACGGCAATCGGCGTGGTGCGGCAACGCAAGCGGCAGATGTCGGGCGTCCTCGCGGCAGGATGCGCCGGTCAGCCGCCCCCCTCATCCTCCCTCCGTCGAAAACGGGCTCTCCTGCCCCGCCAGATCGGGCAGATCGGCCAGTTCCAGCTCCGGCAAGTCCGGCAATTCGTCCTGCGGGTCGGGATCGGGCGGCGCCGTGCCACCATCGCCGAGTTCGGCCGCGGCCGGCACGGCGGCGGCGGGCTGTGGCGCGGGCGCATCGGCAAGCGCCGGCGCCGCCGCCGAAGACGCATCCGTCGATCCGGCTGCCCGTCGGGGCACGGCGCCGGCCTCGCCGGCCTCCTGCAGCCGCACCGCCCGCCACCCCATGCGCAATCCCAGCCGCCCATGGGCGACGGGCCGGCCGCCCGGCCCCTCGAGCGCGACCTGTTCGAGCGCGCTGCCCGGCACCGGCAGGACGCTGCCCGGCGCCAGCGCCATCACGTCGGCCAGTGGCAGGGAGGCACGGTGAAGCACCGCCTCCACCCGCGCCGGCGCGGGCAAGACCGCCTTTTCCATCATCGCGCTCCAGGCCGAATCCGCCGCGCCGCGACGCGGCGCGTCCCGCCTCGGGGCGGCGGGGGGCTCGGCCGGAAGGGCGATCAGCAACTCGCCCGTGCGCGCCGGCGCGCCGAGGTCGAGCGTGGCGACAAACACGCGGTAGCTGCAATCCTCCAGCACCAGCCCGAGCGGACGGGCGTCCTCCAGCGGCGAGGCAAAACGGTAGCCGCGCGACCACCCCGCATCCTCGCCCTCGCTCAGCGCTGCGGCGAACTCCACCAGAATGCGGTCGATCAACGGCGCCGACATGGCCGCATCGGTCACGGTGGGCTTGCGCGGCTGAGGGGCGGTGTCGAGAACGCGGCCGATCGTCTGCATCTCGATGACGGCCGAGAGCACCGGCGGCGCCAGCCCGACAAGGCCCAGCGCCTCCGCCGGCCCCTCGACGATCGTCAGCAGCGCCTGCGGCTGCGGCAGGTCGAGAAGCTCGGCCAGCGATACCCGCTCCGCCCGCAGATCGACCACAGTCAGCGGCAGTTGCAATTCGTCGCGCGTGGCGCGGCCCAGCACGCGCCGCAGCGCCTTGGCGGCCGGAACGCGCGCCGCCCGGCCCCGCCGGCGCACCGCCTGCGCCTTGCGCCTGAGGATCGACCGTCGCGCCTCCATCGCCCGAAATTCTCCTGCGTCCGCTTCGCTTCGATGCCCGGGTTTGCTCGCAGATCGGGGTTGCCAAAGCGTTGACGACAGCCCGGCGGATAGGGGTTGGCCCGGCCCGGCGGCTGGGGCAGGATCGCCGCGCCCATGTGCCTCCTCCACCACCATCGAAAGTCTCGCATGCCGCGCATCCTCACGCTCACGCCGCACCCCGCGCTCGACATCTCGGCGCAGGCCGATCACGTTGCGCCGGGGCGCAAACTGCGATGCACCGATCTGCGCACCGATCCCGGCGGCGGCGGCGTGAACGTGGCACGCGGCGCCCACCGGCTGGGCGCCGATGTGTGCGCGATCCTGCCGGTGGGCGGGGCCTTCGGGGAGAAGCTCGCCGCGCTGGTGCGCGCAGAGGGCGTGCCCGCGCGCATCGTGGAGACGGCCGCGGAGACCCGCTTTGCCTTCGCCGCGCGCGATCGCGGCACGGGCGAGCAGTACCGTTTCAACCTGCCCGGCGGCGCCCTCGCCGCAGGCGAGTCGCAGGCCCTGCTCGCGGCGCTGGCCGAGGAGGCGGGCGCGGACGACATTATCGTGGGATCGGGCAGTCTGCCGCCGGAGGCGTCGAGCGATTTCTGGGCACGCGCGGCGCGGACGGCGCGGGAGGCGGGCGCGCGCTTCGTCCTCGACACCACCGCGGGCGAGGGCGAGGCGTTGCGCGAGGGGCTGTTTCTTTTGCGCAAGAACCGGATGGAGGCGGAGGAGCTCGCCGGGCACCCCCTGCCCTGGCCCGAAGAGGCGCAAGCCTTTGCCGAGGAGATGGCCGCGAATCACGGGGCGGAGAACGTGGTGCTCACCCATGGCGAGAACGGCGCGATCATGGCGCGGCGCGGCGCGCCCAGCCTGCGCGTGCCCGGCGTGAAGGTTGCCCGGCGAAGTGCCGTGGGCGCGGGGGATTCCTTTGTCGCCGCGCTGGTGGTGGCGATGCTGGAAGGCCGCGCGCCCGAAGAGGCGCTGGCGCGCGGGCTCGCCGCCGCCGCAGCGGCGATGATCAGCCCCGGCACCGCGCTGTTCGCCCCCGAGGACATCGCTCGATATCTGCCACCCCGCCCCGAGGGCGGCTGACTTCGGCCGGCTGCCCGACTTCGGCCGGTGGCCGGGATGGACAATCCGGCCCGGTTGGTGTTGTTTGCGCGAAAAATCGGCCAGCGGACCGTGGCACGCCAAGGATCATGGTCCGGTTTTGGGGGAGGATGCAGGAACCATCATGTCACGACAGCCCGCGCTCGACCTCTCGCCGCAGGTCTCCGACGAGATCCGCAAGACGACCTGCTACATGTGCGCCTGCCGCTGCGGCATCAACGTGCATCTGCGCGACGGCAAGGTCAGCTACATCGAGGGGAACCGCGACCACCCGGTGAACCGGGGCGTGCTTTGCGCCAAGGGATCGGCGGGGATCATGCAGCACACCTCGCCCGCCCGCCTGCGTGCGCCGCTGCGGCGCTCCGGGCCGCGCGGTTCGGGCGAGTTCGAGGAGATCAGCTGGGAGGAGGCGCTGCAGACGGCGGTGGACTGGATGAAGCCGCTGCGCGAGGAGGCGCCGGAGAAGCTGGCCTTCTTTACCGGGCGCGACCAGTCGCAATCCCTGACCGGCTGGTGGGCGCAGGCCTTCGGCACGCCGAACTACGCCGCGCATGGCGGGTTCTGCAGCGTCAACATGGCCGCGGCGGGCATCTACACGATGGGCGGCGCGTTCTGGGAATTCGGCCAGCCCGACTGGGAGCGCTCCAAGCTGTTCATGATCTTCGGCGTGGCCGAAGACCATGATTCCAACCCCATCAAGATGGGGATCGGCCGGCTCAAGGAACGCGGCGCCAAGGTGATCGGCGTCAATCCGGTCCGCTCGGGCTACAACGCGGTGGCCGACGAATGGGTCGGCATCACGCCGGGCACGGACGGGCTGTTCATCCTGTCGCTCGTCCACGAACTGCTGCGGGCCGGCAAGATCGACCTTGGCTATCTGAGCCGCTATACCAATGCCGGCTTCCTGGTGAACGGCGGGGAAGGCCCCGAGAAGGGCCTGTTCCTGCGCGACGGCGACGGAAAGCCGATGGTTCGCGACCGGCGCACCGGCAAGCCGGTCGCCTGGGACACCGAGGGCGTCCAGCCCGACCTTGCCAACGGAATCGATGAAGACGGCGTTACCCACATGCCGGTCTTCCGCCACCTTGCCGACCGCTATCTGTCGGACGACTACGCCCCCGAGGCGGTCGCCGAGCGCTGCGGCCTCAAGCCGGGGCGCATCCGCGCCATCGCGGCGGAGCTGGCCCGCGTGGCCTTCGAGGAAGAGATCGTCATCGACCAGCCCTGGACCGATTTCCGCGGCCAGAAGCACGACCAGATGATCGGACGCCCCGTGAGCTTTCACGCCATGCGCGGCATCTCGGCGCATTCCAACGGCTTCCAGACCTGCCGCGCGCTGCACATGCTGCAGATCCTGCTGGGCTCGGTCGAGGTGCCGGGCGGCTTTCGCTTCAAGCCGCCCTACCCCAAGCCGCCCGAGGCGCACCCCCGCCCGCACGGGCGCGTGACACCCGGCGCGCCGCTGGACGGGCCGCATCTGGGCTATCCGCTGGGGCCGGAGCACCTGCTGCTCGGCGATGACGGCGCCGCCACGCGGATCGACAAGGCGTTCACCTGGGAAAACCCGCTGTCGGCGCACGGGATGATGCACATGGTCATCTCCAACGCCCATGCGGGCGATCCCTACAGGATCGACACGCTGTTCATGTACATGGCCAACATGGCATGGAACTCGTCGATGAACACGCGCGCGGTGATCGACATGCTCACCGACACCGACGAGAACGGCGACTACGTCATCCCGCGGATCATCTACTCGGACTCCTACAGTTCCGAGATGGTCGCCTATGCCGACCTGATCCTGCCCGACACCACCTATCTGGAACGCCACGACTGCATCAGCCTGCTCGACCGGCCGATCTGCGAGGCCGACGCGCTGGCGGACTCCATCCGCTGGCCGGTGGTCGAGCCCGAGCGGCCCGGCCACGAGGGCGTGCGGGGTTTCCAGTCGGTGCTGCTGGATCTGGGCGCGCGGCTGGGCCTGCCGGGCATGGTCAACGAGGATGGCAGCCCGACATACCGCGACTATGCCGACTACATGGTCAACCACCAGCGCCGCCCCGGCGTCGGGCCGCTGGCCGGCTGGCGCGGGGAGGACGGCACCGGCAAGGGCCGCGGGGCGCCCAACCCCGGGCAGCTCAAGCGCTACATCGAGAATGGCGGCTTCTGGATCGACCACATCCCCGAGGAGGCGCAGTTCTTCAAGCCGTGGAACCAGGCCTACCAGGACTGGGCGGTGGATCGCGGCCTGTTCGACGCGCCCCAGCCCTACCTGTTCAACCTCTATGTCGAGCCGCTGCGCAAGTTCCAGCTTGCCGCCGAGGGGCATGGCGAGCATCAGCCGCCCGAGCATCTGCGCGGCCGCATCCGCGAGAACCTGGACCCGCTGCCGGTGTGGTATCCCCCCTTCGAGGAGGACCGGATCGAGAGCGCGGACTACCCGCTGCACGCGCTCACCCAGCGGCCGATGGCGATGTATCATTCCTGGGGCAACCAGAACGCCTGGCTGCGCCAGATCCACGGGGTCAACCCGCTCTACGTCTCGCGCAAGGTCTGGGACGCGCACGGTTTCCGCGACGGCGACTGGGCCTGGCTGAGCTCGGCCAACGGGCGCATCAAGATCCCCGTCGCGCTGATGGAGTCGCTCAACGACGACACGGTCTGGACCTGGAACGCCATCGGCAAGCGCCGCGGCGCCTGGGCGCTGGACGAGAACGCGCCCGAGGCGACGAAGGGCTTCCTTCTCAACCACCTCATCAGCGAACTGCTGCCCGCGCGGGGCGACGGGCTGCGCTGGTCGAACTCCGACCCGGTCACGGGCCAGGCGGCCTGGTTCGACCTGCGTGTGCGCATCGAGAAGGCCGAGACCGGCGACGCGACATCGCAACCCGCGATCCCGGCGCAGAAATCGCCCGTGGGGCGCGGCCCGGACATGGTTGCCTACGGAAAGGAGTGGACGAAATGACCAGCCTTCCCGAAAAGACGGACAAGAAGCTCGGCCTGGTGATCGACCTCGACACCTGCGTCGGCTGCCACGCCTGCGTGATCTCCTGCAAGGAATGGAACACCCAGGGCTACGGGGCACCGCTGGCCGACATGGATGCCTATGGCGCCCATCCCGAGGGAAGCTTCCTCAACCGCGTGCACAGTTTCGAGGTGACGCCCGACGAAGGCCCCTCGGCGGTGGTTCACTTTCCCAAGTCGTGCCTGCATTGCGAGGATGCGCCCTGCGTGACCGTCTGCCCGACCGGGGCCAGCTACAAGCGCGCGGAGGACGGCATCGTCCTGGTCAACGAGTCCGACTGCATCGGCTGCGGGCTGTGCGCCTGGGCCTGCCCCTACGGCGCGCGCGAGATGGACCCCTCCGAGCAGGTGATGAAGAAGTGCACGCTGTGCGTGGACCGCATCTACAACGACAACATCCCCGAGGAGGACCGCGTACCCTCCTGCGTGCGCACCTGCCCCGCGGGCGCGCGGCATTTCGGCGACCTGGGCGATCCCGACAGCGACGTCTCGAGACTGGTGGCCGAGCGCGGCGGCATGGACCTGATGCCCGAGCAGGAGACGAAGCCCGTCAACAAGTATCTGCCGCCACGTGCCAAGGACGGCCTCGGCGAGACCGATGTGCTCGCCCCGTACCTGGACCCCGTGACCGAGGAGGCCGACGGCTTCGTCGGCTGGCTCGACCGCGCGCTTTCGAGGATCTGAGATGCATCCGGCACCATCGCTTATCATCTTCACCACGCTCTCGGGGCTGGGATTCGGGCTGCTGGCCTGGCTCGGCGCGGGGGCGCTCGTGCCCACGGGCTGGGTCGGCTTCGTCTTCTACGCGCTCGGCTACGGTCTGGCGGGCGCGGGGCTGGTGACCTCGGCCGCCCATCTCGGCCACCCCGAGCGCGCACTCAAGGCGTTCACCCAGTGGCGCACCAGCTGGCTGTCGCGCGAAGCGGTGCTGTCCGTCGGCGCACTTCTTCTGATGGCGCCGCACGCGGCGGGGTCGGTCTTCTTCGCCACGCCGCTGCCCGTCTTCGGCTGGCTGGGCGCGGTCTTCTGCGTGGCCACCGTCTTTGCCACCTCGATGATCTACGCCCAGATCAGGGCCGTGCCGCGCTGGCACCACTGGACGACCCCGGCACTTTTCCTCGCCTTCGCGCTGTCGGGCGGCGCGCTGCTGTCCGGGCAGATCACCGCCGCCGCGCTCCTTCTGGCGCTGCTCGCGGTGGTGATGGTGCTGCACTGGCATTTCGGCGACCGTCGCCTGGCGGAAGCGGGATCGACGCCCGAGACCGCGACGGGCCTCGGCTTCATGGGGCGGGTGCGGCTTTTCGAGCCGCCGCATACGGGGGCCAATTACCTGCTGCGCGAGATGGTTCATGTCGTCGGGCGCAAGCATGCGGTCAAGCTGCGCGTGATCGCGCTGCTCGGCGCGGCGGTGCTCCCCGCGCTGGTCCTCGCGGCACTGCCGGCCTCGCACCTTGCCGCCGGGCTCGCGATCGCCCTGCATGGCGTCGGGCTGATGGCCTCGCGCTGGCTCTTCTTCGCCGAGGCCGAGCATGTCGTGGGCCTCTACTACGGCCGGCGCTGACGCCGCCTCTGGCGCGGGCCGCGCCGGCGCGCTAGAACCCGCCCCCTGAGCGAGGCGGAGGGCACACGGTGATCCTTGTCGAAGACGGCCCCCGCGGCAGACCCGCCCTGTTCGGGCCGCCCGCGCGCGTGATCCGCGCCGACAGGCCCGAAGAGGTCGCGCCGGCGCTGGAGGCGATGGCGCGCGCACGCGCCGCCGGCCGCTGGCTGGCCGGCCATGCCGCGTATGAGGCCGGCCTCGCGCTGGAGCCGCGCCTCGCGCCGCTCATGCCCGCCGCGCGGCCCGGCCCGCTTCTTCATTTCGCGGTCTGCGACGCGCCGCAGGACGCCGCGAGCACGCTCGCGCGGGCCGCGGAGTGTGCCGGCGAGGCCGACCTAGACGCGCCGGTTCCCGACTGGGACGCCGCCCGCCACGCCCGCGCCTTCGCCCGCGTGCAGGACTACATCGCCGCCGGCGAGACCTACCAGATCAACCTGACCTTCCCGCTTGCATCCCGCTGGTCGGGCAGCCCGCTGGGGCTCTTGGGCGCCTTGCGCGCCACGCAGCCCGTGGCCCACGGCGCGCTGATCGAGCTGCCCGACGCGCCGGTGCTGCTGTCGCGCTCGCCCGAGTTGTTCTTTCGCACCGAGGCGGGCGGGCGCATCGAGACCCGCCCGATGAAGGGCACTGCTCCGCGCCACCCCGACCCCGCCCGCGACGCCGCCCTGCACAGGGAACTGGCCGAGAGCGACAAGAACCGCGCCGAGAATCTGATGATCGTCGATCTTCTGCGCAACGATATCGGCCGGCTCTGCGAAATCGGCAGCGTGCGCGTGCCCGAACTTTATCGCATCGCGCGCTTCGCGACCGTCCACCAGATGACCTCGCGCGTGACCGGGCAGTTACGCGCGGGCGTGGACATCCCCGAGATCTTCGCGGCGCTGTTCCCCTGCGGCTCGGTCACCGGCGCACCCAAGATACGCAGCATGGAAATCATCGCCGAGCTGGAGACCGCCCCGCGCGGCCCCTATTGCGGGGCAATCGGCTGGATGGGCCCCGACGGCACGGCGGCCTTCAACGTGGCGATCCGCACCCTGAGCCTGCACGCCGACGGGGCCGCGACGCTCAATGTCGGCGGCGGCGTGGTGCACGATTCCACGGCGCGGGAGGAATACGAGGAGGCGCTTTGGAAAGCCCGCTTCACCAACCTGTGGCCGAGCTGATCGAGACGCTGCGCTGGGACGGCGCGCGCCTGATCCGGCTCGAACGCCACCTCGCCCGCGCCATGCGCAGCGCGCGGGCGCTGGGTATCCCCGCCGAGCGGCAGGCGCTGCGCGCCGCGCTCGCCGCCGTCGCCGGCCCCGCGCCCCGCCGCGTGCG
>PUHN01000056.1 GCA_002967695.1 Rhodobacteraceae bacterium WD3A24 | reverse complement strand
CCCGGCGGCGCAGGCGCGCGACGGCGCCGAGGAGCGCACCGCCGAGCAGGAGCGGCCCGTGCCGCGCCCGCGCCGCCCGCAGGTCAATCGCGACCGGGACCGCCCCCGCACCGCGCGGCCGGGCCGGGCCGATCACAGCGCGCCGCTGGTGCTTGTCTCCGAACAGCGCGTCGACCGTCCCGGCGGTCAGCCGCCCGCCGGCGACAACGAGGTGATCCGGCCACGCCGCGTGAGCCGCGGCAATCTCGCCCTCGACGCGGAGCCGGAGGACGAGAGCGCCTATCGGATACCCGAGTCGTTGACCCAGCCCGCGCCGGCGGCGCCTGACACGCCCGCGCAGGCCGCGCCCGAGTCGCCCGCGCGGGAGACCGGCACGGCCGGGGACGCGTATGCAAGCGCGCCAAGCGCGGCGGAAGAGGGCAGCCTGTCGGCCTTTGTCGAAGAGCTCGGCGTGACCGACCTGCAGGGCCTCATGGAGGCCACCGCGGCCTGGACGACCCATGTCGAGGGGCGCGAGCAGTTCTCGCGCCCGCAGATCATGCGCCGTCTGGGCGACCTTGCGGCCTATCAGCGCCACAGCCGCGAGGCGGAGATGCGCACCTTCGGCATCCTTTTGCGGCAGGGGTCGATCCGCAAGGTCCGGCGGGGCTTGTTCGAGATTTCGTCCGAGGCGCGCTTTGCCGATGCCGCGCGACTGTTCGCGCATGAGCAGGGCAGGGGCTGACGCGCCGTGCGGGCCGGCCGGCGCTCAGCCCTCGTCGCGCTCGTCGTCGGGCTCGGGCTGGCCGATGCCACGGAAGATGCCGCGCAGGGGCAGAACCCAGACGATGCCCAGCGCCGCATAGACACCCAGCTCCAGCAGGGGTGAGGGCCGCTCGAACAGGGCGACGATGTTGACCGCCACCACCACATAGACGGGCAGCGCGACCACGAGGATGAGCAGCGACAGCCGCCGGCGGGTTTTCCAGGTCAGGCTCATTGGCGTCTCAGTCCGCAAAGGGGTCGGTGACGAGGATCGTGTCGTCGCGCTCGGGCGAGGTGGACAGCATCGCCACGGGGCATTCGATCAGCTCCTCGACGCGGCGGACATACTTGATCGCCGCCGCCGGCAGGTCGGCCCAGCGTCGCGCGCCGGCCGTGGATTCCTGCCAGCCTTCGAGATCTTCATAGACAGGCGTGACGCGGGCCTGCTGATCGGCGGCGGTGGGCAGATAATCCAGCCGTTCGCCGTCCAGTTCGTAGCCGGTGCAGATGCGCAGCCGCTCGAAGCCGTCGAGCACGTCGAGCTTGGTCAGCGCGATTCCGGCGATGCCGCTGGTGGCGCAGCTCTGGCGCACGAGCACAGCGTCGAACCAGCCGCAACGGCGCTGGCGCCCGGTGGTGGTGCCGAATTCGTGGCCGCGTTCACCCAGCCGCTGCCCGTCGGCGTCGTGCAGCTCGGTGGGGAAGGGGCCTTCGCCCACGCGGGTGGTATAGGCCTTCACGATGCCCAGGACGAAATCGATGCTGCCCGGCCCGATGCCGGTGCCCGTCGCCGCCTGGCCCGCGATGACGTTCGAGGATGTCACGTAAGGATAGGTGCCGAAGTCGATGTCGAGAAGCGCGCCCTGCGCCCCCTCGAACAGGATGCGTTTGCCCGCCTTGCGCTTGTCGTTGAGCACCTTCCAGACCGGGGCGGCGTAGGGCAGGATTTCGGCCGCAACCTCGCGCAGCCCGGCCAGAAGCGCGTCGCGGTCCACCGGCGCGAGGCCAAGGCCCCGGCGCAGCGCGTCATGATGGGCCAGCGCGCGGTCCACCCGCAACTCCAGCGTGGCGTCGTCGGCCAGATCGGCGACGCGCACGGAGCGGCGGCCGACCTTGTCCTCATAGGCCGGGCCGATGCCGCGGCCGGTGGTTCCGATCCGGGCCACGCCGATGGCGGCCTCGCGGGCGCGATCGAGTTCGCCATGGATCGGCAGGATGAGCGGCGTGTTCTCGGCGATCAGCAGCGTCTCGGGCGTGATCGTCACGCCCTGGCCGCGCAGCGCGGCGATTTCCTCGACCAGATGCCAGGGGTCGAGGACCACGCCGTTGCCGATCACGCTGATCTTGTCGCCGCGCACCACGCCCGAGGGCAGCGCGTGCAGCTTGTAGGTGGCTCCGTCGATGACCAGCGTGTGGCCCGCATTGTGGCCGCCCTGGAACCGCGCGACGATGTCGGCGCGCTCCGACAGCCAGTCGACGATCTTGCCCTTTCCCTCGTCGCCCCACTGGGCGCCGACGACGACGACATTGGCCATGAGTGCCTCACTGATTGCGAAATCGCGTTCTCTCTTAGCGGCCCGGCGGCGGGGGCGAAACCGCAAATCGTTCCCGAGGCCGGCCGCGACGGGGGGTTGCGGGCGGTGTCCGATGCGCCTAGTTAGGCGGCGAACGCGAACACGGGCCTTGGAACCATGGAAAACGTTGTCCTCGTCATCCATCTGCTGCTGGCGCTCGCGCTCATCGCGGTGGTGCTGCTCCAGCGCTCAGAGGGCGGCGGGCTCGGCATGGGCGGCGGTGGCGGTGGTGCCGCCTCGAGCCGGCCGCCGCTGTCGGGGCTCGGAAAGCTGACATGGGGCTTCGCGGCGGCCTTCATCGCCACATCGCTGGTGCTGACCATTCTCGCGGCGCAGAACGCGAGTGACGGGTCGGTGGTGGACCGCATGGGGATCGCACCGCCGCCGGGAACCGAGGCCGAGGGCGACGGTGGCGTGGGCGATCTGTTGCCTCCGCCCAGCGCGGATGGCGGCGGTGATGGCACCGCGCCGTCGGGCGACGCACCGCTGACCCCGCCACGGGCCGAATGATCGCAACCGGCCCCGGAGCCACAACCACAATGAATTGAAACCGCGCCGATCCAGCCAACAGCATGTTGGGGTCGTGTTGCGGATCACGGGGCGATCGTCTATATCTCGACTCCCGTGATGCCGTGTTGCCTGAAGGGCCGCACAGCACCTGAAGAGAACGCGCAGATCACGGGGGAACGCGGGCTTGGCACGCTATGTTTTCATTACCGGCGGGGTGGTGTCGAGCCTCGGCAAGGGGCTGGCCTCGGCGGCGCTGGGTGCCTTGTTGCAGGCACGCGGCTTCTCGGTGCGGCTGCGCAAGCTCGACCCCTATCTCAATGTCGATCCGGGCACGATGTCGCCCTTCGAGCATGGCGAGGTCTTCGTCACCGATGACGGCGCCGAGACCGACCTGGACCTGGGGCATTACGAGCGATTCACCGGAGTCTCGGCGCGCGCGAGCGACAGCGTCAGTTCGGGGCGCATCTATTCCAACGTTCTGGAAAAGGAGCGCCGCGGCGACTACCTCGGCAAGACGATCCAGGTCATTCCCCACGTCACCGACGAGATAAAGGACTTCCTTGCCATCGGCGACGGCGAGGTCGATTTCCAGCTTTGCGAGATCGGCGGGACGGTGGGCGATATCGAGGGGCTGCCCTTCTTCGAGGCCATCCGCCAGTTCGCCCAGGAACGCGCGCGCGGGCAGTGCATCTTCATGCATCTGACGCTTCTGCCCTATCTGGCCGCCTCGGGCGAGCTCAAGACCAAGCCCACCCAGCACTCGGTCAAGGAGCTGCGCGCCATCGGCATTGCGCCCGACGTTCTGGTCTGCCGCTCGGAACAGCCCATCCCCGAGAAGGAGCGCGGCAAGATCGCGCTGTTCTGCAACGTCCGCCCCGACGCGGTAATCCCCGCCTATGACCTGAAGTCGATCTACGAGGCGCCTCTGGCCTATCACCGTGTGGGGCTCGACCAGGCGGTTCTGGATGCCTTCCGCATCTCGCCCGCGCCGCGCCCCGATCTGAGCCGGTGGGAAGACGTGATGGACCGGCTGGAGCGCGCCGAGGGCGAGGTGCGCATCGCGGTGGTGGGCAAGTACACCCAGCTCGAGGACGCCTACAAGTCGATCCGCGAGGCGCTGACCCATGGCGGGCTGGCCAACCGGGTGCGGGTGCGCGCGGAATGGATCGACTCCGAGATATTCGAGCGCGAGGATCCGGGGCCGTTCCTCGAATCCTATCACGCGATCCTTGTGCCCGGCGGCTTTGGCGAGCGCGGCACTGAGGGCAAGATTCGCGCCGCCCAGTTCGCGCGCGAGCGCGGCATCCCCTATTTCGGCATCTGTCTGGGCATGCAGATGGCGGTGATCGAGGCCGCGCGCAATCTCGCCGGGATGGCCGATGCCGGCTCGGAGGAGTTCGACCATGAATTCGGCGAACGCCGTTTCACCCCGGTCGTCTACCACCTCAAGGAATGGGTCCAGGGCACCCACACCGTCCAGCGCCGCCCCGACGACGCCAAGGGCGGCACGATGCGGCTGGGCGCCTATGCCGCGAAGATTGACGAGGGATCGCTCGTCGCGCGCATCTACGGCACGACCCGTATCGAGGAACGCCACCGCCACCGCTACGAGGTGGATGTGCAATACCGCGACAAGCTGCAGGAATGCGGTTTGCGCTTCTCGGGCATGTCACCCGATGGTCGGCTGCCCGAGATCGTCGAGGTCGAGGGACACCCCTGGTTCATCGGGGTGCAGTTCCATCCCGAGCTGAAATCGAAGCCCTTCGCGCCTCATCCGCTGTTTGCGGATTTCATCCGCGCCGCCGTCGAGGTCAGCCGTCTGGTCTGACCACCGCCACCGGCGTGGGTGGCGGGCCGGGCCGTCGGGGCCGGGCGCGGTGCCGGCCCCGACGAAAGGGTTTTAGCGCGACACCAGCACCGAGCACTGCGCGTGCCGGATGACCCGCGAGGCGGTGGAGCCGACGAAATAATCCGACAGGCCGGGGCGGTGCGAGGCGATCATGATCAGATCGGACTCGTTGTCCTCGGCGCATTGCAGGATCTGGCCCGATGCCGCTCCGGTGCGGATTTCGGGCCGCACCTCGTCGCCCGCGCCGAGGCTCTTAGCGAGATCCTTGAGCTCGACCAGCGACTCGGCGCGGCGGCGTTCGCCGATATCCTGCGGAAGTTCGGCCGCGATATAGGCGGGCACCTCCTCGAGCACATAGATAAGGTTGATGACGCCGCCCTCGTCGAGAAGCTGGCGCGCGCGGGCCAGCAGGCCCTTGCCGAGTTCGCCATGTGCCAGATCGACGGCGACTGTGATGCGCTTGTACATTCGGGGCTCCTTGTTGTCCTGTCCCGGTCGGTGCTTACCGCTCACCGCTAGGCCAACAACCTGCCGCGCGCCTTGATCCTGGTCAAGCGCCTGTGGGTGTCGTTCCTCTCAGGCCCGCCGCCGCCGCGCGCCGCGGCCCGACCGGCCGCCGGTGGCCCCGTCCGCGGCGGCCTCGCGGCTGGCCTCGGCGAATTCCTTGCCCTCGCGGACCGCGTCGAGCACGCGCGAGAAGCGTATCCATTCGGCGCCATTGGGGTCGTGGTTCATCAGGAAATTGGCGGCGCGGATGGCCTCCATCTCGGCCGGGCGCAGCGGGTTCATGATCGCGCTGGTCATGCCCGCGCCGATCGCCATGGGCAGGAAAGCGGCGTTGATGCCGTGCCGGTTGGGCAGGCCGAAGCTGATATTGGAGGCGCCGCAGGTCGTGTTGACGCCGAGCTCGTCACGCAGCCGGCGCACAAGCGCGAAGACCTGCCTCCCGGCGCTGCCCATCGCCCCCACCGGCATGACCAGCGGATCGACCACGATGTCATGGGCTGGGATGCCGTGATCGGCGGCGCGCTCCACGATCCGGCGGGCGACGTCGAAGCGCACATCGGGGTCTTCGGAGATTCCGGTGTCGTCGCTGGAGATGGCCACCACGGGCACGTTGTATTTCTTGACCAGCGGCAGGACGGTTTCCAGCCGCTCCTCCTCGCCGGTCACCGAGTTGAGCAGCGGCCGCCCCTCGGCGGTGGCCAGCCCCGCCTCCAGCGCGGCGGGCACCGAGCTGTCGATGCACAACGGCACGTCCACCAGCCCCTGCACGAGCCCGACGACCCGCTCCATCAGCGGCGGCTCGGTCTCGTTCGGGTTGGGGTTGGAGTTGTAGACCACCCCCGCATTGATATCGAGGACCATCGCCCCGCAGGCAACCTGCTCCAGCGCGTCGGTCTCCACGGTGGAAAAATCACCCGCCTCAAGCTGCGCGGCGAGCTTTTTGCGGCCGGTGGGGTTGATGCGCTCGCCGATCACGCAGAACGGCTCGTCAAAGCCGATCGTGACGGTGCGGGCGCGCGATTCGACGGTGGTGCGGGTCATTTGTGGCCTGTCTCCGATTTGTGGCCTGTCTCCGAGGGGCTCAACGCGCAGCGCGGCGGGCGGGGCTGGCTGCCGCGCCGCCATTTTCCATCAGCCAGGCGGCCGAGGCCCTGATCCCGCCCAGCGGAAAGACATGCGCGGCCTCGATCCCGAAACCGGGATGGGCGGCCTTGTGGGCGGCCAGATCGCAGACGAAGTCGGTCGGCTCGAAGGGCAGGAGCAGCTTGGTGACGTCCTTCGCGCGCTTCTGAAGCACCTTCAGCGAAGGCCCCACGCCGCAGGCGATCGCGAACTTTATGAGTGTCTGCAGCTTGGCCGGGCCGGCCACGCCGATATGGATGGGCAGGTCGATGCCCTCGGCGGCCAGGCGGTCGGCCCAGGCGATCACCGGCGCGGCCTCGAAGGCGAATTGGGTGACGATCGCCATGCGCGCATCCGTGCGCGCGGCGAAATCCTGTTTCCAGCGCAGCGCGTCCATCACGGCCGCGTCACCGCCGTCCGGGTCGATATCGCGGTTGCCCTCGGGATGTCCGGCGACATGGAGCCGCTCGAATCCGTCGAAGGCGCCGCTTTCGAGCAGCTGCATCGAGCTGTGGTAATCGCCATACGGCCTGGCCACCCCGCCGGCGAGCATCAGCGCCTGACGTATGTCGGCCTCGCCGCGATACCGCGCGACCCAGTCCTCGAGCGTGGCGCGGTCCTTGATGATGCGGGCGGGGAAATGCGGCATCGGCTCGAACCCCTCGCGGCGCAGCCGCGCGGCGGTGGCGACCATGTCCTCGACGGGCGTGCCCTCGATATGGGCGATATAGACGCGCGTCCCGGCCGGCAGCAGGGCGCGGAAATCCTCGATCTTTTCGGCGGTGCGCGGCATCACCTCGATCGAGAAGCCCTGCAGGAAGGTCTCCATGCCGCAATCGGGCCGTCGGGGTGAGGACGCCTCGCGGCGAAAGTTCAGCAGGGCCATCAGAGCCTCCAGAAAATGCGATGGTCGTCTCACGCCCATCCGTCGTTGGCGATGAGCGCGCGCAGGCGCTCGGTGTCGTAGTCGGCGTCGAGCCGCGCGGCTGCGTCGCGGGCGATGTCGGCGGACTCGCCGGCGATTTCCTCGGGCGGGCCCTTGCGCCATTCGCCCATATAGGCGTCGTCGCCATGCGCGCCCACCTTCATCGCGCAGCGGTCGATCGCCTGCTCGAAACGCTCGGGCAGGGGCACCTTCACCGCCGCCCGCCCCCGGCCGACAATGGCCTGGGCGGGGATGTCGCGCCAGTAGACGATGGTCAGTTGCGGCATCGCGTGATTCCCTCCTTGCCTCCCCGCATACGCGCCGCCCGCCCCGCGGCGCTGCCCGATTTCGACACAAGCGCGCGCCTTAGCGACGTTGGCCGCCCCGGCATCCCGCGCACAGACCGCGCGGGCGTCGTCGGGGCCTCGATCATAGCGGCGCCCGCTCGCCGAGACCATCTGCGCCGCGGTCAGAAAAGCTCACGCCCTCGTGGGCCGTCGCGGGCGCGCGGGCACTTGCGCCGGGCGGACAACGGCCCTAACTTCAAGACAACCTGAGTTGGAGGGCGAAGATGACGCCCGAGCGTCCCGTGGGTGCGGGCGCGATCCCGAAATCGGTAGAGCCGCCGCGCCCCTACCAGCCCGAACGGGCGGGGCTTTATGCCGCGCTCGATCTGGGCACGAACAGTTGCCGAATGCTGATTGCCCGCCCGCGCGGCAGTCAGTTCGAAGTCGTGGACAGTTTCTCGAAGACCGTCGAGCTCGGCCGCGGGCTCGAGTCCTCGGGGCGGCTGGGGCATGGCTCGATGGCGCGCACCGTGCAGGCGTTGCGCATCTGCCGGCGCAAGCTCGAAAGCCACGAAGTCGGCTCCATGCGGCTCGTGGCGACCGAGGCGTGCCGGCGCGCGCGCAACGGCGGCGATTTCATGCGCAAGGTTCGCCGCGAGACGGGCCTCGACCTGGAGGTCATCCAGCCCGAGGAGGAGGCCCGGCTCGCCGTCGTCTCCTGCGCGCCGCTGGTCTCGAGCCGCACCGAGCAACTCCTCGTCGTCGATATCGGCGGCGGCTCGACCGAGCTCGTATGGGTCGATCTCTCGCAGGTCGCGCCGCCCGAGCGCGCGCGGGCGATCATGGAGCTTCACCGGGGCTTTCGGCCCAAGGGCGGCCACCGGCCCGCCGCCGAGGTCGTCGACTGGATCAGCGTGCCGCTGGGCGTGGCCACGCTGAAAGACCAGTTCGATGACGTCGACGACGACGCCGCGCGCTTCGCGCTGATGAGCTGGTATTTCGAGGAACAGCTCGCCGCCTTTTCCCCCTATGAGCGCGACCAGGCGCGCGAGGGCTTCCAGATCATCGGCACCAGCGGAACGGTGACGACTGTGGCGGCATCGTTCCTGGGCCTGCGCCGCTACGACCGCAACAAGGTGGACGGGCTGCGCATGACCACCGATCAGATCGACCGGGTGATCCGCGAATACCTCGCGCTCGGCCCCGAGGGGCGGCGCACCGACCCGCGCATCGGGCGCGACCGGCATTCGCTGATCATGTCGGGGGCGGCGATCCTGCAGGCGCTGTTGCGGGTCTGGCCGACCGATACCATGTCTGTGGCCGATCGCGGCCTGCGCGAGGGGCTGCTTTATGCCCAGATGAGCCGCGACGGCGTGTTGGCGCCCCAGGAGTGACCAGGCCATGACACCCCCCAAGGAAACATCCGGGCGCGGACGGCGCGACCTGACCGTAAAGGTCAAGACCGCGCGCGGGCGCAAGGCCTCCTCGACACGCTGGCTGCAGCGCCAGCTCAATGACCCTTATGTCCAGCGCGCCCGCGCCGAGGGCTATCGCGGCCGCGCGGCCTTCAAGCTGATCGAGCTCGACGACAAGCATCGCTTCCTCACGCCCGGCGCGCGCGTGGTCGATCTGGGCTGCGCGCCGGGGGGATGGCTGCAGGTCGCCGTCGCGCGCACCAATGCCGACGGCGCACGCGCGGGCAAGCGGCAGGGCCGGGTCGTGGGGGTGGATCTGAAAGAGATCGACCCGGTGCCGGGCGCCGAGATCCACGTGCTCGACTTTCTCGAGGACGGCGCCGACGAAACGCTGCGCGGCTGGCTCGGCGGGCCGGCCGATGTGGTGATGTCGGACATGGCCGCCGCCGCCACCGGCCACAAGCAGACCGATCATCTGCGCATCGTCACTCTCTGCGAGGCGGCGGCGGAGTTCGCCTTCGAGGTGCTCGCCGAGGGCGGCACCTTCGTCGCCAAGGTGCTCGAGGGCGGCGCCGAGGCCGGGCTGCAGGCGCGGCTCAAGCGCCGCTTCACCAAGGTCGCCAACGTCAAGCCGCCCGCGAGCCGCGCTGACAGTTCGGAGAAATACGTCGTCGCCACCGGGTTTCGGGGGTCCGAGCAGGATTGACGAGCATTGACCCGGCCGCGCGCGCATGCAGCATGCGCCGGCTGGCTACGGCAGGGAGAGGATCGTGACGCAACCCCCAGCCACCATCGACGAGGTCCGCCCGATGCTGGCCGGGCAGGGCTACGTCGCCGATCGGGCGCTGGCCACGGTCGTGTTCCTGGCGCTGACCCTCGGCCGGCCGCTCTTTCTCGAAGGCCCAGCCGGCGTCGGCAAGACCGAGATCGCCAAGGCCGTCGCCGGCGGGCTGGGGCGTCGGCTGATCCGCCTGCAGTGCTATGAGGGGCTCGACGCCGCCTCGGCCGTCTATGAATGGAACTTCGCCGAGCAGATGATCGCCATCCGCACCGCCGAGGCGGCCGGTGGCGCCGACCGCGAGGCGCTGCGCACCGAGCTTTTCGGCGAGTCCTTCCTCATCGCGCGCCCGCTGCTGGAGGCGATGCGGCCGCAGCCGGGCGGCGCGCCCGTGCTGCTCATCGACGAACTCGACCGCACCGACGAGCCCTTCGAGGCCTTCCTGCTCGAGGCGTTGTCGGAGTTTCAGGTCACCATCCCCGAGCTGGGCACGATCGCCGCCCCCGAGCCGCCCATCGTGATCCTGACCTCGAACCGCACCCGCGAGGTTCACGACGCGCTCAAGCGCCGCTGCCTCTACCACTGGGTCGATTACCCGGATTTCGAGCGCGAAATGGCCATCCTCGAGGCCCGCGCCCCAGAGGCGGCCGCCGCCCTCTCGCGCGAGGTCATCGCCTTCGTCCAGCGCCTGCGCGGCGAGGATCTGTTCAAGACCCCCGGCGTCGCCGAGACGATCGACTGGGCGAAATGCCTGCTGGCACTCGACACGGTGGAGCTTTCGCCCGAGGTCATCGCCGATACGCTGGGCGCGCTGCTCAAATACCAGGACGACATCCAGCGCCTCGAGGGCTCGGAGGCCAGGCGCCTCCTCGACGAGGCCCGCGCCGACCTGACCGCCGCGCAATGACTCCCATGCATCACCTTCGCTCAAATATCCTCGGGGGGAGCGCCCGGCACGGGCGCGGGGGGCGGAAAGCCCCCCGGCCGGCGGCGCCGCGCGCGCCGCGGGCCGCGTGATGGCCGGGGCCGACGGTCTCGACCTGCCCGAGCAGCCGCGGCTGGCGGGCAACATCACCCATTTCGCGCGGGCGCTGCGCGCCGCGGGCCTGCCCATCGGGCCGGGCCGGGTGGTGGACGCGATTCGCGCGGTCGAGGCCGCGGGGTTCTCCCGCCGGCGCGATTTCTACTGGACGCTGCATGCCTGTTTCGTCAGCCGGCCCGAGCACAGCGCTGTCTTCGCCCAGATTTTCCGCCTTTACTGGCGCGATCCGCGCTATCTCGAACACATGTTGGCCGCGATGCTGCCGGCGGTGCGCGGCGTGCAGGAAGAGCGCGCCGCGAAGGCCGCCGAGAAGCGCGCCGCCGAGGCGCTGCTCGACGGTGTCGAGCGCGACGCGCCCGCGGCCGGGCCGGGCGAGGACGAGGACAACATCGAGGTCGAGGCCGACGCCGCGCACACCGCCTCCGATCGCGAGCGGCTGCGCCAGCTCGATTTCGAACAGATGAGCACCGCCGAGATGGCCGCCGCCAGGCGCATGCTCGCGCGTCTCGCATTGCCGGTGCGCCCGCTCAAGTCGCGCCGGCTGATCGCCGATGCGCGCGGCGCGCGCCCCGACATGGCGCGCACGCTGCGCGCCGCGATGCGCCGGGGCGGCGAGATGGCGCGGATCGAGCGCCGCGCGCGGCGCGACCGCTGGCCCGATCTGGTCGTGCTGTGCGACATATCGGGCTCGATGTCGGCCTACAGCCGGGTGGTGCTGCACTTCCTCCACGCGGTCGCCAACAGCGCCGGCACGGGCTGGGGCCGGGTGCATGCCTTCACCTTCGGCACGCGGCTGACCAATATCACCCGCCACATGCGCGCCCGCGACGTGGATGCCGCCCTGGCCGCCGCTGGCGCGGAGGCGCAGGACTGGGAGGGCGGCACGCGCATCGGGCGCAGCCTGCGGGCCTTCAACCGCGACTGGTCGCGCCGCGTTCTGGGCCCCGGCGCCGTGGTGGTGCTGATCACCGACGGGCTCGAACGCGACGACCCCGCGCTGCTGGCCACCGAGGCCGAGCGGCTGCATCTTAGCGCGCGGCGCGTCATCTGGATCAACCCGCTCCTGCGGTGGGCGGGTTTCGCCCCCCGCGCCGCGGGCATCCGCGCCCTGCTGCCCCATGTCGATTGCTTCCGGGCGGGCCACAACATCGCCTCGCTCGAGGCGCTGGCCGATGTTCTCGCAAACGCGCGCGACGCTGGCGAGAAGCCGCGGCTGATGGCGGCGTTGCGTTCGGATGGGTGAGCCGGATGCCAGCGGACCGCGTGCCGGCGCGGCGCCCGGCCGCGCCCGGGGGCGGGGCAATTTGGCGGTTCTCAAACGCCGGAGGCCATGCTTAACTATCCCCGACGAAGCCTAGGGAGGAACTCGATGACGAAAGTCTCGATGACGGTCAACGGCAAGTCCGTTTCCGGAGAGGTGGAAGGCCGCACGCTGCTGGTGGACTTCCTTCGCGAGGGGCTGGAACTGACCGGCACCCATGTCGGCTGCGACACCTCGCAGTGCGGTGCCTGCGTGGTCCATGTCGATGGCGAGGCGGTCAAATCCTGCTCGATCTTCGCCGCCGAGGCCGAGGGGGCCGAAGTGACCACGATCGAGGGCATGGCCGCCCCCGACGGCACGCTCTCGCCGCTTCAGCAGGCATTCCAGGATCATCACGGCCTGCAATGCGGCTTCTGCACGCCAGGCATGGTGATGAGCGCGGCGGCCCTTTTGAAGGAGAACCCAAGGCCGACGGAGGCCGAGGTGCGCGACTACCTCGAGGGGAACCTGTGCCGCTGTACCGGCTATCACAACATCGTCAAGGCGATCATGGCCGCCTCGGGGCAGGAGGCGGCGGTGGCCGCCGAGTGAGTTGACGGCGCATTCGGGCGCGCGGGGCGGCGCGCCCAGCGAGGGAGGAACGAGATGCCCAAGGATTTCGGAATCGGTGCCAATTCCAAGCGGCGCGAGGATGTGCGGTTTCTCACGGGCGATGGCCGCTATACCGACGACATCAACCTGCACGGCCAGGCGCATGTGGCGTTCGTGCGCAGCGAGGTTGCCCACGGAAGGCTCAAGGGCGTGGACAGCTCTGCCGCCGAGAAGATGCCGGGGATCCTGCGCGTCTTCACCGCCGCGGATCTCTCGGGCGTGGGCGGGCTGCCCTGCGGCTGGCAGGTGACCGACCGCCACGGCAATCCGATGCTCGAGCCCAAGCATCCGGTCCTGGCCGAGGACAAGGTGCGCTATGTCGGCGAGGCCATCGCGGCCGTCGTCGCCGAAACCGAGGCGCAGGCCCGCGACGCCGCCGACACCGTGATCCCCGACATCGAGGCGTTGCCCGCAGTCGTCGATATGAAGGGGGCCGTCGCCGAGGGTGCCCCGCTGGTGCATGACGATATCGGCTCCAACCTCTGCTATGACTGGGGCTTCGTGGAGGACAACAAGGCCGCCGTCGACGAGGCCTTTGCCACGGCCGATCATGTGACCTCGCTCGATCTGGTCAACAACCGGATGATCCCCAACGCGATGGAGCCGCGCGTCGCGGTGGGCGACTACAGCCGCGCCACCGGCGACTCCACGCTCTATACCACCAGCCAGAACCCGCATGTGATCCGGCTGCTGATGGGCGCGTTCGTGCTGGGCATTCCCGAGCACAAGCTGCGTGTCGTCGCGCCCGATGTAGGCGGCGGATTCGGCTCCAAGATATTTCACTATGCCGAGGAGGCGTTTTGCACCTTCGCGGCCAAGGCCCTCAACAGGCCGGTGAAATGGACCTGCACGCGCTCGGAGAGCTTCGTGACCGACGCGCATGGGCGCGACCACGTCACCCGGATCGAGCTCGCCCTCGACAAGGAGGGGCATTTCAAGGCCATCCGCACCGACACTTACGCGAATATGGGCGCGTATCTGTCGACCTTTGCGCCCTCGGTGCCCACATGGCTGCACGGCACGCTGATGGCGGGCAACTACAAGACCCCGCTGATCTACGTGAACGTCAAGGCGGTATTCACCAACACCGTGCCGGTGGATGCCTATCGCGGCGCCGGCCGGCCCGAGGCGACCTACCAGCTCGAACGCGTCATCGACAAGGCGGCGCGCGAGATGGGGATGGACCCGGTGGCGCTGCGCCGGAAGAATTTCATCACCGAGTTTCCCTATGCCACGCCGGTGGCGGTGCAATACGACACCGGCGACTACATTGCGACGATGGACAAGCTCGAGGAGATCGCCGATCTGGCCGGGTTCGAGGCCCGTCGGGCCGAGAGCGCCAAGAAGGGGCTGCTGCGCGGGCTGGGGGTGAACTGCTATATCGAGGCCTGCGGCATCGCGCCGTCCAACCTCGTGGGCCAGCTCGGTGCACGGGCGGGGCTCTACGAGTCGGCCACGGTGCGGGTCAATGCCACCGGCGGCGTCGTGGTGATGACCGGCGCGCACAGTCACGGGCAGGGCCATGAGACGAGTTTCGCGCAGGTGATCGCCGACATGATCGGTATTCCCGAGGATCAGGTCGATGTCGTGCACGGCGATACGGCGAACACGCCGATGGGAATGGGCACCTATGGATCGCGCTCGATCGCGGTGGGCGGCTCGGCGATGGTCCGCGCGGCGGGCAAGGTGATCGACAAGGCCAGGAAGATCGCCGCGCATCTGATGGAGGCGTCGCCGGAGGATATCGAGCTCAAGGACGGCAAGTTCACCGTGGCCGGCACCGACAAGTCGGTGGCCTGGGGCGACGTGACGCTCGCTGCCTATGTGCCGCACAACTACCCGCTGGAGGACATCGAGCCGGGGCTGGAAGAGACGAGCTTCTACGACCCGGCGAACTTCACCTATCCGGCCGGCGCCTATGCCTGCGAGGTCGAGGTCGATCCCGAGACCGGCAAGGTCACGCTGTGCTCCTTCGCGGCGGCCGATGACTTCGGCAACATCATCAACCCGATGATCGTGGACGGACAGGTCCATGGCGGCATCGCCCAGGGCGTGGGGCAGGCGCTGCTCGAAGGGGCGGCCTATGACGCCAGCGGCCAGCTCCTCAATGCCAGCTACATGGATTACGCCATGCCGCGGGCCGACGATCTGCCCTCCTATGTTGTAGACCACTCCTGCCAGACGCCCTGCACGCACAACCCGCTGGGGGTGAAGGGGTGCGGCGAGGCCGGCGCGATCGGCTCGCCGCCGGCGGTGGTCAATGCCGTGGTCGATGCGCTTCAGCGCGGCGGCCACACCGATGTGACCCATATCGACATGCCGCTGACGCCGAGCCGGGTCTGGGCGGCGATGCAGGGCTGAGACGCCCGCCGGCGGCCCCGCCCGGGCCGCCGCGCGCGACGGATTTCACGCAAAGGGTGGCGGCCGCGCTGGCGCGCGCCCCGCCCGAGCCGAGGGGAGACGACAATGTATGCATTCGATTTCGAACGGCCCACGAGCCTGAGCGCGGCGCTCAAGGCGCTGGGCCGCGAGGACGCGCAGGCGCTGGCCGGGGGGCAGACGCTGATCCCGACACTCAAGGCGCGGCTGGCGCAGCCGTCGAGCCTGGTGAGCCTGTCGGCGCTCGCCGAACTCAAGGGCGTGCGCAAGGATGACGCCGGCCGCGTCTGTATTGGCGCGACGACGCCGCATGCGGTCGTCGCGCGCGAGGCGGCCGGGGATTACCCGGCGCTGGCAGCCCTCGCCGGGCAGATCGGCGACCCGGCGGTGCGCAATCGCGGCACCATCGGCGGCAGCCTGGCCAACAACGACCCCTCGGCCTGCTACCCGGCCGCGGCGCTGGCCTCGAACGCGATGATCGTGACCAATGATCGCGAGATCGCCGCCGATGATTTCTTCGAGGGGATGTTTGCCACCGCGCTCGAAGAGGGCGAGATCATCACCGAGGTCAGGTTCCCCGTCCCGCAGGCGGCCAGCTATCTGAAGTTCGAACAGCCCGCCTCGCGCTTTGCGCTCGTCGGGGCCTATGTGGCGAAATTCGCCGACGGCGTGCGGGTGGCGATCACCGGGGCCTCCGAGGAGGGAGTGTTCCGCTGGGAGGCCGCCGAGCAGGCTCTGTCAAAGGATTTCTCCGCCGAGGCGGTCAAGGCGCTCGCTGCGCCCGCGGCGGATGGCATGATCGGCGATCTGCACGGAAGCTCCGAATACCGCGCGCATCTGGTGCGGGTGATGACCGCGCGCGCCGTCGCCGCGGCGCGCTGAGCCCGCAGCCCCGTCAGCGCCAGGAAAGGCCTCAATCCGCCGCGAAGCCGCGGGGCAGGGATGCGCGGCGTGTGACATTCGGGCGCCGACTGAAAGCGCCCCCGCCGAACGGCGCGGCGGCGCGAGGGCGGGGCGCTTCGCGATCCGGTCTTGCGCAAGCCGCCATGGTCGCCGCCATCACCGGGGCTGGCGCATTGCCGCAGCCCGCGCAGCGGGCGGATCGGCCCGGCGGCGGGCGCGGCCCCACGCAATGAAACCCGCCGGAAATGTAACGCCCCTGATCGCCCCGAAACCCCCTTGCACCCCCGGCGCCGAGATTCTACATCTCCGTCCGAGGAGAGATGCCGGAGTGGTCGAACGGGGCGGTCTCGAAAACCGTTGAGCCTTCACGGGCTCCGAGGGTTCGAATCCCTCTCTCTCCGCCACTTGCCCTCGCGAAAGCGTTCTCCCCGTCCAGCAGCGGCCGGATTTTTCCGTTGTTTTCGAGGGTTATGCGGGAGGGGCTGTTAACCGGCCGGCTGCCAGGAGGCCCCGAAGCGGTCTCTCAGGGCCGATATTCTCCGGACCTGATGACTGCGCCGGTTTGGTGAATTTCTTATAAGCCCATGTAGATATTGAGGAAATCCAAGCCGTTGAAATTGCTTGGATTGGAGTCGCGTTTGCGTCTGCCGCGACCGGGTTCGGATGTTCTCAGGCCATGGCCCTTTCCAACGTCTGCTTCCGACGCTACCAATCGGGCAGCAGTGGCTCGGGCACATGGGAGCGCTCGTGGGTGCTCATGCAGCCCTGAGTCGAGTGCGCAGGAGGCGTGGCAACTAGCGCAACTGACCAGATTTCGGAGTTTACGGCAGCTGGCGCCGTATATATTGTGGCTAAAAGCCTACGGAGACAGACTCACGACATGACGAGATGGGGGAAGACACACGACGTAGCGATCGCTGCGGCACTCAAGAAAGGGCGCCGCGCGTCGATACCGGTCTACGAGACGGACCTCGGGACCGCCTACTGCGGCGACTCCCTCAAGGTGCTCAAGAGCAGGCCCCTGCAGGAGCAGCGAGGCAAAGTCCAGCTCGCGTTCACCTCGCCTCCATTTCCTCTGAACACAAAGAAGAACTACGGCAACCTGCAGGGGGAAGACTACATCCGCTGGTTCGCCAAGTTCGCCCCCCTTCTGCGTGATATGGTGACCAACGACGGCTCCATCGTCATCGAGATCGGCAACGCCTGGATGCCGGGCCAGCCGACGATGTCCACGCACGTCTTGGAGGCGTTCCTGCGTTTCCTCAAGAAGGGCGACCTGCACCTCTGCCAAGAGTTCATCTGGTACAACCCCGCCCGGCTACCGTCGCCGATCGAATGGGTTAACAAGGAGCGGTCACGGGTCAAAGACGCCTTCACCCGCATCTGGTGGATGTCCCCAAATCCACGTCCGAAGGCCGACAACCGGAAGGTGTTGCGGGAATACAGCCCAAGCATGAAGCGCCTCATCGAGACCGGCAAGTACAACGCCGGGGCCCGACCGTCCGAGCACCACATCGGCGCGGAAAGCTTCAAGGCGGACAACAACGGGGCGATCCCGCCCAACGTCGGTGGCGTGGACGCGCTCCCCTCCATGGACGGAGTCATCACCCCCAAGGGTTTCGCGGAGTACCTTGAGGAGACAACCAACCTGCTCAAGGCGGCCAACACGCTGTCCAGCGACGGCTATCGCAAGTTCTGCCTTGACCGCGGCGCCCCAGTCCACCCCGCGCGGATGCCATCCACGCTGGTGGAGTTCTTCGTAAAGTTTCTGACCGACGAGGGCGACACGGTCCTCGACCCGTTCGCGGGGAGCAACACGACCGGCGCCGTAGCGCAATCGCTGGACCGACGCTGGCTTTCAGTTGAGGCCGATTGGACCTACGGCGCCCACTCAATTGGCCGGTTCGATCCTGAGCAGGTCACCTCGACTTGCAGCGAGATATCCATTTCCGAGATCGGAGATGAAGCTACCCTCTTTTCTGGAAGCGCTACCAAGAGAATTACTGGGGCGGCTGGAGAATTGCCCACGGCCGCAGAATGATGCCCGAGGCGGGCGATGCCTGCCAAGCACTTGAAATGTGCTACGCGGGCTATCGTCGTGACTTCGTCAGCGCGTCTATCTGCCCCGAGAACCGGTCCAGTATTGTTTCGTAAAAATCCTTGAGTTGCTGGACGCTGTTTCTGGAGATGGCCTCACTCCCACCTGAAACGCCGCGCTGGATGTGGTCAGTTCCGTGTTCATCCATCCAGTCAATCGCGTTCTCTATTGCAGCTTCAGTCGCGCGAAGGCGATCCTCTACATGCTGTGGATCGCTCTTCGTCAACTGAAGAAATGAGGCAGCGCCAAGCCACATCCGCGGTTCTTCGGGGTCTCTACTGTGCTTCCTGAAGACACTGCTTCGGTACAGAGGGGCCACCGCATCGTAGATGGCCTGCGGAGACCGAGTCGATTGCACGTCAGCGTTGCGGATCTGACTGAGCCGCTCGGCTTCGGAGAGGCCCAGCTCTGTAAGGCGGTAAGTGTTCGGCCGGACTTTCTCAAACCAGCCTCTTCTTAGTGGGTTGTCTTTCTTCGTAGTACCCATGATTTCCATCATCACGCGTTTGTGGTCAGGGTACTGGGTTTCGTAACCGCGGCAACCAAACCGGTTTGGGTTTCTTTTCCATGTTGAAACGGTGAGGTCCCATTCCGAGAACTCACTTCGGCCCGACTGACTCAGATCATGCGCGCCGAACAGTATCTCTTGCGCGGCCGTCAACGTCGATGCGGGGGATCTAGGCATCTGCAAGACCTTCCCTCGTCACCATTTTGTCGCCTAGTTCCCAAGCCGCATCAATGAACTCTGCGCATTCCATCTCTGCCTCTGCGGCATATTGCATGTACTGGTATTCCGTGACCGAGCCACCCGCTATCTGCTGTCGTACGTGCAGGCGCTTAAGGATGTCGAAGCACTTAGGGTCAGGACCCATTGATTTCGGCGTTGCGTCGTGATTCATCGCTCGAAAAAGCGAGCGGTGAACATGTCTGATCTCTTCTGGCTGACCGACGCGCAGATGGCGCGTCTTGAGCCCT
>PUHN01000055.1 GCA_002967695.1 Rhodobacteraceae bacterium WD3A24 | reverse complement strand
TCTTCGCCAGATCGAGACCGACCGTGGTAATCTCCGACATGACCGTCCTCCTCTGTGGATCGTCGCAGACCCACCTTGGCACATCGATGCCGTCGGGGGGCGGTCACATCATCAAAGCCGCTTACCGTAGTCGCTGTCATTTCAAACAAATCGCCCTGACCGGAGACGGACCGCGAATGGTGGCCTCAAACTGGCCTTTCGTGGACAAACTACAGATGTCTGTTCTGTCCGCACTGCGGGCCTCGACCTGGTCGGCGATGCTGCAAGCTGCCACGAAAGGCCGCTTCGGAGAAGGTGCGACGTAGCGATGTCCTCCTGGCGAAGGTCCGGTTAGGCCGGTCGCGTCTGGAAGGGCAACCACAGTTTGCAGTTTTGCAGGGTCGGCTCCCTGCGCACTGCCGACACACCAAACGGCTACTCCGTCGCAGATTTCCGCGCGGACATTCTCGTGCTGAGAGCCGCGATACTCCGGGCACCTCGCATGGCGGGCAAGCACGTCCGCTAAGGGGCCTGCTTCCTCGGGACGGCATTGATTTTCCCGCCTCCATGCCGCAAACCGGCGCCTGCAGAGTTAGCGAGGCGCCATGACCAGAATCGACGACACCTTCGCGCGGCTCGGGGCGGGGGGGCGCAAGGCCTTCGTCGCCTACATCATGGCGGGCGATCCCGATCTGGAGACCTCGCTGGAGATCATGCGCGGGCTGCCCGGCGCGGGTGTCGACATCATCGAGCTGGGCGTGCCCTTCACCGACCCGATGGCCGACGGCCCGACCATCCAGCAGGCTGGCCAGCGCGCGCTGGCGGGCGGCCAGACGCTGGAGAAGACGCTGCAGATGGTGCGCGGCTTCCGCGAGGGCGACGCCGAGACGCCGATCGTCCTGATGGGCTACTACAACCCGATCTACAGCCGCGGCGTTGGCCGGTTCCTCGAAGACGCCCTCGCGGCGGGCGTGGACGGGCTGATCGTCGTCGATCTTCCGCCCGAGGAGGACGAGGAGCTCTGCCTGCCCGCCCAGCGGGCCGGCCTCAATTTCATCCGGCTCGCCACGCCGACCACCGACGACAAGCGCCTGCCCAAGGTGATCGAGAACACGAGCGGCTTCGTCTACTACGTCTCGATCACCGGGATCACCGGCGCAGCGGCGGCGCAGGCCGCCGACGTGGCCCCCGATGTCGACCGCATCCGGGCGGCCAGCGGGCTGCCGGTGATCGTGGGCTTCGGCATCTCCACGCCCGAGGGCGCCGCCGAGATCGCGGGCGTGGCCGACGGGGCGGTGGTCGGCTCGGCGATCGTCAAGCTGATTGGCGAGCGCCGGCCGCCGGCCGAGGTGCTCGCGCGGGTGGCCGCGCTCGCCGACGGGGTGCATCGCGGCTGACCCTGCGGCGGGCGATGTTGCGTCGCGGTGCCATTCGGGCAATCATTGGCGGCGTTGTTGTCGTCCAGTAACCAGGAGTCCCCCATGGTCCCCCGCAATCGTCGCCGGTTCGCCCCTGTCATCGCCATCCTGCTTTGCGCACCAGTCGTGGTGCCGGCGCAGGAGGCCGCCGATGCGCCCGCCTCCGGGGAGGTGACTGCCCAGAGCGTGCGTGAGGAGATTTCCGAAGCCTTCGAGGCCATCGCCGGCTACTCGGTGCGCCAGCGCGACGCGGCGCTTGCCGAGATGGAGCGCCTCATGGCCGATATCGACGCGCGCATCGCACGTCTGGAGAGCCGCACGCGCGAAGAATGGGCGGATATGTCGGAGACCGCGCGCGCGCGCCGCGCCGAGGCTCTGGAGCGGCTGCGCGCCCGCCGCAACGAGCTGAGCGAACGCTACGGCGCCCTGCGGGCGGGCGCCGAGGACGCATGGGGCGAATTGACCCGGGGCGTGACCCGCGCATGGGGCGCGCTCAGCGATGCCTGGGCAGACGCGGATTCCGACGCAACCGACAACACCGACGGTGCAGCCCCTGAGCCGGATGACGAAACACCGGCCCCGGCCGAAGGCGATTGACCGCCGCCGGCCGCGGATGATTCGCGGCTGCGTTCGGTCCGTGGCCGAAGCGCCGGTGGCACTGACAGGGCCTCGGGGCAGGCGTTGCGACACATCCGCCCGTGACTTCCCGCACGTTGTTCGGGAGTGCGCTTGCGGACGGTTCCGGCACCGTATAGCCTGAATGTTGCATATGAAATGTCGGAAAACGCCGCGCGATGAAAAGCAGGATTGTGCTCGTCGAAGACGACCCGGACGCCGCCGAACTCGTTGGCACCGGGTTGCGTGACGACGGGTACGACGTCACCCGCGTCAGCAGCATGGCCGAATTCGAGGCCGCCGGCTGCGGCACCGCCTGCGAATTGTGCATCGTCGATCTCGGCCTGCCCGACGGCAACGGGCTTCAGCTCGTGCAGGATCTGCGCAAGCGAACCGATTGCGGCATCATCATCCTGACGGGGCGCTCGGCCGATGTGGACCGCATCATCGGGCTCGAGATCGGCGCCGATGACTACATCACCAAGCCGTTTCACGTCCGCGAGCTTCTCGCCCGCGTCCATGCGGTGCTGCGCCGCGTGCGGGCGGTGCGGCAGGGCGGGCAGGGGCAGCTTGCGGAGACAGAGGAGGATCCCGGCGCGATCACCTTCGACGGGTATCGCTTCAGCCCCGCCGCGCGCCGGCTGTTCGCGCCGGAGGGCCACGAGGTGCGCCTGACCAGCGCGGAGTTCAGCCTCTTTGCCGCGTTGCTGGAAAATCGCGGGCGGGTTCTCTCGCGCGATCAACTGATGAATGCCATCAAGGGCCGCGAGTGGGAAAGCTATGATCGCGCCATTGACGGGCTCGTCAGCCGGCTGCGGCGCAAGGTGCCGCGACCGGGCAGCAGCCGCCACTACATTCGCACCGTTCACGGCATCGGCTATTCGTTTACGCCCTAGGCGGGGGCGGCCGACGGCGCCGTTTCGCCGCGCCAACACGAATTTTCCACAATCTCCTTACAAGTTTGCACGACTCTGGAAAACTCGTGCAAAAGTTGCATGGCATGGCTCGTCTCGTCCGAAACCATCATGTAAGGGGGATGGCGAAATGACGATGCAGTTCTTCGGCACGCGGGGGTCCAACGAGGTCGCCGTTTCCCTGCCGCTCGCGTATCGCAGCAAGTCGCACTGGGTGCCGCGCATAGGTGACGTGTTTCCTGATTTCACCGCCCCGACGACGCATGGCAAGCTGCGCTTTCACGACTGGGCCGAGGGCAGCTGGGTCTATCTGTTTTCCCACCCGGCGGCGTTCACGCCGGTCTGCACCTCCGAGATGGTGGGGCTGGCGGGCGGGGCGGATGCCTTCGCCGCGCGCGACATCAAGCTGATGTCGCTGTCGCGCGACACGCTCGACGATCAGTGCCGCTGGTGCGACGACATCGCCCGCGTCTTCGGCACGCCGGTGACCTTTCCGATGATTTCCGACATCGACGGGGTGATCGCGCGCATCTGCGGGATGCTCCACGAGAAGGAGGATCCGCGGCTGACCGCGCGCAAATCGATCCTGATCGACCCCGCCCTGCGGCTGCGGATGATCTTCGAATATCCGGTGCGGGTCGGGCGCAGCGTCGACGAGATCCTGCGGGTTTTCGACGCGTTGTCGGTGTCGGACGAGCTCGACGTGGCCACGCCGTCGGACTGGCAGGAGGGCGATCCGCTGCTGCTCATGCACACCGAGGATCCCCGCCGCGCGCGGGCGCGTTTTCGCAGCCCCATCGACAGCGTGCTGCCCTATCTCCACCTCGTGAGCGAGGACTGAGCCGCGCCCGGGCGCGTTCAG
The DNA here is from genome assembly GCA_002967695.1 of Rhodobacteraceae bacterium WD3A24. Lineage (GTDB taxonomy): Bacteria > Pseudomonadota > Alphaproteobacteria > Rhodobacterales > Rhodobacteraceae > Alkalilacustris. The sequence continues at coordinate 16,646 of PUHN01000055.1, read as the reverse complement.
ATCAGCATGCGGCGCGGATCGGCGATCAGCGCCGCAAAGCGGGCGACAAACCGCGCGGCGTCCGCGCCGTTGATGACGCGGTGGTCATAGGACAGATCGAGCGGGGCCATCGGCACCGGCACCCAGGCCGTGCCGTCCCATTGCGGCACCGTCTCGCTGCGCGTCAGCCCGAGGATCGCCACCTCGGGCGGGTTGACGATGGGGGTGAAGGCGGTGCCGCCGATCCCGCCCAGGTTGGAGATCGTCATCGAGGCGCCGCCCATCTCGTCGCCGCGCAGCTTGCGCGCCTGCGCGCGCGCGGCGAGGTCGGCGATCTCGGCGGCGATGGCCCACAGCCCCTTGCGGTCGGCGTCGCGGATCACCGGCACCATGAGGCCGGCCTCGGTATCGACCGCGATGCCGATATGGATGTAGTGCTTGCGCACCAGCGTCTCGCCATCGGCCGACAGCGAGGCGTTGAAGCGCGGAAACTCGCGCAGGCAGCGCGCCAGCGCCTTGATGTGGAAAGCCAGCGCCGTCAGCCGCGGCCCGCCGCGTTGCGCGGACTCGGGCTTCATCCGCGCGCGGAACGCCTCGACCGCGCGCATGTCGCAGCGGTCGTGATGGGTGACCTGCGGGATCATGGCGTTCGCCGCCGACAGATTGTCGGCCGCCACCCGCGCGATGCGCGACAGAGGCTCTTCCTCCACGGGGCCATGCGCCGCGTGATCGACCTGCCAGTAGCGCGACGGCCCGCCGGACGTCCCGCCGCCCCCGGCGGCCGGGCCGGACGCGGTTCCGGCGAGATGGGCATCGACATCCTCGCGCGCCAGCGTCTGCCGGCCCGTGGCGGCGGCCAGCGCGTCGAGGTCGACGCCCCGGTCGCCCGCGTATTTCTGCACCGAAGGGCTTGCGATATAGGCCATTTGCGCCCCCTTACCAGCTGGCCGAGATGTACTGGGTTTCCATGAACTCGAACATCCCCTCGTGGCCGCCCTCGCGGCCCAGCCCCGACTGCTTGACGCCGCCGAAGGGTGCGGCGGGGTCCGAGACCAGCCCGCGGTTGAGGCCGACCATGCCGTATTCCAGCCGCTCGCAGACCTGCATTCCGCGCTTCATGTCCTCGGTGAAGACATAGGCGACAAGGCCGTATTCGGTGTCGTTGGCGCGCGCGATGACGTCGTCCTGCTCGGTGAAGGTCTGAATCGCCGCGACGGGGCCGAAGATCTCGTCGTGCACGCAGTCGGCATGGGGGGGCACCTTCGTCATCACCGTGGGCGGATAGAAGAAGCCCGGCCCGTTGGGCCGCTGCCCGCCCAGCACGATCTCGGCGCCCTTGGCCACCGCGTCATCGACGAAATGGGCGACCTTGTCGCGCGTCTCGGCATTGACCAGCGGGCCGACATCGACGCCGTCCTTCAGCCCGTTGCCGACCTTCAGCGCGCCCATCGCCTCGGCGAAGCGGGCGGTGAAGGCATCGGCCACGTCCTCGTGGACATAGATACGGTTGGCCGCGGTGCAGGCCTCGCCAAGATTGCGCATCTTGGCCTGCATCGCGCCCTGAACGGCCGTTTCGATGTCGGCATCCTCGAACACGATCAGCGGCGCGTTGCCACCCAGCTCCATCGCGGGTTTGAGCACCTGGTCGGCGGCCGAATGCAACAGCTTGCGCCCGACGCCCGTCGAGCCGGTAAAGCTGACCACGCGCACGCGCGGGTCGTGCAGCATGTGATCGACCAGAGCGCCGGTGCGGCGCGAGGGCAGCACGTTGACGACCCCCCTGGGCACGCCGGCCTCCTCCAGCAGCGGCATGAGCGCCAGCATCGTCAGCGGCGTCTCGGAGGCGGGCTTGATGATCACGGGGCAGCCGGCGGCAAGGGCGGGCGCGATCTTGCGGGTGCCCATCGCCGCGGGGTAGTTCCACGGCGTGACCAGCACCGCGATGCCGGCGGGCTTGTGCTGGACGATGATCCGCGCACCGCTGGCGGGGGCGTGGGTGATCATCCCGTCGGCGCGCACCGCTTCCTCGGCGAACCAGCGGAAGAACTCGGCGGCGTAGGTGGCCTCGCCCATCGCGTCGGCGCCGGCCTTACCGTTCTCCAGCGTGATGTATCGGGCGAATTCGGGAAGCCGCGCCGTCATCAGCTCCCACGCCTTGCGCAGGACTTCCGAGCGCTGCCGCGGCGTGCGCCCGGCCCAGTCGGCGAAGGCGGCCTGCGCGGCGTCGAGCGCGGCGTCGGCGTCGGCGATCTCGGCCGAGGCGACGCTGGCCAGAACGGACTCGTCGGCGGGATTGACGACGTCGAAGCGCTGCCCCTCCGCGCCCGGGCGCCAGGCGCCGCCGATATAGAGGTCGGTATACTCCATCACGGGGTTCCTTCGTGCTACAGAAGCTGGCGCATCGGGTCCTCGACCCGCGCGGCCAGCTCCGACATCAGGGTGATCGCGGCGTCGGCATCCAGCGCCCCCGCCGCAACGTCGAGGCGCAACTCACAGTCGTCCGCCGTTTCGGTCACCGTCAGGACGGGGGTGACCCCGGCGGCGAGGCGCGCGCCGGTGATCCGGGTGCCTGTCAGGTCGCGGACGACAAGGCCGGGCGCGGCGGGCGTGTCCTCATCAGCGGCCGTCGCGCGCATGCCGCCGAAATCGGCGTCGGCGAATAGGGCGGCGCGCCGCGCGGCATGGCTTTCGACGCGCACGGCCAGCGGGCCGTCCGTTTCGGGGCGGGCGGCGCGCAGCGCCGCCGTGGCCAGCGCCGCCCAGAGCGCGGCGGCGTCCGCGGGCTCGCCCGTCTCGGCGGCCATCCAATCGGTAAAGGCCGTAAGGCCTGCAAGCGGCACCGTCGCGCTGACGCTCTCCTGCGCCGCGGCCCCGGTCGCCGCCTGCGCCGCCGGGTAGGGCAGGGCGCGCAACGTGTCGAGATCGGCGACGTGGTAGGGCTCGGGATAGCCCGCCTCGCGCAGCCGGGCGAGGTCGAGTCCCTGCTCGGCGGCCAGCCGCCGCGCCTTGGGCGAGGCCAGGACGCGTCCGCCCGGCGCGGGCTGCGGTGCGGGCCTTTGCGGCGGTTCGGACGCTTCGGGTTTCGCCGCCTGCTCCGCCGCCGGGGCGGGCGCGGCCGCCTCGGGTTGCGACGCGGGCGCGCCTGACTTGATGCTGCGCTGGACCGGCGCGTCGGGCCTGGCCGTCGAAATCACGGCGATGGGCTGGCCGACGGGCACGTCCTCGCCCGCCTCGGCCAGAAGTGCGGCGACGTAGCCGTCATGGCCCGCCGACACCTCCATCGTGGACTTGTCGGTTTCGACCTCCAGCAGCACCTCTTCGGCGCCGACGGCCTCGCCCGGCGCCTTGAGCCAGGCGACGATCAGCCCGGTATCCTGCGCCATCCCCAGCGCGGGCATTATGACCTGCGCGCCCTCGGGCAACGCCGCGTCGTCATCCCCGGCCGTCCCGGCCGGGGCGGCGGCGCCGTCGCCGGCGTTCCCGGTCACGACCGCGTCGGCCGTCTCCGCGATCACGGCCACGACATTGCCGACGGGCACGTCCTCGCCCGCCTGCGCGCGCACGTCTGAGAGGAAGCCGTCGGCCTGTGCCTCGACCTCCATCGTCGCCTTGTCGGTCTCGACCTCCATCAGCGGATCGCCCGCCTTCACGGCATCACCGGGCTGCTTGAGCCAGCTGACGATCAGGCCGGTATCCTGCGCCATTCCCAGCGCGGGCATGATGACCTCATGCGGCATCGAAAAGCTCCCCCCGCACGGCGGCGCGCGCGAGTTCGGCCACCGCCTCGGGCGTGGGCACGGTGAGATCCTCGAGCGCGGGGCTGAAGGGGACGGGCACGTCCATCGCCCCCATCCGCTGCACCGGCGCGTCGAGGTGGTAGAAGGCGCGTTCGTTGATCCGGCTGGCGATCTCGCCGGTCACGCCGTAGCTCTGGTGGCCCTCGTCGATGACGATGGCGCGGCTGGTCTTGCGAACCGAGTCGATGATCGTCGCCTCGTCGAGCGGCACGATGGTGCGCGGGTCGATCACCTCGGCCGAGATGCCCTCGGCGGCCAGCGTCTCGGCGGCCTTCAGCGCCACCTGCACCATGGACGAGGTGCCCACCAGCGTGATGTCGCGCCCCTCGCGCAGGACATTGGCCTGGCCGAAGGGGATCAGGTATTCCTCCTCGGGCACCGGCGCCTTGTCCTGGTACATCAGCTTGTCCTCGAAGATCACGACCGGGTTGTTGTCGCGGATCGCGGTCTTCATCAGCCCCTTGGCCTCGTAGGCCGAGGAGGGCAGGGCGACCTTCAGCCCCGGTATGTGCGCCACCAGCGCGTGGAGCGACTGGCTGTGCTGCGCGGCCGAGCGGCGCGTGGCACCCAGATTGGTGCGCAGCACCATCGGCACGTTGAGCTTGCCGCCCGACATGTAGCAGGCCTTGGCCGCCTGGTTGCACAGCTGGTCCATCACCAGGAACAGGAAGTCGCCGAACATCAGGTCGACGATGGGCCGCGACCCCGTCAGCGCCGCCCCCACGGCCATGCCGACGAAGCCGGGCTCGGAAATCGGGGTGTCGATGACGCGGCCGGTGCCGAACTCCTCGACCAGGCCCGAAAGAACCTTGAAGGGCGTGCCCGCCTCGGCCACGTCCTCGCCGATCAGGAAGGTGGCCGGGTCGCGGCGCATCTCTTCGGCGATGGCCTCGTTGACGGCCTTCGAAAGCGTGATCTCTCGCATTCTCTTTCTCCTCAGGCCGCCGGGCTGTCCACGTAGACGTGCATCGACACCTCGGAGGCATCGGGGTATCTCGCCGCCTCGGCATGGGCGACGGCCTCCTCGGCCTCGGCCTTCACCGCCGCGCGGATCGCGTCGAGCTCGTCATCGGAGGCCACGCCCTCGTCCAGAAGCCAGCGCCCGAAATTGGTGATCGGGTCGCGTTCGGTCTTCCAGAGGGTCTCCTCCTCTTTCGATCGGTAGTAGTCGCGATTGATGTCGCCCACATGGTGGCCGTGATAGCGGTAGGTGTCGAGCTGGACGAAGAACGGCCCCTCGCCCGATCGCGCGCGCTGCACCAGCTTCTGGGTCAGCTGGTTGACCGCCAGAACGTCCTGCCCGTCGACCTGGTGCGCCTCGACGCCGAAGCCCTCGGCCCGCGCCGTCAGGCTGCCCGCGGCGATCTCGTCGGTCCTGGTGTATTCGGAATACCCGTTGTTCTCGCAGGCATAGATGACGGGCAGCTTCCACAGGGCGGCCATGTTCATCACTTCGTAGAGCAGCCCCTGCGCAGTGGCCCCGTCGCCGAAGAAGCAAACCGTCACCGCGCCGGTCTTCTGCAGCTTTGCGGTCAGCGCCGCGCCCGTGGCGATGCCCATGGAACCGCCCACGATCGCGTTCGCGCCGAGGTTGCCGTGGCTCTGGTCGGCGATGTGCATCGAGCCGCCCTTGCCCCGGCAATACCCCTCTTCCTTGCCCAGCAGTTCGCAGAACATCTCCTTGAACTCCGCACCCTTGGCCACGCAGTGGCCATGGCCGCGATGGGTCGACGTGATGTGGTCGCTGTCCTCCAGCGCCTCGCAGATGCCCACCGCGACGGCTTCCTGGCCGGAATACATGTGTGTCAGACCGGGCATCTTGGCCGAGAGATACAGCTGGTTGGCGTTGTCCTCGAAGGCACGGATGCGCACCATCTGGCGGTACATCCGCAGATAGTCCTCGGTGTTGGTCTCGGGCGTCTTGGCCATGATGGTCCCCAATGATCGGGCGCGGCGGCGCGGGCCGCCGCGCGGGCCGTCAGTACTTGTTGGCGATCGGCAGATCCTCGGCGGGGAACAGGCTGATCACCTCGCAGCCCTTGTCGGTGACGACGACCTCCTCCTCGATCCGCGCGGCCGAATAGCCGTCCTTCGCCGGGCAGTAGGTCTCCAGCGCGAAGACCATGCCGGTCTTGATCTCCATCGGGTTGTCGAGGCTGACCACCCGGCTGATGATCGGCCGCTCGTGCAGCGCCAGCCCCAGCCCGTGGCCGAACTGCAGCCCGAAGGCGGCGAGCTCGCTGGGGAAACCGAAATCCTCGGCCCTGGGCCAGAGGCTCGCCACGTAGTCCGTCGACACGCCCGGCTTGATCGCGTCGATGGCCACGTCCAGCCATTCGCGCGCCTTCTTGTAGGCGTCCTCCTGCACCGGGGTCGACCGGCCCACGTTGAAGGTGCGGTAATAGCAGGTGCGATAGCCCTGGTAGCTTTGCAGGATGTCGAAGAAGGCCTGGTCGCCGGGGCGGAAATAGCGGTCGGTGAAGTTGTGCGGATGCGGGTTGCACCGCTCGCCGGCGATCGCGTTGATCGCCTCCACGTCGTCCGAGCCCATCTCGTAGAGCAGCTTGTTCGACATCGCCACGATATCGTTCTCGCGGATGCCGGGCTTCAGCTCCTCGTAGATCATGTGATAGACGCCGTCGACCATGCTCGCGGCCTGGTTGAGAAGCTGGATCTCGTCGACGTTCTTGATCTCGCGCGCGCCCAGCATGATCTGCTGGCCGTCCACAACGTTCAGCCCCGCCTCCTGCAGGGCGAAGAACATCGCCGTCTCGGCATAGTCCACGCCGACGGGCATGTCGGCCACGCCGGCTTTCTTGATCAGACTGGCGATTTCCTCGGCGTATTTCTTCATCAGCCCGAAGCTGGGCGGGATGGTGCCGCGCATGCCGACGACGCCGGCCAGCATCCGGTCGGGGTCGAGCCAGTCGCAGTATTCGCGGTGATGGACGGCGGCCGAGCCGAAGTCCCACACATACGGCTCCTCGTCCCCGGCGAGCAGGCAGAAGCGGCAGAGCTTGTCGCGCTCCCACTCGCCGATCTTGGTGCCCGAGATGTAGCGGATGTTGTTGACATCGAACAGCAGCAGGGCGCCGCATTCGGAGTTCTTCAGCGCGTCCTTGGCCCGGCTCAGCCGGTAGCGGCGCAGCCGGTCATGATCCACGCGGCGCTCGAAATCCACTGCGGTGTGGCCCAGCGCGGGCAGGTGCTTGTCCCACCGCCAGTTGGGATCGAGGTCGCCCGGCTGCAGGATGCGCGGGTTCAGGGCCGTGGTTTGCATGGCAACACCTTTCGGTTGGGCGCGCCGGCGGGCGCGCCGCGGGTGGGGCTGGCCCTGCGGGGGCGCGTTGCGCCCGCGCCGGGCGGCGTCACTGGATCACCCAGCCGCCGTCGATCTGGATCATCTGGCCGGTCATGTAGTCGCTGTCGGGGCTGGCGAGGAACGCGGCCGTGCCCTTCACGTCGTCGGGGTAGGACAGCTTCTTCATCGTGGTCAGCGTCCTGGCGACGTGTTCCATCGACTGGCCTTCCTGCTCGAACATGCCGATCTCGACGAGATCCTTGTCGAGCTGTTCCCACAGCTCGGTGCGCACGATGCCGGGGGCATAGCCGTTGACGGTGATATTGTACTCCCACAGCGTCTTGGCCCCGCAATGGGTCAGCGCCAGACAGGCGTATTTCGAGGCGCAGTAGACCGTGACGTCGTAAAGCGGCGTGCGCGAGGCGACAGAGCCCACATTGATCAGCTTGTAGACCTGCTCCTGCGGGCCCTGCTTGATCATCTGGCGGGCGACTTCCTGCATGCCCAGCCACATCGCCTTGGTGTTGACGTTCATGATCATGTCCCAGTTGGACTCGTCGATGTCCATGAAGTACTTCGGCTTGTTCACCCCGGCGTTGAACAGCCCGACATTGATCATGCCGAAGGCGTCCACCGTGGCCTGCACCGCCGCGGCGTTGTCCTCGCGGCTGGTGACGTCAAGCTTGACCGCAATCGCCTTGCCGTTGCCGCGGGCGTTGATGCGCTCGGCCACGTCCTTCGCGCCGTCGACATTGATGTCGCCCAGGCAGACATTCGCGCCCTGTTCGGCGAAATGCTCGGCATTCGTCGCGCCCATGCCCTGGGCGGCGCCGGTAATCAGGATGTTCTTTCCCTTGAGGCGATTGGGGTCCATGTCTTGTCCTCCCTGGTGTGTCTAATCGGATCGCATGGCGGCCTCGGCGCGGGCCTGGGCCCGGCGAAGCGCCTCGCGCGGGGGGGTGAGTCCGCGCAGCATGTCGTGGAATTCCTCACCGCAGATCTGGATGATCTCGGCGACCTGCGGCACGGGCGGGCGCGGCCAGAACTGCAACTCGTCGCGCCATGACATCTCGTCGACCGCCTCGAAGATGGTCGAGAGCCGGCGCAGCTCGGGGTCGGCGCCGACCGAGTAGCGCGGCGCCGTGCGGCTGCCGTTCTGGACATAGAGTTTCTGCGCCTCGGGCGAGGTGAAAACACGCAGCGCCTCGGCCGCATCCTTGCGGCGCTCGGGCGCCAGGTTCGACGGGATGGCCAGCATGTAGCCCCCCACGGTCGCCACCGGCCGCCCCTGCGGCCCCGACGGGTGGGGCAGGTAGCCGGTCGTCTCGCGCGCGGGCGAGGTCTGGTCCAGTTCGAAATACGGCGCCAGCAGCGTGTAGCCGTAGGCCATCGCCACCCGTCCGGCGGCGTAGGGGCGCACGCGTTCGTACCACGACATCGACAGGATGTCGGGCGGCGAGAACTCCATCAGCGCCATCAGGTATTCCGCCGCCTCCAGCGCGCGCGGCGTGTCGATCGTCGGGCGCAACGGGCGATCGGCCAGCCGCGTGGCGTCATATCCGCCCGCGATGGGGTCGAGATCGAAGACGGGCTGGCCGAAATCGGCGCAGGTCATCATGAAGGTGTGCCCCAGCGCCGTGCCACGCGCCGCGTTCCAGGCGATGCCGTAATGCCCGCGCGCGGGCTTGTGCAGCGCGGCGGCGGCCTCGAGAATCTGATCGGTCGTCCGCGGCGGCTCCAGGCCGGCTTCGGCGAACAGGTCGCGACGGTAGAACAGCAACTCCGGCGTGGTCTGGCTGGGCACGCCGTAGGGCCGCCCGTTCCAGTGGGTGGCCTGCCAGCCCGCGGTGTGGAAATCGGCCGGGTCGAGGGTGTCGATATCCATCAACTCGTCGAGCGGGGCAAGCACTCCGCGGGTGACGAATTCGCCCAGCCAGGGGAGGTCCACCGCGATGATGTCGTACTGGCTCGTGCGCCGTTCGGCGTTGCGCAGTCCCTCCTCGCGCAGGCGGTCGATGGAAAAGGCGCGCTGGTGTATCTTGGTGCCGATGATCTGCTCGAACTGGCGCTTGAGCGTCTCCATGACCATGAATGTCGGATCGCCGTGGACCAGTATCCGCAGGCCGCCCTGCAGCGTGAGCGGCTCGGGCAGTACCTGCGGGGGCTGGATGGAATGGGCGGCCAGATAGGAGCCGCCGAAGTAATAGTCGCGCGCCTCGGCGGTGTCGTTGACGCCAAAGGCCTGCGCGGTGATCCGCCGCATCCGCCCCGACAGCCGCATCCAGGCGTCGAGAAGCCGCGGCGAGGGGTGCAGCGAGAAGCTGCGCCCCGACTTCGTGCGCGGGCGGTATTCCACCAGACCGTGATCGACCATCTCGCCGAGCCGGCGCAGGGCCGTGGCGTAGGGCACCCCGGACGCCGCCAGCAGCGAGGTCTGCGTGACCGGCTTGGCCTCGAGGTGATTGCGGATCAGGTGGGTGGCCATGTTGAAATACGGGTCCGGTGTGAAGAGGTCGAGCGAGCCGCTGATCTCGGTGATGAGGGTGTCGAAGAAGCCGGCCATCCAGAGCATTTCGCTGCGGCTGCGCGGCGACGGCGTCACCTGGTCGTCGGGGCCTTTCGGTGCCGGCTTGACTTGGGCCATTGGGGGTGCGTCATTATTCACTCTGGATGATCTGTCGGTCATGGCCGTGGCCTCCCTTGCTTATCGCCGGCATGCATTCCCAATGTTATTCGAAAAATATCCAAAATAGATATATATTTGTCGGATATGGACATTTTGGCGCACCCCGCCGGCCCGGCGCAGGAGTAACGTTGCGTCACTGGTTGATTGACCGGGCGCCGATTCCCCTCCGGGGCGGCGCAACCGAAACAGATGGGTTCAAGGGAGGACCTCGACATGAAGACCATGCGTTTCAGTGCGCTAACCGCGACGACGGCGCTAGCCGCCGCGCTGGCCGCGCCTGCCTTTGCACAGGACGACAGCGTGACCATCGGCATCACGCAGAACAACGTGGGCGTGGACAGCTATCAGACGACCTACGAGCAGGCCTTCATCGACGCCGCCGAGGCCAACCCCGATGTCGAGACCGTGGTGCTCGACGCGGGCGGCGACGTCGCCCGCCAGATCGCGCAGATGCAGGATCTCATCCAGCAGGAGGTGGATGCCATCATCATCTGGCCGACCAACGGTCAGGCGGTCATCCCGGCGGTGCGCGAGGCCAACCAGGCCGGCATCCCGGTCATCGTGACCAATTCGAACATCGCCGAGGCCGGTTTCGACTTCGTCAACTCCTTCTCGGGCCCCGACAACATCACCCAGGGCTCCCGCGCCGCCGAGATCATGTGCGACCGCTTCAAGGATCTGGGCATCGAGGACGAGGCGCAGATCGTCGAAATCACCGGCCAGCCGGGCTACACCACCGCGATCGAGCGCAGCGACGGTTTCCAGGATCGCCTGCCCGAGGTTTGCCCGAACGTCACCCTGCTCGACAGCCAGCCGGGCGACTGGAACCGCGAACGCGCCCAGCAGGTGATGGAGGCGTTCCTCGTCCAGTACGACGACATCGACGGTGTCTATTCGGGCGACGACAACATGGGCGTGGGCGCGCTGAACGCGGCCATCGACGCCGGCCGGGCCGAGGACATCGTCTTTGTCGGCGCGACGAATTTCGCGGTGGGCTATGACGCCATGGAGCGCGGTGAATACTGGGGCTCGATCTACCAGTCGCCCGTCGATGACGCCGAGGCGGCGCTGCAGACCGCGCTCGACGTGCTTGCCGGGGAGGACGTGCCGTTTTTCAACTACTTCGACACGCCCAAGATCACCCAGGAAAACATGGACGAGTTCGACCGCCCGGTCTTCTGACCGCCGGCGAGAAATCGGCGCCCCCCGCGCGGGGGGCGCCGGACAGGTGTCGGGGCCGGCGGAGGAGGCGGCCGCGACGGATCAGAGCGCGCGCGGGGCCGGCAAACCGCGCCCGCGGCGCATGCAACCGGCAGGGAGGACAGTGATGGCGGATGTTTCAGCCAGTGACGGCACTGCGCTCAGATCGGTGGGCGCGTTTCTCGGCCGGCACGGCATCGTCGTGGCCTTCGGGCTGTTCATGATCGGCTTCGCGCTGACCAATGAGCGCTTCATCGACATGGACAACATCCTCGGCGTCATCCGTTCCTCGACGATCCTCGGGGTCATGGCGCTGGGCGTGACTTTCGTGGTGATCTCGGGCAATCTCGATCTTTCGGTCGGCTCGATGATGTCGTTCTCGACGATCGTCGTGCTCGATCTGCACGAACGCATCGGGCCCGAGCTGGCCATCCCGCTGATGTTCGCGATGACGATGTCGCTGGGCGCGCTGATCGGTTTCCTAGTGGGCTATCTCAGGCTGAATTCGCTGATCGTCACGCTGGGCATGCTTTCGGCCATTCACGGGCTCACCCTGACCTATTCGGGCGGGCAGAACATGGATATCGCCGACCAGCAGGCCACCTGGTTCAGTGTCTTCGGGCAGGGGCGGGTGCTGGGCATTCCGGTGCCCATTCTGATGTTCGTCCTGCTCGCCGTCGTTCTGGCCACGCTGCTGGCCAAGACGCCCTTCGGCCGCAAGGTCTATGCGGTGGGGGGCAACGACGTCGCGGCGACGTTTTCGGGAATCCCGCGCGCGCGGGTCGTGTTCATGACCTACATCATCTCGTCGTTCTGCGTGGCCACGGCCGGGCTGATCCAGGCGAGCCGGTCGATGGGAAGCCAGAATACCGTGGGTCAGGGAATGGAACTCGAGGTGCTCGCCGCCGTCATCCTGGGTGGCGCGTCGCTGATGGGCGGTGCGGGCACCGTGTTCAAGACGGTGATCGGGGTGCTGATCCTGGGCTTCATCCAGAACGGGCTGCTGCTTCTGGGGCTGGAGTTCTACGTCCAGTATGTCGTCACCTGGATCATCATCATTCTCGCCGTCTGGCTTGATATCGCGGTCAAGCGGGGCCGGCTCTGGTCTCCGATCGCGTGAGGGGGAAAACCATGCGCAGGCAAGGGCTGGCACGCTATTTCAGAAGCGGCGCGATCTGGGGCTTCATCGTCCTCGAGCTGATCTTCTTCACCGTCGCGGGGGCGTTCCTGTCGAATTCCGACACGGGATTTCTCGACCCCGGCAACATGCTGCTGCTGCTCAAGCAATCCGCGCCGCTGGGCATCATCGCGCTGGGCATGACGGTGGTGATGATCAACGGCAACATCGACCTGAGCGTCGGCGCCATCTTCGCGCTCTGCGCGGTGGTGATGCTCGACAGCATGAACTGGCCGATCCTGGCCGGGCTGGGCGACTGGGCGATCCCCTTCGCCTGGGGGCTGGCGCTGCTGACCGGGATGGGGCTGGGCCTCGTCAACGGGCTGATCGTCTGGAAGACGGGCGTGGACGCCTTCATCGTCACGCTGGGTGCGATGCTGGGCTTTCGCGGGCTGGTGTTCATGTATAACGGAGAGCAGCCGACCTATCACCTCAACTGGACGATGGTCGACATCGCCGAGGCCGGGATATTCGGGCTGCAGACGCCGGTTCTCGTCTTCGCCGCCTGCATCCTCGGGGTCTGGCTGCTGATGAACAAGACGGTGCACGGCCGCAACGCCTATCCGGTGGGCGACAATCGCGAGGCGGCGGTCAATGCCGGCATCCGGGTGGGGCCGCACATGGTGTGGAACTACGTGCTGATCGGCTTTCTCACGGCGCTCAGCTCGATCACCTTCTATTCGGCCAGCGGCTCGGTCAATCCCAATGACGGGATGCTCTACGAGCTGTGGATCATCACCGCGGTCGTCCTTGGCGGCACCAAGCTGAGCGGCGGCAGGGGCTCTGTCATCGCCACCGTCGGCGGGATCATCGCGATCCAGCTGATGCGCAAGGGGCTGGGCTTCATCGGCGCCGACACGGCGATGGTCAATCTCGTGATCGGGTCGATCCTGGTGCTGGTGCTGTTCCTTGACAGGCAGCTCAACCGCAAGAGCAAGCAGGATCTCAGGATATGACCGATACCACACCCGCACTCAGACTCGAGAACATCGTCAAGACCTTTCCGGGCGTGCGCGCGCTCGACGGCGTCAGCTTCGCGGTGCTGCCCGGAGAGGTCCATGCCCTTCTCGGCGAGAACGGCGCGGGCAAGTCCACCCTGATGAAGGTTCTCGGCGGCGTCCACCAGCCCGATTCCGGCACGATCTATATCGAGGAAGAGCCGGTGGTGATGACCAACCCGCTGGAGGCGAAATCCAAGGGCGTTGTCTTCATCCACCAGGAACTCAGCCTCGCCGAGGAGCTGTCGGTCGCCGAGAACGTCTATCTGGGCGAGTTGCCGCGCAAGCGCTTCGGCCGGGTGGACTGGAAGAGGCTGCATGCCGATACCGCCGCCATCCTCGATCGGCTGAATTGCGGCTTCGGGCCGGGCGCGATCGTCGGCGAACTGTCGATCGCCAAGCGCCAGATGGTCGAGATCGCGCGTGCCCTGACGGTCGACGCCAAGGCGGTGATCTTCGACGAGCCCACCGCCTCGCTGACCGACGCGGAAAAGGAGGTGCTTTTCGACATCATCCGCGACCTGCGCGAACAGGGGGTGGGCATCGTCTACATCTCGCACCGGATGGAAGAGATCTTCCGCATCTCCGATCGCATCAGCGTGCTGCGCGACGGCAGCCATCGCGGGACACTGATCACCGCCGAGACCGGCGAGGACGAGGTCACGCGGCTGATGATCGGGCGCAGTCTCGATCTGTCGCGCAACGTCGCGCGGACCGCGCCGGGCGAGGTCGCGTTCGAGGTGCGCGGCCTGTCCTGCGAGGGGCTGTTCGAGGATGTCAGTTTCGAGCTGCGCGCGGGGGAGGTTCTGGGCTTCTACGGCCTCGTGGGCGCGGGGCGCACCGAGATCGCCGAGACGCTTTTCGGTCTGCGCACACCCCGGAGCGGGGAAATTCATCTCAAGGGGCGCGCGGTCACGCTTCATTCGCCCGTCGACGCGATCCGCCACGGCATCTCCCTGGTACCCGAGAGCCGCAAGGAGCAGGGGCTGGTGCTGGGCATGAACTGCCGCGACAACATCACCCTGCCGCAGGTGGACGACCTGACCGCCGGACCCTTCGTCTCCGACGGCGCCGAGATCGCCATCTTCGACCAGTATCGCGACCGGCTCGATATCAAGACGCCGAGCTGGCGCCAGCAGGTCGGCAATCTCTCGGGCGGCAACCAGCAGAAGATCGTCATCGGCAAGTGGCTGGCGATGCGTCCCGACGTTCTCATCGTAGACGAGCCCACGCGTGGCATCGATGTCGGCTCCAAGGCCGAGATTCACAACCTCATCCGCGAACTTGCCGCGCACGGCTATGCCGTCATCGTGATCAGCTCGGAAATGCCCGAGGTGCTTCATGTCGCCGACCGGATCGTGGCGATGTATCACGGCCGGATCATGCGCACCTTTACCTCGGACGAGGTGACCGAGGACAGCCTGGTGCAGGCGATCTCCGGGCTGGGGCAGGACAGCGCCGCGTGATGCGGGTCGGGTTTGCAGGACTGGGGCGCATGGGCGCGCACATGGCGCGCAACCTGTCCCGCGCCGGCCACGAGGTCACGCTGTGGAACCGGACGGCGGCAAAGGCCGGCGAGCTTGGCGGAGAGATCGGCTGCGCGGTGGCCGCCACGCCGCGCGAGCTGGGGCAGGGGGCCGAGGTCGTCGTCACCATGCTGGCCGACGATGCGTCGTCCGAGGCGGTGCATCACGGCCCCGACGGGCTCTTCGCCGCCGCCGGTGGTGCGCGCCACATCTTGGAGATGGGCACGATGAGCCCCGCCCATATCCGCGCGCTCGCCGCCGCGGCGCCCGACGGCGTGCGGGTGATCGACGCGCCGGTTTCGGGGGCGACGCAGGCGGCGGCGGCGGCGAAGCTGATGATCATGGCGGGCTGCAGCGAGGGCGATCTCGCCCCGGTCCGCCCGGTGCTGGAGGCGATGGGCCGGCGCGTGATCTGCATGGGCCGCGTGGGCAGCGGGGCGGTCATGAAACTCGCCGTCAATTCGCTCCTGCACGGGATCAACCAGAGCTTCGCCGAGGCGATGACACTGGCCGGGGCCGAGGGCATCGCGCCCGAGGCGGCGATGGACGCGATCGAGGACAGCGCGGCCGGCGCGCCGATGCTCTCCTATCGCCGGCCGCTCTATCTCGACGAGGCCGCCCATGACGTGACCTTCACGGTCGCGCTGGCGCGCAAGGACATGGAAGTCACCGCCGAGCTCGCCGCCCGCGACGGGGTTGTGATGCCGCAGGGGCGGGTGACGCTGGAGACGCTTCGCGCGGCCGAGGCGGCCGGTTACGGCGCCCGCGACATGGCCGCGATCCTGGCATTCATGCGTGAGGAATAGAAATGAAGGCAGTGCTTTTCTCCGGCGGCTGGGAAGGCCACGATCCGACCGCCTTCGCCGACTGGTGCCGCGACCTTCTGGAGGCCGAGGGGTTCGAGGTCACGGTCCATGACACGCTCGACCCTTTGGCCGAGCCCGAAACGATGGCCGATGTTAGCCTGATCGTGCCGATCTGGTCCTCGGCGCGGTCCGGGCACCGGCCCGAGTTCGGCAACATGACCAAGGCGCAGGAGGACGGCCTGCTCGAGCTTGTCGCCAATGGCTGCGGGCTGGCGGGCTGGCACGGTCACATGGGCGACGCCTTCCGCGACCGGCCGACCTATCACTTCCTGATCGGCGGCCAGTTCGTAGCCCATCCCCCCGGCTGGCCCGACAACCCGGTCCCGTCGGACGATTTCGTCGACTACGACGTCACCGTCACGCGGCCCGCCGATCCGATCATGGAAGGCATCGGCAGCTTCCGCATGCATTCCGAGCAGTATTTCATGCTCACCGACCCTTCCAACGAGGTGCTGGCGACGACGACCTTCTCGGGCGAGCATCTGTGGTGGATCGAGGGCACGGTCATCCCCGTCGTCTGGAAGCGGCGCTGGGACCGGGGCCGGGTCTTCTATTGTTCCATCGGTCACACGCTCGACGATCTCAAGGTGCCCAAGGTGCGCGAGATCATGCGCCGCGGCATGCGCTGGGCGGCCCGCAGGGCGCCGGCCTGAGCCCGCTGGGCGCGCGGCCGCGCGCCCCGTTGCGTCCGCCGGCCTTCCTGCTAACCTCCGCGGCGAGCAGGCGATCTGCCCGTTGCATGAGGTTCGGATGCCCGACGATCCCTACGAAGTACTCGGTCTCGACAAGTCAGCGAGCGCCGAGGATATCAAGAAGGCCTATCGCAAGGCGGTCCGTGACAACCATCCCGACCTCCACCCCGACGACCCGGAGGCCGAGGCGCGGTTCAAGGCCGTGTCGGCGGCCTATGACATCCTCAAGGATCCCGAGACACGCGCCCGCTACGACCGCGGCGAAATCGACGCGAGCGGGGCCGAGCGCCCCGAGCGGCAGTTCTACCGCGACTATGCTGGTGCGGCCGGCAATGCCTATCAGGGCGCGCGCGAATTCCACGGCTTCGAGGGCGGCTCGGACTTCTTCGAGGAGATCCTGCGCGGCCGGGCCCGCGGCCGCGCC
>PUHN01000054.1 GCA_002967695.1 Rhodobacteraceae bacterium WD3A24 | reverse complement strand
CGGGCCCGCGGCCGCGCCGGGCCGGGGGCCGGGGGCTTTGGCGGGTTTGGCGGCGGCGGTCCCGGCGGCGCGGGCGGGTTCCGGGCGCGCGGGCCGGATGCGCGCTATGCGCTCGAGATCGACTTTCTGGAGGCGGTGAAGGGGGCGACCAAGCGCATCACCCTGCCAGATGGCGGCACGCTCGACGTGAAGATCCCCGAGGGGGTGGAGGACGGCCAGACGATCCGTCTGCGCGGCAAGGGGGGCGAGGGCTATGGCGGCGGCCCGCCGGGGGACGCGATGGTCACGCTTTCGGTGCGACCCCATCCCGTCTTTCGCCGCGAGGGCGCCGATATCCATGTCACTCTGCCCATAACGCTCGACGAGGCTGTTCTGGGCGGCAAGGTTGCCGCGCCGACCATCGACGGCTCGGTGCGCGTGACAGTCCCCGAGTGCGCATCGGGCGGCCGGACCCTGCGGCTGCGGGGGCGCGGCGTGGCGCGGGGGCAGGGCAAGGGGCGCGGCGACCAGTTCGTCACCCTGCGCATTGTCTCGCCGCCCGAGATCGACGACGATCTCAAGCGCTTCATGAAGGAATGGCGCGAGACCCATGCCTATGATCCGCGCAAGGGGATGACGTGATGGCCGAGCTTTACTCCGAGGACGAGGTGATTGCCGCCGTCACCGCGCTCACGCGCCACCGGCTGAGCGCCTTCGTGGCCGCCGAGGTGGTGACGCCGATGCAGGGCGAGCGGGGTCAAGTCTACCGCCGAATCGACATCGCGCGCCTCGAACTCCTGTGCGAGCTTTCCGACACGCTCGAGCTGGAGGAGGACGCGCTGGCGGTGGTCATTTCGCTGATCGACCAGCTTTACGCGACGCGCGCCGAGCTCGACAGGCTGACCCGCGCGGTGGCCGCGCAGCCCGGGGAAGTCCAGCGCGCCGTCGCCGAGGCCTTCGCCCGCCTCGCCCCCGCCGACGAGGGCGTCTGAGCCCGATCCGCCGGGCAGGGAACCGCCGCGCGGGGCGCCCGCGCCGGGCGGCGCCGATACCGGCGCATTGCCATATCTCCGAACCAATTTGGCGCCCGCGGCCAGGGCCGATGGCCGATCCGGCCTGCGTACGCTCCCGCACGCGGGATCGCGGGCGGGGCAGGGTGCGGAACTTGCGAGAAAACCCTCGACATTGGCTTGACCAATCGGCTATTGGTTAAGCGCGGGAGCCGGCACGGGGGAGTGGCCGGGTATCCGCCCCGGCCGGGGCGCGCGGGCAGGAGGAGGCGGTGTCATGTCGGAAAGTGCTGGAGCGCTTACGCAGCTCAGGGCCTGGCTGGCACAGCGTGAACTCGGCGAGAACACGCGCCTTCCGCCCGAGCGCGAGCTTTGCGCGCTGCTGGGGGTCTCGCGCGGCGATCTGCGCAAGGGGCTCGAAATCCTCGAACGCGAGGGGGTGATCTGGCGCCGCGTGGGCAAGGGCACCTTTCTGGGAATCCCGCCGGCGGACGAGACGTGGTCGCTCTCCTCGACGGTGGAGCGCAGCAGCCCCGCCGAGGTCATGCGCGCGCGCATCAAGCTCGAGCCGGCACTGGCCTTCGAGGCGGCGCTGCACGCCACGAAGGCCCATCTCGAGGAGATGCGCCGCTGCATCAATGCGGGGCAGGCGGCGACGACCTGGCGCGAATACGAGACCTGCGACAACCGCTTTCACAAGACTGTCGCCGAAGCCACCGGCAACACGGTGCTCACGGCGCTGTTCGATCAGCTCAACGCGGTTCGCCGCGCCGTGGTCTGGAAGCGCGAGCGCACCGGCCCCGAAGGGCCGCCCGCCGACCATCACAGCCACGCCGAACATCGCCGCATCTTCGACGCCATCGCGTCGCGCGACGCGCGCGAGGCCGAGGCGGCCATGCGCGCGCATATCGAAAAGGTCTCGGTCAAGCTGCTGCAGGTGGCGGCAGAGGCTGAGGTCGAATGAGGACGGGGCGCGCGCGATGCTGACACTTTCGCTGGCCACCTGGGATCACGACCGCGCCATGCCGCTGCATGATGGCCGGGTGACTTTGCCCGGCGTGGCCCTCGAAAGCCACGTGCTGCCGACATCCGATCTCTTTCCCATCGCGGTGCAGGAGGCGCGTTTCGACATCACCGAGCTTTCGGTGTCGAGCTATGCCCTCCAGCTTTCGCGCGGCGACAGCGAATACACCGCGGTGCCGGTCTTTCTAAGCCGCGCGTTTCGCCACAACGGTTTCTTCGTGCGCGCCGGCAGCGACATCGACGACCCCGCCGCGCTGGCGGGCCGCAGCGTGGGCGTGCCCGAATACCAGATGACCGCGGCGCTGTGGATGCGCGGGATACTGGCCGATGATTACGGGGTCACGCCCGCCTCGGTGCGCTGGCGCACCGGCGCGCTCGATTCCGGGATCAGGCGCGAGCGTCTGACCCTGGAGCTGCCCGAGGGCATGGTCGTCGAGCCCATCGAGGACGGCGAGACGCTGCAGGATCTGCTTCTGGCGGGCGAAATCGACGCCGTTCTCGCCGCCAAGCCGCCGGCCGCCTTCCTCGACGGCGATCCGCGCATTCGCCGGCTGTTTCCCGATTTCGAGGCCGCCGAGCGGGAATATCATGCGCGCACCGGGTTTTTCCCGATCATGCATGTGCTGGCGCTTCGCCGCAGCCTGGCCGAGGAGCACCCCTGGCTGCCGCGCGCGCTCTACGACGCCGGCCTGGCGGCGCGCGACATGGCGATGGCGCGGCTGCGCGATATCTGGCTGGGCTCGGCCAACCGGCTGACCCTGCCCTGGCTCGGCGCCAACATGGAGGCGACGCTCGAGGCGATGGGGCCGGATTACTGGAGCTACGGCTTCACCGCCAACCGTGCGGAGCTGGATGCGATCTGCCGCTACTCGGCCGAGCAGCATCTGGCCGTGCGCCGGCTTTCGCCCGAGGAGATGTTTCATCATTCAGTGCTCGAGACATGAGACATGATCGACATACTCCATGCCGGTCTTGGCTGGCCGATCGCGTTGATGATCATCGCGCTGAGCTTCGTGACGTCGCTGATCACGGCGGCTTTCGGGATCGGGGGCGGTGCGGTGATGCTGGCGGCTATGGCCAGCCTTCTGCCGCCCGCCGCGATCATCCCGGTGCACGGGATTGTCCAGTTCGGATCGAATGTGGGGCGTTTCATCATCTTTCGCGCCGACATCCGGTGCCAGGTCTTCGCGCCCTTCGCCATCGGGGCGCTCGCCGGGGTGGCGACGGGCGGTGCGCTGGTGGTCCAGCTCGACGCGGCGATCATCGAGCTTGCGGTGGGGGCGTTCATCCTCTGGTCGGTCTACGCGCCGATGCCCAGGTTCATGACACGTTCGGGCCTGGTCTCCGGCGCGGTATCGAGCTTTCTGACGATGTTTTTCGGCGGGACGGGGCCGTTCGTGGCGGCCTTCGTGCGCGCGCAGCGATACGACCGTATGGGGCACGTGGCCACGCAGGCCACGCTGATGACGCTGCAGCACCTGCTCAAGACCCTGACTTTCGGCTTTCTGGGCTTTGCCTTTTCCCAGTGGCTGGGCTTCGTCGCACTGGTGATCGCGGCGGGGTTTCTCGGCACGCTGGCCGGTCGCAAGGTGCTCTTTCGCATCGACGAGCGACGTTTCACACAGATTCTCGGCGCCATTCTGACCATTCTGGCGCTGCGACTGATCTATTCGGGCGTCACCGGCCTCATGGGTCGGCCCCAGGAGGGGGGATGAGACGCCCGGACACCGTCACCAACCGCCGGGAGGCGCGCGTGCACGCCGGCGGAAAGACAATGACAGGCACGCGAAACCGCATGGAAATCATGGGAGGAGAACATCATGATTCGCTCAACCAGAATGAACCGTCGTACGCTTCTGCAGACGGGGGTCGCCGCATCGGGGCTCGTACTCGCCGCGCCGTCGGTGCTCCGGGCGCAGAGCTTTCCCGAGCGCAACATCGACGTCTACATCCCCACGCGTGAGGGCGGCGGCGCTGACCGCAACTTCCGCGCCTTCACCGCGATCTGGAAGGAGAAGCTGGGCACAGACTTCGAGCCGGGCTTCTACCCGGGCGCCTCGGGCCGGGTCGGCTACGAGGTTTACATGGGCCGGGCCGAGCCGGACTGCTACAGCCTGGTCTTCGGCAACATGGGCCCCGAGGTGCTCAACTGGGCGGTCCAGCGGCCCGAATTCGATATCAACGACTATTTCTACTTCGGGCGGGTCGACACCGATCCGGGCTGCCTGTTCGTTGGTGCCGAGAGCCCGTATCAGACGCTCGACGACATCCTCGAGGAGGCTCGCACGCGGACCATGTCGGTGGGCACCAGCCGTCTGGCCCATCCGGCCTCGATCGGCCTGCTGGCGCTGGGTGAGGAGACCGGCACCAACTTCAACCTCGTCCCGCTGTCGGGCGGGCGCAACACGGTGGCCGGCGCGGTGACCGGCGAGGTCGATTTCTCGGTGCTCACCTCGGGGTCGGTCATCGCCTCGGGCGATTCCACCCGCTGCCTGCTGGTCTTCGGCGAGAACAAGGTCGGCGAGCGTCTCAACAACGCGCCGTCGATCAACGACGCCTTCGACATGAACCTGCCCGAGATGCTGTCCTCGCGCGCCTTCGGCATCCACCGTCAGGCCGCCGAGGACTTCCCGGATCGTTATCAGCGGCTGGTCGATACCTTCCACGAGACCTTCGACGATCCGCGGCTGATGGATGAATATGTCGCCGCGCGCGGCACGCCCGAGTACCTCAACGAGGGCGATGTCGAGGATTGCGCCGAATTCTTCGACGCGATGCTGGAGCTGGGCGAGCGCTTCCGCCCCATGCTCACCGGGGGCTGATCGCCGGTTTCGGGGGGCGGCTGCCGCCGCCCTCCGCCGCGCACGTTTCAAGAAACCGGGCCGGCGCGCCGCCGGCCCGGTCCGCCACGGCAGAAAAATCGGATAGGTGAGAGATGGCGAACGCCCCGGAGAAATGGAAAAGACAGATCGGCGGGGAGCTGGTCATTCCGGTTCTCGCGATCGTTTTCACGCTTTACTACTTCAGCACGATCATTGACGCCCCATGGACGGCGCAGGTCAACGCCTTCGGGATCGGGGCCGTACTGCTGATCCTGTGCGTGGCCTTCATCATCCGCGGGCTCGCGCTGGTGGCGCGCGGGGACGGCTCGTTCGGGATGGCCAATCTGTTCACCAGGGAGGATATCCAGACCGGCCGGATTTGGCTGCTCGTGGCGACGGTGGCGTATTGCTATTTCATCGTCGATTTCGGCTTCACGCTGACGACATTCCTGTTTCTGCTCATCAGTATGCTGATCCTCGCCAAGGGCAAGCAGCCGCTTTTGATCCTGTTCGTTTCGGCGGTGATGTCGTTGTGCGGCTGGGCGCTGTTCATCTGGGCGTTCGACACGCGCTTCCCGCGCGGCTGGTTCGAGGAGACGATGCGCATGGTGGTCGACTATGGGTGATACGCTGAACATTCTGGGCGAGGTCTTCCTCAACACCATAAGCCACTGGTGGATCATCCTGCCGACGATCTTCGTCGGCCTCATCGTGGGCGGCATTCCGGGGTTTTCGGCGGCCAACACGATCATCATCCTGATGCCCCTGACCCTGGCGATGGATCTGGAGACGGGGCTGATCTTCATGGTCACGCTTTACGCCTCCTCGCGGATGGGGGCGGGCATCCCGGCCATTCTGGTCAACATACCCGGAACGGCCGGGGCGGCTGCGACCCCGCTGGACGGCTATCCGATGTCGAAGGCCGGCAAGGGGCAGCAGGCGCTTGCGATGTCCTTCGTCGCCTCGTCGCTGGGCGGGCTGCTGACCACGGTCATCGCGCTGGCGACGATGCCGCTGCTGGCGCGCGTGGGATTCTACATGCACTCGGTCGAGATGATCGTGGTTATGCTCTTCGGCATCTCCCTGATCGCCGCGATCGCGGCGCAGGACATGCTCAAGGGCCTGATCGCGGGCTTTCTGGGGCTGATGATCGGCTCCATCGGCACCGACGTGATCTACGCCACGCCGCGCGGCACCTTCGGCTTTCTCGAACTCTATGACGGCGTGCCGCTGATCCCCGCACTGGTGGGGCTGTTCGCCGTCTCGGAGGCGTTCGTCATCATCGAAAAGCGCGTGATCCTCTCCGAGGACGGCGAGGTCGCGATGAAGACCCCCAACTGGCGCGACACCTTCGAGGGCGTGCGGATGGCCTTTGCCAGATGGGTTCACGTGATCTGGACCAGCCTGATCGGGCTGGCGATCGGGGTCATTCCCGGGGCGGGCGCGTCGATCGCGAGCTTCGTCGCCTATCAGCAGTCGCGCACCTATTCGAAGACGCCCGAGCTTTACGGCACCGGCCATCCCGAGGGGCTCATCGCCCCCGAGAGCGCCAATAACGGCGTGACCTCGGGCACGCTGGTGCCGCTCTTGGTGCTGGGCATTCCCGGCGGCGCCACCGCCGCGATCATGCTGATCGTCATGCAGTTCCACGGCGTCAATTTCGGCCCCGGCCTGTTCGAGGACAATCCGCAGGTCGGCTACGGCATGTTCATGGCGATGATGATCGCCTATCTGTTCATGATCCTGACGATCCTGCCGCTGAGCCGCTACATGAGCCGCGTGACCACGGTGCCCACGATCTATCTGGCGCCGATGATCATCGCCTTCACGCTGGTGGGCAGCTTCGTGCCCCGTGAATACATGTTCGACATGTATCTGGCGCTGGCATTCGGCGTGATCGGCTACATCGCCCGGCGCACCGGCTATCACGTCGCGGCGATCCTGATCGGGGTGATCCTGGGGCCGTTGCTGGAGACATACTTCATGCGCGCGCTGCGGATCTCCGAGGGCGACGTGATGGTGCTGTTCTCCTCGACGCTGGGCAATATCCTGTGGGTCTGCCTGGTTCTGACGCTGACCTTGCCGCTGGTCTTCGACTGGCGTCGCAAGCGTAAGGAGATTCTGGGCAAATGAAGCAGGAAATCGAATTCACCCTCTCGCGCGGGATCCGGCGGCTGGGCCATCTCGACGTGCCCGGCGGCGGGCAGGTCGTGGTGCAGGGGCAATACGCCTATATCGGCCACATGAAGCCGCCGATGGGCACCTCGATCGTCGATGTCTCCGACCCGGCCGCGCCGGAGGTCGTCGCGCAGATCGCGCCGCCCGACGAGTGGTCGCACACCCACAAGGTGCGCGTCGTGGGCGACATCATGATCACCAATGTCGAGAAGGACCGCCGCCATTTCCTGCGCAAGGGCGAACGCATTCCCGCCCTGCGCGAGGAACTGGGGGCGCAGGCCACCGACGCGGCCATCGCCGCGCGGCTCGGCGTGACGCCCGAAGACGTGCCGGTGCTGGAGGAGGCGCTGGCCCGGGGCTATGACAGCGGCGGTTTCCGGGTGTGGGACATCTCCGACAAGACCGCGCCAAAGCTTCTCTCCTACGTGAAGACGCACGGCTTCGGCGTGCATCGTTTCGACATGGACGAGCGTTACGCCTACATCTCGACCGAGATGGAGGGCTATCTCGGCAACATCCTGGTCATCTACGATCTCGCCGATCCCGCCAATCCGGTCGAGGTGTCGCGCTGGCACCTGCCGGGCCAGCACATCGCCGGGGGGGAGACGCCGACATGGTCGGGCTATGGCCACCGGCTGCACCACGCCATGCGCTGCGGCGACGAGATGTGGGCGGCGGTGATGCATGCCGGGATGCGCGTCGTCGATGTCAGCGACATCACCCGCCCGCGGACCGTGGGCAGCTATGTCTGGCCCGAGGCCATCCCCGAGCCCACGCACACCGTGATGCCGCTGGAGCAGCGCCTCGGCGGGCGGCGCTATGCGCTGGCGGTCGATGAGGAGCACGACCACATCCCCGGCCGGCTGCACGGTTTCCTGTGGGTGATGGATGTCACCGACATGAACGCGATCGAGCCCGTCGCGGCATGGGATCTGAGCGAACGCGCCAGCCCCTGGGCCGGGCAGAAGGGCGTGCGCTTCGGCGCCCACCAGTTTCGCGAGAGGCTCGACGGAACGCTGGCCTACCTGACATGGTTCGCCGGCGGGCTGCGCGTGCTCGACCTGTCCGATCCGCTGTTGCCGCGCGAGGTGGCGCATTACATCCCCGAGCCCGGGCCGGGCGGGCCGCCGCAATCAAACGATGTCGATGTCGACGAGGCGGGCCGGATCTACCTGCTCGACCGCTCGCACGGCATGGATATTCTGGAGATGACCGATGAGTGACAACGACCTGCTGGCGCCCGATGTCGACCCCAACAAGAAGGCGCTCGGCATCCGCCGGGTCACCGCGCGCAACGAGGCATCGACCCGCTCGGTGGTCATGGTGCGCGATCACGTCCTGATCTGCGACGAGAAGGGCACCAACACCGGCCCCACTCCGCTGGAGATGGCGCTGTCGTCGCTGCTGGGCTGCGAGGGGGTCATCATCAACCGCTGCGCCGAGGCGATGAAATTCGACTACACCGCCGTCGATATCGAGGCCGATGGCGAGGTCGATCAGCGCGGCTCGCGCGGGGTGGCCGGGGTGCGGCCCTATTTCAACTGGGTGCGCATGACGATCCGCATTCACACCGACGAGCCCGAGGAGCGGCTGGAGCGGCTCAAGAAGAATGTCGAGTCGCGCTGCCCCGTCATGAATCTGTTCAGCGCCGCGGATGTGGAACTCGACGTGCGCTGGGAGCGGCTGACGACGTGACCCTCGCCCTGCGCATCAATGGCGCCGACCGGGAAATCGCCTCCGACCCCGAGACGCCCCTGATCCATGTGCTGCGCGACGAACTCAAGCTCAAGGGTGCCAAGCTGGGCTGCGGGCTCGAACAGTGCGGCGCCTGTGCGGTGCTCGTCGATGGCGAGGTCACGCTGAGCTGTGCAACCCCTGCCGCGGTGTTCGCCGGCCGCGAGATCACCACCATCGAGGCGCTGGGCGATACGCCCGAGGGCGCGCGGGTGCAGGAGGCGTTCGTCGCGGCCTCGGCGGCGCAGTGCGGCTATTGCACGCCGGGCCTCGTGGTCGCTGTGACCGCGCTGCTGCAGCGTGATCCGGCGCCTTCGCGCGAGGCCGCCATGGCGGCGCTGACGCCGCATCTGTGCCGCTGCGGCTCTCACCCGCGGGTGCTGCGCGCAGTCGAGATTGCGGCGGGGCAGGGGCAGGGGCAGCAATGAGCCTGGAGAAGCATCCGCTGGTGCGCGACTGGATCGGCGTGAGCGGCGGCCGCGTCGTCGTCCACACCGGCAAGGTCGATTTCGGCCAACGCATCTCGACGGCCCTCGCCCGCATTGCCGCCGAGGAATTCGCGCTCTCGCCCGAGGATGTGGACGTCGCCGAGGTCCGCACCGGCGCCGCGCCCGATGAAGGCATGACCTCGGGCAGCAACTCGGTCGTCCAGTCGGGCAACGCCGTGCGGCTGGCCGCGGCGACGGCGCGCGCCGCCGTTCTCGCGCGGCTGGCCGCCGAGTTCGACGTGCCCACCGACGATCTCGAACTGGCGGACGGCTTCATCACCCATCGCGGCAGCAACCGCAAGACGGCGCTGACCGAGGCGCTCGCCGGGATCGACCCCGCGCTCGCGGTCGATCCCGGGGCGCGCCTGCGGCCGCGCGAGGAGGTCGGCGTGCCCGTCTCGCACCCCCCGCGCGGAATGCGGGCGATGGTCGAGGGGCGCTATACCTATCTGCACGATCTCGACGTCGAGGGGATGCTGCACGCCCGCCCCGTCCACCCGCCGCACATCGCCGCCAGGCTGCGCGGCATCGACGCGGCCGTGATCGAAAAGCTCGAGGCCGGCGGTGTGCGCGTCATCCGTGACGGCAGCTTCCTCGCCGTGGCGGCGCCGGGCGAATGGGCCGCGATTCAGGCGGCCGGGCGGCTGGCGCGGGCCTGCGACTGGGATTGCGGGCCCGGCCTGCCCGAGATCGACGTGGCCGCGGCGCTGCGCGACAACCCCGTGGAGCGCCTGCCGGTGATCGGTGGCCTGCCCGAGCCCGATGCGGCGCTGCCACCGGCGCCCGACGCGCCCGATCTGGAGGCCGCGTTCACGCGCCCCTACCAGATGCACGGCGCGCTGGGGCCCTCGGCGGCGATGGCGTCGTGGGACGGCGGAAAGCTGACCATCCACACCCACAGCCAGGGCATCTACCCGCTGCGCGAAAGCATCTGCGAAAGCCTCGACCTGCCCCTCGACGCGGTCGAGCTGGTCCATGTACCGGGCTCGGGCTGCTACGGCCACAACGGCGCCGACGACGCCGCCTTCGAAGCGGCGCTCGTGGCCTGCGCCATGCCCGGCACGCCGGTCCTGCTGAAATGGACGCGCGAGGACGAACACGCCTTCGAGCCCTACGCCACGGCGATGCACGTCCATGTCGCCGCGCGGCTGGACGGGCGGGGCGATGTCGCGGCCTATTACGCCGAGGCCAGCGGCGACACCCATCGCGGCCGTCCCCGCGCGGGGCCCGACCGCGCCGGCCCCGCCCGGTTGCTGGCCAACCGGCTGCGCGCCGATCCGCTGCCCCCCTACCGGGCCGAGCCCAACATGAATCGCGAGGGCGGCAACCACCGCAACCTCACACCCGGCTACGCCTTTCCCGAAACCCGGCTGGTCAAACGCCTTGTGCGCGACCTGCCGCTGCGAACCTCGGCGATGCGCTGCCTCGGCGCGGTGGCCAATGTCTTTGCTCTGGAAAGCGTGATGGACGAGGCCGCGGCGAAGGCGGGCGCGGACCCGTTCGGCTATCGGCGCCGCTATCTGACCGATCCGCGCGATCTGGCGGTGCTGGACCGCCTCGAGGCGCGACTGCGGGAGATCCCCGACCCCGCCGAGGGCGCCGGGCGCGGCATCGCCATGGCCCGCTACAAGAACCAGATGGCGCGTGTGGCGCTGTCGGTGGATCTCGCGGTCAACGACCGCGCCGAGATCATCCTGCAGCACGCGATCATCGTCGCCGACAGCGGGCGCATCGTCGATCCCGACGGGATCGCGGCGCAGCTTGAGGGCGGCTTCGTGCAGGGGGCGAGCTGGGCGCTCTACGAGGCCGTCACATGGGATCGCGACGCCATCACCTCGCGCGACTGGGACAGCTATCCGGTGATCCGCTTCGACAACATACCCCCGGTCGAAACGGTGCTCGTGGACCAGCCCGACTGCCCGTCCCTTGGGGTGGGGGAGGCTTCGCCCGGCCCCGCCGTCGCCGCCATCGCCAATGCCGTTCACGCGGCGACGGGGCTGCGGCTGCGCCGGATGCCGTTCACGCCCGAGGCGGTCATGGAGGCCGCGCTGCAGGCCGACGCGGACTGAGCCGCGCACAGGGGCGCGCGCGCATCGCGGCGCGCGCCCCCGCCGGGAACGCGGGTCACACGACGACGACGTCGAGTTCGCCCAGCCCCTCGATGGTGGCATGCATCCGGTCGCCCCTGACCACCGGCCCGACGCCCGAGGGCGTGCCCGACAGCAGAACGTCGCCCGCCTTGAGCTCGTAGAACTGCGACAGGTAGTTGATCATCTCGGGCACCTTCCAGATCATCTGGTTGAGGTTGCCCTCCTGCGTGACATTGCCGTTGACCTTGAGCTCGATGCGCCCCTCGCTGAGATGGCCGGTCGTCTCGGCCGGGACGAAGGGGCCGATCGGGGCGGAGCGCTCGAACGCCTTGCCGATCTCCCAGGGCCGGCCCATCTTCTTCATCTCGCCCTGAAGGTCGCGGCGGGTCATGTCGAGGCTGACGGCATAGCCCCAGACATGATCGAGCGCACGCTCGAGCGGGATGTCCGTGCCTCCCGACTTCAGGGCCACGGCCAGCTCGACCTCGTGATGAACGTCGCTGGTCTGGGGCGGGTAGGGGAATTCGCCCGAGGCGTCGAGGTTGTCGGGATTCTTCTGGAAAAAGAAGGGCGGCTCGCGGTCGGGATCGTGGCCCATCTCGACGGCATGGGCCGCATAGTTGCGCCCGATGCAGTAGACGCGGCGCACGGGAAACCGGCTGTCGCCCCCCGCCACGGGCACCGACGGGATCTCGGGCGGATCAATCGCATAGCTGGTCAACAATTCTCTCCTCGGTCAGCTTCCTTGCCGATTGTATTAGCGGCCCGATCTTGTAAAATCAATCGCAACCAATCCGCGCGCGGGATTTTACGCGCAGGCGGCAGCCGCGGCGGAGTGGCCCGAAGGGGCCGGTGCCCTTCAGCGGGAAGGTGAGGCGATGCTGACCGAAACCATGCGATCGGATTCCGAGGAGGCGCTGGCGCGGCTGCGCGCGCATATCGCGCGGGCCGGGTACGGCGTCGGTGATCGGCTGCCGCCCGAGCGCCAGCTGACCGAGACTCTCGGGATGAGCCGCGTGGTGCTGCGCCGGGCGCTGGATTCGCTCGAACGCGACGGCGTGATCTGGCGGCATGTCGGCAAGGGAACCTTTGTCGCCAGCGCGCCGGGCGATGGCGGCGGCGACAACGCCGTCAGCGCGCTGGCCCGCCGGATGACGCCGACGCAGATGATGCGCGCGCGCGCCTGCATCGAGCCCGCCCTGGCGCGCGAGGCGGCGATCAACGCCTCGGGCGACGCGATCACCCGGATGCGCGTCGAGATGGACCGGGCGCGGACGGCGGGGACCTGGCGCGACTATGAATCGCAGGACGACCGTTTTCACCGGGCGATCGCGGCGGCGGGCGAGAATGCCCTTCTTCTGGCGCTTTTCGATCAGCTTTCGCAGGTCCGCCGCGCCGTGGCCGGCGGGCGTTCGGAGCGCAAGACGGCGCAGCCCTCCGACGCGCATCCCAGCTTTGCCGAGCACGAGGCCATCGTTGACGCCATCGCCGATCGCGCCCACGAAGCGGCCGAGGCGGCGATGCGCGAGCATCTCAGGCGCGTCGCCGACCGGCTGTTCACCTGACCCGCCGGGCGGAGGCCGGAGACAACCCATCAGGAGGAGGAAAGCCCATGACATCCACCATCAAGGCGTTGCTGGACGGCCATGCGGCCGAGGCCCCGGCCATCGGGGCGCCCGGCCGCGACTGGCTGACCTATGAGGGCCTGCGGGCGCTGGCCGGATCGGTGGCTGCCGATCTGCACCGCTGCGGGGTCGGGCGCGGCGATCGTGTCGCGATCGTTCTGCCCAACGGCCCGGAAATGGCGACGGCCTTCATCACCATCGCGCAGGCGGCGGTGACGGCGCCGCTCAACCCCGGCTACCGCGAGGACGAATACGCCTTTTATCTGGAGGATCTCGGGGCAAAGGCGCTCGTCGTCGAGGAAGGCTATGACGGCCCCGCGCTGGCGGCGGCGCGGCGGTTCGGGCTCGATGTGCTGCGGCTGCGGGGAGCGCCCGACGCGCCCGCGGGACAGTTTTCGCTGCACGCCGAGGCAAAGGCCGCCGCGGCGGACACCGCCGCGCCCGGCCCCGAGGACATCGCGCTGATCCTGCACACCTCGGGCACCACCTCGCGGCCCAAGATCGTGCCGCTCCAGCAGGCCAACATCGCGGCCTCGGCGGACAATATCCGCGCCTCGCTGGCGCTGAAGGCGTCGGACCGCTGCCTCAACGTGATGCCGCTCTTTCACATCCACGGGCTCGTGGCGGCAGTGGCCAGTTCGCTGTCGGCCGGCGCCTCGGTGTGGTGCGCGCCGGGATTCGATGCGCTGCGTTTCTTCGGCTGGATGCAGGAGGCGCGGCCGAGCTGGTACACGGCCGTTCCGACCATGCACCAGGCGATCCTGGCGCGGGCCGAGCGCAACCGCGAGATCGCCGCCGGGGCCGGGCTGCGGCTGGTGCGCTCATCCTCGGCCTCGCTGCCCGCGCAGGTGATGGCACGGCTGGCCGAGACATTCGACGCGCCGGTGATCGAGGCCTACGGCATGACCGAGGCCGCCCATCAGATGACGTCGAACCCGCTGCCGCCCCGGCCGCAAAAGCCCGGCTCGGTGGGCCAGCCGGCCGGGCCGGCCGTGCGCATCGCCCACGAGACCGAGAACCGCCTGACCGAGGGCACCGGCGAGGTGGTGATCTCGGGGCCCAATGTCACGCCGGGCTATGAGGGCAACCCCGACGCCAACGCCAAGAGTTTCTTCGAGGCCGAGGGCGCGCGGTGGTTCCGCACCGGCGATCAGGGCGCCTTCGACGCGGAGGGCTATCTGTATCTGACCGGGCGCCTGAAGGAGATCATCAACCGCGGCGGCGAAAAGATCAGCCCGCTGGAAGTCGACGGCGTGCTGATGGACCATCCCGCGATCGTGCAGGTCGTCACCTTCGCGCTGCCCCATTCCAAGCTGGGCGAGGAGGTCGCCGCGGCCTGCGTGCTGCGCGACGGTGAGACGGTCAGCGAGGCCGATATCCGCGCCTTCGCGGCCGAGCGCATCGCCGACTTCAAGGTGCCGCGCCGGGTGGTGATCCTCGAAGAGATCCCCAAGGGCGCGACCGGCAAGATGCAGCGCATTGGGCTGGCCGAGAAACTCGGCCTGACCGTGGCGCAGGGATGACCCTGGCAAGGGAGATCGAACCATGAAGCTCTGTATATTCGGCGCCGGCGCCATCGGCGGCTACATGGGCGCGAAACTCGCCGCCGCCGGCGCGGATGTCGCGCTCGTCGCGCGGGGGCCGCATCTGGCGGCGATGCGCCGCGACGGGTTGACCCTGATCGAGGGAGGCGAGACCACCAACGTGGCCGTGCGCGCCTCGGACGACCCGGCCGAGCTGGGCGAGCAGGATTACGTCATCATCACGCTCAAGGCGCATTCCGTCCCGCCCGTCGTCGACAGGATGCAGCCGCTGATCGGGCCCGGCACCACGATCGTCAGCGGCGTCAACGGCATCCCGTGGTGGTATTTTCACGGCAACGGAGGCGCGCTGGAGGGCACGCGGCTCGAGTCGGTCGATCCGGGCAGCGCCCAGTGGGAGGGGTTCGGCCCCGACCGGGTGCTGGGCTGCGTCGTCTACCCCGCCGCCGAGGTCGCCGAGCCCGGCGTGATCCGCCATCTGGAGGGCAACCGCTTTTCGCTGGGCGAGCCCGACGGCTCCAGATCCGAGCGCGCCATGGCCCTCTCCAAGGCGCTTTCGGCCGTGGGCCTCAAGGCGCCGGTGCGCCCGCGCCTGCGCGACGAGATCTGGGTCAAGCTGTGGGGCAACCTGTCCTTCAATCCGATATCGGCGCTCACGCATGCCACCCTCGACGTGTTGTGCACCGATCCCGGCACGCGCGCTGTTGCCCGCGGCATGATGGTCGAGGCGCAGGAAATCGCCGAGAAGCTGGGCGTGAAATTCCCGATCGACGTGGAGCGACGCATCGACGGGGGCGCGGCGGTCGGCGCGCACCGCACCTCGATGCTGCAGGATCTCGACAGCGGCCGGCCGATGGAGATCGACGCGCTGGTCACCTCCGTGCAGGAGCTCGGCCGGCTCACCGAGACGCCGACACCGACGATCGACACGGTGCTCGCCCTGATCAGACTGCGCGCGCGCAGCGCGGGGCTCTATCCCTGACATCAGCCGGCGGGGGCAGGGTGCGCGCGCCCTGTCCCCGACAGGCTAGTAGAGCAGCCCCGGAAGCCAGGTGACCAGGCCGGGAAAGACGAACAGGATCGCGATGGCGAGTATCTGCAGCGCGACGAAGGGGATCGCCCCGCGATATATCTGCATCGTCGAGACGCTGTTGGGCGCCACGCCGCGCAGATAGAACAGCGAAAAGCCGAAAGGCGGCGTCAGAAAGCTCGTCTGCAGGTTCACGCCCACCATCACGCCCAGCCAGACCGGATCGATCCCCAGCCGCAGCAGCACCGGCGCGGTGATCGGGATGACGATGAAGATGATCTCGAACGTGTCGAGGATGAAGCCGAGCACGAACATGATCGCCATCACCACGATCATCGCGCCGACCGCGCCGCCGGGCAGGTTGACCAGAAACTCGTGGACCAGCCCGTCGCCGCCCATCTGGCGGAAGACCACCGCGAAGACCGACGCGCCGAAGAGGATGATGAAGATCATCGAGGTGATCACGGCGGTGTTGGTTGCCGCCTCGCGCAGCACCCGAAAGGAAAGCCGCCAGCGCGCCGCAGCGAGCACCATCGCGCCCACCGCCCCGACCGAGGCGGCCTCCGTCGGCGTGGCGATCCCGCCCAGGATCGAGCCCAGAACCGCGATTATGAGCAGCAAGGGCGGCACCAGCGCGACGAGGATTTCCCGCCCGAGCTGGCCGCCCTCGCCCGCCGCCGCCGGTGTGGCCGGGCAGCTTTCCGGGTCGCGCCAGGCCTTGTAGAGCACGAAGGCCAGATAGAGGCCCACCAGCATCAGACCCGGCAGGAAGGCGCCCGCGAAAAGATCGCCCACCGAGACGGTGTCGGGGGCGAAGTTGCCCATGCTCATCTGCACCTGCGCGTTGATCCCCGCGATCATGTCGCCCATGAAGATCAGCACCGTCGAGGGCGGCACGATCTGGCCCAGCGTGCCGGAGGCGCAGATCACGCCCGTCGCCAGTTTCGGATCGTACCCCGCGCGCAGCATCGCCGGCAGCGAGATCAGCCCCATCGTCACCACGGTCGCGCCGACGACCCCGGTCGAGGCGGCAAGAAGTGCGCCGACGATGATGACCGAGATGCCCAGCCCCCCGCGCATGTCGCCGAAGAGCTTGCCCATGGTCGAGAGGAGCTGCTCGGCGATGCGGGAGCGTTCGAGCATCACGCCCATGAAGATGAACAGAGGTACCGCCACCAGCACCTCGTTGGTCATGTAGCCGGTATAGCGCCCCGCCAGCGCGCGCAGGTTCGATGGGTCGAACGCCCCGAACTGCAGCCCGAT
Organism: Rhodobacteraceae bacterium WD3A24; assembly: GCA_002967695.1. Classification (GTDB taxonomy): domain Bacteria; phylum Pseudomonadota; class Alphaproteobacteria; order Rhodobacterales; family Rhodobacteraceae; genus Alkalilacustris. Next base: position 5,837 of record PUHN01000054.1, on the reverse strand, counting down.
GAATCCGAAGATCAGCGATGTCCCGCCCAGCGTCAGCGCGACGGGAAAGCCGAGCATGAGCATGCCGATCACGCCGAAGAACATGAGCGCGGCGAGGATCTCGCCGATGACAATCGGGTCCATGCCCTCACTCCATGTCGTATTTGTAGCGGAAATCCTCGGGCACGAGATCCTCGCGGTCGGCGAGCAGCAGCACCGAGCGGATCGCCATCGCCAGGCCCTGCAGCGCCATCAGCGCCGCGAAGACGAGGATGAAGCTCTTGAGGACGAAGAGCCCCGGCATGCCGCCGACATTCTGCGAGGCTTCGAGATACTGCCAGGAGCGGGCCACGAAGGTATAGCCGTAGCTCCACACGACATACATGAAGGGCCACAGGAACAGCACCACCCCGATCAGATCGGCGATCGCCTTGCGCCGCAGCGAGGCGGGGCGAAAGAAGATGTCCACCCGCACATGATCGTCGCGGTATAGGGCGTAGCCCGCCACGGCGGTGAACATCGCGCCGTTGAGCCAGACATAGAGATCCTGCATCCACAGCCGCGTGTTGGAGAAAAGATAGCGCTCGACCACCACCCAGAAGCAGACCACCACGATGCCAAGGGCCAGCCAGGCGAATGTGTTGCCCACGAGCCGGTTGAGCCCGTTGATCAGACGCAGGATGCGCGCGAGAGCCGCCAAGTCTTCCCCCATCCCCAAAGCGCCGCCTGACGCAGCCGCGCGCCGTCTATGCCCGCTGGCGGGCGCGCGGGTCAACCGCTTTCGCCCGAATGGGGCTCAGCCGCCGGGGGCGAAGCTGTCGGGCAGGCTGATCCGCGCGACCTGCTGCGCGATGGGTTCGTTGGTCAGTGGGTGGGGCGGGGCGACGTGCCGTTCGGGTGGGCCGATATCCTGCCAGGCGCCGCGGTGATAGACCTCGAGCGGGCGAAAGCGCGCCTTGTAGTCCATCTTCGGGCTGCCGGGCACCCAGTATCCCAGATAGACATAGGGAAGCCCCGCCTCGCGCGCCATCTCGACATGATCGAGGATGACATGCGTGCCGAGGCTGTCGCGCGCGCGGTCGGGGTCGAAGAAGGAATAGACCAGGCTGAGCCCGTCATCGAGCACGTCGGTCAGGCACACCGCGGCCAGCTCGCGCCCGCCGCCCGGCTCGGCGGCCGGAGCGTCATACTCGACCACGCGCGAGAGCACCGGCGTCTCCTCGATCATCGCGGCGAATTCGAAGATGTCCATGTCGGCCATGCCGCCATCGGCGTGCCGGCTGTCGAGATAGCGACGAAACAGCGCATATTGCTCATCGGTCGCCCAGGGGCGGTTGGCCTCGCGTGACAGCGCCGCGTTGCGCTTGAGAATCTTGCGCTGATTGCGGCTGGGCCGGAAATCGGCCACGCGGATGCGCGCCGACATGCAGGCCGCGCAATCCGAACAGGCGGGGCGATAGATCACGTTTTGCGAGCGCCGGAAGCCCTGCTTAGACAGGGTGTCGTTGAGCTGGCCGGCATTGTCGCCGTCGAGCGCGGTGAACAGCTTGCGTTCGAGCCGGCCCTCCAGATAGGGGCAGGGCTGCGGCGCGGTAACGTAGAACTGCGGTGTGACCGGCAGGGTGTGACGCATGGGTCAGGTGGCATCGCTCTGGGGTGTCTGGCACGGCGAGGTTAGCAACACCATCGCGCGTCGCCAAGGGCCGACCGCGCGAGACGCACCGCCCTCGCCCGTTTCGCGCGCGGCGATGTTCAGAACCGCTCGGCGACGCGGTTGATGGCCACGCTGCCCAGAACCAGATCGACCAGCCCCTGCCGCCGCGGCGTGGTCAGCATGAGCACGATCGAGACGATCTGGGGCACGAAGAACGCCGAGGCGGCGACGAACCCGGCCGTGTGGAGAAACGCCGTCACCGGGCCGAAGCGGCGGCCATCCCGGTCGCGGAACTCGATGGCCATCAGCCGCATGCCGGGCGTCGCCGAATGGCGCGCGATCGTCAGCCCGCGATAGAGCAGGTTGAGCGCGATGAATACCACGGGCAGAAAGAACAGGGCCGTGAACAGGGTGAAGACCACGATCAGAAGGCTGATGAAGAGCAGCAGCACACTGTCGAACACCCATGCGACAAACCGCTTGACCGGAATGTCGGCATAGAATTCGGGCTCGATCTCGGGGTCGGGCAGGGCGCTCATGCGGGAGCCGGCTCGTCGGGCCGAGCCAGGGTGAAACGGGCCGGCCGCGCGCCGGCGATGCGCTGCAACTCGTGCGGGGCAATGGCGAAGATGTGACGCGGCGTGCCGGCCGCGGCCCAGACCCGATCGAAGGCGAGCAGCCGCTCGTCGAGCCAGCACGGAATCGCGGTGACATGGCCGAGCGGCGCAACCCCGCCGATCGCAAACCCCGTCTGGGCGCGCACTTGCGCGGCATCGGCGCGCGCCAGTGTCTCCCCGGCGAGCAGGGCGGCGCGGTCGGGGCACACGCGATTGCCGCCCGCGGTCAGGAAAAGCCGCACCTGCCCGGACTCCGCGCCGCTGAAGACGATGGATTTCACGATCTGGTCGAGCGCGCAGCCCGCCTGCCCGGCGGCCTGTTCGGCGGTGCGCGTCTCGCCGTCCATTTCCAGCAGCGCGGCATCCACCCCGGCGGCGGCGAGCGCCTGCCTGACGCGGTTGAGGCTCTTGCTCATGCCCGATCCGTTTCCATCGCCTCGACGACGCCATTATCGGGCCTGACAGGGCCGGGCGCAAGCCCGCCGCAAGCGCGGCGGCGGGTCGAGATTGACCCCGGTCGCGGCTGAGGCCATCCTGCGCGCATGTCATTTGCCAAACGCCTCACGCGCGCGCCCATCGCCTTTGATCCCGACGCCGGCGCCGAGGCGGCGGCGCGTTTTCCCGACCTGCCGGGCGAACTGCGCGACCTCATCGCGGGCACGGCAGGTAGCAGCCCGCATTTCAACGACCTGCTGGCCCAGGAGGCCGACTGGATCGGCGAGGCGCTCCTGCGCCGGCCCGAGGAGGTGCTCGACGAGGTCATCGCGGCGCCCGAGGCCGCCGATCTGCGTGAACTCGGCCCCGCTCTGCGCATCGCCAAGCGGCGCGCGGCGCTGCTGTGCGGGCTGGCCGATCTCGGCGGTGTCTGGCCGCTCGAAGAGGTGACGGGCGCGCTGACGCGGCTGGCTGACAAGGCGGTGCATCTGGCGATCACCCGCCTCGTGGCCGAGGAAATCCGGCGCGGCAAGCTGCCGGGCGCGGAGGCGGCCGATGCCGAGAGCGGCGCGGGAATGGTGGCGCTGGCGATGGGAAAGATGGGCGCGCATGAGCTCAACTTTTCCTCCGATATCGACCTCATCTGCCTGTTCGACGAAACCCGGTTCGAGCCCGACGACTATCTCGACGCCCGCGCGGCCTTCGTGCGCGTCACGCGCAAGATGGCGGCGATGCTCTCGGAGCGCGGCGGCGAGGGCTACGTCTTCCGCACCGATCTGCGCCTTCGCCCCGACGCGGCGGTCACGCCGGTCTGCCTGTCGATGGACGCGGCCGAGCGCTATTACGAGAGCATGGGCCGCACATGGGAACGCGCCGCCTATATCAAGGCCCGCCCCTGTGGCGGCGACATCGCGGCCGGAGAGACGTTTCTGGAAACGCTGCGCCCCTTTGTCTGGCGCAGGCATCTCGATTTCGCCGCGATCCAGGACGCGCACGACATGCGCCTGGCGATCCGCAAGCACAAGGGGCTGGGCGGCCGGCTCGATCTGGCCGGCCATGACGTGAAGCTGGGGCAGGGCGGGATCCGCGAGATCGAGTTCTTCACCCAGACGCGCCAGATCATCGCCGGCGGCCGCGAGCCCCGCCTGCGGGTGCGCGGCACGGTCGAGGGGCTCGAAAGGCTTGCCGAGACGGGCTGGGTGCCCGAGGAGGTGACCGATGCGCTCGCCTGTCATTACCGCGCGCACCGGGAGGTCGAGCACCGCCTGCAGATGGTCGATGACGCCCAGACCCACCGCCTGCCCAGCCGCGACGAGGAATTCGACCGCCTCGCCCGCTTCATGGGCGAGGGCGACACCGACGCCCTGCGCGAGGGGCTGCGCGACCGCTTCACGGCCGTCGCCGAGCTCGCCGAGGGGTTCTTCGCCCCGCAATCGGCCGAGGAGGGCCCCGAGCTTTCGGAGCGCGCCCAGGAGGTGGTCGATGGCTGGGCGCATTATCCCGCCCTGCGCTCGACGCGGGCGATGGAGATCTTCCGGCGGCTGCGCCCGGAAATCCTGGGCCGGCTGATGCGCGCGGCCGATCCGGAAGAGGCGCTGATGGAGTTTGACGGCTTCCTGCGCGGCCTGCCCGCCGGGGTTCAGCTCTTCTCGCTCTTCGAGGCCAATCCGCAGCTCATCGAGCTGGTCGTCGATATCTGCACCACCGCACCGCGGCTTGCGCAGTATCTCTCGCGCAATTCCGGGGTCTTTGACGCGGTGATCGGGGGCGACTTCTTCGACGACTGGCCCGGAGCGGCGGCCCTGGCGGCGCAGCTCGACGCCCGGCTGGCCGAGGCCGACGACGATTACGAGCGCCAGCTCGACGATGCTCGCCGCTGGTTCAAGGAGTGGCACTTCCGGGTCGGCGTGCATCATCTGCGCGGGCTGATCGACGCTTTCGAGGCGGGCAAGCAGTATGCCGATCTGGCCGATGCGGTGCTGACCGCGATCTGGCCGGTCGTCGTCGACGAGTTCGCCCGCCGCCACGGGCCGCCGCCGGGGCGCGGCGCGGCGGTTCTGGCGATGGGAAGCCTCGGGGCGGGCCGGCTCAATGCGGCCTCCGACCTCGATCTCATCCTCATCTACGACGCCGCCGGGGCCGACGGCTCGCAAGGGCCGCGGCCCCTGAGCAATTCGGCCTACTACGCCCGGCTGACCAAGGCGCTGGTCACCGCGCTTTCGGCGAAAATGGCGGAGGGCCGGCTCTACGAGGTCGACATGCGGCTGCGCCCCTCGGGCCGGCAGGGGCCCGTGGCCACGGCGCTGTCGGCGTTTCGCAACTATCAGCGCGAGGAAGCCTGGACCTGGGAGCATCTCGCCCTGACACGCGCCCGGCCGGTGGCCGGCGAGGCCGAGCTTGGCGAGGAGCTCGAAGCCTTCCGCCGCGAGCTGATCGCCGAGAAGGCCGGCGGGGCGATCGAGGCGGATGTGGTGGAGATGCGCGCACGTGTGCGCGCCGCACGGCCGGGCGAGGGCCGCTGGGAGGCCAAGGACGGCCCCGGCGGCATCCAGGAAATCGAGCTCGCCGCCCAGACCGGCGCGCTCAAGGCCGGGGCCCCGGCGCGCCGCGTCGAGGCGCAGCTGCGCGCCGGCCGCCGTTCGGGCTGGATCTCGCGCGACGACGAAGAGGCCCTGCTCGACGCCTACCGGCTGTGCTGGCAGTTCCACTGTGCCGCGCGGCTGCTGGCCGAGCGCACGCCCGACATCACCACGCTGGGCGAGGGCGCGCAGAGTTTCCTCATGCGCGAGACCGACTGCGACAGCCCCGCGGACCTGGCCGAGCGGCTGGCCGAGTGCAAGGCCCGCGCCGCGGAGGTGATCGAGGCGGCGCTCACCGATCCGGCCCATGCGGGCTGAGAGGAGGCCGGGCGATGCACCGCGATGACGCCGACCCCAAGGGCCTGATGCGCGAGAGCTTCAGGATCGAGAGCATCACGGCGGCCGAGTGCCGCTCCGTCTTCCTCGACTGGGCGCTGAGCCTGCCCGACGGCGTGGATCAGCGCGACGCGATGCGCCGGATTCTGGATTACCATGGCGCGCCCGTCGGCCACCCCATGACTGATGTGCTGCTCGAAGGGCTCGGGGAGGCGCCGCCGCGCCGGCGCCGCGGCG
>PUHN01000053.1 GCA_002967695.1 Rhodobacteraceae bacterium WD3A24 | reverse complement strand
GGCGCTCGGCCGACTTTCTGGCCAGGGCCTGCCCGCGCCGCGCGGCCGCGTCGTCCGGGGCGGGCAGGGCGGCGGCCAGCGCCTCCAGCGCCGCCGCCGGATCGGAGGCGATGGCCAGATCGGCGCGGTAGCCGCGCACGGGCATCCTGCGAAACAGCGGGTCGGGGCCGATATGGGCCAGCCGGGTGCCCGCCGCGGGGCGGTGGGCCGCCTCGATCCACGGGACATCGGAGTCGAGCGCGACGACGAGGTCGGCCTCGGCGATCGCCGCGGGATCGTGGCCCTGCAACATCGGGTGGTCGCCCGGCAGGACGTTGCGCAGCGGAAAGGGCTCGATCACGCCGATGCCGTGTTTTTCGGCCAGCGCAGCCAGCGCCCGGCCCGTGCGGCCCTGCGGATCGCCGCGCTGGGCGATGATCAGCGGCGCACGGGCCTGGCCGATCCAGTCGGCCAGTGTGGCGATGGCCGCCGGGTCGGGCCGGGCGGGCGTGGCGGGCTGCTGCGGGGTGGGGCCCTCGAGCCCCTCGGGGACCGCCTCCATCAGCGGCTCGCGCGGCAGGCTGAGATAGACCGGCCCCGTGGGCGCGCTGTTGGCGATCGTCAGCGCGCGGGTGGGCAGCGAGTCGCCCTGTTCGGGATAGCGCATCTCGTAGTGGAACTTGACCACATCGGCCACGAGCGAGCTCTGGTCATACATCTCCTGGCCGTACTGGATCGGCGTCATCCGCCCGCCGGGGCGGCCGCGCTCGGTGATCGGGGTGCGCCCAGACATCAGCAGCAGCGGGATGTCGTCGCTTGCGGCGTTGATCATGCCCATGGCGCAGTTGGCCAGCCCCACATTGACATGAACCATCGCCGCCTGTGCCTCGCCGGTCACCAGATAATAGCCATGCGCCATGCCGACCCCGGCGGTTTCATGTGGCACCAGAACGGGCTCGGGGCGCTCGGTGTCGGGCAGGGTGGCGATGGCCTCGATGATGGGGGGGAAGTCGGTCCCGCTGTTGGAGAAGACATAGCGCACGCCGTTGCGGCCCAGGCTGCGCAGCAGCGCCTCGGCGCCGGTCGCCGGGCGGGAATCGGAGCGGTCATGCTGGGATGCGGTCATGTCGAACCCTTGAAATTGCAGTGTTTTCGCTTCCGCGCCCCGCCGCGGGCACGGGCCGCACAGGCACCGGCGGCAGGGGCGGTCATAAACTTTCCTCTTGAAATGGGAAACTGCACAAGCGAAAAGATTTCACGAAATCTCAGATATTGGGATTTTGGAAAGCGGCCCGTGGGGGCCGCACGAAATTCAAAACGGGAGGACGACCATGAAACATCTCGTCACGAGCAGCACGCTCGCGATTGCGGTAAGTCTCGGAGGGGCGGCGGCCGCGCAGTCGGTCGGGATCGCCACATCCAACCCCGGCTCGCTGTTTCACAGCATCGGCACGGCCGTGGCCAACGCCGCCAACGAGGCCGGGCTGCGCGCCACGATCCAGCCGGCCACGAGCCCCAACCAGTACATCCCGCTGGTCGCCTCGGGCGGCATCGAGTTCGGCGTCGCCAACCTGCAGGAAGTCAACTACGCCCGCGCCGGCGAGGAGTGGTTCTCGGGTGGCGAGAACCCCGATCTGCGCGTCGTTGGGCTGATCATGCCGCTGATCGAGGCGATCTTCGTGCGCGCCGATTCGAACATCAACGAGATCGCCGATCTCGAGGGCCAGCCGATGGTCGACGGCTACACCGCCCAGCAGACGATCATCCCCCAGCTCGAAGCGCATTACGCGACCGCCGGTTTCACCCGCGATGACATCGAGCCTGTCAACGTGCCCAGCGTGGTCGCCGGGGCGGACGCCTTCATCGAGGGCGACAGCGTGGGCTTCATCTTCGCCCATGGCGCGGGCAAGGTGCGCGAGGCCGACGCCGCCGTCGGCGGGCTGCGCGCGCTGCAGATCGAGCCGACCGACGAGAACCTCGCCGCCGCGCAGGAGCACTGGCCGGTGGCGTTCTTCCACGAGCTCGAGGAAGGCCAGTTCCCCGGGGTCGAGGAGGATGGCTGGTATTTCGCCTATCCGCAGCTGGTCTTCACCCACGCCAATGCCTCGGACGAGGCGGTCTACGAGATGACCCGCGCGATCTACGAGAACCAGCAGGTGCTCGCCGACTCCTTCCCGCCCTTCAACCAGTTCGTTCCCGAAGAGCACATGGTGGGCGAGACGGGCGGCACCGAGTATCACCCCGGTGCGATCCGCTTCTACGAGGAAGTCGGTCTCTGGAACGAGAGCGAGTGAGTTCGATACATGTCGGATGACCACAAGGGAGAGGCCGCGCGCGGCCTCTCCCCCGCCATCTGGCGGCCCGTTGCCGATACCCTCGCGGCGATCCTGACGCTGGTGCCGCTGGCCTGGGCGCTCAACGTGCCGCGCATGCTCGACATCTCGTATTATCCCCAGCAGATCCTCGGGGTCATCCTCGGGCTGGCGATGGCGGTCGCCTATCTGACGCTGCCCGCGCGCCGCGACCGCGCGCGCGAGCGGGTGCCGTGGTACGACGTGGCGGGGTCGCTGGCCTCGCTGATCTCGGTCGGGTATGTGGTGCTGCATTATCAGGGGCTCGTTAACCTGATCTTCGCAAGCCCGCCGGGGGCCTATATTCCCGGCGTCATCTCGATTTTACTGCTGCTCGAGGCGCTCAGACGCGCGACGGGCTGGGCGCTGGTCATCATCATCGCCGTGTTTCTGCTTTATGCGCTTTTCGGCAATCTCGTGCCTGGCACCCTGCAGGGCAGGGCGCAGGACTGGCGGGTGCTGTCTGGCTACATGGCGCTTGATTCCAACGGGATTCTCGGTATCCCGATGTCGGTGGCCGGCTCGATCGTGGTGGCCTTCATCCTGTTCGGCCGCCTGCTGTCGATCACCGGCGGGGCCAATTTCTTTACCGACGCGGCGCTTTTGCTGATGGGCCGTTTCCGCGGCGGCGCGATGAAGATCGCGGTCGTGGCCTCGGGGCTGTTCGGCTCGATCTCGGGCTCGGCGGTGGCCAATGTGGTGGGCACCGGGGTCGTGACCATCCCCATGATCAAGCGCGACGGCTATCCCGGCCACAAGGCCGGCGCGATCGAGGCCGTGGCCTCGACCGGCGGCCAGCTCATGCCCCCCGTGATGGGCGCGGCGGCCTTCCTGATGGCCGAATTCCTGGGCATGGACTACACCGCGATCGTTCTGGCCGCGCTGGCGCCGGCGATCCTCTATTACGTCGCGCTGTTCATCCAGGCGGATCTTGAGGCCGCGAAGATGGGCATCGCGCGCGTGCCGCGCGACCGGATACCGCCGCGCGGCGAGGTGATGGGGGGGCTGCATTTCGTGCTTGCCTTCGCGGTGCTGATCTACGCGCTTTTCAGCCTGCACTGGCAGCCGCAGCGCGCCGCGCTGGCGGCGGCGGCGACGGTGATCGTCACCTCGGTGCTGCTGGGCTACCGGCGCGAGCGGCCCGGCCTGCGCAGCCTCGTCGGCGCGCTGCCGGGCACCGGCCACGGCGTGATCGAGATCCTGCTGATCTCGGGGGCGTCGGGCATCGTCATCGGAGTGCTCAACGTCACGGGGCTGAGCTTCAACCTGACCTACATGCTCGTCCAGATCGGCGCCGGCAGCATGATCGCGCTGCTGGCGCTCTCGGCGCTGGTGTGCATCGTGCTGGGCATGGGGCTGCCGACGCTGGGTGTCTATGTGCTGCTGGCCTCGCTGGTGGCGCCGGCGCTGATCGAGACGGGGGTGGAGCCGATCGCGGCGCATCTCTACGTGCTCTATTTCGGCATGATGTCGATGATCACGCCGCCCATCGCGCTCGCGGCTTTCGCCGCGGCCAGCATCGCGGGGGCGAATGCAATGGCCACCGGCTTTGCGGCGATGCGCTTTGGCTGGGTGGCTTACGTGATCCCGGTGCTGTTCGCATTCTCGCCCACCCTGCTGATGATCGGCGCGCCGGGCGAGATCGTCTGGGCGCTGGTGACGGCGGTGATGGGCGTGTGGCTGGTCTCGGCGGCGCTGGCGGGGTTTCTCGCCACGCGGCTCTCGCCGCTGATGCGCGGGCTCTTCGCCCTCTTCGGCGCGATGGCGCTGACCCCGGCCGGGGCCTTCGAGGGGGCGCTGATCACCGACCTGGTCGGCGTCACCGGGGGGCTGGTGCTGATCGCGGCGAGCTTCGTGCGCGCGCGCGCGGCGCTGCGGAGGGCATGAAGGATGAGCGGGCTCAACAGCCTGGACAAGGTCCTCTCGATCCTCGATCTGTTCACCGAAGACCGCCTGGAATGGACGCCCGAGCAGATGCGGCGCGAGCTGGGCTTCGCGCGGCCCACGCTCTATCGCTATCTCAAGGCGCTGCGCGAGGCGGGCTTGCTGACATCGCTGCCGGGGGCGGGGTTCACGCTGGGGCCGCGGGTGGTGGAGATGGACTTTCTCATGCGCAAGTCCGACGCGCTGGTGCTGCGCGGGCAGGCCCGGCTCGAGGCGCTGACCGCGCTGGAGCCCTGCGCGGCGCTGCTGGTGCGCTGGTACGGGCAGCGCCTGCTCTGCGTGGCCGCCGAGTGCTCCGCCCCCGATCCGCTGTCGAGCTATCCGCGCGGCCGGCCGATGCCGCTGGCGCGCGGGGCGATATCGCGGTCGATCATGGCCTTTCTGCCGCGCCGGCAGATGACGGCGATGATCGAGCAGAATCTCGACGAGCTGCGCGGTATCGGCCTTGGCGCCGATGTCGAGGAAATCGCCGAGCGCCTGCGGGCCGTGCGCCGGCGGGGCCACGCGGTTGCCCATGGCGAGGTCACGCCCGGTGTCGTGGGCATCGCAGCGCCGGTCTTCGACGCCGCGCGCACGCCCATCGCCAGCCTGTGCATGACCATCGCCGGCAATCGCATTACCGGCGACCGTATCGAGACGCTCGGCCGCGAAATCCGCGCCCGCGCCGACGAGATCAGCGCCGCCCTCGGCCGTGACAGGGCCTCGGGCGAGAGCGGCGGCTGCCCGAACGACCCGGCGACGGGGCGCCATCTTCTGCAACCGGAGGACACATGAAGAAGATCGACATTTTCAACCATATCTGGCCGAAACCGTTCTTTGACGCGCTGATCGACGAGATCGGCACCATGAGCGACATCACCAAGCGCTCGGGCGACGTGCCGATGATGACCGATCTCGATCGCCGCTTCGAGGTGATGGACGAATTCGGCCCGGATTACTGTCAGGTCCTCTCGCTCGCCTCGCCGCCGCTCGAAAAGATCACCGGACCGCAAAAGGCCGCCGAGCTCGCGCGGATCGGCTCGGACTCGATGGCCGAGCTTTGCGTGAAACATCCCGACCGCTTTCCCGCCTTCATCGGCACCGTGCCGATGAACAACGCCGAGGCGATGATCGCGGAGTCGCGCCATGCCATCGAGGAGCTTGGCGCGGTGGGGATGCAGATATTCACCAACGTCAACGGCAAGCCGCTGGACCGCGCGGAGTTCGCGCCCTTCTTCGAATACATGTCGAAGGCCGGCAAGCCCGTCTGGCTGCACCCTGCGCGGGGCGCGAACTTTCCCGACTACCTCACCGAGGACCAGTCGGAATACGAGATCTGGTGGACCTTCGGCTGGCCCTACGAGACCTCGGCGGCGATGGCGCGCATGATTTTCTCGGGGCTGTTCGACACCTATCCCGGCCTGAAGGTCATCACCCATCATGCCGGCGGCATGATCCCCTATTTCGAGGGCCGTGTCGGGCCGGGATGGGACCAGATGGGCGCGCGCACCTCCGACCGCGATCTCGCCGCGGTGCGAAAGGGGCTCAAGAAGCCGCATCTGGAGTATTTCAAGGATTTCTATGCCGACACGGCGACCTTCGGCTCGGCCAGGGCGATCGAGCACGCGATGGAGTTCTTCGGCGACGATCACGTGCTGTTCGCCTCGGACGCGCCGTTCGACCCGGAGGGCGGACCCTACTACATCCGCGAGACGATCCGCATCATCGACGGGCTCGACATCACCGACGAGCAGCGGCGCAAGCTCTATCAGGACAACGCCGTGAATCTTCTGGGTCTGAAACTCTGAGAAAGGGGGGCGCGATGACGGTTGCATCCCACTTCATCGACGGCCGGTGGCGGGCCGAGGGGCCGCAGGGCGAAAGCCTCAACCCCGCCACGGGCGAGGTTCTGGGCCAGTATCACCAGGGCAGCGCGGCGCTGGCCGACGAGGCGGCAGGCGTCGCCCGCCGGGTCTTCTTCGAGACGCCGTGGCAGGTCTCGCCGCGCCAGCGCGCCCAGGCGCTGTTCGAGGCCGCCGACCGTCTGGAGGCCCGCCTCGACGAGCTGACCGATCTGATTGTGGCCGAGAACGGCAAGCTGCGCGCCGAGGCGCGCGGCGAGATGCTGGGGTCGATCTCGGAGATGCGCTATTATGGCGGGCTGGCGCGCACGGTTCTGGGCCGGAGTTTCGAGGCGCAGCCGGGCGCGTTCTCGGTCATGCACCGCGAGGCGGCCGGCGTGGCGGCCATCATCGTGCCCTGGAACGCGCCGGTCACGCTGCTGGTCCGCTCGCTCGGGCCGGCGCTGGCGGCGGGATGTACCTGCGTTATCAAGCCGGCGCCGCAGGCTGCGCTGATCCACCGCACGGTGATGGAATGTCTGGCCGAGTGCCCGTCGCTGCCCGCCGGCGCGGTGAACTCGGTCAATGAGAGCGGGGCCGAGGTGGGCCGCGCGCTGGTGGCCTCGCGCGATGTCGATGTCATCAGCTTCACCGGCTCCTCGGCCACGGGCCGCAAGATCATGGAAGGGGCCGCGCCCACGCTCAAGCGCGTGGGGCTGGAACTGGGCGGCAAGGCGCCGGCGGTGGTCTTCGACGACGCCGACCTCGACCGGGCGGTGGGCGAGCTGACGCGCGGCGCCGTGGTCATGGCCGGCCAGATCTGCGTGGCCGCCACGCGGTTTCTGGTCCATGACGCGATCCTGCCCGAGTTCGAGCGCCGGATCGTGGAGTCCTTCCGCTCGGTGAAGGTCGGGCCGGGCAATGACCCCGAAAGCCGGATGGGCGCGCTGATCGACAAGGACGCCGAGGCGCGCATCCTGCGGCTGATCGAGCAGGCCGGCGACGAGGGCGAGTTGCTGCTCAGGGGCGGCCAGCCCGGCGGCGATCTAGCCGCCGGCGCGTTCGTCACGCCCAGCCTGTTTCGCATCGAGGACACCTCCTCGGCGCTGGTGCAGGAGGAGCTCTTCGGCCCGCTCGTCTCGGTGGAGCGTTTCGCCGACGAGGGCGAGGCCGTCGCCAAGGCCAATGGCACCGCCTACGGGCTGGCCGCGAGCGTCCACACGACCGATCTTGAGCGCGCAATGCGCGTCAGCCGCGCGATCCGGTCGGGCACGGTCTGGCTGAACTGCCACGGCCGGCTGTTCGCCGAGGGCGAGACGGGCGGTTACGGCCAGTCGGGGCTGGGCCGGCTGCACGGGGTCGAGGGGCTCGACGACTTCCTTGAGACCAAGCACATCTACATGGAACAGGGAACCGTCTGAACAGGCGGCGAAAACGCATATGGCAGAGCAGGAAATCTTCGACGTCGTCATCAATGGCGGCGGCCCCGTGGGCATGGGGCTGGCGATCGAGCTGGGCCAGCGGGGCGTGCGCGTCGCGGTGGTCGAGCGCTTTCCCCAGCCCCAGCCGGTGCCCAAGGGGCAGAACCTGACGCAGCGGACGATGGAGCACATGCACGCCTGGGGCTGCGAGGAGCGCGTGCGCAACGCCCGCACCGTGCCGCGCGGCTACGGCATCGGCGGGCTGACCAGCTACGGCACGCTGCTGTCGGGCTACAACTACGACTGGCTCCAGCGCGAGCTTGTCGACCCCTACTATTTCACCCGCAACGAGCGGCTGCCCCAGTATCGCACCGAGGACGTGTTGCGCGCCCGCGCCGCCGAGATCGACACGATCACGCTGTTCTACGGCTGGGGCGGCGTCGGCGTTGAGCAGGACGACCATGGCGCGACGCTGACCATCCGCGCCGAGGAGGACGGCGAGGAGGCGCGCCTGCGCGGGCACTATGTCGTCGGCTGCGACGGCAGCCGTTCGCGCATCCGCGATCTTGCCGGGATCAGCGAGACGCGGCGCGACCACGACAAGAAGATGGTCCTTCTGGTGTTTCGGTCGACCGAGTTGCACGAGCTGCTCAAGCGCTTTCCCGACAAGCAGTTCTACAACGTCCTGCACCCGGATCTGGAGGGCTACTGGCAGTTCTTCGGCCGCGTCGATCTGGGCGAGACGTGGTTCTTCCACGCGCCGGTGCCGATGGACACCACCGAGGACAATTTCGACTTCGCGGCCTATCTGCACCGCGCCGTCGGCGCCGAGTTCGCCGTCGAGATCGACTATGTCGGTTTCTGGAACCTTCGCATCGCCATTGCCGACAGCTATCGCGCCGGGCGGGTCTTCATCGCGGGCGACGCCGCGCACAGCCATCCGCCCTATGGCGGCTACGGCATCAACACCGGGTTCGAGGACGCGCGCAACCTGGGCTGGAAGCTCGCAGCCGATCTGCACGGCTGGGCGGGCGAGCGGCTCATGGCGAGCTATGACGCCGAGCGCCGGCCCGTCTTCGCCTCGACCGCGCGCGATTTCATCGAGAACTTCATCGAGGAAGATCGCGCCTTTCTCGCGACCCATGACCCCGAGACGGACCGCGCCGCCTTCGAAGCGGCCTGGGAGGCCCGCGCGAGCGGATCGCACGAGGTCAACAGCTTCGAGCCGAACTACGAGGGCTCGCCGATCGTCGCCGATGCGGGCGGCGGCTGCCCGAGCGCGCGCGGCAGCTACACCTTTGCCGTGCGCACGGGTCACCACCTGCCGCCGCAGACGCTTTCCGACGGGCGCAACGTGTTCGAGGCGCTCGAACCCGGCTTTACCCTGATCGCGCTCGACGCGCCCGAGGGAGCGGTCACGCGGTTCGAGCGGGCCGCGGATATCGAGGGCATTCCCCTCTCGGTGATCCGCGACAGCCGCGCCGAGGGGCGCGCGGAATGGGGCGCGGAGCTCATCTTGGTGCGGCCCGACGAGTTCGTCGCCTGGACTGGCGACGCCCCCGACGATGCCACCGCGATCCTTCGTCACGCCGTGGGGGGCTGAACGGCGAACGGCCGGCGCGCAGGGGCGCCGGCCGCCGAATTTCGCCATGGCGCCGATCTCAGTTGAAGACCCCGAGTTCGGAGACGTAGAGGCGCGCGCCGTTGATCATGTTGCGATTGAACGTCCCCACCCAGATGTCGTACTGGCCGCTGCTCGGGTTCGGAAACGTCATCCCCGGGTCGAGTCCGGCGGTGTCATCGTTGCAGTACCAGCGCCCGGACGGATCGTTGACCACCAGGATCGTGTCGCCCGGCGCGCGGACATAGAAACTCAGCGAGAACACCGAGCCGGCATTGTAATGGACGCGGAAATCGGGCGCGTCGGCGACCCAGCCGCTGCAGCCGCCACCGCTGAAATGCCGGCTGCCGCCGGCGGTTACGGTGAGATAGCGCGGGTCGTTGGAAAAACCGCTCGACAGGCTGATGCTGCCATAGGTCGGGCTGAGGCTCCAGTTCTGCGCCTGCGCCGCGGGGGCGGCAAGCATGCCGATGAGTGCGGCCACCGCCAGCATGAATGTGATGGGCTTCATTTCGGGCTCTCCCCTTTGTCACTACACTTGTTCTTGGCAAGCCCGTCACAGAACACTTTCCGAAAATCAGGCTCATTGACAGCGTAGCCGAAATTTCCCATCCGTCCAGAAGCACTTTACGCGGCGTCGCCGGCGCGCGCGGCCTGTAGCCGTCCGGCCACGGTCGCGCGCGCCCGGGTCGCCCGGCGCGGCGCTATTGGGCCGCGGTGGCGGCGACCGGCTCCACCCGCACGGCGGCGAACTTGAATTCGGGGATCTTGCCGTAGGGGTCAAGCGCGGGGTTGGTCAGCAGGTTGGCCGCCGCCTCGACAAAGGCGAAGGGGACGAACACCATCTCGGGGCTGACCGCCCGGTCGGCGCGCGCCATCAGCGTGATCTCGCCGCGCCGGGTGATCAGCCGCACGGGCGTGCCGGCCTCCACGCCCAGCCGGCGCAGGGTGGAGGGATGCAGCGAGCAGTTGGCCTCGGGCTCGACCGCGTCGAGCACCCGCGCGCGCCGTGTCATCGAGCCCGTGTGCCAGTGTTCGAGCTGGCGGCCCGTGGTCAGGACCATCGGATATTCGGCGTCGGGCAACTCGTCGGGCGGGATGACGCTTGCCGGGGTGAAGCGTGCCCGGCCCTCGGGGCGCGGGAAACCCGCACTGAAGACGATCGACTGGCCCGGATCGTCGTGCGAAAGGCTCGGATAGGTCACGGCGCCCTCGGCCTCCAGCCGCTCCCAGGTGATGTTGTCGAGGCTGGCCATGCCCTGTTTCATCTCCGCGAAGATGTCGCGCGGATGGTCGTAGCGCCAGTCGAGCCCCAGCCGGCGGGCGAGATCGACGGTGATCGCCCAGTCCTCGCGCGCGTCGCCCGGCGGGGCCACGGCGCGGCGGCCCATCTGCACCTGGCGGTTGGTGTTGGTCACTGTTCCGGCCTTCTCGTAGAACGCGCTGGCCGGCAGGATGACATCGGCGTAATTGGCCGTCTCGGTCAGGAAGATGTCCTGAACGACGAGATGCTCCAGACTGGCGAGCGCCTCGCGGGCATGGGCCACGTCGGGGTCCGACATCGCCGGGTTCTCGCCGAGGATATACATCCCGCGGATGTCGCGCGAATGGACGGCGTCGAGAATCTCGGTCACCGTCAGCCCCTTCTGCGCCGAGAAATCCCCCGACCCCCAGATGCCGGCGAAGGTGGCGCGCATGTCGTCATCGGCCACGCTCTGGTAGTCGGGCAGGAACATTGGCACCAGCCCGGCATCCGAGGCGCCCTGCACGTTGTTCTGCCCGCGCAGCGGATGCAGCCCGGTGCCGGGCCGGCCGACATGTCCGCACATCAGCGCGAGGCTGATCAGACAGCGCGAATTGTCGGTGCCGTGGATGTGCTGGCTGATCCCCATCCCCCAGAAGATCATCCCCGCCTGCGCGGTGGCGAAGGCCCGCGCGACCTCGCGCAGCGTCTCGGCGGGGATACCGCAATGATCGGCCATCTTCTCGGGGGCGAAATCGGCCAGATGGGCCTTCTCGGCCTCCCAGTTCTCGGTGAAGGCCGCGATGTATTGGCGGTCGAAAAGCTCCTCCTCGACGATCGTCGCCATGATCGCGTTGAGCAGCGCGACATCGGTGCCCGGCTTGAACTGCAGCATGTGCGTGGCGTGCCGCGCCAGCGCCTGCCCGCGCGGGTCCATCACGATCAGCTTGCCGCCGCGCTTGGCGAACTGCTTGAACCAGGTCGCGGCGACGGGGTGGTTCTCGGTCGGGTTGGCGCCGATGACGATGGCGACATCGGCGTTCTCGATCTCGTTGAAGGTCGCCGTCACCGCGCCCGAGCCCACATTCTCGATCAGCGCGGCAACCGAGCTTGCGTGGCACAGCCGCGTGCAGTGATCGACATTGTTGTGGCCGAAACCCTGCCGGATGAGTTTCTGGAACAGATAGGCTTCCTCGTTGGAGCACTTGGCGCTGCCGAAGCCGGCGACCGAGGCGCCCCCGCGCCTGTCGCGCAGCCGGGCGAGCCCGCCGGCGGCGGCGTCGAGCGCCTCCTCCCACGAGGCTTCGCGGAAATGCGTCTGCCAGTTCTCGGGGTCGACATTGAGGCCCTTTTCGGGCGCGTCGTCGCGGCGGATCAGCGGGCGGGTCAGCCGGTGCGCATGATGGATGTAATCGAAACCGAAGCGGCCCTTGACGCAGAGCCGCCCTTCATTGGCGGGGCCGTCAATGCCGTCGACGGATTTCACGCGGCCGTCCTTGACCTTGAGGCTGACCTGGCAGCCCACCCCGCAGAAGGGGCACACGCTTTGCGTCTCGTGGTCGAAATCGGCGCTGTCGCCGTGCTCGGCGGCGTCGAGTTCGCTGGCCTCCATCAGCGCGCCGGTCGGGCAGGCCTGCACGCATTCGCCGCAGGCCACGCAGGTCGACTCGCCCATCGGGTCGTCGAAATCGAACACCGGGAAGGTGTCATGCCCGCGCCCGGCCATGCCGATGACGTCATTGACCTGCACCTCGCGGCAGGCGCGCACGCAAAGCCCGCACTGGATGCAGGCGTCGAGGTTCACGCGCATGGCGACATGGCTGTCGTCAAGCAGGGGCACGCGGCCGGGCTCCAGCGCGGGATAGCGGCTCTCGCCCAGCCCCTGCGCCTCGGCCATCTCCCACAGGTGGCTGGAGCGGTCATGCGCCGCCTCGCGCGCCGGCTGGTCGGCCAGCAGCAGCTCCATCACCGTCCGCCGCGCCGACTCGGCGCGGTCGGTGTCGGTGCGCACCACCATGCCCTCGGCCGGCTCGCGGATGCACGAGGCCGCGAGCACGCGCTCGCCCTCGATCTCGACCATGCAGGCGCGGCAGTTGCCGTCGGGGCGGTAGCCCGGCGCGGGCTTGTGGCACAGATGCGGGATGACGAGCCCGCGGCCGTGCGCGACCTCCCAGATCGTCTCGCCGGGCCGTGCGCTGACCTCGCGGCCGTCGAGGGTGAAGGTGATGCTCTCGATCTGCTGTCCGTCAGGCATGCCAGCCTCCCGCGCGGGCAAGTTGAACCGGGTTGCGCGTGGGCGCGGTAACGCACCCCGCCCGTGCGCCAGCACGGGCAGCGCCCGTCCCGCCCCCCCACGGGGCGGGCGCTTCACGCCCACCCCGCGTGGGCCGGGCGCCGCCCGTGCCGCCGATTGCGAAGGTGTCGGGCCTCGCCATCCTCATACCTCCTCCGGAAAATGCTTCATCACCAGCCGGATCGGGTTGGGCGCGGCCTGGCCCAGCCCGCAGATGGAGGCATCGGCCATCGCCTGGCAGAGCTCTTCCAGCAGCGGCCCGTTCCAGCTTTCGGCCTCCATCAGCTTGACCGCCTTCTCGCAGCCCGCGCGGCAGGGGGTGCATTGCCCGCAGGACTCGTCCTCGAAAAACCGCAGCATGTTCAGCGCGGCGTCGCGCGCGGAATCATGGTCCGACAGCACCACGACCGCCGCCGATCCGATGAACGACCCGTGTTCCTGCAGCGTGTCGAAATCCAGCGGCACGTCGTCCAGGCTGGCGGGCAGCAGCCCCGAGGACGGCCCGCCGGGCTGATACGCCTTCAGGCGGTGCCCCTCGGCCATGCCCCCGGCGGCCTCGACGATGTCGCCGATGGTCGAGCCCGCCGGCAGCAAATAGATGCCGGGCCGCGCCACCCGGCCGGAGACCGAATAGCTGCGCAGCCCCGTGCGGCCATTGTGTTCGACGCCCGAGAGGATCTCGCCGCCCTCGCGCAGGACACGGGCGACCCAGTGGAGCGTCTCGACATTGTTGACCAGCGTGGGCCGGTCGAAGACCCCGCGCTGGGCGACGAAGGGCGGGCGGTGGCGCGGCAGGCCGCGCTTGCCCTCGATCGACTCGATCATCGCGCTCTCTTCGCCGCAGATATAGGCGCCCGCCCCGCGGCGCAGCTCGATATAACCGGGCGCGACGATCCCGGCGTCCTCCAGCGCGGCGATCTCGCGGCGCAGGATTTCCAGCACGGCGGGGTATTCGTCGCGCATGTAGATGAAGGCCGTCTCGGCCTCGACCGCCCAGGCGGCGATCAGCATTCCTTCAAGGAAAACATGAGGTTCTCGCTCAAGGTAGAAGCGGTCCTTGAAGGTGCCGGGCTCGCCCTCGTCGCCGTTGACGGCCAGGTAGCGCGGCCCCGGCTCGGCCCGCACGAAGCCCCATTTGCGCCCCGCCGGAAACCCCGCGCCGCCGAGGCCCCGCACCCCTGCATCGAGCAGCGTCTGCTGGACCGTCTCGAAATCGCCGCCCGCGCGCAGCTCCTCCAGCACCTTGTAGCCGCCCGCGGCGCGGTAGGCGTCGAAGCCCTCGTAATCGGGGATGACGGGGTGAAGATCGCCGCCGGCGATGACCTCGGCAATACGCTCGGGCGTGGCGTGATCGACATGGCGGTGGCCCACCTCGGCGACCGGCGCGGTGTCGCAGCGTCCCATGCAGGGCGCGCGCAGCACCCGCACCTGCGCGGGGTCGTGGCCGGCCTCCAGCGCGGCCTTCAGTTGCTGCGCCCCGGCCAGTTCGCACGACAGCGAGTCGCACACCCGGATCGTCAGGTCCGGCGGCGGCGCCTCGCCCTCCTTCACCAGGTCGAAATGGGCATAGAAACTTGCCACCTCCCAGACCTCGGCCTGCGAAAGGCGCAGCTCGTGGGCCAGCGCCCGCAGATGCGCGGCGGAGAGATGCCCGTGCGCGTCCTGGATCAGATGCAGGAACTCGATCAGCCAGTCGTGCCGCCGCGGACGCTCGCCCAGCAGCCGGCGCACCTCGTCCAGCGCGGCGTCGTCGAGCTGCCGCCCCTTCGGGGTCTTGCGCCCGCGCCCCGTGCCCGATTTCCAGACTCCGGGCTTGTCGTCCAGTGCCATGCGTCGCGTTCCCGTATCCTGTCGCGTGGCCACAATGCCCGCCGTGCCCCGCTTATGCCAGCCCCCGACATGCCCCGATATCGAAATTGCGGCAAGGGCGTGCCCGATCCCGTCAGCAGGGCGTGAACGCGGATGGACACTCCCGCAGCCGCAGCATATATGCGCCGCGATGACGTGGGATGACGAGATCGACGCCTCGGGCCTGTTGTGCCCGCTGCCGGTGCTCAAGGCGCGCAAGCGGCTCAAGGCGCTGGCCCCCGGCGCGGTGCTGCGGATGATCTGCACCGATCCGGCCGCGCGCGTGGACGTGCCGCATTTCTGCAACGAGGCCGGCCACGACCTGTTGACGGCGCGGGAGACGGGTACGGCGCAGATTTACATGATCCGCAAGGGCCCCTCTCAAAGCCCGAACGAGGCATAGGGGATATAGCGCACCGGTGCGCCGGGGCCGATTTCCGCGGCGCCGTCGGCAAGCTCCACCAGCCCGTCGGCCCATGACAGCCCGCTGATGCGCCCCGACCCTTCGGACGCAAAGACCTCGGCGCGCCCCTCGGCATCGAGGCGGGCGCGCAGGTATTCGCGCCGCCCCGGCTTTTTCGACTTGGAAAACGCCGCCGGCACGGTGAATCCCTGCGGCGCCAGCCAGCCCGCCCCGGCCATCAGCGAAAGCGCCGGCCGCGCGAAGATCAGCGTGCACACGAAAGCCGCCACCGGGTTGCCCGGCAGGCCGAAGACGGCCGCGCCGTTCCACACCGCCAGCGCCAGCGGCCGGCCGGGCTTGAGCGCGATGCGCCAGCTCGTCAACTGCGCGCGCGTTTGCAGCAGCTTCGAGACATGGTCCTCGTCACCCGCCGAGGCGCCGCCCGAGGTCAGGATCACGTCGGCCCCGTCCGCGCCGCG
The DNA here is from genome assembly GCA_002967695.1 of Rhodobacteraceae bacterium WD3A24. GTDB lineage: Bacteria > Pseudomonadota > Alphaproteobacteria > Rhodobacterales > Rhodobacteraceae > Alkalilacustris. The sequence goes on along the minus strand of PUHN01000053.1, from coordinate 7,629 downwards.
ATCCAGCGCGGCGGCGATCGCGGCCTCGTCGTCGGGCGCGTGTCCCAGATCGACGGGTTCGTGCCCCCAGCGCGCGACGGTGGCCAGCAGCATCGGCCGGTTGGCGTCGAAGATTTGGTGCGTCTCGGCCGGGCGCGCGGGGTCGGCGACCAGCTCGTCACCGGTCGAGAGGACGGCCACGCGCAACCGCCGGCGGACGGTCACTTCGCCGACGCCCAGGGCCGTCAGCAGGGCGAGGTCGGGCGGCGTCAGCCGCCGCCCGGCGGGCAGGGCGGGGCTGCCCGCCGCGACATCCTCCCCCGCGCGCCGGGTATTGGCGCCGGCGCGCACGGGTCCGTCGAAGACGATCGCCGCGCCGTCGCGCGCGGTGTCCTCGTCCAGCACGACCGTATCGACGCCGGGGGGAAGGATCGCGCCGGTCAGGATGCGGATGGCCGCACCTTCCGGCACCGGCGTCGTCCAGGGTTGCCCGGCGGCCGCGCGCCCCTCCAGCAGGGGCAGCCGCTGCGGACCTTCGCCGGTGGCCAAATGGGCGAAGCCATAGCCATCGACGGCCGAGTTCGGGGCGGGCGGGTTCGCGCGGCGCGCGATGGCGGCCTCGGCCAGAACATGCCCGTCCGCCTGTGCGGGCGGCAGCTGCAGCGTGCCGGCGACCGGATGCAGCCCGGCGCGCAGTTTCTCCAGCGCGGTGTCGACCGGCACCCAGTCGACGCCTTGCGGCATCGCGAAACAGTCGTCGCGCAGGCGCGGCGGCGCGGTGCGGGCGGGCAGGGCCGAGCGCAGCGCCATCTCGTGCCCCGCAGCCAGTATCCATCCCTCCTCGGCCAGCAGGTCCGGCGCTGCCGGGGGATCGAACATCGCGCTCAACCGGCCGGTGGTCGCAAGCTGCAGGAAGGCGGAGGCCATGAGTCGAACCTGCGCCTCGTCGGGCACGACGCCGCTGTTGTCCCTGCAAAACGCACGGACCTCGGCGGACAGCATCGAGGGGTAGACCTCGGCCACGACCACCCGCGCATCCGCGGGCGGATCGAACGGCCAGACTGCGAGCCGCCCGGCAAAACCCGCGCGCAGCCGGTGCAGCATGGGCTGTGCCGTGAGGGTTTGCGCGCCCACCGCCCCGCTGTAGGCAAGTTGCCACACCGGCTTCGGGGTGCCGCCGGAACCGCCGGCGGCGCGGTCGGTGGCACGCAGTTCGGCCAGCCCCTCGGGCAGGGCGGGCTTGCGGCGCGGAAGTCCCGCCGTGGCGGTCGCCTCGTTGTTGCCCCAGAACGGGCCGTCGCCCGCGAAGTATGCGTTCATGCGCGCGGCCGCATCGCGATAGGTACTGCGATTGTCAGGCGTGTCGGAGACATGCGCGGCCAGCCACTCCCACACCGCCGGGGCATGCGCCCGCCCGGTCAGCCGCGCGGCGAAGCCCGCAGGATAGCCGAAGGCGAAATCCATGCCGATCAGCAGGCGCTCGCCCGCGCCGATGCTGTCGTCGATCAGCCGCGCCAGCCGCCGTTCGGCCTCGACCCGCGTGCGCGGGTTCTCGACCTCGACTCCCCCCGCGCCGGCGACGCCCAGCCAGATCGAATCTCTGCCCGACTTCGGTGTGCCCGCCGCCGACCAGTCGAGGATCGCGACGCGGTCGAACATCACAGGCCCACCTGCGTGGCGATGAAATCGGCGATGGCGGAGGTGTCGTCGAGCGTGAAGACGGGTTTGCCCAGCCCCGGATGGTCGGTGTCCGACGCCACCGCGCGGATCGTCGCCATTTCGGGGGCTATCAGCGGGCGGCCGGCGGCGGCGCGGTGGGCCTCGATCTTGGGGTGGGGGCTGTGCTTGTAGCCCTCGACAAGCACCAGATCGACCGGCTCGAGACGGCCCAGCAACTCGTCCAGCCCGGCCTCGGCCTCGTCGCGCAACTCGTGCATCAGCGCCCAGCGAAGCGGCGAGGCGACGATCACCTCGCGCGCGCCGGCCGTGCGGTGGCGGTGGCTGTCGCGGCCCTCCTGGTCGATCTCAAGCCCGTGATGGGCGTGCTTGACGGTCGAGACGCCGACCCCCCGCCGCGTGAACTCGGCGACCAGCCGCTCCATCAGCCCCGTCTTGCCGGTGTTCTTCCAGCCGGTCACACCGAAGACCCTCATCGCGCGCCCTCGGCCAGCAGCCTCTCGGCGGCGGTCATGTCATCGGGGGAGTTGACGTTGAAGAACGGGTCGAAGGGGGTGGAGTCGAACAGCGCCGTCGCCGCGCCGTGCCGGTCGGCCCACAGCACCACCTTGCGCACGCCGTCGGCGAGCGCGGCGCGCAGATCGTCGCGCAAGGCGACCGGCCAGAGTCCGAAGGTGGGGTGGCGGCGCATGGCGCCGTCGGCGCCGCGCGTGGCGGCCAGCGCGATGGGCATTCCCTCGGCCCGCGCCGCCGCCTGCAGCCGGGCCACGAGGTCGGCGGGCAGAAACGGCGTGTCGGCCGCCGCCGTCACGATGCGGGTCGCGCCAAGCCCGGCGGCCCAGTCCAGCCCGGCCAGCACCCCGGCCAGCGGCCCGGGATGGCCCTCCACGCTGTCGGCCAGCACGGGCAGCCCCAGCGCCTTGAAACGCCCCGCATCGCCATTGGCGTTCAGCGCCAGCGCCCCGCATTGGGGGCCAAGCCGCGTTGCGACGTGGTCGATCAGCCGCCGCCCGCCCAGGGGCAGCAGCCCCTTGTCGCCCCCGCCCATCCGCGTGGCGAGGCCGCCGGCAAGGATCACCCCGGGCACGCGCGCGGCCTCAGCCATCGGTGGCCCCCTTGCGACGGTGCCTGCGGTCCTCCTCGGGCTGGGTCGAGGGGTCGGCGTCGCGGATCAGCCGCTCTTCCCCCGACAGGCAGACGAAGCGCTGCCCGCGCAGTCGCCCGATCAGGGTCAGCCCGACATCGCGCGCGATCTCGACACCCCAGGCCGTGAAGCCCGACCGCGAGACCAGCGCGGGGATCCCCATCAGCGCCGTCTTGATCACCATCTCCGAGGTCAGCCGCCCGGTGGTGTAGAGGATCTTGTCCTCGGCGCCCACGCCTTTGCGCAGCATCCAGCCCGCGATCTTGTCCACGGCGTTGTGGCGGCCGACATCCTCCATGTAGACCAGCGGCCGGTCCTCTTGGCACAGGACCGTGCCGTGGATCGCCCCGGCGGCGAGATAGAGCGAGGGCGTCGTGTTGATCGCCCGCGCGAGCGCATAGAGCCACGAGCTGCGCAGCTCGGCCGCCGGGAGGGACTTGCCCTCGAGCCCCGCCATCATGTCGCCGAAGACCGTGCCCACCGCGCAGCCCGAGGTGCGCGTCTTGCGGGCGAGCTTCTCCTCATGGCTGGTGGGGTGGGCGGTGCGCACCACCACGGTTTCCAGCTCCGCGTCGAAATCGACGCCGGTGACCTCCTCATCGTCGCCCAGCATCCCCTGATTGCGCAGGAAGCCCAGCGCCAGATACTCGGGATGGTCGCCGATCGTCATTGCGGTGACGATCTCGCGGCTGTTGAGGAAGATGGTCAGCGGGCGCTCCTCCACCACGGCGATCTCGGCGGGCGCGCCGGTATGGTCGGTGCCCGCGACGCGGCGGGTCAGGCGTGCGTCGTCGGGGTCGGGGGCAATGATGTAGTCGGAGGGCATGTGGGGCCTTGTCTCGGGGCGCGCGTGGGGCCGGGCGGGCACGAGGGGCATAATGGCGCGCGCCCGCGCCGGGGCGCAAGGGGGCGCGCGCCCGGCGGCGGCATCGTGATACCGTGGCCGGCGAATCGCGCGGCCCGCACGCCGCGCCGGGGAGGGTGCATGACGCTGGGCTATATCGTGACCACGGGGCGCGGGGCGAGCGACCGCCTTCTGGCGCGCGCGGCCGCCGCGCTGGAGGCCGAGGGGCTGCGGCTGGCCGGGGCGGTGCAGGACAATATCGCCCTCGCCCCCGACCGCGCCTGCCGGATGGAGCTGCGCCTGCTCGGCGGGGGCGGGCGCGTGTGCATCTCCCATGATCGCGGCGCCGGCGCGCGCGGCTGCCGGCTCGACTCCGACGGGCTCGAACGCGCGGTCATGGTCGCGGCGGCGGGGCTCGATGCGGGGGCCGATCTGCTCATCGTCAACAAGATCGGCAAGCAGGAGCTCGCCGGCCACGGCTTCGCCCCGCTTCTGGTCACGGCGCTGGAGCGCGGGACCGCGGTGTTGACATCTGTCAACACCGCCGCCCTCGATGCCTTTCACGCCTATGCCGGCGATTTCGCCGAGCCCGTCGCGCCCGAGCTGCCCGCGATCCTGGCCTGGGCGCGGACGCAGGCCGCCACGGGCGAAACGGGCATGGCCATGCGGCGCTGAGGCCGGCGGCGCGGTCAGGCGGCCGCGCCCATCAGCCCGCGGGCGTCGAGTGCGGCATGCGTCTCGTCGAGCGCGGCGCGCGCGCGGGCGATGAGCTCGTCGATCTCGGCCGGCGTGATGACGAGCGGCGGCGCGATCACCATGCGGTCGCCGACATGGCGCATCACCAGATTGTTGGCGAAGGCGCGCTCGCGGCAGATCAGCCCGGCCGCGCCCGGCTCGGCGAAGGGCGCGCGCGCGCCCTTGTCGGGCGTGAGCGCCAGCGAGGCCAGAAGCCCCCGGCTGACCGCCTCGCCCACCAGCGGGTGATCGGCAAGCCCCGCCCAGGCCCGCGCCAGATGCGGCGCGGCGGTGTCGCGGACATGCTCGACGACGCGCTCCTCCTCGAGCAGGCGCAGATTCTCCAGCGCCACGGCACAGGCGACGGGATGGCCCGAATAGGTGTATCCGTGGTTGAACTCGCCCCCGCCAATGACCTCGGCGACCGCGTCGCAGACGATGGAGCCGCCGATGGGCTGATAGCCCGAGGCAAGCCCCTTGGCCACGGTCACGATATGCGGGCGTATGCGGTAGCTCTGGCTGGCGAACCATTCGCCCGTCCGGCCGAAGCCGCAGATAACTTCATCGGCGATCAGCAGGATGTCATGGGCGTCGCAGATGCGCTGGATCTCGGGCCAGTAGCTCTCGGGGGGGATGATCACCCCGCCCGCGCCCTGTACGGGCTCGGCGATGAACGCCGCCACGCGGTCCTCGCCCAGCGCCGCGATCGTCTCCTCGAGCTGGCGCGCGCGGGCGCGGCCGAATTCCTCCGGGCTCATCTCGCCGCCCTCGGCCCACCAGTTCGGCTGGTCGATATGGACGATGCCGGGGATCGGCAGCCCGCCCTGCGCGTGCATGCCCGCCATGCCGCCAAGGCTCGCGCTGCCCATGGAAGAGCCGTGATAGGCATTCCTGCGGCTGATGATGATCTGCTTGCCGGGCTTGCCCTTGCGCGCCCAGTAGTGGCGCGCCATGCGGATATTGGTCTCGTTGGCCTCCGAGCCGGAACCGGCGAAGAAGACGTGATTGAGATCATCCGGCGCCAGTTCGGCGAGTTTCGCCGCCAGCGCGATCGCCGGGACATGGGTCGTCTGGAAGAAGGTGTTGTAATACGGAAGTGCGCGCATCTGGCGGGCGGCCGCCTCGGCAAGCTCCTCGCGCCCGTAGCCGACATTGACGCACCACAGCCCGGCCATCCCGTCGAGGATGCGGTTGCCCTCCGAGTCGGTCAGCCACACGCCATCGGCGCGGGTGATCACGCGCGCGCCCCTGGCGGCGAGTTCGGCGCCGGCGGTGAAGGGGTGCATGTGATGGGCCGCGTCGAGCCTCTGCAACGCGGCGGTGGGCAGGTTGTCGGATACGGCTGTCATCACGGGTCTCCCGGCGCCAACACGGCGCGCGGGCGCGAGACAAGCCCGCCGCGGCGCGAATGTCAACGCGCCCGAGGGCCTCTCAGTCGGCTGCGTCGCGCAGCGCCGTGCGAAGCTGGCCGAGACCCTCGCGGATATCGGACTCCAGCGCCGCCGCGACCCCCTCACGGTCGCCCGCCCGCAGCGCGGCGATCGCGCGGCCGTGCTGGTCGGGCACGTTGCTGGTGTCGAGCCGGGCGAAGACCATGCGCAGCGAGGGGCCGAAGCGCAGCCAGGCCACGCGGGTGATCGCCAGCAGGAAATCGGCCTGCGAAGCCTCGTAAAAGGTGAAATGAAAGCGGCAGTTCGCCCACAGATAGCTCTGGACGTCATCGGCGGCGATGGCGGCGTCGAGCCGGGCATCGAGATCCTCGAGCGTGGCGATGTCGTCGTCGCTCATCCGGCCGACGGCGCGGGCGGCCATGGCCGGCTCGACCGCCAGCCGCGTCAGGGCGAGCTGATCGACCTGGTCGCAGGACAGGCGCGGCACGCAGACGCGGCGATTGTCGCGCAGCACCAGCGCCCCCTCGGCGGTCAATTGGCGGATCGACTCGCGCACCGGCGTCAGCCCGGCCCCGAGCCGCTCGGCGACGCCGTGCAGCGTGACGGCCTGGCCGGGCTGCAGCTCGCCAAAAAGTATCATTCCACGCAGCTTGGCGTGGACCCGCTCATGCGCGGGAACCTTCCGGGGCTCCTTTACCGGGGCCGCGCGCGCGGCCCGTGGCGGCATCACATGATCCTGCATATGTGCAAGACTATCGTGACAGGGCGATTTGTTCCAGCCCTTTCAGCCCACTGCACGAAACCGTCATCGGCCGTGTACGGCCGCGCCGCGCCCGAGGGCGGCGCTCGCCCTTCACCTTCGTGCAAATATCCTCAGGGGGTGAATTGCCCCGCAGGGGCAAGAGGGGGCGCGAGCGCCCCCTCCGCACCCGCTCAGGCAAAGCTGCGGATCGTCTTGAGCGCGCCGTCGAGCGCCTCGCCCTTCTCGTCGGCCAGCGCCGCCTCGCGCAGGCGCCGCGCCCAGTCGGCGGCGTCCTCGCGGCCCTCGACGGCCGCGATGCCGTCCATTACCCGGTCGAATTTCGATAGGCCCCGCGCATGGGTGTCGGAATAGCCCTTGATGAGCCGGCGCGCGCGCACCGCCTCGACCCCGAGCGCGTAGTCGCGCGCGGCGATGGACAGCACGCGGTCGAGCCATTCCTGCAGATGCGCGCGCTCCTGGGCGTGGCGCAGCGTCCGGCGCCGCCAGAACCGCAGCCCCCCCAGCATGTAGAGCTGCAGGAAGCTCCACAGCCCGTCGCTGCGCAGCCGGCGTCCCTTGTTCACCCGCCGGTCGATCCATCCCATCAGACGGGGCCGGGCCTCGCACCAGCGGCCCATGCCGGCGGGAAACAGGCTGACCACCTCCTGCGCGCGCGGGTGGGTGAATTCGGTCAGCTGCATCACCTTGCCCTCGTCCACGCCCATCTCGGCGCGGATGCGGGCAAAGCGGCCGGGCCGGGTCTTGCGGTCGGCCACGCGGATCATGTCGTCATAGGCCATCGCGTTGGCGATGTATTTCGCCGCCTCGCGGGTCAGCGCATAGCCGTGGCCTTCGTCGTCGGCGGCCAGCACCCGCTCCAGCCGGTCGAGGTATTCGCGCCCATAGGCGGTGTCCTGGAAATCGACGACCTTGCGCAGCCCGGCCTGGGCCATCTCGCGCGCGGGCGGGGGCAGGGCGGCGGCGCGCGCGACGAGATCCTCCCAGGCGAGGGTCTGCTTGCGCGGCCCGCGCGGGGTTTGCGAAGGCTCCGGCGCGGCAGCAGCGGGCGCGGGCGCGGCGGGGTGCGTCTCGCCCGCGCCGCGCGCGGCGTCGAAGG
>PUHN01000052.1 GCA_002967695.1 Rhodobacteraceae bacterium WD3A24 | reverse complement strand
CGGCCGTCTCGCGCGCGCTGGAGCGGCCGCCGCCGCGGGGGTCGCGCCGGCCGTATTTCTGCCAGTAGGTGATGTCTGCATGGCCGGGGCGGAAACGGTCGGCGATGGCGCTGTAGTCTTTCGACCGCTGGTCGGTGTTGCGGATCATCAGCTGGATCGGCGTGCCCGTGGTCTCGCCCTCGTAGAGGCCCGAGAGGATTTCGATCGCGTCGTCCTCGCGCCGTTGGGTGGTGTAGCGGCTGGTGCCCGGCTTGCGCCGGTCGAGCCAGTGCTGAAGATCGGCCTCCGTCAAAGGAATGCCCGGCGGGCATCCATCGACCGTGGCGCCCAGCGCCGGGCCGTGGCTTTCGCCCCAGGTGGTGACGCGGAATAGATGGCCGAAGCTGTTGACGCTCATGACGGGTGCCTCCTTGGGCAACGCTGTAGCGGGCCGGGGCAGGGGGCTCAAGGGCGCGCGCGGTCATTGGCCCTTGCCGGCACGGGCGGCGAGGTTTAGCTTTCTCTTCACCTCGGGGTGCCCCGGCAGGGGCTGAGATGCGGGCGAGAGTCCGCGAACCCGTTGAACCTGAACCGGCTCGGACCGGCGGAGGGAAGGTGACTGGATATCCTCCACCCTGACCCCGCCCGTCGCAATGGAGGATGACCCATGAAATATCCGATCATCGCTGCGGGGGTGCTTGTCGCGGGCATGGCCCATGCCCAGAGCGAACAGCCCACGCTGACCGTCTACACCTATGAGAGTTTCGTCTCGGACTGGGGTCCGGGCCCCGTGATCGAGGAGAATTTCGAGGCCATCTGCGCCTGCGATCTGCGCCTCGTCGGCGTGGGCGACGGGGCCGAGCTGCTGGGCCGGCTTCGCCTGGAGGGGCCGCGCACCGACGCCGATGTCGTGCTGGGGCTCGACACCAACCTGATCGCGCGCGCCGAAGGCACCGGCCTTTTCGCCCCGCACGGCATCGAGGCGCCCGAATTCGACATGCCCGTCGACTGGGACAACCCCACCTTCCTGCCTTATGACTGGGGTTACTTCGCCTTTGTCTACGACTCCGACGTCGTCTTTGATCCGCCCGAGTCCTTTGGCGAGCTGATCGACTCCGATCTCAGCGTGGTGATCCAGGATCCGCGCTCCTCGACGCCGGGGCTGGGCCTGCTGATGTGGGTCAAGGCCGCCTATGGCGACGACGCCCCCGAAATCTGGGAGGGGCTCGCCCCCCGCGTGCTGACCGTCACGCAGGGCTGGTCGGAGGCCTACGGGCTGTTTACCGAGGGCGAGGCCGACATGGCGCTGAGTTACACCACCTCGCCGGCCTATCACCTGATCGCCGAGGACGACCCCAGCTACGCGGCGGCGGTCTTCGAGGAGGGCCACTACATGCAGGTCGAGGTGGCCGGGCGCATAGCGGCGTCCGACCAGCCCGAGCTGGCGCAGGAGTTCCTGCGTTTCATGCTGACCGACGGCTTTCAGGGCGTCATCCCCACCACCAACTGGATGTATCCGGCCGTCACGCCCGAGGGCGGTCTGCCCGAGGGGTTCGAGACGCTCGCCGATCCCGACACCGCGCTTCTGTTTTCCGCGCAGGAAGCGGCGGAGTTGCGCGATGCGGCGCTGGATGAATGGCTCAACGCCCTCTCGCGCTGAGGCGCGGTGCCGCACCGGCGGTCCTGGCGGGCCTGGCTGTCGCCGGGCTGCTGGCGTTGCTGAACTTCGGTTCGCTGGGCGCGGTGGCCTGGCGGGCCGAGACGCCGGGCGCATTGGGCCCGGCCGACTGGGCGGCGGTGCGGTTCACCCTGCTTCAGGCAACGCTTTCGGCGCTGTTCTCGGTGGGGCTGGCCATCCCGGTCGCGCGGGCGCTGGCGCGGCGCAGCTTTGTCGGGCGCGGCTGGCTGATCACCCTTCTCGGGGCGCCGTTCATCCTGCCCACGATTGTCGCCGTGCTCGGCCTGCTGGCGGTGTTCGGGCGTAACGGACTTTTCAGCGCGGCACTCGCCCTGGTCGGGCTGGAGCCGGTGCAGATCTACGGGCTGCACGGGGTGGTCATCGCCCATGTCTTTTTCAACCTGCCACTGGCCACGCGGCTGATCCTGCAGGGCTGGCTGGCGATTCCGGCCGAGCGGTTCCGCCTGGCCGCGGCGCTGGGCATGGGGCCGCGCGAGGTGATGGGCCAGCTCGAGCTTCCGATGCTGCGCGAGGTCGTCCCCGGCGCGGCGCTCGTGATCTTTCTGGTCTGCCTGACCAGCTTTGCCGTGGCGCTCACGCTGGGGGGCGGGCCGGCAGCGACGACGGTGGAGCTGGCGATCTATCAGGCGTTCCGGTTCGATTTCGACCTGTCGCGCGCGGCGTTGCTGGCACTGGTCCAGTTCGCGCTCTGCGCCGGGGCGCTCGTGCTGGCATGGATGGTGGCGGCGCCCTCCGCGCTCGGCGGCGGGCTCGACCGCCCCGTCGAGCGCTGGGACACACACGCGCGCGTGCTCAAGCTGCAGGACACGGCGCTGATCGCGCTGGCGGCGCTTTTCCTGCTGACGCCGCTGGCGATGATCGTGGCGAATGGCGCGCCGCGCCTTGTCGCGTTGCCCGCGCCGGTCTGGGAGGCGGCGGTGCGTTCGCTGGGCGTCGCGCTGGGCTCGACGGCGCTCTGCATCGGCTTCGCGCTCGCGCTCGCGCTGGCCGCGGTGCGGCTGGAGGCGGCAGGCCGTGCCGGGGCGGCGGGGCTCGTCGAGGCCAGCGGAGTGGCCGCGCTGGCGGCCTCGCCGCTGGTGGTGGGAACGGGGCTGTTCATCATCGTCTTTCCCGTCATCGACCCGGCGCGCCTGGCGCTGCCGGTCACCGCGCTCGTCAATGCGGCGATGGCGCTGCCCTTTGCGCTGCGCGCCGTTCTGCCCGCGCTGCGCCAGTCCGAGGCGCAGTTCGCGAGACTCGCCGAAAGCCTGGGCGTGCGGGGGGTTGCGCGGTTGCGGCTGGTCACGCTGCCAAGGCTGCGCCGGCCGCTCGGCTTCGCCGCGGGGCTTGCGGCGGCGTTGTCGATGGGCGATCTGGGGGTGATCATGCTGTTCGCCGATCAGGATGCGGCGACGCTGCCGATGCAGCTCTACCGCCTGATGGGGGCCTACCGCATGGCCGACGCGGCCGGGGCGGCGCTGTTGTTGCTGGCGCTCAGTCTCGGCCTGTTCTGGGCGTTCGACCGCGGGGGGCGCATTGGTGCTGCAACTTGAGGCGCTGCGCATCGAGCAGGGCGATTTCACCCTCGACGCCGACCTCGAGGTGGCCGAGGGCGCCCGGGTCGCCGTGCTGGGGCCGTCCGGCTCCGGCAAGTCCACGTTGCTGAGCACGATCGCGGGCTTCATCGAGCCGGCGCGGGGCCGCGTGCTGTGGGCGGGGCGCGATCTGACGCACCTGCCCCCGGCGGAGCGGCCGATGAGCATCCTGTTTCAGGACAACAATCTGTTTCCCCATCTGACGGTGGCGCGCAATGTCGGGCTGGCCCTGCGCTCCGATCTGCGGCTGTCGCGCGCCGACTGGACGCGGGTGGGCGACGCGCTGGCCCGCGTCGGGCTCGAAGGGCTCGAAGCCCGCCGGCCGGCCGCGCTCTCGGGCGGGCAGCAGGGACGGGTGGCGCTGGCGCGGGTGCTTCTGCGGGCGCGGCCGCTCCTGCTACTCGACGAGCCCTTCGCGGCGCTGGGGCCGGCCTTGAAGGCCGGGATGCTGGAGCTGGTGGCCGAAATCGCGGACGAGGCCGGCGCGACGCTGCTGATGGTCAGCCACGAGCCGCGCGACGCCGAGGCGATCTGCGAGCGCACGATTCTGGTGGCCGAGGGGCGCGCCGAGGCGCCCGCGCCCACCCGCGCATTGCTGGCCGACCCGCCCCCCGCGCTGCGCGATTATCTCGGCTGAGGCGGGGCGCGAAGGGCGCCGACCGGAGGCCTGGTGCTATGATCCCCTCTCGGCTTGTCTCGCCGCGACCCGGCGATTGCCGGGGGCAAGAAAAAACCGCCCCGGCGGGCCGGGGCGGCAGGAAAGCCATGTGATGTGTTCTCTGAGAGCGCGCTCAGGCCGCGATGCGGGCGGCGCGATCCTCGGCGGTGCCGATCAGGGCGTCGTGGAGGGCCTTGACCGCCGCATCCATCCGGTCGCGCGGGACGATGAACTGCACATCCACTTCGCGCGTCGTCTTTTGCAGGCCGACCGGCTCGATCCCGGCGGCTTCCAGCGCGGCGAGCCCGCGCGACATCACGCCAAGCCCCTTGAGGCTGCGGCCGATCACCGAGACGACAGCGAGGTTGCGCGCCGATATCGCCGCGGAATTGTAGCGCGCCTTCAGATCGCGCTCCACCCGACGGACGGATTTCAGCGGCGCGTCGAGGAAATGGGTAATGGTGTTGGCATTCGATGTCTTGGAGACGATGCGCACATTATGGCGTGTCAGCGCGTCGAGCACCGAGGTGTCATAGCCCTTCACGCCGACCATGTCCTGTTCGAACAGCTCCAGCGCATAGACACCGAGGCCGGTGACGATCTCCACGCGGGGCTCGTCGGCCTCGTCGTCGTCGATCAGGGTACCCGGATCCTGCGGCTCGAAGGCATTGGTCACGCGCAGCGGGATGCCCGCCTGGCGCAGCAGCTTAGCCGCCTTGGGGTGGATGGCCTCCATCCCCATGTTTGAGAGCTGGTCGGCGACGTCGTAATTTGTGCGCCCGATCTTCTGGACATTGTCGGCGCCCACCAGCTTCGGATCGGCGCTGGAGAGGTGAAACTCCTTGTGGATGATCGCCTCGGCCGCGCCGGTCAGCACGGCGATGTTGGAGAAGGTGACCTCGGAATAGCCGCGGTCGAAGCTGCGCATCAGCCCTTCCTCGCACTGGGCGTAGCCGGTCACGATCGGCATCTCGGTGGCGAAGTCCACGCCCTCGAAAGCGTTGCGAATGCGGTCTTCGAGGGTATGGCTCTCCTCGTCGCGCCAGCCAGACAGATCGACGAAACGCGCATTGACGCCGGCGCGCTGGAGCATGAGCACCGTGACGAAGGCCGAATGCGCCTCGCCCAGCCCCGAGAGCAGCTCGCGGATGGTCATCATGTGCTCGTCGAGGCGGAAATGGCCGTAGGAGCACAGCCGCTGAAGGTCGATCAGGCAGGAGCGCGCGCCGGCGATCCGCTCGCGGACGAACTGGTCGGCGGCGGTACGGTCGGCCCCGTCGTCGAGGATTTCGGCGTGGCGTTCGCACATCGCCTCCTCGACCTTGTTGAGCGCATCCGACCAGCCCTGGTCGTTGTCGGCGTTGGAGAACAGGCCGTAGACGCCGGGCGTGCCGGATTTCTTGTGTTCGAGCAGCAGGTCGGTGATGCCGCCATAGGCGGAGACCACAAAGACGCGGTTATACAGGTCGTCGCCCTCGCGGTCGCCGATGAAGATGCTGTCGCGCAACTCGTGGCTGCGGCTCATCGACGTTCCGCCGATCTTCTCGACGGTGTGGGCGGATTCAATGGTCGTACGGGTCACGAATATGCCTTTCGCTTTCCTGACGGCGCGGAGCCGGCCCTTTCGGGCGGCTCCCGCCTGAAATCACTGTCCTGCGGCGGGTGCCGCGTCAGGCGCTTTCTTCCGCCGGGGCGTAGGAGCCGTCTTCGCGATGCACCTCGGTGCCGGTGATCGGCGGATTGAAACAGCACGCCATGACAAGTTCCTCTTCGGCGCGGATCGTGTGCTTGTCATGCTGGTCGAGCGCGTACATCACCCCCGGCGCGATGTCATGGGTGGTGCCGGTGGCGAGATCCGTGATCGAGCCCTTCCCCGAGATGCAATAGACGCTCTCGAAATGATGCTTGTAGTGAAAGGTATGCTCTGACCCCGCGTTCAGCGTGGTGATATGGAAGGAAAAACCCATCCCGTCATCGGCCAGCAGCATGCGCACGCTGGTCCATTCGGCGTCGGAGACGGCGCGCGGGCCGTCCTTGAGGTCATTGTAGTCGCGCACGATCATGTTTCTTACTCCGCGGCAATGGTGTGGGCGGGGGCGACCTTGGCCGCCGCGGCGGCCAGGATGTCGAGCCCGCGCTCGAAGACGTCCGTGGGCGTGGTCAGCGGGGCGAGCACCTTGACCACCTCGTCACGTGCACCGGATGTCTCGATGACAAGGCCGTTGCGGAACGCCTCGGCGCAGATGTCGTCGGCCAGCTCGCTCGAGCCCACATCGATGCCCAGCATCATGCCGCGCCCCTTGAGCGCGCGCGCGTCGCGGCCCAGCACCTTGGCGATGCCGGTGAGCCGTTCCTCCAGGATGGCGGCCTTCCCGGCGATCTCCTTGACGAACGCGTCATCCGACCAGAATTTCTCCAGCGCGACCCGCGCGGTGACGAAGGCATGGGTGTTGCCGCGGAAGGTGCCGTTGTGCTCGGCCGGCTTCCAGATGTCGTGCTCGGGCCGGATCAGCAGCGCGGCAAAGGGCAGCCCCATCCCCGACAGCGACTTGGCCATCGGGATCAGATCGGGCTCGATGCCCATGCCCTCGAAGCTGAAGAAGCTGCCCGTGCGGCCGATTCCGGCCTGGATGTCGTCGGCGATCAGCAGGGCACCATGCTTTCTGGCGAGCCGCTCGATGCCGCGCAGCCACTCGGCCGAGGCGGCGTTGAGCCCGCCCTCGCCCTGAACGGGCTCGACGAGAAAGGCCGCCGGCGCGTCGATCCCCGAGGAGGGGTTGTCGAGCATCGTCTCGATCATCGACAGCGTGTCCACGTCGGGGCCGAAGGCCCCCTCATAGGGCATCCGGCTGACATCCCCCAGCGACACCCCGCCCGCGCCCTTGCGCTTGCCGGCATTGCCGGTCGCCGCCAGCGCGCCCAGCGTCATGCCGTGAAAGCCGTTGGTAAAGGCGATGACGTTCTTGCGCCCGGTCACCTTGCGCGCCAGCTTGATCGCGGCCTCCACCGCGTTGGTGCCGGTGGGGCCGGTCATCATGACCTTGTGGTCCATTCCGCGCGGGCGCAGGATCAGCCGCTCGAAGGCGCGCAGGAAATCGGCCTTGGTGCTGGTATACATGTCCAGCCCGTGGGCGATGCCGTCGGCGCTTATGTGCTCGATCAGCGCGGCCTTCATGTCGGGGTCGTTGTGGCCGTAATTGAGCACCGAGCAGCCCGCGAGGAAGTCGATGTATTCGCGCCCCGCGCTGTCGGTGAGGATGGAGCCGCGCGCCGTTTCGAATACGGTGTCGAAGTCGCGGCAATAGCTGCGGACCTCGCTTTCGCGACGGTCGAAAATACTCGGATGCGCCGAGGAATCGGTGGTCATGGCAATCGTCCTTGATTTGATGGGGCGGCGACGCGGCGGGCGCGAGCGGGCTTACGCAGCCTTGCTCAGCGCCTCGGCCATGCGAATCGTCACCATGTATTCGGTGTCGTGCTCGCCGCCGAAATGTTCATCCTGCTTGAAATGCGGCGCCGAAGCGACGGGGGCGCCGTTGGTGCGGGCGAACTTGCGGAACAGCGCCCAGGATGCGGTGTTGTCGCTGGTGATGGTGGTGCGAAGCTCGGACACGTCGGCGCAGGCATCGCGCGAGACGAGATGATTCAGCATGCGCTGGCCCAGGCCCATGCCGCGCGCCTTCTCCGAGACAGCGACCTGCCAGACGAAGATCGTCGAGGGGTCGGCGGGCGGGATATGGCCCGAGACCCAGCCCACGACATCGCCATCAAGCTCGGCCAGCACGCAGGTATCGGCGAAATGCTCGCACTGGATCAGGTTGCAGTACATCGAGTTCTCGTCGAGCGGCTTGCACGCCGATATCAACTCCCACACCGCGGCGCCGTCCTCGGGCGTCGGTTTTCGCAGCGTCAGCTCGGGCCGCGTCATGCGGGTGACGGTGTTGGTTTCGCGGGTCATGGGGCCTCTCGCTTTTTGTTCGTCCGATTAGATAGCCTAACTAAAGATATATTTCAACACGCGAAGTAAAATTTCGGTTTCGGGCGTCATGATTGCGCTTGCAAGAGGACAGGATTCGTTCATAAAACAAAAGGGTTAACGCGCTGGGCGGTTCGCGGGATGCCTGGTGGTTGTGCATATCCCGCCGCTCGGTGCTTGTAATCGCGGCCGTATCCGGCGTAAGTTGCTTCGTCATGGAAAGGGTTGTCGTGAAACGCTCCGAGATAAGTCTGGTCGCTCTGCGCCGTATTCTTCGCGCGACGGAGCGCCACGGCAAGGCGCTGGCCCGCGCCTCGGGGCTGACGCCGGTGCAGATGCGCGTGCTCTCAATCCTCGAGACGGACGGGCGCAGCACCCCCAAGGCGATCGCGGCCAAGCTGCGCGTCGCCCAGGCGACGATGACCGCCCTGATCGACCGGCTCGCCGCCAAGGGCATGGTCGAGCGCCAAAGGTCCGACTATGACCGCCGCCAAATGAACCTCTTCATCACCGAAAAGGGCCGTGCCGCGCTCGAAAGCGCCCCCGATCCGCTGCAGGATACCTTCGTGACCGAGTTCGAGGAACTTCCCGACTGGGAACAGGCAATGATCGTTGCCGCGCTGGAGCGCGTCGCCTCGATGATGAACGCCGACGAGATCGACGCCTCGCCGGTGCTCGATCTGGGCGACATCAAGCGCGCGCCGCCGCAGTAGCGGCGCGCGCGGCGCCTCACGCGCCAATCAACTCGCGTATCTCCCGCTCGATCGCGTCGCGGCGCTGCTGCAGATCGCGCCGCTCCTCGCGGGCGGCCGCAATTTCGCCGTCGATGGCATCCACGCGGTCGCGCCGGCGGGCGTTTGCGTCGCTCTCGTCGCCCAGCGCGGTGATCAGCTCCACCAGCCGCTGCTGCTCCTCGACAAGCTCGCGCTCGCGCTGTTGCAGCCGGCCGATCTGCTCGGCCAGGTTCGCCTGTTCGCGGCGCAGCCCCGCGAGTTCCTCGAGCAGGGCGCGGGTCTCGGCGTCGGGTGCCGTGCTGCCCCAGCGTTGCAGGGTGTCGATATCCATCTCCAGCAGGCCGAAGCCGCGCTCGCGCGGCTGGCGCTCCACCACTTCGAGCCGGGCGATCTCGCCGGACGGCACCTCGACCTCGTAGCGCCACCAGTCCAGCCGCTCTTCGGCCGGCTCGGGCGCGGTGAGCGTCCAGTCGCGGCGCCGGGGGTGGTCGATCGTGACGGTGCGCGCGGCGTCGGCCGCGCCCTCGATGCGGTAGAGTGTGCGCCGCTCCAGATCCTCGGTGATCCGAAGCACCCCGCCCGAGACGCGCATCTCGCGCACGCTGTCCACCCGGCTCTGATCCTCGCGCACGGTCACGGCGCGTTCGGTGGCGAAGTTCACGGTGGCCTCGCCCTCGGGCGGGATCTCGGGGATCATGGCGTCGCCCGCATGGCCCCGCCCGGCCTCGTAAAGCGTGAGCACCCCCGCCGGCAGGCGCAGGGGCAGGGGGTTCTCGATCTCGAGCGCGATGTCGGGGTGTTGCTGGCCCCGGCCGCCGCGGAACAGCAGCATCCGCGCCTCGGCCAGCGTCTCGTCAAGGAAGGGCAGGCTGACCATCTCGCCCGCGGCCAGGCTCACCGGATCGGTCAGGGTGTAGCGGCTGAAACTCGCGCCGTCATCGGCCTCGACCGGCGCGGCGGGCGCGGGTTCGGGGCTGGGGGCCAGGCCCGATTGCATGGTCCGGCCCACGACGACATCCGCGGCGCCGGGCGCGCGCGCTTCCTCGGCCTGTTCGCGCGCGACCTCCTGGCGGGCATAGAGCTCGACCTCGAGGGCACGCACGTCTCCTGTGGCCAGCGTCAGGGTGACATCCTGCCAGTCATGGCCGGTGGCGTTTTCCAGCACCGCCCAGCCCTGCAATCGCAGGCCGCCGGCGCCATCGATGGCCCGGTAAGCGGTTTGCCAGGCAGGAGCCTCCTGCAGCCATGTCATCGTCACGTCGCGCGGCTCCGGCACGTCAGAGCCGATTTCGACCGGGATCGTGCCCGGATCGGACTGCCCGCGCCAAGCGTCGAGGGCGCGCGCGATCATCGCACGGTCGGCCGGATCGGCAAAGCGGATGTCGAGCCCCGCGTCGAAACGAAACTGGCGCAACCCGCCGCTGTCGTCGGACAGCGTCAGGAAGCTGCAGCTTCCATCCTCGCAGGGGCGCTGGACCACGCCCATGTTGCGGCCCGTCGTCGTCTCGCCCTGGCGCTCAACCTCGATCTCGGCACCGATCATGGCGCCCAGAAGTCCCGCCGGGTCGGTGAGGTCGTCGGGATCGAGCGGCAGCAGGTCGAAGGTGTCGGCAAAGGCGCCGTCGCCGGGCAGGCTGATGCTGGGCACTCCGCCAGCCGGATCCTGCAGCCAGAAGCTCTTGAGGAAATCGTCGATATCGCCGCGGCGCACCGACAATGTGGCCGGCACGTCGCCCAGCTGCTCCTCGGCCTCGATCAGGGCGAGCCCGGCGGTGGACAGCGTGACGGTGCGAATCTCGGCCGCGCCGACGGCCTGCGGCGCGGCAAGCCCCGCAGCCAGGGCGATGGTGATGGATGGGCGCATCTGACTCCTCCCTCAAAATACTGGTCAATCGCGCCGAGGTTAGGAGAGTTGCAGCCTCCTGCCAAGCGCGGCGTCGGCGGGCGGGGCGCCGCGTGGCGAAATGGCGCGGGGAATTGGTCAGAACAGCGGGTTCTCGGGCAGGAAGCGCTGCACCACCGCGGCCTCCTGATGCTCCATGAGGCGGCGGGCGGTCTGCATGTGCTCCTGCAGAACGGCGCGGGCGGCCTCGGCGTCGCCCGCCCGCAGGGCGGCCACCAGCCGGGCCTGATAATCCATGCCGCGCTTCCACAGCTCGGGGTTGGGCGGGTCGTAGAGGCCGCGGCTGACGGTGATCTCGCTGAGCATGTTCGCGGTAAAGCGGATCAGGAAGCGCAGCAGCGGATTGTCCGACATCTCGGCGAGCAGCGCGTGGAATCGCAGCGACTGGATGTGCTGCTCGCGCTCCTCGTCGGCGTTGCGCGCGGGGCGCGCATAGGTCTTCATCGTCTCTTCGAGCGCGGCGAGGTCGTCCTCGGACAGCTGCCCAGCGAGGCTCGCGGCCAGCTCGGGCTCCAGAACCCCGCGGATCTGGTAGATGTCGGCAATGGTAAGGTTCTTGAAGTAGAAATAGTTGCCCAGCAGCGCCGCCGCGCGCTCCTCGGACACCTCGTGGATGAAGACGCCCCCGCCGGGGCCGGTGCGCGTCTTGACCAGCCCCTGCGCCTCGAGAATGCGCACGGCCTCGCGGATCGTGCCCTTGGCCATGGCGAACCGTTCGATCAGCTCGGGTTCGCTTGGCAGGCGGTCGCCGGGGCGCAGGCCCTCCTCCACGACCCATGACTTGATCGCCTCGGCCACGCGCTGGGGGCGCGAGCGGCGCGCCTCCGCGGTTTCAGACCTCGTGCGGGTGGTGGCAGGCGGCAAACTGGTCTCCTCCCATCGGCCTGAGCGCGGGATCCTCCTGGCGGCAGATGTCGGTGGCCCGCGGACAGCGATTGGCAAAAGCGCAGCCCGGTGGCGGGTTGAGCGGGTCGGGCAGTTCGGTGTCCTTTTGCTCGGGCGCTGTCAAGGGCCGGCCCGGAACCGGCGCGCTTTGTGCCAGAAGCCGCGTATAGGGGTGGCGCGGGGTGCTGAAGACGCGCTCGGCCGGGCCGCTTTCGACCACGGCGCCGAAATACAGCACCACGATGCGGTCGCTGACCGCCTCGACGACCGCCAGATCATGGCTGATAAACAGATAGGTCAGGTTGAATTCCCCGCGCAGCCGCGCCAGCAGGTTGAGAACCTGCGCCTGAACGCTCACGTCGAGGGCCGAGACGGGCTCGTCCAGCACGAGTATCCGCGCCGCCGCGGCCAGGGCGCGGGCCACGCCGATACGCTGGGCCTGCCCGCCCGAGAATTCGTGCGGGTAGCGATCGAGAAACTCCTCGCGCAGATTCACGCTGTCGAATATCTCGCGGATGCGCTGCTCGCGCGCGGGGCGCCCCATGCCGTGCAGGCGTCTGAGCGGCACCTCCATGATCTGGCGGATCGTCTTGCGCGGATTGAGGCTGCTGATCGGATCCTGGAACACGTACTGGATACGCCGGCCGAATTCGGCCGGGTCGGCACGGTTGAGCGCCTCGCCCTCGATCTCGATCGTCCCCGCGCTGGGCGCCAGCAGCCCCACGAGCATCCGCGCCAGCGTGGACTTGCCGCAGCCCGACTCGCCCACGATGCCCAGCGTCTCGCCCGTGCCGACCTCCAGAGTGGTCGGCCGGACCGCGCGCACCAGCCCCTTTGGCGGGCCGAAGAGCGGCTTGCCCACGGCAAAGGTCTTTTCCAGGCCCGCGGCTTTCAGCGCCGTGCTCATGCCACCGCCTCCACATCGGTTTCGGGATGGATGCAGCGCACGCGGCGCCGCTCGGTGCCCGCAAGGGGGATGTCGCCCGCGCGGCAGGCGGGCGTGGCCTTGTCGCAGCGGGGCGCGAAGGCGCAGCCCTCGGGCAGGTTGTCCACCGCAGGCGGCAGCCCCGGAATCGCGGCCATTTCCCGCCGACCCTGTCCCAGTTCAGGCACGCAGGCGATCAATCGCGCGGTATAGGGGTGGGCCGGATCGTCGAGAACTTCGGCGGTCGGGCCCTCCTCGACGATCCGGCCGGCATACATCACCGCCACGCGATCGCAGAGCTGGCCGACCACGCCGAAGTCATGCGTGATGAACAGGATCGCCAGGCCCCGGTCGCGCCGCAGATCGTCGAGCAGGGCGAGGATCTGCGCCTGCACGGTGACGTCGAGCGCCGTCGTGGGCTCGTCGGCGATGATGATGTCGGGCTCGTTGGCCAGCGCCATGGCGATCCCGACGCGCTGGCGCATTCCGCCGGACAACTCGTGCGGATAGGCCCGCGCGCGGTTTTCGGCGTTGGGGATGCGCACATCCTCCAGCAACCCGACCGCCCTTTGCATTGCTTCGGCCTTCGAGACCGAATGGTGCGAAAGGATGGCCTCGGCCAGCTGGTCGCCCACGCGGTAGAGCGGATGCAGGGTCGAGAGCGGATCCTGAAAGATATAGGCGATGCGGTCGCCGCGCAGGCTGCGCAGACGCGGGTATTTCGCCCCGATCAGGTCTTGGCCCTTGTAGCGTGCCGCACCGCCGGTAATGACGCCGGGCGGCGAGGCCACCAGCCCCATCACCGAAAGCGCCGTGACCGACTTGCCCGAGCCGCTCTCGCCGATGATGCCGAGGCTCTCGCCCGGCTCCAGCGTCAGCGAGACGCCATCCACGGCGCGGTAGATGCGCCGGCCGACATGAAACTGCGTCTGCAACTCCTGTATATCGAGCAGCCCTTCGCCGCGCGCTTCGGGCACGCGCTCGCGCTCGACCAGCGTCGCGGCCATCGGGCGGCTGAGCGCCCCGGATTTCAGCCGGGGGTCCAGCGCATCGCGCACGCCGTCGCCCAGCAGGTTGATCGACATCACGATCAGCAGGATCATCGCCCCCGGCACGACCGATGTGTGCGGCGCCGTGATCATGGCCGAGCGGGCCTCGCCCAGCATCGAGCCCAGATCGGCCTGCGGCGGCTGGCTGCCCAGCCCGAGGAAGGACAGCCCCGCCGTCTCGAGAATCATCCAGCCGATCGTCGTGGACATGGCGATCACGATGACCGGCACCACGTTGGGCAGCAGCTCGAACAGCAGTATGCGCCCGTGCCCGAGCCCGGCCAGCCGCGCGGCGTCCACGAATTCCTTGCCCGCGAGCCCCACCGTGATCCCGCGGATGTTGCGCGCGAAGAAGGGGATGTTGACCGCCGCGACCGCGATCAGCGCGTTCATCAGCCCCGGCCCCAGCGCCGCGACGATGGCCAGCGCCAGCAGGATGTAGGGAAAGGCCATCAGCATGTCGATGCCGCGCATGATCGTGTTGTCGATGCGGCCGCCGAAATAGCCTGCGATGATGCCCACGGCCGCGCCCAGCACCGCGGCCACGATCGCGGCCGCGAAGCCCACCGCGAGGCTGAGCCGCGTGCCCCAGAGCAGCCGCGAAAGCAGGTCGCGCCCCAGATGGTCGGTGCCCAGCAGGTGGCCCTCGGAGAAGGGCCGCAGGAAACGGTCGGCGGTGTCGGTCACGTTGGGCGGCTGCAGCGGCAGGACCGGGGTGAGAAGCACCAGCACGACGATAATTGCCAGCACGACGGCCCCCGCCCCGGCCAGCCGGTTACGGAACAAGAGCTTGAGAAAGGCGCTCATGTCTTGATCCTCGGGTCGAGCAGGGACTGCGCCACGTCCACGAGAATGTTGAACATCACGTAGCACGCCGCGACGACGACGACGCCGCCCTGCACAAGCAGGATATCGCGGCGCAGGATCGCATCCACCAGCATCCGGCCCACGCCGGGCCACTGGAACACGATCTCGATATAGACCGCCCCCGAGATCACGAAGCCCGCCTGAATGCCCAGGACCGGGATGATCGAGACCATTGCGGCGCGCAGCGCGTGGCGCCAGATCACGCTGCGCTCATGCACGCCCTTGGCGCGCGCGGTGCGGATGAAGTCCTGCCGCAGCACCTCGAGCATGGCCGAGCGCGACAGCCGTCCGATCACGCCCGTCGCCACGACCGAAAGCGCGAGCGCCGGCATGATCAGGTGGCGCAGCAGGTCGGGCAGGTCGCCGCCGCCATAGATCGCGTACATCCCCGAGGCGGGCAGCCAGCCCAGCCGCACCGCGAAAAGCAGGATCATCATCATGCCCAGGAAGAAGGGCGGCACCGAGATGCCGATGATTACCGCGAAGGTGATGGCCTTGTCGGCCAGCCCGTATTGGCGCGCCGCCGACACGACGCCGGCCAGAACGCCGAGCAGCGCGCAGAGCACGAAGGACGTGCCGGCAAGCACCAGCGTCGCGCCGAAACGGTCGAGCACCTCGTCGAGGACAGGGCGGTTGAGCGCGAAGGAGCGGCCCATATCGCCCTGCAGCAGGTTGCCCAGCCAGATGAAGTATTGCTTCCACATCGGCTCGTCGAGGCCGAGCTGGCGGTTGAGCCGCTCGACATTTTCAGGCGTGGCGTAGCTGCCGAGAATGGCGGTGGCCGGGTCGCCCGGGATCAGCGCCATGATCAGGAAGACGATCAGCGTGATGCCCAGCAGCACCGGCACGGCCGACAGCAGGCGCTTGACGATATAGCTGCCCATCGCGGTTCCCCCCCCGGCGTCCGGGTGCAGGGCCGGGGCCGCGCGCGGCCCCGGCGGTTGGCTCAGTTCTTCACCACGTCATGGAGCAGCAGGAAGAAGGACGGCTCGAGCCGGAAGTTCTCCACGCGGTCGCTGGTGACGGCGTTCTGCACCCAGTTCGCCACGAAGACCCAGGGCGCGTCCTCGTGGACGATCTCCTGCATCTCGCGGTAGAGGCGCGCGCGCTCGTCCTGATCGGTGCTGCGCCGCGCCTGTTCCAGCAACTCGTCCACCTCGGAGTTGGAGTAGTAGCCCGAGTTGAACCCGCCCTCGTCCGGCATCGCCGCGCTGCGCAGGGTCAGGAAGGGCAGCGTGTCGGGGTCGTTGGTCATCCATGCCATCTCGGCCATGTCGGCCTCGCCTTCCAGCCCCGGATTCACACGGCCCAGGAAGGTGTTCCACTCGTAGGTCTCGATGGTCACATCAAAGCCCACGGCCTCCAGATCGGCCTGGATCGCGGTGCCCATCGCGACGGGGTCGAGCATGCCCGACCCGCCCTCGGTGACATAGAAGGTGACCTCGGGGTTCTCGACACCGGCCTCGGCGAGCAGCGCGCGCGCGCGCTCGGGGTCGTAGGGGTAGGGCTCGAGATCCTCGTTGTGCGCCCAGGCGAAGGCCGGCGGCGTCGGGCCGGCGGCCACATTGGCCGTGCCTTCGAGGACGTCGTTGACCAGAGCCTCCTTGTTGACGGCGTAGTTCGCCGCCTGGCGCACGCGCTGGTCGGTGAACGGCCCTTCGCGCAGGTTCAGGATCAGGAACCACACATGCGGGCCGGCCTGCTCGATGACGTTGTAGCCCGGCCCCTCGAACTGCGACAACGAGGTCGGCGGCACCTCGACCATCAGGTCGATCCCGCCCGACAGCATCTCGGCCACGCGCGTGTTCGCGTCGGTGATCGGGCGGAACACGACGGCCTGAAGCTCGGGCGCGCCGTCCCAGTAGTCGGGATTGCGTTCGACCACCACGCGCTGGTTCGACTGCCACTCGGCAAAGGTGAAGGCCCCCGTGCCCACCGGGTTGCGGCCGAATTCGTCGCCGTGTTCGCGCACCGCCTCGGGCGAGACGATCAGCCCGGTGGGGTAGGCGAGGTTCGACAGGAACGGGGCGTAGGGCTCGTTGAGGGTGAAGCGGACGGTGCCGTCATCGACGGCCTCGACCTCGTCCACCGCCGAGAAGAAGAACGAAAGCGGAAACGGCCCCGTATCGTGATAGGGGTGCTCCTCGTCGAGCATCCGCTCGAAGTTGAAGACCACGGCCTCGGCGTCGAAGGGCGTGCCGTCGTGGAACTCCACGCCCTCGCGAAGATCGAAGGTATAGACGGTGCCGTCGTCGCTGATCTCCCAGTCGGTGGCCAGCGCGGGCTCGACCTGCAGCGTGCCGGGGGCGTAGCGGACCAGCCCGTCATAGACGTTCATCAGGATGCGGAAGTCGTTAACCGCCGTGACCGCGTGCGGGTCGAGCGATTGCGGCTCGGCGATCTGGCCGACAATCAGAACGCCCGGCGGAGTCTGTGCAACACCCGGCGCGGCAAACCCCGAGAGCGCGAGCGCGGCCCCCGCGGCGGCGCCGAAAGCTCGGCGCGAAAGGATGATGGATGGCATCGATTCAGTCTCCCTGTTGGACCTTATGATCCCCTAATTATCATGATAATTTGCCAGGATCAAAATTTTCATGATAATTGGGCGAGGCGAACAAGGAGGCTGCATGACTTTCTCACTACTTGCCCGCGATCCGGGCAGCGGCACGCTGTGCGGTGCGGCGGCCACGGGCAGCCTCTGCGTCGGCGGCTGGGTGTTGCGTGGCGATGCGCGGGCGGGTTTGTCAGCTTCCCAGGGGGCGGCGCCCTCGACGATGTGGGGCGATGACGCGCTCGCGCTGATGCGCGCGGGTGTCGCCGCCGGCCCGGCGGTCGAGCAGCTCACCGCGCCCGATCGCGGCCGCAACTGGCGTCAGCTCGCCGCGCTCGACCGGCACGGCGGGGCAGGGCACTTCACCGGCACGTCGAACACCGCCTGGCGCGGGGCGCGGGCCGAGGGCGCGATGGTCGCCGCCGGAAACCTGCTGGCTGGCCCGCAGGTGCTCGACGCGCTGATGGCGGGGTTCGCAGAGGCGTCTGGCGCGCCGGCCGAAAGGCTGCTCGCGGCCCTCGACGCCGCAGCGGCCGCCGGCGGGGACAGCCGCGGCCTGCAATCGGCCGCGCTGCTGATCGTGGCCGAGGACGCCGCGCCGCTGACCCTGCGGGTGGACTGGGCCGAGAGTCCGCTCGACGCGCTGCGGGGGCTCTATGCCCGAACGCGCGAGCCCGAATATCGCGACTGGGCCGCCACCGTGCCCACGCTCAGACACCCGGAGCTGCCCCATGACGGATGACGGTGACCGCGCGGCGGCGATGCTCGATGAGATCGCCGCGGTTTCCGAACCCGGCGCGGGGGTGACCCGGTTGCCCTTCACGGCGGAACATGCCCGCGCGCTGGACATCATCCGTGGCTGGATGGAGGCGGCCGGGCTCGTCGTCAGCCTCGACGCCGCCGGGACACTGGCGGGGCGGCTGGAGGGCCCGCCCGGCGCGCCGACACTGCTCTTGGGCTCGCATCAGGACAGCGTGCGCGAGGGCGGGCGCTATGACGGGATCATGGGGGTTCTCCTGCCGATACTCGCGGTCGAGAAACTGCGCGAGCGCGGCATACGGCTGCCCTTCGCCGTCGAGTGCCTCGCTTTCGCCGATGAGGAGGGCGTGCGGTTTCCCACCGCCCTGATCGGGTCGCGCGCGCTGGCCGGGCGGCTTGATCCGGCCGTGCTGGACATGGCCGATGCCGACGGCGTGACCCTGCGTGCGGCGATGGAAGGCTTTGGGCTCGACCCCGAGGCATTGCCGCAGGCGGCCCGCGATCCGGGCGGCATGCTCGGCTTTCTCGAATGCCATATCGAACAGGGTCCGGTCCTGCAGGTCGAGAATCAGGCGCTGGGCGTCGTCACCGCCATCTGCGGGATCGAGCGCCACGGCGTCACCCTCACCGGCGAGGCCGGCCATGCCGGAACGATCCCGATGGCGCTGCGCCGCGACGCGCTGGCCGGCGCGGCCGAGATCATTGGCGAGGTCGAGCGCTCCGCACGCGAGACCGATGGATTGCTCGGCACTGTCGGCGCATTGTCAGTGGCGCCCGGCGTGGTCAATGCCGTGCCCGGCGAGGTCCGCATGAGCGTGGAGCTGCGCGCGCCCGACGACGCGGTGCGTGAAACCGCCGGCGCGGCGGTCCACCGCTTCTGTGGCGCGCTGGCCGAGCGGCGCGGGCTGGCCGTGACGGCACGCCGCGACTATGCGCAGCCCGCCATTGCCTGCGATCCGCAGTTGACGGCGACACTGGCGGACGCCGTGAAGGCCACGGGCGGGGCGGGGCTGGCACTGCCTTCGGGGGCGACGCATGACGCCTCGGCCATGGCCGACCTTTGTCCCGTCACGATGCTGTTCGTGCGGTGCCGTGACGGGATCAGCCACAACCCGGCCGAATACGCCGCACCGGCGGACATGGGCGCGGCGGTCGCTGCGATCGCGGGCTTCATCGAGACCCTTCGCCCCGGTCAGGGGGCCTGAGAGTCACCGGGACGGCGCGCCCGATCACGGCCAGGCCGCGGTTCCCCGTCCACGGTCGGGGCGGGAGCGGCATGCCTCAGCCGCGCACGACATAGACCGACTGGTTGGCGTGGCGGACCACGCGCGCGGCGTTCGGGCCAAGCAGGTAGTCGCGCAGTTCCGGCCGGTGCGCCCCCATCACGATCAGATCGACCTCCAGCCGATCGGCGGCGCGCAGGATCTCGTCATAGACCGAGCCATGCATGACATGCGGGTGAACCTCGATCTTGTCGGGGATATTGTCGGCCACCCAGTTCGACAGGGCCTCGCCCAGATCGTGCAGCGCCTTCTGCTCGAAGTCCTGCGGGAAATAGCTGCCGACCATGGACATCCCGTAGCGCGGCATCACGGTGATGACGTGAAGCTCGCCGCCATGCGCCTCGATCTGCTCCACCGCCACCTTGAGCGGCTTTGCCCAGCTGGTTTCCTCGGAAAGATCGACTGGAAGAAGTATCTTGTCGGGCATGCGGGCTCCTTTCAAAAAGCGGGGGTGGTTTGGCGGCGCCGCTGGAACAGTATCACGATGACGAGCAACAGCAGCGCGGGCAGGTAGAATATCTGCGCGGGCATCCGGTCGGCCGGGACGAGCACCTCGGTGATCTCGACCGGCATGTCGGAGGCGTAGAAGTCGAATTCCTGCAGATCCTCCTGGAACGGCGTGCCGAACATCGGTTCCTCCAGCAGCAGGCGATCCCCCTCGGGCGTAGCCAACAGGCCGGTGGCCTCCAGCCTTTCAGCGCCGCTGCGCTCCTGCTCGACGGGGATCTGAAGGGTCACGTCCCGGCGTTCCCCGCTCATGAAATCCGGGCCTGAAACGACGACACGCACCCGGTCGCCGGGATCGGCGGAGCCGAGCGCCTCCTCGAAACGGGCCGGGGGGATGTCCTCGAAAGGCGGCTGAACCTGATTGAGCCAGAAATTGGGAACGAAAAGGGTGAAGGCGACCAGAAGCAGCGCCGCCGATTCCAGCTTGTAGGAGGGGGCGAGAAAATAGCCCTGCGTCGCCGCCGCGAAGAGAAGCATCGCGAAAGTCGCACTGACGAAGACAAAGGCCGCCTCGCCGATCCCGGCCAGTGTCGTCAGGTCGATCCCGTAGAGGATCAGCGCCGGATTGTAGACGAACAGGAAGGGCAGGGCGACGGTGCGCAGGCTGTAGAAGAAGGCGGTGAACCCCGTGCGGATCGGATCACCGCCCGAGACCGCCGCGGCGGCGAAGCTCGCCAGCCCCACCGGCGGTGTCACATCGGCCATGATCCCGAAGTAGAACACGAACAGATGCGCCGCGATCAGCGGCACCACGAGGCCCTCCTGCGCGCCGAGGCTGACCACGACCGTGGCCATCAGCGAGGAGACGACGATGTAATTGGCCGTCGTCGGCAGTCCCAGGCCGAGGACGAGGGAAAACACCGCCACGAGTATCAGCATCAGCAGCAGATAGCCGCCCGAAAGCGCCTCGACGAGCCCGGCGAGTTCCGTGCCGATCGGCGTGCGCGTGACGGTGGCGACGATGATGCCCGCCGCCGCGGTGGCGACGCCGATACCGATCATGTTGCGCGCCCCGGCGATCAAGCCCTGGACCATATCGGCAAGGCCGCCGGCGAATTCGCGACCGATCGCGTCACCCTGACCGCGAAACAGCGCCTTGAGCGGGCGCTGCGTCGTGATGATCGCAAGCATCATCGCGACCGCGTAGAAGGCCGATTTGGAGGGCGACTGCCGCTCGACCATCAGGAACCAGACGAGAATCACGATGGGCAGCAGAAAGTGGATTCCGGTCGGAAAGACCTGCCCCATGACCGGCATGCGGATTTCTTCGGAGTCCGGGTCGTCCAGTTCGAGGTCGTCGCGCCGCGCGGCCACGGCGATGAAGGTCAGGTAAAGCAGGACCACCACGCCCAGCAGCACCGGCCCGGCAATGGCCGGGGCGAGGGCGCGCAACAGGGCGACGCCTTCGAGCGCGCCATAGAACAGCAGCCCGGCCACAATGAAACCCGCGAATATCTTGAGAAACATCTGCAAGAGACTGCGCGGCGGGCCGAGCGCGGGCATGTCGTTCTTCAGCGCCTCGAGATGAACGATATAGACCAGCGCGATATAGGAGATCACCGCGGGCACGAAGGCATGCTTGATGACCTGCAGATAGGGTATGCCGATGAACTCGACCATCAGGAAGGCGGCCGCCCCCATCACCGGCGGCATGATCTGGCCATTGACCGAACTCGCCACCTCGACCGCGCCGGCCTTTTCCGAGGAGAAGCCGACGCGCTTCATCAGCGGAATCGTGAACGTGCCCGTCGTGACAACATTGGCGATGGATGAGCCCGAGATGAGTCCCGTCATGCCTGATCCGACGACGGCGGCCTTGGCCGGCCCCCCACGCAGATTGCCGAGCCCGGCAAAGGCGATCTGGATAAAGTAGTTGCCCGCCCCGGCCTTGTCGAGCAGCGCGCCGAAGAGCACGAACATGAAGACGAAGGCCGTCGAGACGCCCAGTGGAATGCCGAAGACCCCCAGCGTGTCGAGCCACTGTGCATTGATGATGCTGCTCAGCGACAGCCCCTCATGTGCGATCAGGCCGGGAATCAGCCAGCCCTGTCCGAAATAGGAATAGGCCAGGAAGATGCCGCCCACGATGGTCAGTGCCGGGCCCAGGGCGCGCCGCGAGGCTTCGAGCAGCACGACGATGCCCACACCGCCGACGATCAGCTGCATTCGCGTGGGCAGCCCGGTGCGCGCCGTTTCCGACAGCTCGCGCGAGAACCAGAAGACGTAAAAGGCGCAGCCTGCTCCGACCAGCGCCAGGATCCAGTCGAGAATCGGCACATGGCTGCGCGGTGAGCGCTTCAGCGCCGGGTAGGCGAGGAAAGCGAGAAAGAGCGCGAAGGTCAGATGCATCGGCCGCGTCTGGTCCGAGCCGATGATTCTGACAAAGGGGATGTGGGGCGCCAGGGCGAATTGCAGATCGGCGATCCAGAGCTGGAACAGCGACCACGCCAGCGCGACCCCCGAGATCAGCAGGGTGACGGCCCGGCTGTCCGGCGTCCGGGCGCCCGAATCCGCGCTCGCCACGAGATCCTGAAGAGCGTCGTCGTCAAAGGCCCGTCCCGATTCGGGCGCGTTCTTGCTCATGGCTGTCCCCGTCCCTGCTGCATGTGCCGGCCCCGGCCGGCGGGCATGGTTGTGATAGAGCGCCTGCGCGGTGCGCGCGGAAGCGGGCCCGCCGCGGGGCCCGCTTCCCTGAGCGTGGTTATTCGATCAGGCCGGCTTCGCGGTAATAGCGCTCGGCGCCCGGATGCAGCGGCGCCGACAGGCCGTCGGTGACCATGGTTTCGGGCTCGAGCACCTCGAAGGCCGGGTGCAGGCCGCGGAAGGTGTCGAAATTCTCGAACACCGCGCGCACCACTTCATAGACCACGTCGTCGGAGACCTCGGCGGAGGTGATGAACGTCGCGCCCACGCCGAAGGTCGTCACATCCTCGTCGTTGCCGCGATACATGCCGCCGGGGATGGTCGCCATGCGGTAGTAGGGGAACTCATCGACAAGGCCGTGCACCGCATCGTTGTCGACATTGACGAGCACCGAATCACAGGCCGTCGTCGCCTCCTGGATAGAGCCGGAGGGGTGGCCGACGGTATAGACCATCGCGTCGATGTTGTTGTCGCACAGCGCTTGGGACTGCTCGGCGGCCTGGAGCTCGGACACGACCGAGAAGTCATCCATCGTCCAGCCCATCGCGTCCATGAGCACCTCCATGGTGCCGCGCTGGCCGGAGCCGGGATTGCCGACATTCACGCGCTTGCCCTGAAGATCGTCGAAGTCGGTGATTCCCGCATCCGCCCGCGCGACGACGGTGAAGGGCTCGGGATGGACCGAGAAGACCGCACGCAGATCCTCGAATGCCCCGGCATCCTCGAAGCGCGAGGTGCCGTTATAGGCATGATACTGCCAGTCCGACTGGGCTACGCCGAAATCGAGCTCGCCGGAGCGGACCGAGTTGATGTTGAAGATCGAGCCCGCCGTGCTTTCGACACCGCAGCGGATTCCGTGCTCCTCGCGGCCGCGATTGACCAGCCGGCAGATGGCGCCGCCGGTGGGATAATACACGCCGGTCACGCCGCCGGTGCCGATGGTGACGAAAGTCTGGTTCTCCTGCGCCGTCGCGGCGCCGCCCATGGCGACAGCCAGCGCGGCGGCCGAGGCGATCATGGAATGTCTCATCTTGTGTTCCTCCTTGCAGAAAAGTTTTTCTCTCGGGTCACTTGAGCAAGTGACTGCCCCCAAGAAACCCGGCGCTGACGTGTCCGTCAATGCGCATCTGCCCGACTCGCCTCTCCGCCTCGACACGCCGTCCGTCCGAGCGCGTGACGCAGGGCATGAGCGCCAGTCAGGGGTGGGGCTGGAGGGGCCGGCCTTGCGCCGGACGGGCGGCAAGATACCAAATCTGGGCCTGACCCGACGTCGCCCGGCGATCCGCGTGAATTTTCTTTGATTTGGGTCTTGCGGAGTTTTGTTTGTGTTTGTAGATACCGCTTCACCGCAGCGGGGCAGTTGCTTTGCGGCGGTTCGCGGCCCGGGTTTGAGCCTGTTGGTTTTTTCG
>PUHN01000051.1 GCA_002967695.1 Rhodobacteraceae bacterium WD3A24 | reverse complement strand
CGCCCCCGATGATGGCGGGGCCTCGCCCGCGCCGGCGGGCGATGTCGCCGTCGCCCGCGGGCCTCAGGCGGGCGCCGGGGCGGCCGTGCCGCCGGATACGCGCCCGTCCGCGCCCGTCGGCGCGCCAAACCCGCCGTCGGCGATCATGCTGTCGCAGGGATCGGGGCGGATGCTGCAGGCGCCCGAGGGCGGCGCCCCGCCCGATCTGGCGGCCAATGTCGTCATCGATTCCATCGCCTATTCCGAAGACGGTGGGGTGACGCTTTCGGGTCGCGCGCCGCAGATCGAGGGGGCGGTGCGTGTCTATGTCGACAACCGCCCCCTGATGACGACCCCGGTCACCGAGAGCGGCGCGTGGCAGGCCGAGCTTCCTGACGTCGCCACAGGCGTCTATACGCTGCGCGTCGACGAACTCGACCCGACCGGCGCGGTGACCTCGCGCTTCGAGACGCCGTTCCGGCGGGAGGATCCCGAATTGCTCGCCCAGCTCTCGACGGTCAGCGCGCCGGCGCGCGGAGGGCGGGCGATCCGGGTGACGGTCCAGCCGGGCTTTACCCTGTGGGGCATCGCGCGGCGCAATTACGGCGCGGGAATCCGTTACTGGACGATCTTTCACGCCAATCGCGACCAGATCCGCGACCCCGACCTGATCTATCCCGGACAGGTCTTCGATCTGCCGCCGTTCGACGAGGACGAGGACGAGGGCGCGCGCGACGGGTAGGGCGGGTGGAACGCCCGTGCCCGGCCACTGGCCAATCGCGCGCCGGCAGCTTAGCTTGCGCCCCAGCCAGGAGAGCCAGCATGGGGCGCCCAGCCTTGAGTATCGCACGATTGCGCCGGTGGCGGGCAGCGGCCGCCGCCGCCGCGCCCTCGCAGGCCGAGACGCTCGCCGAGCGCAGGAGCGGGCTGCGCACCATCCGCCGCGTCGTTCCCTATCTCTGGCCCAGGGGCGAGGGCTGGGTGAAACGCCGCGTCGTCGCCGCGCTCGCCGCGCTGGTGGCGGCCAAGCTGGTGGCGGCGGGCACGCCCTATCTCTACAAGATGGCGGTGGATGCGCTGGGCGGCGAGGGCGCGGCGCCGCCGGCCTGGATGCTGGGCGTCGGCGCGGTGGGGCTGACCGTGGCCTACGGCCTGGCGCGGGTGATGAATGTGGGGTTCAGCCAGCTGCGCGATGCGGTGTTCTCGCGCGTGGGGCAGCGGGCGCTGCGCCGGCTGGCGCTGGAGACCTTCGAGCACATCCACGCGCTGTCGCTGAGCTATCATCTCGGCCGGCGCACCGGTGGGCTGAGCCGGATCATCGAGCGCGGCGTGAAGGGCGTGGATTTCCTGCTGCGGTTCATGCTGTTTTCGGTGGGGCCGCTGATCCTGGAGCTGGCGCTGGTCGCCGGCATTTTCTTCGTGCTGTTCGATGTGTGGTATCTGCTCGCCGTGATCGTGACGATCCTTCTTTATGTCGTCTTCACCTTCAAGGTCACCGAGTGGCGCGTGCGCATCCGCCGGGAGATGAACGAACAGGACACCGACGCCAACCAGAAGGCGATCGACAGCCTGCTGAACTTCGAGACGGTGAAGTATTTCAACAACGAGGCGCTGGAGGCGCGCCGCTACGACGCGGCGATGGCGCGCTACGAGACGGCCGCGGTGCGGACGAACTATACGCTGGGGTTTCTCAATTTCGGCCAGGCGCTGCTGATCACGGCGGGGCTTGTGACGGTGATGGTTCTCGCCGCGCTCGGCGTGCAGCGCGGCGAGCTGACGGTGGGCGATTTCGTGATGGTCAACGCCTACATGATCCAGATCACGATGCCGCTGAACTTTCTCGGCACGGTCTATCGCGAAATCCGTCAGAGCCTGGTGGATATGGGCCAGATGTTCGATCTGCTCGAACGGCCCGCCGATGTGCGCGACGCCCCCGGCGCACGGCCGCTGATGGTGCGCGGCGGCGAGGTGGAGCTCGACCGGGTCGCCTTCGGCTATGATCCGGCGCGGCCGATCCTCAAGGGGGTCAGCCTGCGCGTGGCGCCGGGGCAGACGGTGGCGATCGTCGGCCCGTCCGGGTCGGGCAAGTCCACCATCGGGCGGCTGCTGTTTCGCTTCTACGATGTCACAGCGGGCGCGATCCGCATCGACGGGCAGAATGTGCGCGAGGTCACCCAGGACAGCCTGCATGCGGCCATCGGCGTGGTGCCGCAGGACACGGTGCTGTTCAACGACACGATCGGCTACAACATCGCCTATGGCCGCCCCGACGCGACGCAGGCCGAGATCGAGGCGGCCGCGCGGGCCGCGCGCATTCACGACTTCGTCAGGGGGCTGCCCGAGGGATACGACACGCAGGTGGGAGAGCGCGGGCTCAAGCTTTCGGGTGGCGAGAAGCAGCGCGTGGGCATCGCCCGGACCATACTGAAGGATCCGCCGATCCTTCTGCTCGACGAGGCGACATCGGCGCTCGACACCGGCACCGAGCAGGACATCCAGGACAGCCTGCGCCGGATGGGCCGGGGACGGACGGTGCTGACCATCGCGCATCGTCTGTCCACCGTGGTCGATGCCGACCGGATCGTGGTGCTGCGCACGGGCGCGGTGGTCGAGCAGGGCACGCATGAGGAACTGCTCGCCCAGGCGGGGGAGTATGCCGAGATGTGGCAGCGCCAGGGCCGCGAGGCCGAGGCCGGATGAGGCTGCGCTGCCGGGGCGTGCCCGGGCCACGGCGCCCGCCCGCCCACCCGCGCCGCGGCCCGGGCACGGTGGGCGGTATGCGCGGGCCGGTCAGGCCGCGTCGAGGGCCGCTATGATGGCGCCGAAATCGGACGCCTTCAGCGAGGCGCCCCCCACCAGCGCGCCGTCGACATCGGCGATGGCAAATATCTCGGCGGCGTTTGCGGGTTTGACCGATCCGCCATAGAGCAGGCGGATGCCTTCGGCGGCGATGGCGCCGAAGCGGCGCGCGAGCGCGTCGCGCAGATGGATATGGACCTCGCGAATCTGCGCCGCCGAGGGGGTGCGGCCGGTGCCGATGGCCCAGACGGGCTCATAGGCGATCACGGTGTTGTCGGCCTGCGCGCCCTCGGGCAGCGCGCCGTCGAGCTGGGCTGTGATGACGTCGAGCGTGCGCCCGCCGTCGCGGTCGGGCTCGGTTTCGCCGACGCACAGGATGGCGGTCAGGCCGGCGGCCCAGGCCGCCGTGACCTTGGCGGCGATGGCGGCGTCGGTCTCATGGTGATCGGCGCGGCGCTCGGAATGGCCGAGGATGACATGGCGCGCGCCGACATCGGCCAGCATCGCGGCCGCGATGTCGCCGGTATGCGCGCCCGAGGCCACGGCGTGGCAGTCCTGCCCGCCCACGCCGACGGCGCTGCCCGCCAGGCGTGCGGCCATCGGCGCGATGAGCGTGGCCGGCGGGCAGATCACCACCTCGCTGCGCGGGTCGGGGTGCCGGGTGGCGAGCGTTTCAGCCTCGCCCAGATCGGCGGTCAGGCCGTTCATCTTCCAGTTGCCGGCGGCAAGCTTGCGACGCATGGCGGTCGTCTCCCGTCAGTGAGGCCCTCACCGACCATGGAGCGACGCGAACAAGGGCGCAACCCTTTCCCGCAGCCGGCCGGCGCGGCCGCGTCAGCCGGCGCTCTGGCGCTCGTCCATGTCGGCGAACTTGATCGACTCGCCGCAGCCGCAGGACTCGGTGACATTGGGGTTGCGGAAGCGAAAGCCGCTTTCGAGCAGCGTCGTCTCGTAGTCGATCTCGGTGCCGAAGAGAAACATCTGCGCCATGGGCGCGATGAGCACGCGCGCGCCGTCCTGCTCGACGACCTCGTCGTGCTCCTCGATCTCCTCGACATAATCCATGGTGTATTCCATGCCCGCGCAGCCGCCTTTCTTGACGCCCACGCGCAGGCCCTTGGCGCCGTCACGCTCCATCAGCCGGGTGATCTGGCGCACCGCGGCCGGTGTCAGGGTGACGGCCTGTTTTCCGGGAATGCCGAACATCACATGAACCCCAGTTCCAGCCGCGCTTCGTCGCTCATCATGTCCATGCCCCAGGGGGGCTCCCAGACCAGGCGGACATCGACCTGCTTGACGCCAGGCAGCGGCTCGACGGCGTCGGCGACCCAGCCGGGCATCTCGCCCGCCACGGGGCAGCCCGGCGCGGTCAGCGTCATCAGGATGTCGACCGCGCCCTCATCGGATATCTCGATGGTGTAGATGAGCCCGAGATCGTAGATATTGACCGGGATTTCCGGGTCATAGACCGACCGGCACGCCTCCACCACGCTGTCATAAAGCGGGTGATCGGTGCTGGAGGGCCGGATCAGCGGCTGGCCCGGCTCAGGCATTGCGTCCATCATTGGGCGACCTCTCGAATTTCCTAGCGAATATATAAGGAATGCGGGGCCGGGCGTCCACCCCGCCGGCGCCGCGCCGCTCCGCCGCCCCTTGGCAATCCGGCGCGATTGCCGCAAAAGGCGCGGCGGAGCGGGCCGGAGAGATGCGATGAAGGGGCAGGTGACCTTCGAGGTGACGGCGAGCGACGGGCGCGCGCGCGCCGGGCTGCTGACGACGCCGCGCGGCACCATCCGCACCCCGGCCTTCATGCCGGTGGGCACCGCCGGATCGGTCAAGGCGATGCTGCCCGAGAATGTCCGGGCGACCGGGGCCGACATCCTGCTGGGCAACACCTATCACCTGATGCTGCGCCCCGGCGCGGAGCGCATCGCACGGCTGGGCGGGCTGCATGCGTTCATGAACTGGCCGCGGCCGATCCTGACGGACTCGGGCGGGTTTCAGGTGATGAGCCTGGCCGGGCTGCGCAAGCTCGACGAGGGCGGCGTGCGCTTCAAGAGCCATATCGACGGCTCGATGCACCATCTCAGCCCCGAGAGCAGCATGGAGATCCAGCGGCTGCTGGGCTCGGACATCGTGATGGCCTTCGACGAATGCACGCCGTATCCGGCCAGTGAGCCGACCGCGCGCGCCTCGATGGAGCTGTCGATGCGCTGGGCGGAACGCTCGCGCGCGGCGTTCGGCGACCGCCCCGGCCATGCCCTGTTCGGCATCCAGCAGGGCAGCGTTTACCCCGAACTGCGCGAGGAAAGCGCGCGCGCGCTGCGCGGGATCGGCTTTGACGGCTACGCCGTCGGCGGGCTCGCGGTGGGCGAAGGTCAGGAGAAGATGTTCGAGGTGCTCGACTATGCGCCCGACATGCTGCCCGCCGACCGCCCGCGCTATCTGATGGGGGTGGGCAAGCCCGACGACATCGTGGGTGCCGTGCGGCGCGGCATCGACATGATGGATTGCGTGCTGCCCACCCGGTCGGGTCGGACGGGGCAGGCGTTCACCCGCCGCGGCGTGGTCAATCTGCGCAATGCTCGTCACCGCGACGACCCGCGCCCACTCGACGAGGATTGCACCTGCCCGGCCTGCACGGGATATGGGCGGGCTTATCTGCATCATGTGGTCCGCGCGGGCGAGCCGATCGCGATGATCCTGCTGAGCTGGCACAACCTGCAGTATTATCAGGAGCTGATGGCGGGGCTGCGCGAGGCGGTCGGCGCGGGGCGGGTCGAGGATTTCGCCGCCGCCTTCCATGCCGCCCGTGCGCAGGGCGATCTGCCCCCGCTGTGACGGCCCTGCGGGCGATCGGGCAGGGGGAGCGGCGGGGCGCGGGACTTGCATGGACGGGCGCGAAATTGCTATGGCGTCGATTGACGCAACGGCAAGGGAGTGCGCGGGATGTCGAAGCGGGTGGTCGCGTTTGTCCTCGCCCTCGCGGCGCTCGGCGGGGCGCCGGCGGCGGCGCAGCCCCTCGATCCCTGCACCGCGCTGGATCGGCCATGGGCCGAGGCGGCGCGGGCGCTGACCGGGCGCTGGCAGGTCCATAACGATGCCGGGGCGGCGACGGTGCGGGGGATGACGATGCCGATGGGGCCCCAGCCGCCAGTCGACTCCGAGATCACCTTTGACGGCGAGATCCTGCAGCTGACCACGCTGGGCGCCGATATGGAGGGGCCGTTCACGCTGCAGCGCGCCGATGACGGCCCCGACTGGAACCTCACCCCCGGCCCGCAGGCGCAGGTCACCGAGGCGATGCGCGAGCGCATGCTCGACGACGAGGAGCTGGGCGTCGTCATCGGTTGCGCCGCCAACGAGGTGCCGCGGCTGCAGGTCAACACCACCTTCATGTTCGAGGGCGTGACGCTCGACATGACGGTCCATCTGTTCGTGCTGGGCGACGATCTGATGTACGGGGCCGGCGTGTGGCGCGGCGGCGGGGTCGTCGGCCGGCGCATCGTGCGCCTGACGCGCGATGGCGGGGCTTCCTGACGGAGGGAATGCCCGCGCGACGGGTGCATTTGGCGGGAGGAGGCGATGGGCAGGCTATTGGCGGCGCTCGGGATCGTCGCGCTCGTTTTCGCAGCCGGTGCGGCGCAGGCGCAGGAGGGCGACGGCGTTTGCGATATCGACGCGGGCCTGCGCGACCGGGTGCTGGCGCCGGCGCTCGACGGTTTCTGGCAGGTCGAGATGGGGCCGGGCAGCCTAACCATGCAGCGCCGCACCATCGCGCTGCCGCCTGGCCAGCCTTCGGTGGCCGCGATCACCGTGGAGGGCGGCGAGATGACGATTGGCGACGGTTTTCTGGGGGGCAGCTTCCCGCTGCGCTGGGCCGACGGGCGTGGCTGGGACATGACCCCCGGCGAGGATGTGCCCGTCGACCCGGATGATTTTCTCGATGACGGGGAACTTGGCGTTCTGGCGGGCTGCGCGCCCGGGGAACTGCCACGCCTGCATGCCGAGGGCGACTATACCGACCCCGAATCGGGCCTGCCCGTGCGTTTCGATCTGCGCCTGTTCGTGGCCGGGCCGGGCATCCTGCACGGGATGACCGAGGGGCAGACCCCGCGCGGCGTCGCCCGGCGCGTCGTGACGATGATGAAGTAGGCCGCGCGCACCGGATTGTTAACCTTTATGCCCGTCGGGGCGGCCCGACAGAGTTGAAACATGCACCGATCCGCCCCAATTAGAGTGGCCGAGACAGGGGGAAGTTCGGGCGGCCGGAGAAGGCCGCTGCGCGCCGGGGCCGCGAGAGGGCCGAGAGGGCGCGCGGGCCGCGGAGCCGGACCTTCCCGCCGAGAGCCTGAGGAAAGAGCATGAACGAACAGTTCCGAGACAGCTATCCCGTCCTGCCGCTGCGCGACATCGTGGTATTTCCCCACATGATCGTGCCGCTTTTCGTGGGGCGCGAAAAATCCGTGCGCGCGCTTGAGGAGGTCATGGAGGCCGACACGCAGGTGCTGCTGTCGAGCCAGATCGACCCCGCCGCCGACGACCCCGACGTCGACGGCATCTACAAGGTCGGCGTGCTGGCCAGTGTGCTGCAGTTGCTCAAGCTGCCCGACGGCACCGTCAAGGTTCTCGTCGAGGGCCAGACCCGCGTGCGCATCACCGAATTCGTCGAGAACGACGAGTATTTCGAGGCCGGCGTGGCCTCGCTGACCGAACTGCCGGGCGATTCCGACACGGTCAGGGCGCTGACCCGCTCGGTCGCGGAGGAATTCGAACGCTACGCCAAGGCCAAGAAGAACGTCCCCGAAGAGGCGCTCACGGCCGTGGCCGAAAGCCAGGAACCCGCCAAGCTGGCCGATCTGGTGTCGGGCCATCTGGGCGTGGAGGTCGATCAGAAGCAGGAGCTTCTGGAGACGCTCGACGTGGGCGAGCGGCTGGAGAAGGTCTATGGCCTGATGCAGGGCGAGATGTCCGTGCTGCAGGTCGAGAAGAAGATCAAGACCCGCGTCAAGAGCCAGATGGAGAAGACCCAGCGCGAATACTACCTGAATGAGCAGATGAAGGCCATTCAGAAGGAGCTGGGCGACGGCGATGACGGCCAGAACGAGATCGCCGAGATCGAGGAGAAGATCGCCAACACCAAGCTGTCGAAGGAGGCGCGCGAAAAGGCCGAGGCCGAGGTCAAGAAGCTCAAGAACATGTCGCCCATGTCGGCCGAGGCGACCGTGGTACGCAACTATCTCGACTGGATGCTGTCGATCCCGTGGGGGGTCAAGAGCCGCGTCAAGCGCGACCTGTCACGCGCCGAGAAGGTGCTCGACGACGATCACTACAGCCTCGAGAAGGTCAAGAAGCGCATCGTCGAGTATCTCGCGGTGCAGAACCGCTCGAAAAAGCTGAAGGGGCCGATCCTGTGCCTCGTCGGCCCGCCGGGCGTGGGCAAGACCTCGCTGGGCGAGTCGGTCGCGCGGGCGACGGGGCGCGAGTTCATCCGCATCAGCCTCGGCGGGGTGCGCGACGAATCCGAGATCCGCGGCCACCGGCGGACCTATATCGGCTCGATGCCCGGCAAGATCATCCAGGCGATGAAGAAGGCCAAGACGACGAATCCGCTCATCCTGCTCGACGAGATCGACAAGATGGGTCAGGACTTCCGCGGCGACCCGGCCAGCGCGATGCTCGAGGTGCTCGACCCCGAGCAGAACGCGACCTTCACCGACCACTACCTGGAAGTGGAATATGACCTCTCCAACGTCATGTTCCTGACCACGGCGAACACCTACAGCATGCCCGAGCCGCTGCTCGACCGGATGGAGATCATTCCGCTGGCGGGCTACACCGAGGACGAGAAGGCCGAGATCGCCAAGCGCCACCTGATCCCCAAGCAGGTCAAGAACCACGGGCTCAAGAAGGGCGAGTTCTCGATCACCGACGCCGCGCTGACCGAGATCATCCGCACCTACACCCGCGAGGCGGGCGTGCGGAACCTCGAGCGCGAGATCGCCAAGCTCGCCCGGAAGGCGGTCACCGAGATCGTCAAGGGCAACACCAAGAGCGTGGAGATCACGCCCGAGACTCTCGGGGACTATCTGGGTGTCAAGCGCTACCGCTACGGGCTGGCCGAGAAGGAGGACCAGATCGGCGTGGTCACCGGCCTGGCCTGGACCAGCGTCGGCGGCGATCTGCTCTCGATCGAGGCGCTGCGCGTGCCCGGCAAGGGCCGGATGAAGACCACCGGCAAGCTGGGCGACGTGATGAAGGAGTCGATCGACGCGGCCAACAGCTTTGTCCACTCGATCGCGCCCGAGATCGGGATCAAGCCGCCCAAGCTGGCCAGCCTGGACATCCACGTCCACGTTCCCGAGGGCGCCACGCCCAAGGACGGCCCCAGCGCGGGCATCGCGATGGTCACCTCGATCGTCTCGGTGCTCACCGGCATCCCGGTGCGCAAGGACATCGCCATGACCGGCGAGGTTACGCTGCGCGGCAACGTCCTGCCCATCGGCGGGCTGAAGGAAAAGCTGCTGGCGGCGCGCCGGGGCGGCATCCGCACGGTGCTGATCCCCGCGGAGAACGAAAAGGATCTCGTCGAGATCGCCGACAACGTGAAGGAAGGGCTGGAGATCATTCCCGTCGCCAGTGTCCGCGATGTTCTCCAGCGCGCGCTGGTGCGCGAGCCGGAGCCGATCGAGTGGGACGAGGCCGCCGAGGACGAGGCCGCCGCGCGCGCCGCGCGCCTGCCCGATCAGGGCGTGCCCAGCCACACGGCGCACTGACGCGGCGCAGCGCAACCACTACGAATGGCCGGCCCTACGGGGCCGGCCAACTGCGTGCACCTTCTGACCAGCACCAGCCTAGAAGACCTTTCAATCATCATGGTGCGGGGCGACAGCATGGCCCCGACGCTCCTTGACTATGACATCGTTCTGCTGGATCGAGGTAAGATCGACCCGTCTTTCGATGGCCTGTTCGTTATCAGGTTGCAGAACGCGTTGCAGGTGAAGCGAGTAGGCCGAGCCCCGAGGCCAGATTCTGTGGTGATCATATCGGTTAACCGGGAACTATCCCCGCCTTTCGAGGCTCTCATTGGCGACCTCGGCGTTGTGGGCAAAGTTCTATGGTATGGGAGGAAGGTATGACACTCTTTCTCGCGATCCTGCTGATTTACGGGCTTGACCTTTCGGCGTGGCTATACCCGGTTGCGGTTCTGGTTTGGATGGCAAGCCTCTTCGCACAAGCCGGCCTGCACGAGCACATCGTGAAGCGGTAAGAGCGCGTCCCGCGTGGCTGGCCATTTTTTCTAGTCGGGGTTGCATGGCCTGCGGGGCGTGCCATCACGGGGACCGCGGGAAGCCGCGCGTTTGCCGCCCGTGCGCGATCTGCTATGGAGCCGCGAGGTTTCAATCGCGAGAGGGGACGGGCGATGTTCGATCTGACGGGGAAATCGGCGCTGATCACCGGCGCCTCGGGCGGAATCGGCGCGGCGATCGCGCGCGCGATGCATGGCGCGGGGGCGACGGTGGGCCTTTCGGGGACGCGCACGGCGCCGCTCGAGGATCTCGCAGCCGAGTTGGGCGCGCGCGCGCATGTGCTGCCCTGCGATCTGTCCGATGCGCAGGCCGTCGCGGCGCTGCCCGGACAGGCGGCCGAGGCGATGGGCGCGGTCGACATCCTCGTCAACAATGCCGGAATCACCCGCGACAACATTTTCATGCGGATGTCGGACGACGAGTGGCAGCAGGTCATCGACGTCAACCTCACCGCGGCCTTCCGGCTCTCGCGCGGGGTGCTGCGGGGGATGATGAAGGCGCGCTGGGGCCGGATCGTGAACATCACCTCGGTGGTGGGCACCACCGGCAATCCGGGGCAGGGCAATTACGCCGCCGCCAAGGCCGGGTTGGCGGGGATGTCAAAAAGCCTCGCCGCCGAGGTCGCCACGCGCGGAATCACGGTCAACTGCGTCGCGCCGGGATTCGTGACCACCGCGATGACCGAGACGCTCAGCGACGACCAGAAGGCCAGAATCCTCGCCCAGGTGCCGTCGGGGCGCATGGGCGCGCCGGAAGAGATCGCCGGCGCGGCGCTGTATCTGGCCAGCCCGGCGGCGGCCTATGTCACCGGCACGACACTGCACGTCAACGGCGGAATGGCCATGTTCTGAGCGCGTCGCAGGCGCTGTCGAAAGCGTTTGCCAAGCCGCGCGCATGTGCTATAGGCGGCGCTGATTTAGCCGGGGGCGGATGCCCGCGCTGGTCGGACAGCTTCAGCCCTGACGCTGTCTTGAGCCGCTCCGAGGAGCAGGGCGACACACTGGGCGGGGACGACCCCGCGAATCGAATGAGGAAGTGAAATGAGCGACATCGCGGATCGCGTGAAGAAGATCGTCGTGGAGCATCTGGGCGTCGAGGAGGACAAGATCACCGACAACGCCTCCTTCATCGATGATCTGGGTGCCGACAGCCTGGACACCGTGGAACTGGTCATGGCCTTCGAGGAGGAGTTCGGCATCGAGATCCCCGACGATGCGGCGGAGACCATCCAGACCTTCGGCGACGCGGTGAAGTTCATCACCGAGGCCCAGTAGGCGCGCGGCACCGCC
The DNA here is from genome assembly GCA_002967695.1 of Rhodobacteraceae bacterium WD3A24. Lineage (GTDB taxonomy): Bacteria > Pseudomonadota > Alphaproteobacteria > Rhodobacterales > Rhodobacteraceae > Alkalilacustris. The sequence goes on along the minus strand of PUHN01000051.1, from coordinate 12,316 downwards.
GCCCTCCCTCCTTTTTCGGCTCGACGGCGCCCCATCGGGGCGCCGTTTTGCATCCGTGCGGCGCAAGGGGTCGCGCCAGCGCGCGAAGACGTCGCAGCCGGCGGCGTCCCGCGGGCACGCGACGTGATAGATCGGGCCAAGCTTGAGGAGGCGACGCCATGATCATCATTCCCACCATTGAACTGCAGGGCCGGCGCTGCGTCTCGCTCACCCGCGGGCGGCTCGACGAGCCCGTCATCTGGCATGTCGATCCGGTCGAGCGGGCCTGCGATTTCGCGGATGCGGGCGCCCAGCGCCTTCAGGTGACCGATTTCGACGCCGTCACCGGCGACGAGGACAATCGCGACATCGTCATCGAGATCATGCGGCGCACCGGCGTCGATGTGCAGGTGGCCGGCGGCATCCGCACGCTCGAGCGCGCGCGCGAGTGGCTCGATGCCGGGGCCGCGCGGGTGGTGATCGGCACGGCCGCGGTGACCAACCCCGAGATGGTGCGCCAGGCCGCCAAGTATCACCCCGACGCGGTGATCCTGGCCGTCGACGTCTTTCAGGGCCGGGTGATGAGCCAGGGCTGGCGCGAGCCGACCGCCTTTTCCCCGGCCGACTTCATCGCCCATTTCGCCGCTTCCCCGCTGGCGGCGCTGCAGATCACCGACATCGACGCGGATGTGGGCGACTCGGACGCCACCCTGAGCCTGATCGCGGATCTTGCCGCCCATGCGCGCACCCCGGTGATCGCCAGCGGCATGGTGCGCGGGCTCGACGATATCGCGCGGCTGAAATATGCCGGCCATGTCGAGGGGGTGATCGTGGGCCGCGCGCTGTTCAATCACGCCATCGAGATCGAGGATGCGCTGCGCGTGGCCGCCGAGCCGTCCGAGCCGGCGCCCGGATTCATCTGAACCGGCGGCCTGAGGCGCCTCCTCGCGCGTGCATCACGGCGAAGCCGCGATCCGGCTCTCTATCCGCCCGGTACACGCAACATCGCGATAACGCGAATATAGACCAGCTCGGCGAGAAGCTCGACCAGCGTCTGGGTAACGATGACCGCCGGAAGAACAGGGATCGCCTCGGGCACCGCAAAGGCGAGCGGCAGGACGACGAGAGAGTTTCGCGTGGCCGATGAGAAGGAAACCGCTCTGGCTGCCCTTGTCGGCAGGGCGAAGGCGCGCGCCACCCCCCAACCGATAACCGGGGCGATGACGGCGAAGGCGATATAGAGCGGAAGGGCCGAAAGGGCATGCCCGGCAGCCGCGCCCAGAACCGGCACCGTGGCCGCGACGACCAGAAAGAGCACCAGCGCCGTGGCCGGGACGGGCAACGGATCCAGAGCCCTGCTCAGCCTCGCGCCGACCGGGTGGCGGGACGCCCAGATTTGCAGCGCGCCGGCAAGGATCAGGGGCGCGGCGATCAGCTCCAGAAAGGCGCGGACGAAGGGAGCCATGCTCACCAGCCCGGCGCCGTCTTCGCCGAGGAAGAGCGCCAGATAGACCGGCAGCAAGGCCATCTGCGCCAGCAGGAGGATCGGTGTCGATGCCAGAACCAGCCGCGCGTCGGCGCCGCCGAGATGCGCGAAGGCGATCACGTAGTCGATGCAGGGCGTCAGCAGGACCATGAGGACACCCAGGCGCAGCAGCGCGTCATCGGCCGCCAGCCGCGAGAGCAGCAAGGCCAGGAGGGGAATCGCGACGAAATTGCTGGTCAGCAGCGCCGACAGGAAGCGCCTGCCCCTCAGGCCCTTGCCCAGCGCGGTCAGGGGGACCTGGAGGAAGGTCACGAACAGCATGAATGCGAGGGCGGGATTGATCCACTTCTCCAGACGTGCCGTGCCCGGCATCGCGACGGCCGCCGCCGCGCCCAGGGCCACGCAGGCGAAGTAAATCCAGACCTGGTGGCGCTCCAGTATATCCCGCATGCGATGTCCCGTTCCTGCCCTGGCAGAAGGGATGCCCCGGCGCCGGCTCGTCAAGACCCTCACTGTTCACTGCGATCCGATCGCCGCAACCGCACGCTCGCGCCCCTGGGCAGCATGATCGCGCCGCCGGTGCGCGGCGCGCGCTGCAACGCGGCCGGTATCGGGGCGCGGGGCGGCCTGCCCGCTCTTTTCCTGCGCCGGGATTCTGTGTATCACCAGCCTCGGAAAATCTGGCGGAGGGCAGAAGATGCGTCGAGTGGTGGTGACCGGACTGGGCATGGTGAGCCCGCTTGCCTGCGGCGTCGAGCAGACGTGGCAGCGCCTGCTCGAAGGGCGCTCGGGGGCGGGGCCGATCAGCCGCTTTGACGCGAGCGCGCTGACGACCACCTATGCCTGCGAGCTGCCGATGGGCGACGGCTCCGATGGCACCTTCAACCCCGATGACTGGATGGCGCCGAAAGAGCGGCGCAAGGTCGATGACTTCATTCTCTATGCCATGGCGGCGGCCGATCAGGCCGTGCGCCACGCCGGCTGGACCCCCGAGGACGAGGAAAGCCGCCTGCGCACCGGGGTGATGATCGGCTCGGGCATCGGCGGGCTGTCGTCGATCGCCGACACCGCCGTGCTGATCCACGAGCGCGGACCCAAGCGCGTCTCGCCCTTTTTCATCCCCGGCGCGCTGATCAATCTTGCCTCGGGCCAGGTCTCGATCCGCTACGGCTTCAAGGGGCCGAACCATGCAGTGGTCACCGCCTGCTCGACCGGGGCGCACGCCATCGGCGACGCCGCGCGGCTGATCCAGTGGGGCGACGCCGACGTGATGATCGCCGGCGGCGCGGAGAGCCCGATCTCGGAAATCGGCATCGCCGGATTCAACGCCTGCAAGGCGCTCTCGACCAAGCGCGGCAACGACCCGCAGGCCGCCTCGCGCCCCTATGACGCCGATCGCGACGGCTTCGTGATGGGCGAGGGGGCCGGCGTCGTCGTGCTGGAGGACTACGACCACGCCGTCGCGCGCGGCGCGACGATCCATGCCGAGATTCTGGGCTATGGCCTGTCGGGAGACGCCTATCACATCACCGCCCCGGCCGAGGACGGCGACGGCGGCTACCGCGCGATGGAGGCCGCGCTCAAGCGGGCCGGTCTGTCGCCCGACAAGGTCGATTACATCAACGCCCACGGCACCTCGACGATGGCCGACACGGTGGAGCTGGGCGCGGTCGAGCGATTGCTCGGCGATGCGGCGTCGACGGCGACGATGAGCTCGACCAAATCCGCGATCGGCCATCTTCTGGGCGCGGCCGGCGCGGTCGAGGCGATCTTCTGCATCCTCGCCATGCGCGATCAGGTGGCGCCGCCGACGATCAATCTCGACAACCCCGCGGTCGACTCGCGGCTCGATCTCGCCGCCAATGCCCCGCGCGAACGCGAGATCAACGTGGCGCTGTCGAACAGCTTCGGATTCGGCGGGACCAATGCGAGCCTCGTGATGGGGCGGGCACCGGCCTGATGTGGCGCAACGTCGCTTCAAACGCGCTGACATTGGGGGTCGTGATCCTGGCGCTCATTGCCGGCCTGCTGGCCTGGGCGCAGCACGAATTCACCCGCCCCGGCCCGCTGGAGAGCGCGATCTGCCTTCGGGTGGCGCAGGGGGCGACCCTGCGCGAGGTCTCCGAGCAGCTCGACGCGCAGGGCGCGGTCACCATGCCGCAACTGTTGCGCGCCGGCGCGCGCTACACCGACCGGGCCGATGATCTGCGCTTTGGCTCCTATCTGGTGCCCGAGGGGGCGTCGATGGAAGAGATCATCGATATCGTGACCCGAGGCGGCCAGTCCACCTGCGGCACCGAGGTCAATCTGCGCATCGGCATCGCGAGCGCGGAAATCGAGGTGCGCGAATTCGACCCCGGCCGCGAGGAATTCGTCGAGATCGCCAGCCTGGAGGCGGGCGCGGCGGAGCCGCCCGATGCGTATCAAAGGGTCACCGACCTGCCCGACACGCGCTACCGCGTCACCCTCGCCGAGGGCGTGACGAGCTGGCAGGTGACCGAGGCCCTGCGCGCGGCCGGGTTCCTGTCGGGCGAGATCGCCGAGGTGCCCGCCGAGGGCAGCCTCGCCCCGCAGAGCTACGAGGTCACGCGCGGCGCCTCTCGCGCCGATCTGATCGCCGAGATGCAGGCCCGCCAGGAGCGTCTCCTTGCCGAGCTCTGGGAGGCGCGTGACGAGGGCCTGCCGCTGGAGACCCCCGAGGAGGCGCTGATTCTCGCCTCGATCATCGAGAAGGAAACGGCCGTGGCCGACGAGCGCCGCGAGGTTGCCAGCGTCTTCGTCAACCGGCTCGAGCGGCCGATGCGGCTGCAGACCGACCCGACGGTGATCTACGGCATCACTGGCGGGCGCGAGACCCTGGACCGGGGGCTGCGGCAAAGTGAACTTCGCCAGCCAACCCCTTACAATACATATGTTATCGACGGGCTGCCCCCGACGCCGATCGCCAATCCCGGCCGTGCGAGCATCGCCGCGGCGCTCGACCCCGCCGAGACGGATTACCTGTATTTCGTCGCCGATGGCAGCGGCGGGCACGCCTTTGCCGCGACCCTGGTCGAGCACAATGAAAACGTGGCCCGCTGGCGCGCGATCGAGGCGGAGCGCGGCGCGCAATAGGGGCTGCGCACGGTGGGATGTGCAACCCTGAATTTAGCGCTTGACTCGGCGCACGCTCTTGGGTATATCTGAGGGCAAGCTGGTAGAGGTGTGACAACGGCCCCGGGGCATCCCCGAGGGCCGTTTTTCGTCTCGCTCGTGCGGAGCAGCATGAGGGGCAGGCTTCACGACATGCAGGACGACACTCCCCCTGACGGGGCGGATGACCCGCGCGACCTCGTCGCCGCGGCCGACAGTCATTTTCACGACACCGCCGAAGTGCTGACCGGGCTGATCGACGAGATCAAGGCCGGCAGCTTTGGCCCGGCGAAAGAGCTCGCACAGGTTCTCGCAAACCTGCGTCGGGCGCTCGACGCCACGTTTCAGGAAAGGGCACGCCTTGAGCGATACAGGCAGAATGACCCCACAAGCGCCGGGGCCGGAGCTCCGCATCCGGCGCTCGACCTCGATGCCGCACGCGATGAGATCGGGCGCCGCCTGGCTCGCCTCCGCGCCGCGGGAGATGGTGGATGAGTTCCTCGCCTCGCTCAGCGAGGCGGCCTTCCTCGCGCTGCCCTGGCTGTTCGAGTTCTGGGCGCTGCCGCACCAGCTCCCGCCCGAGGGCGACTGGCGCGCCTGGGTCTGCCTCGGCGGGCGCGGTGCCGGCAAGACCCGTGCCGGTGCCGAATGGGTGCGCGCCCAGGTCGAGGGCGCGCGCCCCCTCGATGCCGGCCGGGCGCGGCGCGTGGCGCTGGTCGGCGAGACCCATGACCAGGTGCGCGAGGTCATGATCTTCGGCGACAGCGGGCTGATGGCCTGCGCGCCGCCCGACCGCCGCCCCGTCTGGGAGGCCACGCGCCGCCGGCTGGTCTGGCCCAACGGCGCCGTCGCGCAGGCCGTCTCGGCGCAGGAGCCCGATTCGCTGCGGGGCCCGCAATTCGACGCCGCCTGGGCCGACGAGCTGGCCAAGTGGAAGCGCGCCGGCGAGGTCTGGGACATGCTGCAATTCGCGCTGCGGCTCGGCGAGAGCCCCCGCGCGGTGGTGACCACGACGCCGCGCGGCACGCCGCTGCTGCGGGCGCTGCTCGCCAGCCCGTCGACCGTGACGACCCGCGCGCCGACCGAGGCCAACCGCGCCCATCTCGCCGAGTCGTTCCTCAGAGAGGTGCGCACCCGCTATGCCGGCACACGGCTGGGCCGGCAGGAGCTCGACGGCGAGATCCTCGAAGAGGTCGAGGGCGCGCTGTGGACACAGCGCGGCATCGAGGCCGCGCGGCGCGACGCGGCGCCGCCGCTGGGCCGCGTGGTCGTGGCCGTCGACCCGCCGGTGACCGGACATGCCGGCTCGGACGCCTGCGGGATCGTCGTGGCCGGCGTGCGCGCCGAGGGGCCGCCCGAGGACTGGCATGCGGTGGTGCTGGAGGATGCCAGCGTCACCGCCGCCAGCCCCGCGCAATGGGCGCGCGCCGCGCTCGACGCGATGAACCGCCACGGTGCCGAGCGTCTCATCGCCGAGGTCAATCAGGGCGGCGATCTCGTCGAGAGTGTGGTCCGCCAGATCGACCCGATGGTGCCCTTCCGCGCCGTACGCGCCGCGCGCGGCAAGGCCGCCCGCGCCGAACCCGTCGCCGCCCTTTACGAACAGGGCCGCGTGAGCCATCTGCGCGGCCTCGGCGCGCTGGAAGACCAGATGTGCCGGATGACCGCGCAGGGCTATCGTGGGTCGGCCAGCCCCGACCGGCTGGATGCGCTGGTCTGGGCGCTGCACGCGCTGATGATCGACCCCGCTGCGCAGTTCCGCCGGCCGCGCATCCGCCGCCTCTGAGGCGCGCGCCCCTTCATCTTCGCCCAAATATCCCCGCCGGAGGCCCGCCGGCGCGCCGCTCGCGGCGCGGCGGCGCCCCTGTAGCGCGGCCCGGGCGCCCGTAACCCGCATGAGAAGAGGGAGTCGCAATGGTTCTGGAATTTTTTCGCCGCCGAAGCGCGGCACCGGCGCCCGAGCAGACCAAGGCATCGGCGGCCGGGGCGCTGACCGGCGGCCCGGTCGTCGCCTGGGCGGGATCGTCCCGCGTGGCCTGGAGCCCGCGCGACAGCGTCTCGCTGACCCGCGCGGGGTTTCAGGGCAATCCGGTCGGCTTTCGCGCCGCGCGGCTGATCGCCGAGGCCGCCGCCGCGCTGCCGCTGGTCTTGCAGGACGCCGAACGGCGTTTCGAGGCGCACCCGCTGGGCGATCTGCTGGCCCGGCCCAACCCGGCGCAGGGCCGCGCCGAGCTGCTCGAGGCGCTCTACGCCCAGATCCTGCTGTCGGGCAACGGCTATCTGGAAGCCGTCGCGGGGGGCGAGGGCGCCTTGCCGGCCGAGCTTCACGTCCTGCGCGCGGACCGGATGCGGGTGGTGCCCGGCGCCGATGGCTGGCCGGTGGCCTATGAATACGCCGTGGGCGCGCGCAAGCATCGCTTCGACATGACCGGCGGCGCCGCGCCGGTGTGCCACATCCGCACCTTCCACCCGCAGGACGACCATTACGGCCTGTCGCCGATGCAGGCGGCGGCGACGGCGCTGGACGTCCACAACGCGGCGTCGCGCTGGTCCAAGGCGCTTCTGGACAACGCCGCGCGGCCGTCGGGCGCGATCGTCTATCGCGGCGCCGACGGGCAGGCGGCGATGTCGCCCGAGCAGTACGACCGCCTTGTCGCCGAGATGGAAAGCCACCACCAGGGCGCGCGCAACGCCGGCCGGCCGATGCTGCTGGAAGGCGGGCTGGATTGGAAGCCGATGGGCTTCTCGCCCTCGGACATGGAGTTCCACAAGACCAAGGAAGCCGCCGCGCGCGAGGTCGCGCTGGCCTTCGGCGTGCCGCCCATGCTGCTGGGCATTCCCGGCGACGCCACCTATGCGAACTATCAGGAAGCCAACCGCGCCTTCTACCGGCTGACGGTGCTGCCGCTGGCCGCGAAGGTGGCCGCTTCGGTCGGGCACTGGCTGGCGGGGTTTACCGGCGAGGCGCTGGAGCTGCGCCCCGACCTGGACCAGGTGCCTGCGCTTGCGGCGGAGCGCGAGGCGCAGTGGCGCCGCGTGAGCGAGGCCGAATTCCTCACCGAGGCCGAGAAGCGCAGCCTGCTGGGCCTGCCGCCGCGCCCGGAGGGCGAATGAGCGCGCGGCGTGCGGCGGGGGGCTCGCGCTATCTCTATGACGGCTTCGACCCCGCCCAGGCGCGGATCGACGCGAGCGAGCGCGTGGCCGACGAGCGCTGGGCCGCGCTGGAGCAGCGGCTGGGCCGCATGGAGGCTGCGCTGGAGCGGCTCGAGCGGCGGCTGTGGCTGGCCGTCTACGGCGTTGCCGCGACGGTGCTGGTGCAGGGCGCGCTGGCGCTGGTGCAGGCGCCCGGTGTTGCGCCGTGAGGCGGCCGGCCGGGGCGTGGAGGCAAGCGAGGAAAGGGAGACGATGACGGATGCGATGAGACTGGAGCACAAGTTCCACCGCCCCGAGGCGGGCCTTACCGTGGGCGAGGATGCGCGCGTGGAGGGCTATGCCTCGGTATTCGGGCGGCGCGATCATGGCGGCGACGTGGTGGTGCGCGGCGCCTATTCGGCCTCGCTTGCCGCGCTTTCGGCGCGCGGGGGCCGGGTCAAGATGCTGTGGCAGCACGATCCGGGCCAGCCCATCGGCGTGTGGGACGAGGTGCGCGAGGATGAGCGCGGCCTCTGGGTGCGCGGCCGCCTGCTGACCGAGGTGGCCCGCGGCCGCGAGACCGCCGCGCTGATCGGGGCGGGCGCGATCGACGGGTTGTCGATCGGCTACCGCACCCGCCGGGCCGAGCGTGCGCCCGAAGGCGGGCGCAAGCTGGTCGAGCTGGAGCTGTGGGAGGTCTCGCTGGTGACCTTTCCCATGCTGCCCGATGCCACGCTGGGCGGCGCGCGCAAGGAAACCGAGGCCCCCGTGATGGCCGAGCTTGCGGGGGTATTCGACGCCGCCCGCCGCGCGCTGGCCCAGCGCTGAGGCATCAGCCTTCCGGCCCCGGTGGCTGCCGGGGACGGCTCTCCCGCGCCCGCGCGCGCGGCACCGCAACCACCCATAACAGGATGACGACATGACCCAGACCGAGGCCAGGGCGGCCGCGGGCGGCCGCGGCTGCGCCGACGAGACCGGCCCGCTTTCCGACGTGAAGACCGCGCTTTCGGGGTTTCTCAGCGAATTCAAGAGCTTTCAGGACGACATGAAGAGCACTCTGCAACAACAGGAAGAGCGACTGACCATGCTGGACCGCAAACAGACCCAGGCCGCCGCCGGCGCCGCCCGCCCCGTTCTGTCGACCGCGCACGAGCCCGAGACGCCCCACCGCAAGGCGTTCGAGGCCTATCTGCGCTCGGGCGACGACGACGCGCTGCGCGGGCTGTCGATCGAGGAGAAGGCGCTCAACACCGCCGTGGCAGCCGAGGGCGGCTATCTCGTCGATCCGCAGACGGCCGAGACGATCCAGGGCGTGCTGCGCGCCACCGCCTCGATCCGGGCGATCGCGAATGTCGTCAATGTCGAGGCCACCTCGTTCGACGTTCTCGTCGATCACACCGAGGTCGGCTCGGGCTGGAACTCGGAGTCCGGCGCGGTGGCCGAGACCGACACCCCGTCGATCGAGCGCATCTCGATCCCGCTGCACGAGCTTTCGGCGATGCCCAAGGCCAGCCAGCGCCTGCTCGATGACAGCGCCTTCGACATCGAGGGCTGGCTGGCCGACCGCATCGCGGGCCGCTTCGCCCGGGCCGAGGCGGCGGCGTTCATCTCGGGCGACGGGGCCGACAAGCCGCGCGGCATCATGGATCATCCGCGGGTCGACGACGCGACGTGGAGCTGGGGCAACCTGGGCTATGTCGCCACCGGCAACGACGGCGACTTCGATGCCACCAACCCCGCCGACGCCATCGTCGATCTGGTCTACGCGCTGGGCGCGAGCTACCGCGCCGGCGCGGTCTTCGTGATGAACTCCAAGACCGCTGGCGCGGTGCGCAAGATGAAGGATGCCGACGGGCGTTTCCTGTGGTCGGACGGGCTGGCGGCCAGCGAGCCCGCGCGGCTGATGGGCTATCCGGTGCTCATCGCCGAGGACATGCCCGACATCGCCTCGGACGCCTGCGCCATCGCCTTCGGCGATTTCCGCGCCGGCTATACCGTGGCCGAGCGCCCGGATCTGCGCGTGCTGCGCGACCCCTTCAGCGCCAAGCCGCACGTCCTGTTCTACGCGACAAAGCGCGTGGGCGGCGACGTGAGCGACTTCAAGGCGATCAAGCTGCTCAAGTTCGGCGTGAGCTGAACGGGCTGAGCGATCCGGCCCTGCCGTGCGGTGCCTGCCGCGCGGCGGGGCCGGTCAGGGCCGCCGGGGCGCGCCCCGGCGGATCCGCGTGGGCGCGCATCGCGATTGCCGGCGTCGTCCAGCTGCTCCTCCTCCGTACGAGCGGCGCCGGGAGGCGCGCCCACGCCGCGGCGCGGAGGCCCAATCCCGAGGAAGATACCATGCAGATCGAACAGTCCGCCGTGCCCGCCTCGGCGCTGCCGCTGGAGGCATTCAATGCGCATCTGCGCCTGGCCACCGGCTTTGCCGATGACGACGTCCCCGACGCCCAGGCCGAGCGCGCGCTGCGCGCCGCGCTCGCGGCGATCGAGGGGCGCACGGCCAAGGCGCTACTGTCGCGCGATGTCACGCTGAGCCTTCTTCGCTGGCGCGCGGCCGGCGCGCAGCCGCTGCCCATGGCCCCGGTCAGCGCGGTGACCTCGGTCGTGCTGACCGACCGCGACGGGGTGGAGGAGCCCGTGGACCCCGCCCGCTGGCGCCTTGCCGCGGACGCGCATCGCCCGCAGCTGTGCGCGACGGGGGCGCTGCTGCCGGCGGTGCCGCCGGGCGGCAAGGTGAAGATCGCCTTCACCGCCGGTTTCGGCCCCGCCTGGCCCAACCTGCCCGCCGATCTGGCGCAGGCGGTGATGCTGCTGGCGGCGACGTATTTTGAGTATCGCGTTCCCGGCGAGGCCGGCGACGGCGCGGGGATGCCCTTTGGCGTTCTGGCGCTGATCGAGCGCTGGCGCACCGTGCGCACGCTGGCCGGGGGGGCGGGCTGATGGCCGCGCCCGTCCCGCTGACCCATGCCGTCGTGCTCGAGGAGTTGCAGACCATCCCCGACGGGCTGGGCGGCCAGACCGAAAGCTGGACGGCGCTCGGCACGCTGTGGGCCGCCCTCGAGCCCGGAACCGGGGGTGAAACCGCCGATGCGGCCGTCGCCCGTGCGCGCGTGCCCTGGCGGGTTGTGGTGCGCGGGGCGCCCGTCGGCGCGCCCTCCCGCCCCCGGCCGGGGCAGCGTTTCCGGCTGGGGGTGCGGCGCTTTCGCATTCTCGCGGTGGCCGAACGCGACCGGCGCGGCGCGCGGCTGACCTGTTTCACCGAGCAAGAGGAGCCCAGCGCATGAGCTACGCAATCTCGCGCGCGCTGCAGGAGGCCGTGTATCAGCACCTTGCAGCCGACGCGGCGCTGGCCGCGCTGGTGGGCGGCGTCATTCACGATGCGGTGCCCCCCGGCGAGGCGCCGTCGCTCTACGTCCTGCTCGGCCCCGAAGAGGTGCGCGACCGCTCCGATGTGACCGGCCCCGGCGCCGATCACGATTTCACCGTGAGCGTGGTCAGCGACGCGGCCGGCTTCGACGCGGCCAAGCAGACGGCGGCAGCCGTCAGCGACGCGCTCGTGGATGCGCCGCTGAGCCTGACGCGCGGCCGGCTGGTCGGGCTGTGGTTTCGCCGCGCGCGCGCCGAGCGCCGCGACGGCGGCACCCGCCGGCGCATCGAGATGACCTTTCGCGCGCGGGTCGAGGGGTAGAGCGCCCGCGCCGGCGGGGCGCGGGCGATCACGATTGCAGACGCCGCACCGGGCCGCACAGGGCCGCGCGGCACCAATATGGAGACTGAGATGGCGGTGCAGAACGGCAAGGATCTTCTGGTCAAGATGGACATGACCGGGGACGGCCAGTTTTCGACTCTCGCGGGGCTGCGGGCCACGCGAGTGAGTTTCAACGCCGAGACGGTGGATGTCACCAGCCTCGAAAGCCAGGGCGGCTGGCGCGAGCTTCTCGCCGGGGCGGGGGTCAAGAGCGCCGCGATTTCCGGCTCGGGCGTGTTCCGCGACGCGGTGACCGACGAGCGCGCGCGGCAGGTCTTCTTCGACGGGGAGGTGCCCGCCTTCCAGGTCATCATCCCGTCTTTCGGGGTGGTCGAGGGGCCGTTCCAGATCACCGGGATCGAGTATGCCGGCAGCCATAACGGCGAGGCCACATACGAGCTGTCGCTCGCCTCGGCCGGGGCGCTCGACTTCACGGTGCTGTGATGGCCAATCCCCATGCAGGCGAAGTGGCGCTGTGGCTCGATGGCCGGCGCCGGGTGCTCAAGCTCACGCTCGGCGCGCTGGCCGAGCTGGAGGCGGGGCTGGGCGAGGATTCGCTCGTCGCGCTGGCCGGGCGGTTCGAGGAGGGCCGCTTTTCGACCCGCGACGTGCTCGCGCTGATCGTAGCGGGGCTGCGCGGCGGCGGCTGGCAGGGCACGGCCGAGGATCTGATGCAGGCCGAGATCCGTGGCGGGCCGGTCGAGGCGGCGCGGGTGGCCGCCGAGCTGCTCGCGCGGGCCTTTGCCGCGCCGGGGCAGGCATGAGCCGGCGCCGTCGCCGGCGCGGCCGCGATCCCGGCCGGGCACATGGCGCGCACAGGCCCGAGGCGCCGGCGCAGCAGC
>PUHN01000050.1 GCA_002967695.1 Rhodobacteraceae bacterium WD3A24 | reverse complement strand
ACTCAAGCAGTTCCGAGGCATCGCCACCCGATACGACCGCAGGCCGGACAATTTCCTCGCCGCCCTCAAGCTCGCCTCCATCCGCATCTGGCTTGCCGATCTATGAGTCCGCGCCCTAGACTGCGCCCGGCGCCGCGTTCCGCATTGGCCCGAGGATATCAGGGCACCAAAGGCGTGCCGAAGGAGCGAGATGACCTACACGATAAACCGAACCATCAGGGAGACCGATTTCGAGGCGGTCGACAAGCGGGTCCGCGAGGCGCTGGCCGAGCACGGCTTTGGCGTGCTCACCGAGATCGACGTGAAGGCGACGATGAAGGCCAAGCTCGACGCCGAGATGGCGCCCTACCGCATCCTCGGCGCCTGCAACCCGAAGATGGCGCTGGAGGCAATCGGCATGGAGCCGCGCGTCGGCGCGATGCTGCCCTGCAACGTCATCCTGCGCGAGGTCGATGACGGGGTCGAGATCAGCGCGATCGACCCGGTCGCCTCGATGCAGGCGATCGACAACGACGCCCTGAAATCCGTCGCCGCCGAGGTGCGCGACATGCTCAAGACGGCGGTGGAGGCAGCATAGCCGCCGGTCGGAGCCTTCTGCGGGCTGGGGAACGAAAGCAAACACCGTGACAGAGTCGACCATCACATTGGCCCGTGTCGGCCGCGCGCTGTGGATCTTGGCGCTCGCGGTTGCAGGGCTGGTGCTGCTGGCCTGGGCGACGGGGCTGATCACACCGTTTTCGCCGCATTCGCACGACGCCGTGGTCGCCCTCGCGGCCCGCGTGGGGATTTGGGGGCCTGCGGTCATCATGGCATTGATGACGGCCGCGGTCGCGGCAAGCCCGATCCCGAGCGCACCGATCGCACTGGCCGCCGGCGCGGTCTATGGGCACACGGCCGGCACGATCTATGTCGCCGTCGGCGCCGCGATCGGGGCGCTCATCGCCTTTGGCCTTGCCCGGTGGCTGGGGCGCGACGCCGTTGAGAGATGGCTCGGGGGAAGGCTCAAATCCGGCTTTCTCGGCTCCCAGACCGCATTGATGGGGACGGTCTTTCTGAGCCGGCTGATGCCCTTCGTCTCGTTCGATCTGATCAGCTATGCGGCGGGGTTGAGCCGCCTGCGGCTGTGGCGGTTCGCGCTGGCGACCTTTGCGGGAATCGTGCCGGCGAGCTTCGCGCTGGCGCATTTCGGCAGAACCGCCATGGACGATGGCGGGCAAACCGCGGCGGTCATTGCGTTGAGCCTCGGCTTGCTGACGCTCGGTTCAGTGACGATCGCGACCTTGCGCCAGCGACGTGTGATGCGCAGTCGGATGCCGCCTCCGACGAGCGCGGAGTCGCAGGCCGAATAGGGGCCCCGGAGCGCCCCGGCTACCCGAGCGATGCGCAGCCATGTCGCGCCGGTTGCTGATACACAGGTCACCGCCCCCCACGATGCAGGGAATTCGCCGGAGGAACCCATGTCCGACCATCACGACCACACGCACGCCCCCGCCCCGGAAAACGGTGCGCAAAGCGCGACCGACCCTGTCTGCGGCATGACGGTCACGACGGGGCAAGGCGGCCGATCCAGCGCATTCCGGGGCGAGACCTTCCATTTCTGCTCGGAAGGCTGTCAGACCAAGTTTGACGCTGATCCGTGGTTCTATGCGTCGGGAAATGCCGAAAAGGCGCCCGAGGCCGCCCAACCCGGCGCGCAATGGACATGCCCGATGCACCCCGAGATCATCCGCGACGAGCCGGGCAGCTGCCCGATCTGCGGCATGGCGCTGGAACCGATGGTACCCTCGGACGCGCCGAACGAGGAACTCGCCGACTTCAGCCGGCGCATGTGGATCAGCGCGGGCGCCGCGATCCCGCTTGTCATCCTGACCATGGGCGAGCTGGTGGGTCTGCCGGTCCGCAGTTGGCTCGGCCATCAGCTTTCCGTCTATGTCGAATTCGTCCTGGCCACGCCGATCATCCTCTGGGCGGCGCAACCGTTCTTTCGGCGCGGCTGGGACTCGATCCGGGCCTTGTCGCCGAACATGTGGACGCTGATCTCGCTGGGTGTCGGGGCGGCCTATGTCTATTCGCTCTTCGCGACATTTGCCCCCGGCGTCTTCCCCGAGCAGTACCGCATGGGCGACGGCGTGGGCACCTACTATGAGGCTGCCGTCGTAATCATCGCCTTGGTCTTCGTGGGGCAGGTGCTGGAACTGCGCGCCCGCGAGCGGACCGGCGACGCGATCCGCGCGCTCATGGATCTGGCCCCCAAGACCGCGCGGCGGATTCTGCCCGATGGCACCGAATACGACGCGCCGCTGGAGAATGTCGTCGAGGGCGACATGCTGCGCGTGCGCCCTGGCGACAGCGTGCCGGTGGACGGCGAGGTTGTCGAGGGCCGCTCATCGGTGGATGAAAGCATGATCACGGGCGAGTCCGTGCCCATCGAAAAGACCGACGGCGACCGCGTCACGGGCGGGACGATCAACAGGAATGGCACGCTCGCGATCCGCGCGACGCAGGTCGGCGCCGACACCGTGCTCGCCCAGATCGTGGAGATGGTCGCCGGCGCGCGCCGTTCGCGCGCGCCGATCCAGGGCCTTGCCGACCGGGTCGCGGCCTACTTCGTGCCGAGCGTGGTTGCCGTCGCCGTGGTGGCCTTCTTCACCTGGCTGGCTATCGGCCCCAACCCGGCCATTGCCTATGCCATCGCGTCGGCCGTATCGGTGCTGATCATCGCGTGTCCCTGCGCGCTGGGGCTGGCCACGCCGATCTCGATCACCACCGCTGCCGGCCGGGGCGCTCAGGCGGGCGTTCTCATCAAGGACGCCGAGGCGCTGGAGCGCATGGGGCGGGTGGACACGGTGATCGTCGACAAGACGGGCACATTGACGGAAGGCAGGCCGAAGCTGACCGACGTCGTTGCCTTCGATGACGGGGACGAGGGCGCGGTGCTCTCGCTCGCCGCGGCGCTCGAGCGGGGCTCCGAGCACCCGCTCGCCGAGGCCATTTTGGAGGGCGCGCGCGATCGCGGCCTGGAGCCCGAGCGCGCCGAGGATTTCGACGCCGTGACCGGCAAGGGCGTGCGCGGCCGCGTCGGGGGGCAATCCGCGGCCCTCGGCAACCAGGCGATGATGGATGAACTCGGCATCGACACGAGCCGGGCGAACGAGGCCGCCGACGCCTTCCGCGCCGAGGGCAAGACGGCGATGTATGTCGCCGCGGATGATCGCCTCGCCGGGATCGTCGCCGTGGCCGATCCGATCAAAGAAAGCACCGCGGGCGCCATTCGCGATCTGCACGCGCTCGGGCTGACGATCATCATGGCCACGGGGGACAACCAGCGCACCGCCGAGGCGGTCGCGGGAAAACTCGGCATCGACGAGGTGCGCGCCGGCGTGCTGCCCGAGGACAAGAAGACGCTCGTGGATGAGCTCCGCGCCAAGGGCAGGCATGTCGCGATGGCCGGCGACGGGGTGAACGACGCGCCGGCGCTGGCTGCCGCCGATGTGGGTATCGCGATGAGCACCGGCGCCGACGTCGCCGTCGAAAGCGCGGGCATCACGCTGCTTCGCGGCGATCTGGTGGGGCTGGTGCGGGCGCGCAAGCTGGCCAGGGCGACGCTGCGCAACATCAAGCAGAACCTGTTCTTCGCCTTCGCCTATAACAGCCTCGGCGTGCCGATCGCCGCGGGCGTGCTCTATCCCGTTCTCGGGCTGCTGCTCTCGCCGATGATCGCGGCGGCGGCGATGAGCCTGTCGTCGGTCTCCGTCATAGCGAACGCGCTGCGGCTGCGCCGCGTGGAACTCTGAAGGGGGAGGTCACCCGGACATGTCCCATTCGCATCACCAGCAAATGCCCTCCAGCGGGCGCGGGATGGCGATCTCGGCCTGGCTGACGGGCATCTATTTCGTCATCGAGATGGGGATCGGCCTGTGGACCGGCTCCATCGCGGTCATCTCGGACGCCTTCCATACCTTCTCGGCGGTGGGCGGCGTATTGGTGGCGATCATCGCTGCGCGCCTCGCCCGGCGCCCTGCCGACGAGGATCGAAGCTTCGGCTGGTATCGGGCAGAAATCATCGGGGCGCTCGTCAATGGCGGCTTCCTGCTCGGCATGGCTATCGTCGTGATCGTGATGGCGGCCATGCGGCTTTCGCAGCCTATCGACCTGCCCCCGGGCCCGATGCTGCTGGCCGCCGCGGGCGGGCTGGTGACCGAGCTGATCTCGCTTGGCCTGATCTGGAAGCAGAGCCGCAGCGATTTGAACGTCAAGGGCGCGCTCTGGCACATCATCCAGACCTTTGTCGGCAGCCTGCTGATCATCGTCACGGCGCTGGTGATCCACTTCACGGGCTTTTTGCTGATCGACCCGCTCCTGGGCATGGCTTTCGGCTACGTGCTCCTCTGGGCCAGCTGGGGCATCCTGCGGGATTCGGCGCATCTGCTGATGGAGGGCACGCCGCCCGAGGTGAGCCTGTCCGATGTCACCGAGGCGCTCGAAAGCCTCGACGGCGTGGCCGACGCGCATCACGTCCACGCCTGGGCGCTGACAAGCGGCCGCTTTGTCTTTTCAGGGCATCTCCGCGTGGGGGAGGGCCACGACCCGCAGGAGGTACTCACGGCCGCCCACGCGATGCTGCGCGCGCGCTTCGGCTTCTTCTTCGTCACCCTTCAGGTCGAGGACCGCTGCCTCGACGAGACCGGCGCCGAGGACATCGACATCACGCGAGGTGACGGAAGCGCGGGGCACTGATGCGAACCGGGCACGTGACAAGCTCGCCGGCCCGGCCTTGAGATGCACCACGGTTGAGCGGCCCCGAGCAGGCTTCGCCGCCGCTCGACACCGCCGCGCGAAGTCAAGAGCCGCACCTTCTGGACATCCATTGAGAAATTGCGGAATTGTGAACGCGCGACTAGACTTGGCCGAAGACAGTGCGGCCGGGTGGAACGCAACCGAGCAGGCGAAGTGGGGAATGTGATGTGGGAACGGCTGCTTGACCGGATGATGGCGCGGCTGGTGCGCAGGGGCACGCTGACGGTGCACCTGCCCGACGGGCAGGTCTTGCGCCACGGCGGCGGCGCGCCCGAGGTCGCCATCCGCGTGAGCGATCCGGCCGTGGTGCGCGGCGTCGTTCTAAATCCCGAACTCGCGGTGGGCGAAGCCTACATGGAAGGCACGCTGACCATCGACGACGACGACTTGCACGGGTTTCTCGGGCTGGCGCTGGGCAACATGGCCGAGACCGGCGGCACCCGCTGGACCGGCGCGATGCAAAGCCTTCGCAAGCTCTTGCGCACCCTGCGGCAATACAACCCCGCCAGCCGCGCCCGGCAGAACGTGGCGCATCACTACGACCTTTCCGGCGAGCTTTACGACCTGTTTCTCGACGACGACAAGCAGTATTCCTGCGGCTATTTCCGCAGCCCCTCGGATACCCTCGAACAGGCGCAGGCACAGAAGAAGGCGCATATCGCCGGCAAGCTTCTGATCGAGCCGGGGATGCGGGTGCTCGACATCGGCTGTGGCTGGGGGGGACTGGCGCTGACGCTGGCGCGCGATTTCGGCGCCCGGGTGGTCGGTGTGACGCTTTCGACCGAGCAATACAACCTGGCCACCGATCGGGCGAGGCGCGCCGGTCTGTCCGACAGGGTCGAGTTCCGGCTGCAGGACTACCGCGACGTGCTCGAAACCTTCGACCGCATCGTCTCGGTGGGCATGTTCGAGCATGTCGGCACCCCGCATTACCGGGCATATTTCGGCGGCGTGCGCGACCGGCTCACGGAAGACGGGGTGGCGTTGATCCACACAATCGGTCGCGCAGATCCGCCGGGCACGACGAACCCGTGGATCGCGAAATATATCTTCCCCGGCGGCTACATTCCGGCGATGTCCGAGACGATGCGCGCCATCGAGAAGGAGCGGCTCTGGCCGACCGATGTCGAGGTCTGGCGGCTTCACTACGCCGAGACGCTGCGCCACTGGCATGATCGCTTCATGGCCAATATCGACCGTGCCCGCGCGATTTATGACGAGCGTTTCTGCCGGATGTGGCGATTCTACTTGGCCGCGAGCGAGATGACCTTTCGCGCCAGCACGCAGTGCGTGTTCCAGTTCCAGCTCTCGCGGCGGGTGGATGCCGTGCCGCTGACGCGCGACTACCTCTATACGCCCCGGCCCGCCGCCGCGGTCGGCTCCGCGAGTTCGGCGGCGGAGTAGGCCGCGCAAGCGCCGTGAGCGCGCATCCATTCGGCCGGGTTGGGCACCTGTGCACGATGTCCGCTCTCCGCGCCGGGGCAATGGCTTGACGGCGTCCGGTATGGGCTTGCACCTGCACTGACCTGGGATATAACCCGGCACGATTTGCGCAGGCGCAGCATTCGGGGGGCGAGATGCCGAAACGGAGCGATATACACTCCATCATGATCATCGGCGCGGGGCCCATCATCATCGGGCAGGCCTGCGAATTCGACTATTCCGGCGCGCAGGCCTGCAAGGCGCTGCGCGAGGAAGGCTACCGGGTCATCCTGGTCAACTCGAACCCCGCCACGATCATGACCGATCCGGGGCTGGCGGATGCCACCTATATCGAGCCGATCACCCCCGATGTCGTCGCCCGCATCATCGAGCGCGAGCGCCCCGACGCGCTGTTGCCGACCATGGGCGGGCAGACGGGGCTGAACACCGCGCTGGCGGTCGCCGACATGGGCGTGTTGGAAAAGTACAACGTGGAGCTGATCGGCGCCAATCGTCAGGCCATCGAAATGGCAGAAGATCGCAAGCTCTTCCGCGAAGCGATGGACCGTATCGGGCTGGAGAATCCGCGCGCCACCATCGTCGCGGCCCCCAAGCGTGCGGATGGAAGCTACGACATCAACGCCGGCGTCGCCCGCGCGGTTGACGCGATCGAGCATGTCGGCCTGCCCGCGATCATCCGGCCGGCCTATACCCTTGGCGGCACCGGCGGGGGCGTGGCCTACAACCGCGACGACTACGAGCGCATCTGCCGGCAGGGGCTCGACGCCTCGCCCGTGGCCCAGATTCTCATCGACGAGAGCCTGCTGGGCTGGAAGGAATTCGAGATGGAGGTGGTCCGCGACCGCGCGGACAACGCCATCATCATCTGCTCGATCGAGAACGTCGACCCGATGGGCGTGCACACGGGCGACTCGGTCACCGTGGCACCCGCTCTGACGCTGACCGACAAGGAGTACCAGATCATGCGCAACGGCAGCATCGCCTGCCTGCGCGAGATCGGGGTCGAGACGGGCGGCTCCAACGTCCAGTGGGCGATCAACCCCGAGGACGGCCGCATGGTCGTCATCGAGATGAACCCCCGCGTGTCGCGCTCCTCGGCGCTGGCGTCCAAAGCCACGGGATTTCCCATCGCCAAGATCGCCGCCAAGCTCGCCGTGGGCTACACCCTTGATGAGCTGGACAACGACATAACGAAGGTGACGCCGGCCAGTTTTGAGCCGACGATCGACTACGTCGTCACGAAGATCCCGCGCTTCGCCTTCGAGAAGTTCCCCGGCGCCACGCCCGACCTGACCACGGCCATGAAATCCGTGGGCGAGGCGATGGCGATCGGCCGGAGCTTTCACGAATCCGTCCAGAAAGCGCTGTCATCGCTGGAGACCGGCCTGTCGGGATTCGACGAAATCGACATCGAGGGCGCGCCCGAGACCGCCGCCATCGTCAAGGCGCTGTCGCGTCAGACCCCCGACCGGATGCGCGTGATCGCGCAGGCGATGCGCCACGGGCTGAGCGACGCGGACATCCAGGCGGCCACGTCATTTGATCCGTGGTTCCTGTCCCGCATCCGCGAGATCGTCGAGACCGAGGAGGAGATCCGCACTGCCGGCCTGCCGCTGACCGAGGAGGGGCTGCGCCGGCTCAAGATGATGGGCTTTACCGATGCCCGGCTGGCCATGCTGACGGGCCGCGAGGAGGGCCAGATCCGGCGCGCGCGGCAGAATCTCGGCGTCACCGCGGTGTTCAAGCGCATCGACACCTGCGCCGCCGAATTCGAGGCGCAGACACCCTATATGTATTCGACCTATGAAGCCCCCGCGATGGGCGAGGCCGAGTGCGAGGCGCGCCCGTCCGACCGCAAGAAGGTTGTCATCCTGGGCGGCGGCCCCAACCGGATCGGCCAGGGCATCGAGTTCGACTACTGCTGTTGTCACGCCTGCTTCGCGCTGACCGACGCGGGCTACGAGACCATCATGATCAACTGCAACCCCGAGACCGTCAGCACCGACTACGACACATCCGACCGGCTCTATTTCGAGCCGCTGACGCTGGAGCACGTGCTTGAGATCCTGCGCGTCGAGCAGGAACGCGGCACGCTTCACGGCGTCATCGTCCAGTTCGGCGGGCAGACACCGCTCAAGCTGGCCAACGATCTCGAGGCCGCGGGCATCCCGATCCTGGGCACGACGCCCGACGCCATCGACCTGGCCGAGGATCGCGAGCGCTTCCACGCCCTGCTCAACAAGCTGGGCCTCAAGCAGCCGCGCAACGGCCTGGCCCACAGCCAGGCCGAGGCGTTCCGCATCGCCGCCGAGGTGGGCTATCCGCTGGTGATCCGGCCGTCCTATGTGCTCGGCGGCCGGGCGATGGAAATCGTGCGCGACGACGCGCATCTGGAGCGCTACATCAACGAGGCGGTGGTGGTTTCGGGCAAGAACCCGGTGCTGCTCGACAGCTACCTCGCCGGCGCGGTCGAGGTGGACGTCGACGCGCTGTGCGACGGCAGCCGCGTGCATGTCGCCGGCGTGATGCAGCATATCGAGGAGGCGGGCGTCCATTCCGGCGACTCGGCCTGCTCGCTGCCGCCCTATTCGCTGGACCAGGCGACGGTCGACGAGCTCAAGCGGCAGACCGAGGCGATGGCGCTGGGCCTCGGCGTGGTGGGGCTGATGAACGTGCAGTTCGCCATCAAGGACGGCGAGATATACGTGCTCGAGGTCAATCCGCGCGCCTCGCGCACGGTGCCCTTCGTGGCCAAGGCTGTCGTCTCCCCCATCGCGGCGATCGCGGCGCGGCTGATGGCGGGCGAGACGCTCGACGCTTTCACCCTGGCGCCGGCGGAGACGCCCTATTATTCGGTCAAGGAGGCGGTGCTGCCCTTCGCGCGTTTTCCGGGCGTGGATACGCTGCTCGGCCCCGAGATGCGCTCCACCGGCGAGGTCATGGGCCGCGACAGTTCCTTCGCGCGCGCCTTTCTCAAGGCGCAGATCGGCGCGGGCAACATGATGCCCGAGACGGGGCGCGTCTTCGCCTCGATCAGGGATGCCGACAAGACGCCCGCGATGCTCGACGCGGCGCGTGCGCTGGTCGATCTGGGCCTGACGATCGTCGCCACGCGCGGCACCGCCGAGTTCCTCAAGGCCGGGGGCGTGGGCTGCGACGTGGTCAACAAGGTCTATGAGGGCCGCCCGAACATCGTCGACATGCTCAAGAACGGCGACATCGCGATGGTGATGAACACCACCGAGGGGCCGCAGGCTGTCGAGGACAGCCGCGACATCCGCTCGGTCGCGCTCTATGCCAAGATTCCCTATTTCACCACCGCCGCGGCCGCACAGGCGGCGGCGATCGCGATGGCGTCACGCGCGGAGGGTCCGCTTTCGGTCGAGCCGTTGCAGGGCTGACTGCCCGCGGCGGGGCAGACCCCGGATCATCCGGCGCAGGGCTGCATCGGCCGCGCCAGGCGCGGCCGCTTGGGGCCGCCTGCGTCAGGCGCGCCCGCCGGAGGATGAGAGCATGATCGGGTCAATGCCGATGGACTTCACGGCGCGCTCCCACTTCCCGCCGTTATCGGAATCGAAGACCAGATCGAGCGCCGGGTCACAGGTCAGCCAGCCGTTGTCGACGAGCTCCTGTTCGAGCTGACCCGGCCCCCAGCCGGCATAGCCCAGCGCGAGAATCGACCGGCCCGGCCCGCGGCCCTGGGCGATGTCCTCGAGAATGTCGAGCGTCGCGGTCATGCCGAACTGCGCGTCCACCTCCAGTGTGGAGCTATTGGCGGAATAGTCGGCCGAATGGAGGACGAATCCGCGCCCCGTTTCGACGGGGCCGCCGAACTGCACGCGGATTTCGCGCGCCGCGTCTGTCGGCGTGATCGAGAGCTGTTCGAGGAGATCCTCGAAATTGATCTCCGATGGCGCCGGCTTGTTGACGATCAGCCCCATCGCGCCATCCTGCGAATGCGCGCAGATGAAGACGACGCTACGGTCGAAGCGCGGGTCGGGCATGCCGGGCATGGCGATGAGGAGCTTTCCGCTCAGATCCATCTTGTCGTTTGACTGGTCCATGACCCGATGATGTGGGCGGAGCCGGGCGGGTTGCAAGTGGGCGCGCGGGCGTCCGTCTCCAAATTGTGATTTTTCCTGCCCCCCGGACCGCGTAGAACGGGCGCATGACCGATCGCCCTTCCCGACTCGCCATGATCGTTTTCTGCGCGGCGCTGGTGGCGCCCGCGGGTGCATTCGCGCAGGGCATTCGGCCTGCCGATGCCGTGTCGGCGCGGTTACTGCCCGGCTGGCAGACCGCGCAGGGTACCCGGATGGCCGCGCTGCGGGTCGATCTCGCGCCCGACTGGAAGACCTACTGGCGCGTGCCGGGCGAGGCCGGCATCCCGCCGCAGTTCGATCTCTCGGCGTCAAGCAACATCGCCAGCGTGCGGATGCACTGGCCCGTGCCGCGGGTCTTCGATCAGGCCGGCATGCGCTCTTACGGCTATTTCGACCGGCTCGTTCTGCCGATGGAGTTCACCCCCGTCGATTCACAGCAGCCGATGTACCTCGATGCCGAGGTCGCAATCGGGGTGTGCCGCGAAATCTGCATGCCGGTGACGCTGGAACTGGCGGGCGATCTGTCGGGCGCGGGCGCTGGCGACGCGGCGATCACCGCAGCGCTCGACCAGCAGCCCGAAACCGGCGCGCACGCGGGGCTGCGCGGGGCGCACTGCACCGTCTCGCCCGTCGAAGGGGCCCTCGAAGTCACGGCGCATATCGACATGCCCCAAATCGGAAACCGCGAAATCGCAGTGTTCGAGATGCCTCGGGCCGATCTGTGGGTGTCTGAGACCGACAATCACCGCGAGGGATCGCGGCTGACCGCGCGCGCGGAAGTCAGCGGTCCGGGCGGGGCGCCCGCGTCCTTCGACCGTTCCGAAATGCGTATCACGGTGCTGGCGGGAGGCCGCGCCGTGGAGATCGACAGCTGCCCGCCACCGGCCGGCTGACTGGCCGGGCTCATCCGCGCGCGCGACGGCGCAGCCCCAGCGCCAGCCCGCCGAGCCCATAAGCGACAAGCGCGACCAGCACGACGCCCCCGGCGAAAAGTCCCATCGCCAGCGGCACCACGGGCGCGCTGGCCAGCGCCGGCGCCAGGCGGGCGAGTGTGCCCATGAGCGGGTCGGGCAACCGGCCGGCAATCACCGCATGGCCCAGCGTGGCCGCGAAAAGCCCGGCTGCGGCGAACGCGGCGAGCCCGAGCACCGCGCCGTGCCCCGCCGAGGGCCGCCGCAGCCCCCGGCGAAGCGACTGCGCCTGCCGGCGCAGATCGAAGCCCACCGCCAGCAGCGACGGCACCACGAGCAGCACCAGGATCATCCCGAATCCCAGCCCGTAGATCAGGGTGACGACCGTGGGCTTGAGGAACTCGGCCTGATTGGAGCCTTCGTAAAGCAGCGGGGCAAGCCCCAGCACGGTGGTCAGCGTGGTCAGCAATACCGGCCGCAGGCGGTCGCAGGCCGCGTCCACGATCGCCGGAAACAGCCCGCGCGTGCGGGCGTAGTCGTCCACGGTGGTGACCAGAACGATCGAGTCGTTGATGATGATGCCGCTCATCCCGATCAGCCCGACCACCGAGAAAAGCGACAGCGCCATATCCCAGTGCCCGTGTCCCCAGACCGCCCCGATCAGGCCGAAGGGAATGATCGCCATCACCACGGCCGGGCGGGTCCAGCTCGAAAACACCCAGGCCAGGGTCAGATACATCCCCAGCAGGCACAGCACGAGGCCCGTGAGCGCGTCCGAGAGGAAATCGCTTTCCTGCTCACTCAGCCCCGACAGGCGCCATTGCACGCCGTGATCGCGCGCGATGGCGGGCAGAATGTCGCGCTCCAGCGTTCCCGCGATTTCGGCGGCGCGCGCCGGGTCGTCCTCGGAAATCGCGCCGGTGACCGAAACCACGCGCACGCCGTTCTCGCGGCGCAGCGTGGAAAAGCCCACATCGCTTTCCACGGTGACGATATCAGCCAGCGGCACATATTGCCCGCCCGCGCTGCGAAGCAGCATCCGGTCGAGGAAATCGGCCGTCAGCTCATCCTCGGGCAGCTCGACGCGAATGGATGCGGTGCGCGGCCCGTCGGGATATGTCGCCGCCTCGATCCCGCCCAGCCGGTCGCGCAGGACGGCGGCGAGTTCGTTGACGGAAAAGCCCAGCGCACGCCCCTGCGGGGTGAGCTGCAGGATACGCTCCTGCTTGCCGTAGGAGAGATTGTCCTCCAGCCCGGAGACCTCCGCATAGGGAAGAAGCGCGGTCTTGAGCGCCTCGGCGGCGGCCTTGAGGGTCTCGGCCTCGGCGCCGAACAGATCGACCGACAGCGAGTCCCCGCCCGGCCCCGCCCCCCAGCTTCGAAAGCTCAGTTCCTCCAGCCGGGGATGGGCGCGCACGCTTTCCTGCAACTCGGCGACGAACTGGAACGAGGAATACGGCCGCGAATCGGCGTCGATCAGGTCGATCGAGATGCCGCCCAGAAGCTCGGGCTCCTTCGTGTCGGCCCCCGACAGGCCCCGGCCCGCGTTGCCGCCGACCTGGGCGATGACGTATTGCAGCGGATTTCGGCCGTGTTCGGCCTCGTAACGCGCGCCCAGCGCCTCGGTCGCGCGCTGCATCTCGCGCATCATCTCGAGCGTGTCCGCCCGCGTCGCCCCCGGCAGCATGGCGAAATTTCCGGTCACCGTCCCCTGCTCGGGCGCGTTGAAAAAGCGCCACGGCACATCGCCGCGCACCAGCGCGCCCGCCTGCATGGCCAGCAGCAGCACCGCCCCCGCCAGCACGGGGTAGCGCGCGAAGATCACGAGCCGCATCAGGGGTCGAAAGAGGGTCTCGCGGCCCCAGCGGAAGCCGCGATTGACCAGTCGCGAGGGCAGGTCATACCATTGCTGCCGCGCCGAGCCGGCGATGGCGTGGCGCATGTGGTGCGGCAGGATCAGAAAGCACTCCGCCAGCGAGGCGATCAACACCGCAATCACCGTCAGCGGGATGTCGCGGATCAGCTCGCCGAACCGCCCGCCCACCGCCACCAGCGCGAGAAAGGCGAGCACCGTGGTGACGGAGGCGGCGAAAACGGGCTGGGCCATGCGGGTGGCGGCGCGCTCGGCGGCCTCGGCGGGGCCTTCACCCAGCTCCCGCGCGCGCCAGTCGGCATGCTCGCCCACCACGATGGCGTCATCGACCACGAGCCCCAGCGTGATGATCAGCGCGAAAAGCGAGATCATGTTGAAGCTCATGCCCATCGCATACATCGCCGCCACCGCGGCGAGCATCGCCACCGGAATCCCCGCCGAGACCCACAGCGCCGTGCGCGCATTGAGGAACAGAAACAACAGCCCGACGACCAGCGCGAGCCCCAGCAAGCCGTTGCTCACGAGGATGTCGAGTCGCCCCGAGATCACCTCGGAGCGGGTGCGGATCAGCTCCACCGTCACCCCTTCGGGCAACGAGGGCGCCAGCGCATCCGCGGCCCGCTGGACCCGATCCTGAATCGCGAGCGCATCGCCGCGGGCCGAGCGCTCCACCCGCACCGTGATGGCGGGGTTCTCGCCCACGAAATAGGCGGAGTCGCGATCCACCCCGCCGACCTCGAGCCGCGCGACATCGCCGATGGTCAGCCGCGTGCCGTCGAGCGCCGAACGCAGCGGGATTTCGGCGATCTCCTCGGCGCTGCGCCGCTCGGCGCCGGTGCGCACGCGGGTCGTCCCGCCGCCGACATCGCCGGCGGGATCGGCGGAGACCTCGGCGGCGATGGCGCGGGCGATCTGCTGCATCGTCACGCCGTGGCGCACCAGCGCCGCCGAGGGCACCTCGACCACCGTTTCCGGCGCGGCGACGCCCTCGATGGTGGTTCGGGTCACGCCCGCCTCGAACAGCCGGGCGACGAATTCGTCGGCGAAGCGGCCCAGCTGATCGGGGGCGACGGGGCCGGTGATGACCACATCGGTCACGCGGTCGCGCCAAGCGCTGCGCGTCACGCGCGGGTCGTCGGCGCCCTCGGGCAGGGTCGATGTCGCGTCGATCGCGTCCTGCACATCGGCAGTGGCGCGGGCCATGTCCCAGCCCGGCTCGAACTCCAGCCGGATGGAGGCGCGCCCCTCGGTGGAGCGGGCCGAACTGCTTTCGACCCCCTCCACCCCCATCAGCACGGGGTCGAGCACCGCGACAATGCCGCGATCGACATCCTCGGCCCCCGCGCCCTGCCAGGCCACGCTGACGCTGACAGAGTCGGTGACGATGTCGGGGAAGAACTGCGCACGCATGTTGGGCACCGCCGCCAGACCGGCGACGACCATCAGCAGCATCAGCAGATTGGCCGCGGTGCGGTGGCGCGTGAAATACCTGAACAGGCCGGCAGCCTGCGTGACGATCCCGCGTCGCATCCTTCGCTCAGCCCCCCGACCGCGCTTCGAGCCGCTCGACCACGCGGGCCGGCACGCGGTCCTGCGAAAGCTGGGCGATGACACGCTCGCGCGCCGCATCGGGCATGTCGCTGGCACGCACCCGCGCGATGAGCGCCGCGCGCCGCGCGGCGCTCAGGCTGAGCATTTCGCGGCCGCGCCCGCCCGACGCCGCCTCGCCGGCGGCGCCATCATCGTCAGTCTCCCGCGCGTCCGGGCGGACGGGATTGATGCGGATTCCCGCGCCCAGCATGGGCGCGCGCTCGGCAACGATCTCGGCGCCGGCCAGCCCCGGCGCGCGCGCGATCACGTCATCGCCCTCGCGGCGCAGCACGGCGACCGTCGCACTTTCGAGCCGGCTGTCCTCGCCCACGACCAGCACGCTGCCGGCGCTATCGACCGCCGTCGCCGGAAGGCGCGCCACATTGTCCAGCGCGGGCTCGCGCACGCGCACGGTGACGAAATCGCCGGGCCTGAAGCCGCGCGGCGCCTCCAGCCGCGCATAGACCAGCCGGCCCGTCTGCCCCTCGCCCACCGCCGCGCTCACCCGGGCGAGCGTGCCGGTGGTGACGATTTCGGTGCCCAGCACATCCAGCGCGATCTCCACATCGGCGGGGATCAGCGCGCCCTCCGCGTCGAGCAACCGGGCGTATTGCGACGTCGACAGGCGGAACGAGACCTCGAGCGCATCGGGGTCGATCAACTGCGCGAGGCGCTCATTGACCGAAACCAGCCCGCCCTCGACGACGGTCACGTCGCTCAGCGTGCCGGTGAAGGCGGCGTGCAGCTCGGTGTCTTCGAGCCGCCGCTCGGCCTCCTCGACGGCGATGCGCTGGCGCGACAGGGCGGTCTCGGCCTCGCCCACGCGCGCCTCGGACTGCGCGACGGCCTGGCGGCGGGCGAGCACGGCCTGCCGGGCGCTTGACAGGGCCAGCTCGGCCTCCTCGACGGCGGCCTCGGAGCCCACCCCCCGCTCGGCCAGGCTGCGCCGGCGCTCAAGCGCGCGGCCGCGCAGCGCGGCCTGATCCTCGGCGGCCTCCAGTTCATCCCCCGCCAGCTCGCGCGCGCGGCGCGCGTCTTGCAGTTCGGCCTCGGCGCGGGCCAGGTCGGCGCGGGCCAGCGCCAGCGCGGCCGCGGCGTCGGCCTGCTCCACCCGCATCAGGAGCTGGCCCTGCTCGGTGCGTGCGCCATCCTCGAAATTCGTGGCCAGCTCGACCACCCGCCCGCCGGCCGGCGCGCGCAATTCCAGCGTCCGACGGCTGCGAACCTCGCCGAAGGTGGTCAGAACCGGCGCGATCCGCTCGGGGCGGACGGTGATGACGCGGGCGGAAAAGACCCGTTCACGCGCGGGGCGCGCACCGCCCTCGTCGGCCATGCGCGCCTGAAAAGCCGAAACGAGCTGCTGGCCGGCCAGCGCCAGCAGCGCGGCTGTCAGGCTGACCAGAACCAGGCCCACAAGACTGCGCCGCAAAAACCTCATTATGCCCGATCCCCGCGCAACCGCCGTCAAACACACAGTGTAAACCCCCGCGCGCCGGATTCCAGCGCGACATCGCGGCAGAGGCGGCTTAGACGGCCCCGCTTACGTGATCGTTACGTGCGAGGCGGTCATTTCCGTCGCAGGTGCTCGTCGAGCCGCGGCATGATCTCGACAAAGTTGCACGGGCGGTGCCTGTAATCGAACTGGTGGCAAAGGATCTCGTCCCAGGCATCCTTGCAGGCGCCGGGGCTTCCGGGCAGCGCGAAAAGATAGGTGCCCTTGGCCACGCCCCCGCAGGCGCGCGACTGCACCGCCGAGGTGCCGATCTTTTTCATCGACACCATCGTGAAAACGGTGCCGAAGGCCTCGATTTCCTTCTCGTAGACGTCGCGATGCGCCTCGACGGTCACGTCGCGCCCGGTCAGCCCCGTGCCGCCGGTCGAGATCACCGCGTCGATACGCGGATTTTCGCACCACTCGGTCAGCTTGCCGGCGATCGCGGCGCGGTCGTCGCGGCAGATCGCACGGTCGGCCAGGGTATGCCCGGCCGCCTCGAGCCGGGTGACCAGCGCGTCGCCCGAGCGGTCGTCATCCGGCTGGCGGGTGTCGGAGACCGTCAGAACCGCGATACGCACGGGGATGAATTCCATCGACTCGTCGGTCCCGCTCATGATGCGGCCTCCTCCTCTTGCTCTTCGAGCCGGGCCTGCAGGGCCAGCAGGTCGCTCCAGGCCTCGCGCTTGGCCGAGGGGGTGCGCAGAAGATAGGCGGGATGGAACATCGGCAGCGCCGGGCGCCCCAGCGCCTCCACCCACTGCCCGCGCAACCGGGTGATGCCGCGCCGGCCCAGAATCGCCGAGCACGGCGTGTTGCCCATCAGCACCAGGATCTCCGGCCCGGCCAGCGCCACATGCCGCTCCACGAAGGGCAGCAGCATCGCCATCTCATCGGCCGTGGGCGGGCGGTTCTGCGGCGGCCGCCACGGCAGGATATTGGTGATGTAGAGCGCATGCACCGGATCGGTCGCGCTGCGCGACAGGCCGATCGCGGCAAACATCCGGTCGAGAAGCCGCCCGGCCCGGCCGACGAAGGGGTGGCCCTGCATGTCCTCGTCGCGGCCCGGCGCCTCGCCGATGATCATCACGCGCGCCTCGGGGTTGCCATCGGCGAAGACGGTGTTGCGCGCGCCGCGCTTGAGGTCGCAAAGGTCGAAGGCGGCGACCGCGGCGGCCAGATCCGGCCGACTGGCGGCCCGCGCGGCGGCCGCGCGGGCCGCCGCCACCGGGTCGTGGGTGTGCTCGTCGGCCGGCGCGGGCGGTGCGGGAGCCTCCTCGGGCGGTGCGGCGGCGCCCACTTGGGCGGCGGCGTAGCGGTCGACGGGCCCATCGCCGATCGCCTCGGTCACGCCGAGTTCGATCTGCCACTCCAGAAGGGCGCGCGCACTGTGCCAGTCGAGGCCTTCGATCATGGCGTCAGGCTAGGCGCACGCGGCGCGGGCGTAAAGCGCCCTTGTCGGCGCGGCCCCACCTTTCTATACCGGCCCACACACCCAAGCCGGGGGGCAAATGAGCTTTCGCGCGCGCCACCTACTGGGGATCGAGCATCTCGGACCCGACGAGATCACCGCCCTGCTCGACCTCGCCGACCGCTATGTCGCGCTCGGGCGCAGCGCGGCCAAGCACGCGGACGTGCTGGCGGGGATGACCCAGATCAACATGTTCTTCGAGGCCTCGACCCGCACCCAGTCGAGCTTCGAGCTGGCCGGCAAGCGGCTGGGCGCCGACGTGATGAACATGGCGATGCAGGCGTCGAGCCTGAAGAAGGGCGAGACGCTGATCGACACCGCGATGACGCTCAACGCCATGCATCCCGACCTGCTGGTGGTGCGCCATCCGAACTCGGGCGCGGTGGACCTGCTTGCGCAGAAGGTCACCTGCGCGGTGCTCAACGCGGGCGACGGCCGCCACGAGCACCCCACCCAGGCGCTGCTGGACGCGCTGACGATCCGCCGCGCCAAGGGCCGGCTCCACCGGCTGACCGTGGCCATCTGCGGCGATATCGCCCATTCCCGCGTGGCGCGGTCCAACCTGCTGCTGCTGGGCAAGATGGAAAACCGCGTGCGGCTGGTCGGCCCGCCCACGCTGATGCCCGCGCAGGCGGCCGAGTTCGGCGTGGAGGTGACCGACGACATGCGCGAGGGGCTGCGCGACGCCGACGTGGTGATGATGCTGCGCCTGCAGCGCGAACGCATGGACGGCGCCTTCATACCCAGCGAACGCGAATACTACCACCGCTTCGGGCTGGACGCCGAGAAACTCGCCCATGCCAAGGGCGACGCCATCGTCATGCATCCCGGCCCGATGAACCGCGGCGTGGAGATCGACGGGACGCTGGCCGACGACATCAACCGCAGCGTCATCCAGGAGCAGGTCGAGATGGGCGTCGCGGTGCGCATGGCCGCGATGGAACTGCTCGCCCGCAACCTGCGCGCGGCGCGGGAGAACGGCGATGGCTGAACGCCCCGAACTCGCCCCCGGCGAGGAACTTCTGATGACGGTCCCCGCCGACAAGCGCACCTACTGGCGCAACCAGGGGGCGCTGGCGCTGGTCGGGATGGGCGGCGTCGCCTTGGTGTTGTGGCTGATCGACAGCCCCCATATCGGCGTCGGGGCGGTCGGGGCCATTGCCGCCATCGCGGTGCGGGGGGCGTATCTGGCCTCCGAGGCGCTCGGCCGGGTCTGGCATCTGACCGACAGGCGGCTGATCCTGCCCGACGGCCGCTCGGTCGAGCTTTCGCGGATCGAGACGGTGCGCCAGCTTCTGGGCGACGTCCAGGTGATCACCCGTGAGGGCGACAAGCACCTGATCGCCCATATCGCCGACGCGCCCGGCACCGAAAAGGCCATCGAGGCCGCGCGCTTCGGCCGCTGGGAGGCGCTGTGACCGCGCCCGAGGCCTTCCTTCAGCCCAGCGCGGCGCGGCCGCTGCCCCCGCGCATGGGAGACGACTGGGCCGAGGTGCTCGCCCCCGGCGAGCGCCTTCTCTGGCAGGGGCGCCCCGATGGCGGGTTTCACATCCGGTTCCGGCATCTGGGCGTCAGTGCGGTGGGCCTCATCGTGGTCGCGCTGGCGCTCGCGCTGGGCTGGCAGGGGGCGGCCGGTCTGCGCGCGGGCGCGCCCTTGGGCGGGCCGGTCGCGGCCACCGCTGCCGGTGCGCTGGCTTTCGGGCTCGCGCTGGCGCTGGGGCCGCATATCGCCGACATGATCCGCCGCCGCCACATGGCCTACGCGCTGACCGACCGCCGCGCGCTGATCGAGACGCGGCTGGCGGGCCGGGCGCTGGTGGCCTATCCGATCACCACGCAGAGCCCGCTCTGGCTGGCGGCGACGCGGCCGCCCTCGGCCTATTTCGCGATCCTGCGCCGCCGCGTGCGGCCCTTGGAGCGGATGCGCCGCACCGTGCGCGCGGTGACGCCAGTCCATGTCGGCTTCGAACTCGTGCCCGAGGCCGCGCGGCTTCACGCCATGATGCGCGACATCCAGGAGGCGCAGGCATGACCCTGTATTTCGAGAACGCCCGGCTGATCGACCCCGAGGCGGGCGAGGAACGCCGCGGCAACCTGATCGTCGATGGCGCGCGCATCGCCGCCGTTGACGCCGCCGGCCCCCCGAAAGGCGCGCAGGTGATCGACTGCGCCAGTAAATGCCTTGCCCCCGGCATCGTGGATATCGGCGTGCAGGTGGGCGAACCCGGCGCGCGCCACAAGGAAAGCTTTCGCAGCGCCGGCCGCGCCGCCGCGGCAGGGGGCGTGACCACCATCGTCACCCGGCCCGACACCGATCCGGCCATCGACACCCCCGAGGTGCTCGAATTCGTCACCCGCCGCGCGCAGGCCGAAACGCCGGTCAACATGCGCCCCATGGCGGCGCTCACGCGCGGGCGGGCCGGCCGCGAGATGGTCGAGATCGGCTTTCTCATGGATGCGGGGGCGGTGGCCTTCACCGATACCGACCATGTCGTCACCAACACGCGCGTGCTGTCGCGCTGCCTGACCTACGCGCGCAGCCTCGGGGCTCTGGTCATCGGCCATCCGCAGGATCCGGGGCTTTCGCGCGGCGCGGCGGCGACGAGCGGCAAGTTCGCCGCTCTGCGCGGGCTGCCTTCGGTCTCTCCCATGGCCGAACGTCTCGGCCTCGACCGCGATATCGGCCTGGTGGAGATGACCGGCGCGCGCTACCACGCCGACCAGATCACGACGCGCCGCGCCCTGCCGCCGCTCCGGCGCGCCAAGGCCAACGGGCTCGACATCACGGTGGGGATCAGCATCCATCACCTGACACTGAACGAGCTTGACGTGGGCGACTACCGCACCTTCTTCAAGCTCACGCCTCCGCTGCGCTCCGAGGACGACCGCGCCGCGATGGTCGAGGCCGTGGATTCGGGGCTGATCGACGTGATCTGCTCCATGCACACGCCGCAGGACGAGGAATCCAAGCGCCTGCCCTTCGAAGAGGCCGCGAGCGGCGCGGTAGGGCTCGAGACACTGCTGCCCGCGTCGATGCGCCTCTATCATTCTGGCGAGCTGACGCTGCCGCAGCTTTTCCGCGCGATGGCGCTCAACCCCGCGCGGCGGCTAGGACTGCCGGCCGGGCGCCTCGCCGCCGGAGCGCCAGCCGATCTGGTGCTGTTCGATCCCGACGCGCCCTTCCTCCTCGACCGTTTCGCCCTGCACTCGAAATCCAAGAACACGCCCTTCGACGAGGCCCGGTTGCAGGGCCGCGTGCTGGCCTGTTTCGTCGCCGGCCGGCGGGTCCATGCAAAGGAGACCGCATGATGAGCCTGCTCCCCGCATTCCAGACCCCCCTTTCGCTGCTGGCCCTCGTCGCGGCGCTCGCCTATCTGCTGGGCGCGGTGCCGTTCGGCATCGTCATCACCCGCGCGCTGGGGCTGGGCGATCTGCGCAGGATCGGCTCGGGCAATATCGGGGCGACAAACGTGCTGCGCACGGGCAACAAGCCCGCCGCCGCCGCCACCCTGATCCTCGACATCGGAAAGGGGGCGGTGGCGGTGCTCATCGCCCGCGTGACTTTCGGCGCAGATGCCGCGCAGATCGCCGGCCTTGCCGCCTTTCTCGGGCATCTCTATCCGGTCTGGCTGGGCTTTCGGGGCGGCAAGGGTGTTGCGACCTTTCTTGGCACGGCCATCGCGCTGGCCTGGCCTGTTGGGCTGGCCGCCTGTGCAACCTGGCTCGCGGTCGCCGCGCTCACGCGCTACTCGTCGCTCTCGGCGCTCGCCGCCGCGGTCCTGTCGGTGGTGTGGGCGCCGCTTCTGGGGCACGTGCAACTCACGCTCCTGATGGCGATCTTCGCCGCGCTGATCCTGTGGCGCCACCGCGACAACATCGCCCGGCTGCGCGCGGGGACCGAGCCCAGGGTCGGCCGGAACGAGTGAGCGCCCCCTCCCGCATGGCGCATTCGCGCGCGCTGCGTGACAGGCGCGTCGCGGTCTCAGTTCGTGTCGCGCCTGCGGCGGAAAGGCAGCGGCGCGACCGGCACGCCCTCGTCGATCAGCGCCCTGGCCTCGTCGAATTTCGCCTCGCCATGGATCGCGCGGGCCGGGGCGTCGCCGGAATGCATGCGGCGGGCCTCCTCGGCAAAGCGCAGTCCCACGTCATCGGAATTGGCCTCGACATGGGCCCGCAGGGCGGCGATCCGGCGCTCCGTCTCCGAGGCGGGCTGCGACAGCGGCGTATCTGCCTGCGGTTGCGGCGCGGGATCGCGCGCGGGCGTGTCGGTGTCGTCCGGTGCCGCCGGGGCGGCGCGATCGCGCCCGGCGCGCACCCGCGGCGCCATCAGCGCCTTTTCGACCCCGCCTGCCCCGCAAACGGCACAGGTCACATGCCCGCCTGCCCGCAGCGCGTCGAAGGCCGAGGCGGACTTGAACCAGCTGTCGAACTCGTGCCCTTCGGGGCACCTGAGCGTGTATCGGATCATCACAAGCACCCCGGCTCCATCCAGACGTTAATTATCCGCCCCGGCGAAAGAATCAAGCGCGCGCCTTGATGGTGCCGGCGGCGACGATAGCTGTCGATCACCCAACCCCCCACCCCGGAGCCGCGATGTCCAGCGCCCTCCAACCGGCCACGCCCCGCCCCGACGCCCGCGACGATGCGCCGGCGCCGCGCTTCATCGGGGCCGAGATTTATCGCGGCTCGTCCTACGGGGCGTGGCATCCGCTGCGCATCCCGCGCGTGAGCGCGGTGATGGACCTCGCCCGCGCGCTGGGCTGGCTCGATGCCGAAAACTATGTCACCAGCCCCCGCGCCAAGCCCGCCGCCCTGACGGCCTGGCACACGCCGGACTATATCGCCGCGCTCCAGCGCGCCGAAGCCGACGGGGCGGTCAGCGATGCGGCCCGCGCCCGGCACAATCTCGGCACCCCCTCCAACCCCGTATTCGGCGAGATGTTCCGCCGCCCCGCCACCTCGGCCGGGGGCACGATGCTCGCCGCCGATCTCGTGCGCGAGGGCGGCATCGTTCACGTGCCCGCCGGCGGGACGCACCATGCCTTTCCCGATGCCGCGGGGGGCTTTTGCTATCTCAACGATCCGGTTCTGTGCCTGCTGCGCCTGCGGGCGCTGGGGCTGTCGCGGCTCGCCTATGTCGATATCGACGCCCACCACCCCGACGGCGTGGCCCACGCCCTTGACGGCGACCCCGATGCGCTGCTGATCTCGGTCCACGAGGCCCGCCGATGGCCGTTTACCGGTGCGCTCGACGACGACGGCGGCGGCGGACATTTCAACCTTCCGGCCCCGCGCGGGCTCAACGACAGCGAGATGCGCGCGATCCTGCACGATCTGATTCTGCCCCGGCTCGACGCCTTTCGGCCCGATGTCGTTGTGCTGCAATGCGGCGCCGACGCGATCGAGGAGGATCCGCTCTCGCGGCTGTCGCTGTCGAACACCCCGCATCGCGAGGTCGCCGCCGGGCTCGCGGCGATGGCGCGCCGGCTCGTGGTGCTGGGCGGCGGCGGCTACAATCCGTGGTCGGTCGCGCGGTGCTGGACCGGCGTGTGGGGCGTGCTGTCGGGCCGCACTCTGCCCCGCCGGTTGCCGCCCGAGGCCGAGGCCGTCCTGCGCGCCCTGCGCTGGTCGCGGGCGCCGCGCGTCGGACGCGCGCCGCCCGAACACTGGTTCACGACGCTGGTTGACGCGCCGCGGGAGGGACCGGTGCGCGCGGAGTTGCGCGCCGCGCTGGCCAGGCTGGCGGCGCGATGATCCGGGCATTCGCGGCTATCGCGCTGCCCGAGGACATCCGGGCGCGGCTGGAGATGCTGCAGCACATGCTGCCGCTGCCGCGCCGGATTGCACCGGAGAACTTTCACATCACGCTCGTCTTTCTTGGCGATCTGGCCGAGGACCAGCTCGCCGATGTCGACGCGGCGTTTCGCGGGCTGCGCGCGCCGGCCTTCGAGTTGCGCCTAACCGGCGTGGGCCTGTTCGGCGGCAACAAGCCGCGCAATGTCTGGGCGGGCGTCGCCCCCCAGCCCCGGCTCGATCACCTGCAACGCAAGGTGTTCAACGCCGCCAGCGGCGCGGGTGTCGAACTCGGGGCGCGCCGCTTCACGCCGCATGTCACGCTTGCGCGCCTCAACCCGGTCAGGGTCGATCTGGTGCGGCTGGAGGGCGCCATCGTCGCCGAATCCGGTTTCGAGACCGATCCTTTCACCGTGCGCGAATTCACCTTGTTCAGCTCGCGCCGCAGCGGCAATGGCATGGTTTACGAGCCGCTCGAAAGCTATCCGCTGGAGCCGGTCGCGGATTGACCAACGTGACCGGCCGGCCCCTCCGGCGGAGGGGGCCGGCCTCGCGGCGTCGGTGTCATTAGGGCTCGGGCGCCCCTTGCGGGCGTTTACGCAGCGGCGCGGGCGCCGGCAGGCCGCGGCCGGCGGCGCCGGCCCTGCGGCTTGCCGCCGGGGCCGCCG
>PUHN01000005.1 GCA_002967695.1 Rhodobacteraceae bacterium WD3A24 | reverse complement strand
GGGCTCAAGACGCGCCATCTGCGCGTCGGTCAGCCAGAAGAGATCAGACATGTTCACCGCTCGCTTTTTCGAGCGATGAATCACGACGCAACGCCGAAATCAATGGGTCCTGACCCTAGACAAATCTCTCAGAAGACGTCTCTGCGCGCGCGGGTGTAGTGACGATTCAACCTCGTCAATCAGAACTAGGCCATTGCGCGGTAGATCTGTCTGAAGTAATTCCGCAATGGTCGTCTCGCCAGAGCCCTGATGGAAACCGGAATATGGATCACCATCCTTGGCCAAGACTGGAATCTCGCGATTCGGGTCAAAGTCAGTGGTTGCCATTCGGGCGTCGCGATAACGGCGGCCCATTATCGAAGACATTCGGTCAATTTGCTCTTGCTCAAAGGCGGTAGCGTTGCGTTCTGCGTGGCGAGATCGAGCGATTCTTGCGTAGCCAGTTCTTGTCCCTACTGGCTGGAGGCGACTAAGATCAAGATATCTCAAGTGCCGCCGCGGACGCTCGGGCGGCCCTCGCCAGCGCTCCGTAGGCTTTCTGACGAAGACCTCGTTTCGGTTGACTCCTTGACGATAACCCGCGCGAATGCCCACGTTGTGGAGGCGATCCCACGCTGTTTCAGGGAAGAAGTCTGACGGGAAATAAGTATTTCCGTCCTCATCGATATATGAGCTTGCAGCCGCTTGAAGTACGGTGCTTTTTCCTGATCCGTTTTCACCCACAATAGCCACGATCGGAAAACGGAAGTCCACACGCTGAGATTGCCAACCTCGGATATTTTGTATCTCAAGCCAGTCTAGGAACTGCGGCCAAGCCGCGTCGGCTCGATTGTCCCACCGACGCTTTAGCCTTGTCATCTCTCTGCTGTTCATCTGAGGAACCCATATCAACCTATATGCTCTGCATTGTTACGAGCCAAGGTATTGTCGTCCACCCCAAGAATTGAGGGGCAACCATGCCACGAGAACGTGGCGGACGCCGGGAGAGATTGACACCGCGGTCTGCCACTGCGAACGCCGCGAAAGAGAATCGCGCCCGACCCCGAGGGTGGGCGCGGTGACATCGGTACGATCCTGTCCTCGAAGCCCTGACGCCGCCGCCGCCCCAGGCGGTGCCGCCAAATCGCGCCCGCCCTGGGGGGCGGGGTCGGGCGCGATCCGGGGCTGACGCCCCGGGGAACAGTGGCGCGGTGCGCGTCCGCCCTCAGCCCGGGTCGGGCAGGGGCGGCAGGGTGCGCAGATACATGATGACGGCCGCCACGTCGTCGTCGGTCATGTTCGCGTAGTAGCCATAGGGCATCGGCGGGTTCATCCGCGATCCGTCAGGCTCCACACCCTCGGTGATCATCCGCGCGATCTCGGCGTCGCTATAGCCGGCGAGGCCGTCCTCGTGGCTGGTCAGGTTGGCCGAGACGGACACGCCCCAGGGCCCGTGGAATTCGTTGCCGCCCTGGCCCAGCGAGGTCTCCAGCATCGGGCCCTGCGGCCCCAGCGGGGTGTGACACTCCATGCAATGCGCCACCGGGCCGGCGAGGTATTCGCCATATTCCACGCTGACCGCGGGTTCGATCTCGGGGACGCTCTCGACCTGCGGCCCGTATGCGGGGGGCAGCGGGATGTTGTAGGTCGATGCGGGCACCTCGTTCTCGACAGCCGGAACGGTGCGCAGATAGGCCACGATCGCGGCGAGATCGTCATCGGAGAGCCCCCGATACAGCGCGAAGGGCATGGGCGGGCCGATCAGCGAGCCGTCGGGGCGGATGCCTTCGCGGATCGCGCGGGCAAGCTCGGCGTCCGACCAGCCGGCGATACGCCCCGCCGGCGTGATGTTGGGCGCATAGGCGGTGAACTGCTCGTTCTCCTCGACAAGGCGGCCGGAGAGATCGCGCGAGAAATCAAGGCCCTCGGGGCCGAAGGGGGTGTGGCAGTTGCCGCATCCCGCGGGGCCCTGGACGAGATATTCGCCCCGCTCGAGGGGCGTCTCGGCGAAACCGGCAGCCGCCGCGAGCCCGCCGGCAGCAAGTACGACAAAGAAAAGCTTGTTCATGCGATCCTCCCTCGCTCCCCCCGCGCGCGTTGTTGTGTTTACGCAGGGTAAGGCGAGAGATTACGCCGGCTGCGACAGTCTGTCAAAGCCCGTGGCGCGGAGGGGCGGGGCGGTCAGCCCGCTTCCTTGTCTCCAGCGAGCTGGGGATGCATGCCGGCATAGCCCTTTTCCTGCCGCTGTCGGGCGTTTTCCTGCGCGGTGGCGCTGTCGGGCGCGATCAGCCCGTGCCCCATCACCAGGCGGTTCATGAAGTTGAACCGGCACACCACGCAGATGACGGCGTGCAGGGCATCCTCGTCCCAGCCGGCGTCATAGACGGCGTCGGCATCGGCCCGGCTCATCCGCGCGGGGGTCAGCGTGAGCTTTCGGGCAAAGGCGAAAAGGGGCTTGAGCCGATCCTCGACGGGGGCGCTGTCGATATCCGCCAGCAGGGCATCGACGACGGATTGCTCGATCCCGTGCGCCTGCATAGAGGGCAGATGGGTGGTGCGGCAGTAATCGCAGTCGTTGAGCGAGGAGACATAGGTCGCGATCAGTTCGCGTTCGCCCTGGCTGAGGGGAGACTCCTTGGTCATCACCTCCTCGCCCATGCGAATCCAGGGGCGATAGACCTGCGGGTGCGCCTTGTAGATCGTGGCAACACCGGCATCGTCGGGAAAGGTGGGGAAAAAGGGCATGCGGGGCCTCGCTTTCGGGAATGTGGCCAGAGTGCCGCGCCTGCCGCCCGGCCGACGGCGCGCCGCGGCGGGGCCGGCGGAGGTGTGGCGGGTGACGTCAGCCGCCGGTGTGGCTCATGTGCCGGGTCATCTGCCCCTTCACCTGCTGGCGCGAATAGTCGAAATCGTGCCCCTTGGGCTTGCGGGCGATGGCGGCGCGGATCGCCTGTTCGAGCAGGGCGTTGTCGTCGCTCGCGCGCAGGGGCGTGCGCAGGTCGGCCATGTCCTCCTGACCGAGGCACATGTAGAGTTCGCCGGTGCAGGTCAGCCGCACGCGGTTGCAGCTTTCGCAGAAGTTGTGGGTCAGCGGCGTGATGAAGCCGATCTTCTGGCCCGTCTCCTCGATGCGCACATAGCGGGCTGGCCCGCCGGTACGCTCGGGGATGTCGGTGAGGGTGTAGCGCTCTTCGAGGCGGGCGCGGAGATCCCTGAGCGGCCAGTACTGGTCGATCCGGTCCTCGTTGCCCAGATCCCCCATCGGCATCACCTCGATGAAGGTCAGGTCGTGGCCGTCGCGGGCGCACCATTCGGTCAGGGTGAAGAGCTCATCCTCGTTGAAGCCCTTGAGCGCGACGGTGTTGATCTTGACGCGGATGCCCGCCTCGCGCGCGGCCTCGATCCCGTCGAGCACCTGCGGCAGGCGGCCCCAGCGGGTGACGTCGGCGAATTTTTTCGCATCGAGCGTGTCGAGCGAGACATTCACCCGCCGCACGCCGCAGTCGTGGAGCGGCTGGGCGAAACGGCGCAACTGCGAGGCGTTGGTGGTCAGCGTGAGTTCCTTGAGCGCGCCGGACTCGAGATGGCGCTGCATCCCCTCGAAAAAGGTCATGATCCCCTTGCGCACGAGCGGCTCGCCGCCGGTGATGCGCAGCTTCTCGACACCGAGGCCGACAAAGGTCGTGCACATCCGGTCGAGTTCCTCGAGGGTGAGCAATTCTTTCTTGGGCAGGAAGGTCATGTTCTCGGCCATGCAGTAGACGCAGCGAAAGTCGCAGCGGTCGGTGACCGAGACGCGCAGGTAACTGATTGGCCGGGCGAAGGGGTCGATCAACGGTGCGGTCATGCCCCCAAGCTAAGCCTCGACGAGCGATGCGGCAAGCTCAAACCTGCGTTGATCGCCCCCGTGATGCGGCGTATGGTACACGGCATGGTAACCCGGTTTCGCCCTTTGGCCCTGCTCTGCACGCTCGTCGCTGTGTCGGGATGTGCCGGCGGGCCGCTGTCGGGGTTGCTCGGCAGTGATGCGGATGCGCCCGGTCGGCCGGGTGCCGCCGTGCAGGCGCCCGAGGCGGATACGCCGCGCCCCGCGCCGCGCGCCGCCGAGACGGGGTCCGAGCCCCCCGAGCCGGGCGCGGAGCTGGGCCGGACCATCGCCACGCTCGGCAGCCCGTCCGAACCGGGGCTGTGGCTGCGCACGCCGCTGGTCGACGCGGCGCGCCCCGGCGTCATCCGGCTTGAAGACGGCACGGCCAGCGCCGAGGTGGAACTGCGCCCCTCGGGTGGCACGCCGGGGTCGGGCAGCGCGCTCTCGATGGCGGCCTTCAGGCTGCTGGGCATTCCACTGACCGACCTGCCCGAACTGGTGGTGATCGCCCGCTAGGGCGGACCACGCTACTCCACCGTCACCGATTTGGCGAGGTTGCGCGGCTGATCGACGTCGGTGCCGCGGGCCAGCGCGGTGTGATAGGCCAGAAGCTGGGCGGGGACGGCATAGAGAATGGGCGCAAGAAAATCGGGCACCGCCGGCATGGTCAGCGTCTTCCAGCAGCCCTCGCCGGCCTCGCGGACCCCGGCCGAATCCGAGATCAGCACGACGCGGCCATGGCGTGCCATGACCTCCTGCATGTTGGAGACGGTCTTGTCGAAAAGCCGGTCATGCGGGGCCATTGTAATCACCGGCACGCGCTGGTCGATCAACGCGATGGGGCCGTGCTTGAGCTCGCCGCTGGCATAGCCCTCGGCGTGTATATAGCTGATCTCCTTGAGTTTCAGCGCCCCTTCGAGGGCGAGCGGAAACATCGGCCCCCGGCCCAGAAAGAGGATGTGGTGCATTTCGGCCAGCGCGTTGGAGATCGCCCGGATGTCGTCGTCGCGCTCCAGCGCGTGATTGACCAGCCCGGGCAGGCTGCGCAAGGCCGAAAGCCGGTCGGCCAGATCCTCGCGGCTCAGCGCGCCGCGGGCGCGGGCGGCGCTGAGCGCCATGTTGAGCAGCACGACGAGCTGGCAGGTGAAGGCCTTGGTCGAGGCCACGCCGATCTCGGCGCCGGCATGGATGGGCAGCGCCACATCGGCCTCGCGCGCGATCGAGGATGTCGCCACATTGACCACCGCCACGGTCTGGCCCACCCGCTCCTTGACATGGCGCAGCGCGGCCAGCGTGTCGGCCGTCTCGCCCGACTGGCTGACGAAGACGGCGACGGCGCGCTCCGAGAGCACCGGATCGCGGTAGCGGAACTCCGAGGCGATGTCGATCTCGGCAGGCAGGCCCGCGATCTGCTCGAACCAGTACTTGGCCACATGGCAGGCATAGTGCGCCGTCCCGCAGGCGACCAGCACAACACGGTCGCAGCCGGCGAAATCGATCGCTTCGGGCAGCACGACATCGCTGCCATCGGGGCTGGCGTAAAATCCTATCGCCGCGCCCAGAACGCTGGGCTGCTCGGCGATCTCCTTGGCCATGAAATGCCTGTAGCCCGACTTGTCCACGCGGTTGGCGGCCAGCTCGATGCGTGTCTCGGCGCGGTTGGCGCGCCGGCCCTCGGAATCGAATATCTCCGCGCCGGCGCGGGTGATCACCGCCCAGTCGCCCTCTTCGAGATAGGTGACGCGGTCGGTCATCGGCGCCAGCGCGATCGCGTCGGAACCCACGAACATCTCGCCGTCGCCGCGCCCGATCGCCAGCGGCGATCCGCGCCGTGCGGCGATCAGCAGATCCTCCTCGCCATCGAAAAGAAAGCACAGCGCAAACGCCCCCTCGAGGCGGGCGAGCGTCGCCCGCGCGGCCTCGCGCGGGGAATATCCCCTCTCGAGATAGCAGCGCGCGAGCAGGGCGACCGTCTCGGTGTCGGTCGCCGTCTCGAACGCCCAGCCTTCGGCGGCCAGATCCGCGCGCAGGGCGCGGTAGTTCTCGATGATCCCATTATGGACGACGGCAACTCCGCCGGTCTGGTGGGGATGGGCATTGGCCTTGGTCGGCGCGCCATGGGTGGCCCAGCGGGTGTGGCCTATCCCCGCCTTGCCGCGCAGGGGCTCGTGGACCAGAAGGTCCGAGAGGTTGACCAGCTTGCCCACCGCCCGGCGGCGCTCCAGCCGGCCGTCGCTGACGGTGGCGATGCCGGCGCTGTCATAGCCGCGATACTCCAGCCGCCGCAGCGCCTCGAGGATCATCGGGGCGACTTCGTGCGTGCCGAGCACGCCGACGATTCCGCACATGCTCTACTGCTCCCTCGTTACGTTGCGGGCCGGCGTCTCAGCCCGCCCGGCGCGAGCGGGCCGCGCGCAGCCGCTCCATGAGCCTGCGCGCCAGCCCGGGCTTGTTGGTCTGCCGCGCCCGGCCCAGCCCCAGCGCGCCATCGGGCACATCCGCGGTGATGACCGAGCCCGACCCCGTCATCGCCTCGGCGCCCACGCGCACCGGCGCCACCAGCATCGTGTCCGAGCCGATGAACGCGCCCGCGCCGATCTCGCTGCGGTGCTTGGAGACGCCGTCGTAATTGCAGGTGATCGTGCCCGCGCCGATATTGGCGCCCGCGCCCACATGCGCGTCGCCCAGATAGGTCAGATGGTTGGCCTTCGCGCCGGTCTCAAGCACCGCGTTCTTTGTCTCGACGAAATTGCCCACGCGCGTCTGCGCGGCCAGAACCGTGCCCGGCCGCAGGCGCGCATAGGGCCCCACCACCGCGCCGTGCCCCACATGGGCGCCTTCCAGATGGCTGAAGGCGCGGATCACGGCGCCGCTCTCGACCGTCACGCCGGGGCCGAAGACGACATGCGGTTCGACCGTGCTGTCGCGGCCCAGCCGGGTGTCGATCGCGAAGAACACCGTCTCGGGCGCGGTCAGCGTGGCACCGCCCTCGAGCGCGGCAGTGCGCGCGCGGGCCTGAAAGGCGGCTTCGGCGGCGGCGAGGTCGGCGCGCGAGTTCACCCCGATGGTCTCGGCCTCGTCGCAGCGCACGACCCCGGCCGATAGCCCGCGCGCGCGGGCCAGGGCGACGATATCGGTGAGATAGTATTCGCCCTTGGCGTTGTCGTTGCCCACCTCGGCGGCAAGCTCCATTAGCCGGCCGGCATCGGCGCACAGCACGCCGCTGTTGCACAGCGTGATCGCGCGCTCCTCCGGCGTGGCCTCGGCATATTCCACGATCCGCTCCAGCCGCTCGCCCGCCACGATCAATCGCCCGTAACGGGCCGGGTCGGCGGCCTCGAAGCCCAGCACGACAATGTCGTGGTGCGCCCGCGCGGCGATCATCGCCTCGAGCGTCGCACCCCGGATCAGCGGCGTGTCGCCGTAAAGGACGACCGCGTCACCCGCGAAGCCCTCCAGCGCCGGCGCCGCCTGCAGGACCGCATGCGCGGTGCCCATCTGCCGCTCCTGATGCACGACGCGGGCCTCCGGTGCCTCGGCACGCGCGGCCGCCCCCACGGCCTCGCCGCCATGGCCGGTGGCCACCAAATGGATTTCCGGCGCCAGCGCCGCGCCACTGCGCATCGCATGCACCAAGAGCGGCGCGCCGCCGATCTCGTGGAGCACCTTGGGCAGATCGGATCGCATCCGTGTTCCCTGTCCGGCCGCCAGGAGGATCAGCGCTGTCGCCATGTCGTTCGGTCTTTCTTTTCGCGTGTCATCGTTTTACCGGGTGACTGGAGCGCCGCAAGGGGCGCGGGGTCAATTTTCATGTCGCCGGATTTCAGTGCCGGCGCGGGTCTGCCCGGAGCGGTTCGATGCGCAGCGTCATCTTCGATCTCGACGGCACGCTCGCCGATACCAGTGCCGACCTGATCGCCGCGGCCAATGCCGCGCTTTCGGCCATGGGGCACGGCGCCCGGCTCGACCCTGCGGCCGATGCGGCGACGGCCTTTGCCGGCGGCAAGGCGATGCTGGCGCTTGGGCTGGAACGGGCGGGCGAGCGCCCGGACGGCGCGCGCATCGAGGCGGCGTATCCCGTGCTGCTCGAAGCCTATTCCGCCGACATCGCGCGCCACACACGGCTCTACCCCGGCGCGGCCGAGGCCGTCGAGCGGCTGCGCGGGCAGGGCTATGCGGTCGCGATCTGCACCAACAAGCCCACCGATCTGGCCGAGCGGCTGATGCGCGCGCTGGGGCTGCGGGATGCGTTCGCGGCGCTGGTGGGCGCGGGGTGTCTGCGCGTGCGCAAGCCCGACCCGGCCATGTACCGGGAGGCATTGCGGCGGCTGGGCGCCCCGCGGGCGGGCTCGATGCTTGTGGGCGACACGATCACCGACCGCGACACCGCCCGCGCGGCGGGCGCGCCCGTCGCGCTTGTCGGCTTCGGCCCCGAGGGGGCAGGGGTCATGCGGCTTTCGCCCGACGCCGTGCTCGATCACTATGACGCCCTTCCCGACCTCGCCGCGCGCCTGACCCGGCCCCCCGACGGGGCGGGCCCGGACCGGCCGTGACATTTGCGCGCCCGGATCGCACGGCAGGGGCAATGCGGGTCGCGCCGCAAAGGGGGGATGATCCTGCAACGTCACGCACGTATC
Source organism: Rhodobacteraceae bacterium WD3A24 (assembly GCA_002967695.1). Classification (GTDB taxonomy): domain Bacteria; phylum Pseudomonadota; class Alphaproteobacteria; order Rhodobacterales; family Rhodobacteraceae; genus Alkalilacustris. The sequence goes on along the minus strand of PUHN01000005.1, from coordinate 98,099 downwards.
ATCGGCTCGGTCTGGCAGTAGCGGAGGCACATATGAGCGATCTGAAGACACAGATGGAGGTGATCGTCGCCGACATCACGACGCTGGAGGTGGATGCGATCGTCAATGCCGCCAATGAATCGCTGGCAGGCGGCGGCGGGGTCGACGGCGCCATTCATCGCGCCGCGGGGCCGGGCCTGCTGGAGGAGACTCGCCGGCTTGGCGGCTGCCCCACCGGCGAGGCGCGGGTGAGCGGCGGGCACGATCTGCCCGCGCGCTGGATCATCCACACCGTGGGGCCGGTCTGGCGGGGCGGCACGTCGGGCGAGCCGGCGCTGCTGGCCTCCTGCTACCGGCGTAGCATCGAGGAGGCGCGCCGGCTGGGCGCGCGCCGCCTCGCCTTTCCGGCGATCTCGACGGGCGTCTACGGCTATCCGCCCGCGGCGGCGGCGCAGGTGGCCGTGCGGACCGTCGCCGAGATGCTGCGCGCCCGCCCCGAGCCGCGCGTGATCTTCTGCTGTTTCTCCGAGGACAGCGCCGCCCATCACCGCGCCGCGCTTGCCGAACTCTGAGGGCGAGCGGGAGGCGCGCGGTGCCTTCGGGCACAGGGGGCGTGCAAATGCGCACGCATAACATTTTGATGATATTTTGTGTGCGCGAATTGACCGAACGGCGGTTATCCCTTGCGGCAATGGGCATTAGTCAGGCGGGACACCTCGAATCGAAAGGAGGCTTCGATGACCAATTACACGATGACCCTGCCGCCCGTGGACGAGACCAACGCCGAAGGCGCCGCCAAGAGCCTGCTCGATCAGGCGCAGGCGGCCGTGGGCATGGTGCCCAACATGTATCGCTCCATGGCCAACTCGCCCGGCGTGCTGGAGACCTACATGACCGGCTACGGGCTGTTTCGCGAGTCGGGCCAGTTCACCCCGCCTGAGCAGGAGACGGTCTTTCTGACGGTCAGCCGCGAGAATGGCTGCGACTACTGCATGGCCGCCCACACGATGATCGCGCGCAACAAGTCGGGCGTCTCGCAGGAGGACACCGACGCGTTGCGCGCGGGCACCGCGCTGCCCGATCCCAAGCTCGATGCGCTGAGCCGGTTCACTGCGCACATGGTCCAGACCCGCGGACGCCCCGAGCCCGAAAAGGTCGAGGCGTTCAAGGCCGCAGGCTACAGCGACCGGCACGTCCTGGAGATCATCCTCGCGATCGCAGTCAAGACGCTGTCGAACTACTCCAATCACATCGCCCGGCACGAGGTCGATCCGGCCTTTGCCGAATACAAGGTCTGACGGCGGGACCCGAAGCCGGGCCCCTTCAGGGCAGTCGGCGGCGCGTCCGGGCGGGCGCGCCGCCGCTTCGTTTCCGGCCTGCGCGCCGGGGCTCGATGCCCATTTCCCGACACCGCATCACGGCCGGGATCGGGGCTTGTCACCATGGCCAAGGCGGATAGATCTGAGGGGGCCGGACGCCGCGTGCCCGGGTCTGTTGACCCTGCCGGGGCGCGGGAGTAAACCCAAGCGCAGCCGGCCCGGGCCCGCGCCGGCCCGGCCCGCCAGCGACAGGAGCCCGATCCGTGGACGACCTTCTGCGAGAATACCTGCCGATCCTGATTTTCCTCGCCCTCGCCGTCGGGCTGGGGGTGATCCTGATGCTCGCCGCGGCGGTGGTCGCCGTGCGCCACCCGGACCCGGAAAAGGTCTCGGCCTATGAATGCGGCTTCAACGCCTTTGACGACGCCCGGATGAAGTTTGACGTGCGTTTCTATCTCGTCGCCATCCTGTTCATCATCTTTGATCTGGAAATCGCCTTTCTCTTTCCCTGGGCGGTGGCGTTCGGCGAACTTTCCATGGCCGCCTTCTGGTCGATGATGGTGTTTCTGGCGGTGCTGACCATCGGCTTCGCCTATGAATGGAAGAAAGGAGCCCTGGAATGGGAGTGAGCACCGGCACCAACACGGCCGGCGCCGACCGCGAGGTCGCGACCCAGACGCTCAACCGCGAGCTTCAGGACAAGGGCTTCCTCGTCACCGCGTCGGAAGACATCATCAACTGGGCGCGTACCGGCAGCCTGCACTGGATGACCTTCGGGCTGGCCTGCTGCGCGGTGGAGATGATGCACACCTCGATGCCGCGCTACGATATCGAGCGTTTCGGCACCGCGCCGCGGGCCAGCCCGCGCCAGTCAGATCTGATGATCGTCGCCGGTACGCTGACCAACAAGATGGCGCCGGCGCTGCGCAAGGTCTACGACCAGATGCCCGAGCCGCGCTATGTGATTTCCATGGGTTCCTGCGCCAATGGCGGGGGGTATTATCACTACAGCTACTCGGTGGTGCGCGGCTGCGATCGGGTGATCCCGGTCGATATCTATGTGCCCGGCTGCCCGCCGACTGCCGAGGCGCTGCTCTACGGAATCCTGCAATTGCAGCGCAAGATCCGGCGCACCGGTACAATCACCCGCTGAGGAGGCGCGCATGGACGAAGCGCTCAAGGATCTCGCCGCCCATATCGAGAGCCGCCGGTCCGAGGACATCGACGCGGCTGTCGTCGAGCGGGGCGAACTGACATTGACGGCGCCGCTGCCCGCGGTGCCGGGGGTGGTCCAGTTTCTCAAGGGCGACGAGAACTGCCGGTTCACCACGCTGGTGGACATCACCGCCGTGGATCACCCCGAGCGCGCCAAGCGTTTCGACGTGGTCTATCACTTCCTGTCGATGTACACCAATCAGCGCATCCGCCTGAAAACACAGGCGCGCGAGGATGACATGGTGCCCTCGATCACCGGCATCCATCCCAGTGCGAACTGGTTCGAGCGCGAGGTGTTCGACATGTTCGGCCTGCTCTTTTCGGGGCACCCGGACCTGCGGCGCATCCTGACCGATTACGGTTTTCGCGGCCATCCCCTGCGCAAGGATTTCCCGACCACCGGCTATACGGAAGTGCGCTATGACGAGGCGCTCAAGCGGGTGGTCTACGAGCCGGTCAGCCTGGTGCAGGAATACCGGCTCTTCGACTTCATGTCGCCCTGGGAAGGGGCGGACTACATTCTTCCGGGCGACGACAAGGCCGAGGAGCAGGCAAAATGATGAGTGGATACGGCGTTGGCGGCGGCGGGCTCATATGGTTCGTCATCCTCGCGGCTCTGGTCGTGGTGCCGTTCTGGCGGCTGCTGCCGCGCTACGGCATCCCCAACTGGGTGTCGCTCGCGGCGGTCATTCCGCTGGGTGCGATCGTGCTGTTGTGGGTGATGGCCTTCAAGGACGACCTGCCGCGCGGCGGGGCCTGAGCCGGGCCGGGACGCCCTTTCGGAGCGGGATGAATGAGCGAGCCGACGGTGGTATTCGGAGTTGGGGCGACGCGGGCAGGCACGAGCTGGCTGCATCGCTATCTCTCCGATCATCCCGAGGGCCACTTCCGCGGGGTGAAGGAGGCGCACTGGTTCGACACCCTCGAATGGGGCAATTTCGATTTCCGGCTGCGCGTGTTGCGCCGAAACCGCGCGCGCATCGCCGCGAAACTCGATTACGCCAGGGCCGATCCATGGCGCTCCAAGGTGCTGCGCAACCTTGCCGCGCATGACGAGCTGATCGCGCTGTTCGAGCGTCGCCGGGCCGATCACGCGGGCTACATGGCCTGGCTGTGCGAGGGGCGGCCCGAGGGCGCGCGGATTGTCGGCGACATCACGCCCGCCTACGGCCTGATCGGCACCTCGAGCCTGAAGCTGATGCGCCAGGTCGTCGGGGCGGCGCGGTTCGTCTATATCCTGCGCGATCCGGTGACGCGGCTGTGGTCGAATATCCGGCAGGTCGCCGCCGGCCGGCCCGAGGCCCGCGCGGGCGATCTGGCCGGGGCGGCGCGGCATGTCCTAGAGGGCTGGCTGAACGGGCGCGAGCCGGCGATCGCCTTGCGATGCGACTACCGCGGCACGCTGGAGCGGATCGACGCCGCGCTCGACCCCCGCCACGTTCTGGTCCTGTTTTACGAGACGCTGTTTTCCGACGAATCGCTTGACCGGCTGACGCGCTTTCTCGGGATCGGCCCGGCGCCGGGGCAGACGGATCAGCGCGTTCATGCCGGCGAGGCCGTGCCGCTGCCGCCCCGTCTGGCGCGCGCCGCGCGCGCGCGGCTGGCCCCGCAATACGATTACGTGCGTGCCCGGTTCGGCGCGCAGGTGCCCGCCCAATGGGCGGCCCCCATAACCGAAGGTGCGAGATAATGGACGCAAGCCCCGCGCAGGACGTGCTCACCGAAGAGCAGGAAATCCGCAACTTCAACATCAACTTCGGCCCGCAACACCCTGCGGCGCACGGGGTTCTGCGGCTGGTTCTGGAGCTCGACGGCGAGATCGTCGAGCGCTGCGACCCGCATATCGGGCTGCTTCATCGCGGCACCGAAAAGCTCATGGAGTCGCGTACTTATCTGCAGAACCTGCCCTATCTGGACCGGCTCGACTATGTTGCGCCGATGAACCAGGAGCACGCCTGGTGTCTGGCGATCGAGAAACTCACCGGGGTCGAGGTGCCGCGCCGGGCCTCGCTCATCCGCGTGCTGTTCTCCGAGATCGGGCGCGTGCTCAACCACCTGCTCAACGTGACCACGCAGGCGATGGATGTCGGCGCGCTGACCCCGCCGCTGTGGGGTTTCGAGGAGCGCGAGAAGCTGATGGTCTTCTACGAGCGCGCCTGCGGGGCGCGGCTTCACGCCGCCTATTTCCGCCCCGGCGGGGTGCATCAGGATCTGCCGCCCGAGCTTCTCGACGATATCGAGGAATGGGCCGCGCATTTTCCCAAGGTGCTCGACGACATCGAGGGGCTGCTGACGGAAAACCGCATCTTCAAGCAGCGCAACGCCGATATCGGCGTCGTGACCGAGCAGGACATTCAGGACTGGGGCTTTTCGGGCGTGATGGTGCGCGGCTCGGGGCTGGCCTGGGATCTGCGCCGCGCCCAGCCCTATGAATGCTATGACGAGTTCGAGTTTCGCATCCCCGTCGGCAAGAACGGCGACTGCTACGACCGTTATCTGTGCCGCATGGCCGAGATGCGTGAATCCACCCGCATCATCGAGCAGGCCATCGTGAAACTGCGCGCCGAGCCGGGCGAGATTCTCACGCGCGGCAAGATCACCCCGCCCAAGCGCGGCGAGATGAAGACCTCGATGGAGGCACTGATCCATCACTTCAAGCTCTACACGGAGGGCTTTCACGTGCCCGAGGGCGAGGTCTATGCCGCCGTCGAGGCGCCCAAGGGCGAGTTCGGGGTCTACATGGTCGCCGACGGCACCAACCGGCCCTATCGCGCCAAGCTGCGCGCGCCGGGCTATCTGCACCTGCAGGCGATGGACCACGTCTCCAGGGGCCATCAGCTCGCCGATATCGCGGCGATCATCGGCACGCTCGACGTGGTGTTCGGGGAGATCGACCGATGACGTCGCCGGCGATTCCGGCGGGGCGGCGATGATGGCCCTGGCCGACATCGTTGTCGTGATGGCCGCCGGCGGCGTCGTTGTCACCGGCGCGCTGGCGGTGCTGTTCGCGCTGGCGCCGGGGCGGGGCATGGCTATCGCCACGCACCGCAAGAGCCATCTGCCGTTGGTTCTCGCCGACCGCTACGCGGCGTTCTGCCTTCTCGCCATCGCCGCGGTGATCTACCGCGATCTCAACGTGATCGCAGTTCTGTTCGCGGTTTTCGCCTTCATGGGGATCGTGGATGCGTGGCTTTACGCGCGCGACGGCCATCCCTGTGCCCGACATCTGATCGCCGGCCTGCTGGCGGCGCTGGTTTCCGCCACCGCCCTGGCCGCGACCCTCGCAAACGGAGCAATCGCCTGATGCTACGCCGCCTGCATCCCGAGCAGCCCGAGAGTTTCGCCTTCACGCCCGCCAATCTGGAATGGGCGAAGGCGCAGATCACCAAGTATCCCGAGGGCCGTCAGGCCAGCGCGATCATTCCGCTTCTGTGGCGCGCGCAGGAGCAGGAGGGCTGGCTTTCGCGCCCGGCCATCGAATACGTGGCCGACATGCTGGAGATGCCCTATATCCGCGCGCTGGAGGTGGCGACCTTTTACTTCATGTTCCAGCTCCAGCCGGTGGGACGCGTCGCCAACATCCAGATATGCGGGACCACCTCGTGCATGATCTGCGGGGCCGAGGATCTCGTCGCGGTATGCCGTGACAAGATCGCGAAAGAGCCGCACACCCTGTCGCCCGACGGCAAGTTCTCCTGGGAGGAGGTCGAGTGCCTCGGCGCCTGCGCCAACGCGCCCATGGCCCAGATCGGCAAGGACTATTACGAGGATCTGACCGCCGAGACCCTTGGCTGGATCATCGACGAGCTCGCCGCGGGCCGCGTGCCCCGGCCCGGCTCGCAGACGGGCCGCTATGCCAGCGAGCCGGCGGGCGGGCTGACCACGCTGACGGACCATGCCGAGGATCGCGCGGCCCACAACGCCTCGGTCGCGCTGGCGCTCGAGACGGGCGACACGGTCAAGCGCATCGACGGCAGCGAAGTGCCGCTTTCGACGCCATGGCTGGGCAATGCGGCGGCAGCGGGGCAAGGTGCTGCGGCGACTGCGACAGCCCCCGCAGCAGAGGCCGCCCCCGACACCGAAGAGGCGGGCACCAGGCCCGACCTGCTGGCCGCGCCGCGCGCGGGCGGCGCCGATGATCTGAAGAAAATCAGGGGGATCGGGCCGAAGCTCGAGCAGGTGCTGCACGAGCTGGGCGTGTTCCATTTCGACCAGATCGCGGCGTGGACTCCGGCCGAGATCGCCTGGGTCGACGACAACCTCGGCACTTTCCGCGGGCGAGTGACCCGTGACGACTGGATCACGCAGGCGCGCCAACTTGTCCACGACGGCAAGACATGACGCCCCTGCCGCGTTAGACTGCGTTCCTGTCGACACGAGGAACGGGGAGATGGACGATGATGGACGACGCGAATAGCTGCATGCAGCGTTGCTGGATGATCGCCGGCGGCGTAGGGCTGGTGGTGCTCATCCTGTTGATGCTCGTCGCGGGCTGGGGGTTTCTGGTCTCGCTTCTGGTCGGGCTGGCGCTGACATTGCTGATCGGGCTGATGCTGCCACGGGCGATGTGCCCGCAGGAGGAGGCCGGGCCGCGCCGCACGGCCAGCCCGACACCCGAGAGCGAGGCGCCCGCGGAAGGCGCGGCCTCCTACCAGCCGCAGCCGACCGCTGTGATGGAGCCGGCCGGCGGCGCGGCGACGTCCGAGCCCGAGCCTGAGTCCGAAACCCGTTCCGAGGATGCCGGGCCGGAGCCAAGTGCGGCGCCCGCTCGGGAAAGCGCCCCATCGGCAGGCGGCGAGGCGGAGGGCGGCGTCAAGCCCGAGCTTCTCGATGCGCCGCGCGGCACGCCCGACGATCTCAAGAAAATCAAGGGTGTCGGGCCCAAGCTCGAGGAAAAGCTCAACACGATGGGCGTCCATCATTACTGGCAGATCGCCTCCTGGAGCCCGGCCGAGGTTGACTGGGTCGATGATCAACTCAATTTCAGGGGCAGGATGACCCGCGACGACTGGGTCGGCCAGGCCGCAACGCTGGCCGAGGGCGGCGAGACCGAGTTCTCCGCCCGGTCGAAGGACTAGGAGGGGCGAGACATGGCCACGCCCGGCGAAAGCCCGGAGCGCGCGCTGGCGCGGCAGGCGCGGCTGGCGGCCATCGTGATGGTGGCCACCGTGCTTGCCTGGCTGGGCGCGCAATGGCTGGGCGGTGCCATGGGCTGGCCCGCGCGCTTCGTGTTCCTGTTCGATTTCGCGGCGCTGGCGGGTTTCGTCTTCGCGCTGGTGGTGACATACCGGGTCTGGCGCAGCCGCCGGAACAGCTGAGGACCAAGAATGCTGAAGGATCAGGATCGCATCTTCACCAATCTCTACGGGATGCATGATCGCAGCCTGAAGGGCGCGATGGCGCGCGGCCACTGGGACGGCACCCGCGCCATTCTGGAAAAGGGGCGCGACTGGATCGTCCAGGAGATGAAGGACAGCGGCCTGCGCGGCCGTGGCGGTGCCGGATTCCCGACGGGTCTGAAGTGGTCCTTCATGCCGAAGGAAAGCGACGGCCGCCCGGCCTATCTGGTCGTCAATGCCGATGAGTCCGAGCCGGGCACCTGCAAGGACCGCGAGATCATGCGCCACGATCCGCACACGCTGATCGAGGGCTGTCTGATCGCGTCTTTCGCGATGAACGCGCATACCTGCTACATCTACATCCGCGGCGAGTATATCCGCGAGCGCGAGGCGCTGCAGGCGGCCATCGACGAGGCCTATGAGGCCGGGCTGGTGGGCCGCGACGCCTGCGGATCGGGCTGGGATTTCGACATTTTCCTCCATCACGGCGCGGGCGCCTATATCTGCGGCGAGGAGACGGCGCTTCTGGAGTCGCTGGAGGGCAAGAAGGGCATGCCCCGGATGAAGCCGCCCTTCCCGGCGATGGCCGGGGTCTATGGCTGCCCGACCACCGTCAACAACGTCGAGTCCATCGCCGTCGCGCCCACCATCCTGCGCCGGGGCGCGGCCTGGTTCGCCGGGCTGGGGCGCGAGAACAACACCGGCACCAAGATCTTCGCGATCTCGGGGCACGTCAATCAGCCCTGCGTCGTCGAGGAGGAGATGTCGATCCCGTTCAAGGAGCTCATCGACCGCCATTGCGGCGGCATCCGCGGCGGCTGGGACAACCTCAAGGCGGTCATCCCCGGCGGCTCGTCGGTGCCGGTGCTGCCCGCCGCGACAATGCGGGAGGGCATCATGGACTTCGACTGGCTCGCCGGCCAGAAATCGGGGCTGGGCACGGCGGCGGTGATCGTGATGGATCAGTCCACCGACATCATCAAGGCGATCTGGCGGCTGTCGAAATTCTACAAGCACGAATCCTGCGGCCAGTGCACGCCCTGCCGCGAGGGCACCGGCTGGATGATGCGGGTGATGGAGCGTCTGGTCAGCGGCGAGGCCGACCCGGCCGAGATCGACATGCTCTTCGACGTCTCCAAGCAGGTCGAGGGCCACACAATCTGCGCGCTTGGCGACGCGGCGGCATGGCCGATCCAGGGGCTGCTGCGCCATTTCCGCGAGGAGATCGAGGATCGCATCAGGCACAGGCGCGCGGGCCGCGTCAGTGCGGTCGCGGCGGAGTAGGGCAATGATCGCGCGGCGTCTCCTTGTGATGGCTGTGCTGACGGTGACGTTCGGGGGCGGCTGGGGTGCTGTGGCCGCCTCGCATGGCACCAACGCGGCACTGCGCGCCGACGAGACCGTCTATAACGGGCTGTTCGCCGTCGCGGTCGCCGACCAGATCCGCACCAACTGCGATGTGATCGGCCCGCGCATGTTTCGTGCGATCGGCTTCCTGCATTCGCTCGAATCCCATGCCCGTTCGCAGGGTTTTTCGCAGGAGGAGATCGACGCCTTCATCGACTCGGAAGAGGAGCAGGAGCGCATGCGCGGCCATGTCATGGCGTATTTCGAGGAGCACGGCGTCGATGAGGACGCCCCCGAGACCTATTGCGCACTGGGGCGCGCCGAGATCGAGCGCGGCAGCCAGGCGGGCGCGCTGCTCAGGGCGCGCTAGAGCGGCGCGCGAGACGAACAACACCGGCCCGTCAGGCGGGCCGCTCCGGTTGAGGAAACAGGACCCAAATGACCGATCTTCGCAAGATCATCATCGACGATGAGGAATACGAGGTCGATCCGCGGCTGACGCTGATCCAGGCCTGCGAGCAGGCGGGCATCGAGATTCCGCGCTTCTGCTATCACGAACGGCTCTCGATCGCGGGCAATTGCCGGATGTGCCTGGTCGAGGTGCAGCCGGGGCCGCCCAAGCCCGCCGCCTCCTGCGCGATGCAGGTCAAGGACATGCGCCCCTTCCCCGACGGCTCGCCCCCGCAGGTCTCGACGCGCAGCCCGATGGTCAGAAAGGCGCGCGAGGGGGTGATGGAATTCCTGCTGATCAATCACCCGCTCGACTGCCCGATCTGCGACCAGGGCGGCGAATGCGACCTGCAGGATCAGGCGATGGCCTACGGCGTCGATTTCTCGCGCTATCGCGAGCCCAAGCGCGCCGTCGAGGATCTCGATCTCGGCCCGCTTGTCGAGACGCACATGACGCGCTGCATCTCCTGCACCCGCTGCGTGAGGTTCACCACCGAGGTCGCGGGCCAGAGCGTGATGGGCCAGACGGGGCGCGGCGAGGACGCCGAGATCACCACCTATCTGGGCGAGCTGATCGATTCCAACCTGCAGGGCAACATCATCGATCTGTGCCCGGTCGGCGCGCTGGTCTCGAAGCCCTATGCCTTTACCGCGCGGCCGTGGGAGCTGACCAAGACCGAGACAGTGGACGTGATGGACGCGCTGGGCTCCTCGATCCGGGTGGACACCAAGGGCCGCGAGGTCATGCGCATCCTGCCGCGCAACCATGACGGCACCAACGAGGAATGGATCAGCGACAAGACGCGGTTCGTCTATGACGGGCTCAAACGTCAGCGGCTGGACCGGCCCTATATCCGCGAGGGCGGCAAGCTGCGCCCGGCGGGCTGGGGCGAGGCACTCGGCGCCGCCGCCGAGGCCATGCGCGGCCGCAAGATCGCCGGGCTGATCGGCGACCTGGCGCCGGCGGAGGCGGCCTTCGCGCTCAAGCAACTGGTCGAAGGGCAGGGCGGATGCGTCGAGTGCCGCACCGATGGCGCGCGCCTGCCGGCCGATAACAGGTCGGCCTATGTTGGGACCGCCGCGGTGGAGGATATCGACACCGCGCGCGAGGTCTTCCTGATCGGGACGAATCCGCGCGACGAGGCGGCGGTGCTCAACGCGCGCATCCGCAAGGCGTGGCTTGCCGGCGCGACGGTGCACCGGGTCGGGCCGCAGACGGATCTGACCTATGACGTCGTCGAGGCGGGCGAGGGCCGTGAGGCTCTTGTCCGACTGGCCAAGGAGACGAGGCACGACGACTCCCCCGCCGTTGTCATTGTCGGGCAGGGCGCGCTGACCGAGGCCGACGGCACCGCCGTGCTGAGCCAGGCGATGAAGCTCGCCGAAGCGCGCGGCGCGGGGCTGCTGATTCTGCATACCGCCGCGAGCCGCGTGGGCGCGATGGATGTGGGTGCGACCACCGAGGGCGGCGTGACCGCCGCGATGGACGGGGCCCAGGTGGTCTACAATCTCGGCGCCGACGAGATCGAGATCGCGCGTGACGATGACGGCGGCCCCTTCGTGATCTATCAGGGCAGCCACGGAGACCGCGGCGCCCACCGCGCCGACATCATCCTGCCGGCGGCGGCCTGGACCGAGGAGCCGGGCCTTTTCGTCAATACCGAGGGGCGCCCGCAACTGGCGCTGCGCACCGGCTTTCCGCCGGGCGACGCCAAGGAAAACTGGGCGATCCTGCGCGCGCTGTCCGCCGAGATCGGCGCGACGCTGCCCTTCGATTCGATCGCGCAGCTGCGCCACGCGCTGACCGAGGCGCATCCGCATCTGGGCGAGATCGACGAGATCGCCGAGAACACATGGCAGCGCCTCCCGCTCGAGACGCCGGCCAGGGCGGCGTTCCGCTATGCGGTGTCGGATTTCTACCTCACCAACCCGGTCGCGCGATGCTCCGAATTGATGGCCGAGCTCAGCGCCCGGACGCGGGCGCGGGCGCAGCGGCCCGTGGCGGCGGAGTAGGACGATGCCCGGCCGGGGCTCCATCTCCGCCGGGTCGGCACTCGCCGCGGCCGCCGTTCTGGCCGCCTGCGCGGGCGACGCGGGCGGGCAGGATAGGGAAGAGGCCTTCGCGCCGGAATACATGGGAATCGAGACCCGGCTGATGGATGGCGATCTGGTCAATTTCCGCGTGGCGATGCGCGGCGCGCGCGATGGCGACGACGTGACGGACTATGCCCGCTGCGCGGCGGCGCGCTATGCGCTGATCCGCGGTTTCGGATTCGCGCGCCACATTCGAACGAATGTGGCCGAAGAGGGTGGAATCTGGCGCGCAGATGCTGTTTACACCATCTCGCCGGCCCTGCCGCGCGGACTGCGCACCATCGACGCCGAGGTGACGGTGGCGGATTGCGAGGAACGGGGCATACCGACGGTCTGAGGATAGGGGCAAGATGGCAGAGTTTCTCGACACCGGGCTGGGCATCGCGCTGCTGATCGTGGCGCAGTCGCTGCTTGTCATCGGCTTCGTGATGATCAGCCTGCTGTTTCTGGTCTATGGCGACCGCAAGGTCTGGGCGGCGGTTCAGATGCGCCGCGGCCCCAACGTGGTGGGGGCTTTCGGGCTGCTGCAATCGGTGGCCGACGCGCTCAAATACGTGGTCAAGGAAGTCGTCGTGCCCGCCGGGGTCGACCGGCCGGTCTTCTTTCTCGCGCCGCTTCTGTCCTTTGTTCTCGCGGTGCTCGCCTGGGCGGTGATTCCGTTCAACGAGGGCTGGGTGCTGTCGGACATCAACGTGGCCATCCTGTTCGTCTTCGCGGTCTCCTCGCTCGAGGTCTACGGCGTGATCATGGGCGGCTGGGCGTCGAACTCGAAATACGCCTTTCTGGGCAGCCTGCGCTCGGCCGCGCAGATGGTCTCCTACGAGGTGTCGCTGGGGCTGATCATCATCGGGGTCATCATCTCGACGGGCTCGATGAATTTCGGCCAGATCGTCGCCGCCCAAGACGGCGCCTATGGCCTGCTCAACTGGTACTGGCTGCCGCATCTGCCGATGGTGGTGCTGTTTTTCGTCTCCGCGCTGGCCGAGACGAACCGCCCGCCCTTCGATTTGCCCGAGGCCGAGTCCGAGCTTGTCGCGGGGTTCATGGTCGAATACTCCTCCACGCCGTATCTGCTGTTCATGGCGGGCGAATACATCGCCATGTTCCTGATGTGCGCGCTGATGAGCCTGCTGTTCTTCGGCGGCTGGCTCTCGCCGATTCCGGGGCTGCCCGACGGTGTGGTCTGGATGATCGCGAAGATGGCGCTGTTCTTCTTCATGTTCGCCATGGTCAAGGCGATCACGCCGCGCTACCGCTACGACCAGTTGATGCGCATTGGCTGGAAGGTGTTCCTGCCGATGTCGCTGGCCTGGGTCGTTCTGGTGGCTTTCCTGGCCAAATTCGAGGTTCTCGGCGGGGCATGGGCCCGCTGGACGATTGGAGGCTGAGATGAGTGTCGATGTCGGCCGCGCCGTCCGCTATTTCCTGCTGACCGACTTCATCCGGGGGTTCGGGCTGGGCCTGCGATATTTCTTCGCCCCCAAGTCCACGGTCAACTATCCGCATGAAAAAGGGCCGCTCAGCCCGCGGTTCCGCGGCGAGCACGCGCTGCGCCGCTATCCCAACGGCGAGGAGCGCTGCATCGCCTGCAAGCTGTGCGAGGCCGTCTGCCCGGCGCAGGCGATCACCATCGACGCCGAGGCGCGCGAGGACGGATCACGCCGGACGACGCGCTACGACATCGACATGACGAAATGCATCTATTGCGGTTTCTGCCAGGAGGCCTGCCCGGTGGATGCGATCGTCGAGGGGCCGAATTTCGAGTTCGCCGCCGAGACCCGCGAGGAGCTTTTCTACAACAAGGACAAGCTTCTGGAAAACGGCGAGCGGTGGGAAGCCGAAATCGCGCGCAACATTGAGCTCGACGCGCCCTACAGGTAAGGCCGCGCAAGCACCGCCCCGAGGGCGGGAACAGGAAGGGACGAGGGACGAGATGGGTGTTGCTGATCTGGCCTTCTACGCCTTCGCGATCACGGTGATCGCGGCGGGGCTGCTGGTGGTTGTCTCCCGCAACCCCGTGCATTCGGTGCTGTGGCTGATCCTCGCCTTCCTGTCGTCGGCGGGGCTGTTCGTCCTTCTGGGGGCCGAGTTCGTGGCGATGTTGCTGGTCATCGTCTATGTCGGCGCGGTTGCCGTCCTCTTTCTGTTCGTGGTGATGATGCTTGACATCGATTTCGCCGAGCTCAAGGCGGGGATGGCGCGCTATCTGCCACTGGCGAGCCTGATCGGGATCATCCTGCTGATGCAGATGGGGTTGCTGTTCGGCGCCTGGAGCGCGGCGGACACGGCGATGGAAAACCGCGCCTGGCTCATTCCCGATCCGGCCGAGGTGCACAACACCCGCGCGCTGGGGCGGCTGCTATATGACGAGTACTTCTATCTGTTCCAGGCGGCGGGGCTGATCCTGCTGGTGGCGATGATCGGGGCGATCGTTCTTACCCTGCGCCACCGCGAGGGCGTCAAGCGCCAGAACGTGCTGGCACAGATGTATCGCGACCCCGCCAAGGCGATGGAACTCAAGGACGTCAAGCCCGGGCAGGGGCTGTAACACGCGCGCGGCGGCCCGCGCGCCGCCGGAAAGCAACAAAGCGACGGGCGCGAGGCCCGGAGGGACACGCATGGTCGGACTGGAACATTACCTGACGGTGGCGGGCGTGCTTTTCGTCATCGGCATCTTCGGCATCTTTCTCAACCGCAAGAACGTCATCGTCATCCTGATGTCGATCGAGTTGATGCTGCTGTCGGTCAATATCAACCTCGTGGCGTTCTCGCATTTCCTCGGCGATCTGGTGGGCCAGGCATTCACGATGTTCGTCCTCACGGTCGCGGCCGCCGAGGCGGCGATCGGGCTGGCGATCCTGGTTTGCTTTTTCCGGGCGCGCGGGTCGATCGATGTCGAAGACGTCAACATGATGAAAGGCTGACGGCATGGCGACGATCCTCCTCCTCGCCCCGCTCGTCGGGGCGCTGATCTGCGGCTTGGGATGGCGTCTGATAGGCGAGCGGCCCGCGCAGATCATCGCGACGGCGCTGCTGTTTCTCTCGGGCGTTCTGGCCTGGATCATCTTCTTCACCTTCTCCGGGGAGCCGCAGCAAATTCAGGTGCTGCGCTGGATCGAGTCGGGCAGCCTCGTGGCCGACTGGGCGATCCGGCTCGACCGGCTGACGGCGGTGATGCTGGTGGTGGTCACCACCGTCTCGGCGCTCGTCCACCTCTACAGCTTCGGCTACATGGCCCATGACGAGAATTTCGACGAGAAACGCGAAAGCTACCGGCCGCGATTCTTCGCCTATCTGTCGTTCTTCACCTTCGCGATGCTCGCGCTGGTCACCGCCGACAACCTCGTGCAGATGTTCTTCGGCTGGGAGGGCGTGGGCTTGGCCTCCTATCTCCTGATCGGGTTCTATTTCCGCAAACCCACGGCCAACGCCGCGGCGATGAAGGCCTTCATCGTCAACCGCGTGGGCGATTTCGGCTTTACACTGGGAATGCTGGCGCTGTTCTTTCTCACCGACTCGGTCAGCTTTTCGGTGATCTTCGATCAGGCCGCGGTCCTGGGCGAGACACGGCTGAGCTTTCTCTGGGCCGACTGGAACGCGGCCAATCTGGTGGCCTTTCTGCTGTTCGTCGGCGCTATGGGCAAGTCGGCGCAGCTTTTCCTGCACACATGGCTGCCCGACGCGATGGAGGGCCCGACACCTGTCTCGGCACTCATCCACGCCGCGACCATGGTCACGGCGGGCGTCTTTCTGGTGGCGCGGATGTCGCCGCTGATGGAGTATGCCGACGCCACGATGGCCTTCGTCACCGCGATCGGCGCGGCCACGGCGTTTTTCGCCGCCACGGTCGGGCTGGTGCAGAACGACATCAAGCGCGTGATCGCCTATTCGACCTGCTCGCAGCTGGGCTACATGTTCGTCGCCGCGGGCGTGGGCGTCTATTCGGTGGCGATCTTCCACCTGTTCACCCACGCCTTCTTCAAGGCGATGCTGTTTCTCGGCGCGGGCTCGGTCATCCACGGCATGCATCACGAGCAGGACATGCGCAATTACGGCGGCCTGCGCCACAAGTTCCCCAAGACGTTCTGGGCGATGATGATCGGCACGCTCGCGATCACCGGCGTGGGCATTCCGTTGACGCATTACGGCTTTGCCGGGTTCGTCTCCAAGGACGCGATCATCGAGAGCAGCTTCGCCGCCGGGTCGGGCTATGCGTTCTGGCTGCTGGTGATCGCCGCGGGCATGACCAGCTTCTACAGCTGGCGGCTGATGTTCATGACCTTCTTCGGCGCGCCGCGCGGCAGCCGCAAGACGCATGACCACGCCCATGAGAGCCCGTCGAACATGACCATTCCGCTGGGCGTCCTGGCGATCGGCGCGATCCTTGCCGGCGTGATCTGGTACGAGCCCTTCTTCGGCTCGGAAGAGGCGGTGGAGGCGTGGTTCGGTCCGGCGATCTTCATGGCCGAGGACAACCACGTCCTGCACGATGCGCATTACGTTCCGGCATGGGTGAAGCTGTCGCCCTTCATCGCCATGCTGATCGGGCTGGGCCTGGCATGGCTGATGTATATCCGCCGCCCCGACCTGCCGGGCAAGCTGGCCGAGAACCAGTGGCCGCTCTACCAGTTCCTGCTCAACAAGTGGTATTTCGACGAGATCTACGACTACGTCTTTGTCCGCCCCGCCAAGGGGCTGGGCAGGCTGCTGTGGAAGCGCGGCGACGGCAGCGTCATCGACGGGACGATCAACGGGATCGCCATGGGGCTGGTGCCGCTGCTGACCCGGCTCGCGGGCCGGGCGCAGTCGGGCTACCTGTTCCACTACGCCTTCGTGATGGTGATCGGCATCGCGCTCGTCGTCACGTGGTTCACGATGACCGGGGGGGCGAACTGATGTCGAACCTGCTTTCCATCATCACCTTCACGCCTCTGGTCGCAGCCGGCATCCTTGCGCTGTTCCTGCGCGGCGAGGATGCGGCGGCACAGCGCAACGCCAAGTGGCTGGCGCTGATCGCCACCTCGGCGACCTTCGTGATCTCGCTGTTCCTGCTGGCGGGGTTCGACGCCTCCGACACCGGCTTTCAGTTCGTCGAGCAGCGCGACTGGATCATGGGCCTGACCTACAAGGTGGGCGTGGACGGCATCTCTGTGCTGTTCGTGATGCTCACCACCTTCCTGATGCCGATCACCATCGCGGCCTGCTGGAATGTCGAGCATCGGGTGAAGGAATACATGATCGCCTTTCTGGCGCTCGAAACCCTGATGCTGGGCGTGTTCGTCGCGCTGGATCTGGTGCTGTTCTACCTGTTCTTCGAGGCCGGCCTGATCCCGATGTTTCTCATCATCGGCATCTGGGGCGGCAAGGAGCGCATCTACGCCGCCTTCAAGTTCTTCCTCTACACCTTCCTCGGCTCGGTGCTGATGCTGGTCGCGATGATCGCGATGTATGTCGATGCCGCCACCGCAGACATCCCCACGCTGCTTGCACATGACTTCAGCGCCGGCCCCATCTCGCTGATGGGTTGGCAGATCGCCGGCGGGCTGCAGACGCTGCTGTGGCTGGCCTTCTTCGCGAGTTTCGCGGTCAAGATGCCGATGTGGCCCGTCCACACATGGCTTCCCGACGCCCATGTGCAGGCCCCCACGGCGGGCTCGGTCGTGCTGGCGGCGATCCTGCTGAAGATGGGCGGCTACGGCTTCCTGCGCTTCAGCCTGCCGATGTTCCCGGTGGCCAGCGATCTGCTGGCGCCGCTGGTGCTGTGGCTCAGCGCCATCGCGATCGTCTATACCAGCTTCGTCGCCCTGATGCAGGAGGACATGAAGAAGCTCATCGCCTATTCCTCGGTGGCGCATATGGGGTTCGTCACGATGGGGATCTTCGCGGCAAATCAGCAGGGCGTGGACGGCGCGATCTTCCAGATGATCAGCCACGGCTTTGTCTCGGGCGCGTTGTTCTTGTGCGTGGGCGTGATCTATGACCGGATGCACACCCGCGCGATCGACGCCTATGGCGGGCTGGTCAACCGGATGCCGGCCTATGCGGCGGTGTTCATGCTGTTTACCATGGCCAATGTCGGGCTTCCCGGCACCAGCGGCTTCGTCGGCGAGTTCCTCACCCTTATGGGCGTGTTCCAGGTCAACACCTGGATCGCGGCCGTGGCCGCGACGGGTGTCATCCTGTCGGCGGGCTATGCGCTGTGGCTCTATCGCCGGGTGGTGATGGGCGCGCTGATCAAGGAGAGCCTGCGCGCGATCACCGACATGACCCCGCGCGAGAAGGCGATCTTCGCGCCGCTGGTGGCGATGACGCTGCTGCTCGGCGTCTATCCGTCGCTCGTGACCGACATCATCGGCCCCTCGGTCGCGGCGCTGGTTTCCGATTACGAAATGGCACTCGCGGCCGATGGCGCCGCGTCGCAGCTTGCGCAGAACTGAAAGGCTCTGACATGATCCCTGCCGATCTGACCGTCGCCCTGCCCGAGATCGCGCTCGCGGTCTTTGCGATGGCCGCGCTGATGTTCGGCGCCTTCGCCGGCAAGGACAGGGTCGCGGCCCCGATCCTGTGGGCGACTGTCGCCGCGCTGCTCATCGCCGCGCTGCTGGTCGCGTTTGGCCCGGCGGGCACGCGCACCGCCTTCGGCGGCATGTTCATCGACGACGCCTTTGCGCGCTTTGCCAAGGTTGTGGTGCTGATCGCGGCGGCCGCGGTGCTGGCCATGGGGCAGGACTACATGGCCCGGCGCAGGTTGCTGCGCTTCGAGTTCCCCGTGCTGGTGACGCTGTCGGTCGTGGGCATGATGATGATGGTCTCGGCCGGCGATCTCATGGCGCTCTATATGGGGCTCGAGCTGCAGTCGCTGGCGCTCTACGTGCTGGCCAGCCTGCGGCGCGACAGCCTGAAATCGACCGAGGCGGGGCTGAAATACTTCGTGCTCGGCGCGCTGGCCTCGGGCCTGCTGCTGTATGGGGCGTCCCTGTCCTACGGCTACAGCGGCACCACGCTGTTCTCGGGCATCTTCGCCGCGGTCGAATCCGACGGCATCTCGCTGGGGCTGCTCTTCGGGCTGGCCTTCATGATCGCGGGGCTTGCCTTCAAGGTCTCCGCCGTGCCGTTTCACATGTGGACCCCCGACGTCTATGAGGGCGCGCCGACCCCGGTGACCGCCTTCTTTGCCACCGCGCCCAAGGCCGCGGCGCTGGCGCTGTTTGCACGGCTCGGCTTTGACGCCTTCGGCGCCGCGGTGGGCGAGTGGACCCAGATCGTGGCCTTCCTCGCCGTGGCCTCGATGTTTCTGGGCGCCA
The DNA here is from genome assembly GCA_002967695.1 of Rhodobacteraceae bacterium WD3A24. Classification (GTDB taxonomy): domain Bacteria; phylum Pseudomonadota; class Alphaproteobacteria; order Rhodobacterales; family Rhodobacteraceae; genus Alkalilacustris. Next base: position 79,052 of record PUHN01000005.1, on the reverse strand, counting down.
TCGCGGCGATCGGCCAGCGCGACATCAAGCGGCTGATGGCCTATTCCTCGATCACGCATATGGGTTTCGCGCTGGTGGGCCTCTCGGCAGGCACGGCGACGGGCGTGCAGGCGATGCTGGTCTATATCGCGATCTACGTGACGATGAATATCGGCGTGTTCGCCTTCATCCTGTCGATGGCGCGCGACGGTGAGCCCGTCACCGACATCGCGAGCCTGAACATGTATTCGCGGCGCGAGCCGGCAAAGGCGCTGGCGATGATGGTGCTGCTGTTCAGCCTTGCCGGCGTGCCGCCGCTCGTGGGCTTTTTCGGCAAGTTCTACGTTCTGTGGGCCGCGGTCGAGGCGGGGCTGGGCTGGCTCGCCGTGGCGGGGGTGATCGCGTCGGTGATCGGCGCGTTCTATTATCTGCGCATTGTCTACTACATGTATTTCGGCGAGGAGGGCGACGCGCTCGACCGCGCCATGCCCGCCGCGCAGTGGGGGCTCTTGATGGCATCGGCCGTCATCATGGTCGCGGGGGTCGTCAACCTCTTCGGAATCGAAGGGTTCGCTGACGCCGCGGCGCAGACGCTTGTCCGCTGAGACGCGCTGGCCGGCCGGCGTGGGTCGGCATGTGCTGGCCGAAGTGGACAGCACCAATGCCGAGGCCGCACGACGCGCCGACTCCATCGATCTGCCCGCCTGGTTTCTCGGCCTTCGCCAGACCGGCGGCCGCGGCCGCCGCGGGCGGCCCTGGGCCGACCCGGAGGGAAACTTCGCCGCGACGCTGCTGATGGCGCCCGAGGGGCCGGCCGAGCAGGCGGCGCTGCGGTCTTTCGTCGCGGCGCTGGCCCTGTTCGATGCCTTCGCCGCCGTGACCGGCCGGCCCGGCGCCTTTGCGCTGAAATGGCCAAATGACGTGCTGGTCAATGGCGGCAAGGTCGCGGGCATCCTGCTTGAGGGAATACGGGACCGGCTGGCGATCGGGGTCGGGGTCAACCTGCTCAACGCGCCGCCGGCCGACCCTGATGCCGCCGCGCCGCCGACGAGCCTGCTGAGCGCGACGGGCACGCGCGTCACGCCCGAGGAGCTGCTCGACGCGCTCGCGCCGGCCTTTGCCCGGTGGGAGGCGGTCTTCGTCGCGGAAGGCTTCGCGCCCGTGCGCGCCGCATGGCTCGACCGGGCCGCCCGGCTGGGGCGGACGATCACCGCGCGCACCGTGCGCGAGACCCATGAAGGCCTGTTCGAGACGGTGGACGCCCACGGCGCGCTGGTGCTGCGAACGGCGCGCGGGCGCGTCGCGATCTCCGCCGCCGAAGTGTATTTCTGACCGGGAGGCAGACGGGATGCTGCTGGCCATCGATTGTGGCAACTCAAACACCGTCTTTTCCGTCTGGGACGGGGCACGGTTTCTGGCGACATGGCGCGCCTCGACGGAGCATCAGCGCACAGCCGATCAGTATTACGTATGGCTCTCCACGCTGATGAACCTGCACCGGATCGAGGTGGCGATCGACGAGGTCATCATCTCCTCGACCGTTCCACGGGTCGTGTTCAATCTGCGGGTGCTCGCCGACAGGTATTTCAACTGCCGCCCGCTCGTCGTCGGGCGTCCCGACTGCAGCCTGCCGGTGCCGCCGCGCGTCGATCCCGGCACGCAGGTGGGGCCCGACCGGCTGGTCAACACCGCGGGGGCCTATGACCGCCACGGCGGCGATCTGATCGTCGTCGATTTCGGCACGGCCACGACGTTCGACGTGGTTGCCCATGACGGCGCCTATGTCGGCGGGGTGATCGCGCCGGGGGTCAATCTGAGCCTCGAGGCGCTGCACCAGTCGGCCGCGGCGCTGCCGCATGTCGATGTGACCAAGCCGCAGCGCGTGATCGGCACCAACACCGTCGCCTGCATGCAGTCGGGCATATTCTGGGGCTATGTCGGGCTGGTCGGCGGCATTTGCGAACGCATCCGCGCCGAGCACGACCGGCCGATGCGCATTATCGGCACCGGCGGTCTTGCATCTTTGTTCGCGCAGGGCGACGTGCTGTTCGACACCATTGAAGACGATCTGACGATGCACGGCCTGACCGTGATCCACAAGCACAACAAGGAATTGCAATGAGCAAGGAACGACTGATCTATCTGCCCCTCGGAGGGGCCGGCGAGGTCGGCATGAACGCCTATGTCTATGGTTACGGCCCGGCGGGCAAGGAGCGGCTGATCCTGGTCGATCTGGGGCTGACCTTTCCCGACATGGACACAACGCCCGGCGTCGATCTCATCATGCCCGACATCGCGTGGCTCGAGGCCCGCAAGCATCTTCTCGACGCGATCGTCATCACCCATGCCCATGAGGATCACGTCGGCGCGCTGGGATACCTGTGGACAAAGCTGCGCGCGCCCGTCTTCGCGCGCGACTTTACCGCCCGCATCGCGCGGCTGAAGATGGAGGAGCAGGGGCTCGATCCGATGGTGGTCAACACCGTCGCCGCGCGCCCCGAGACGGTGGAGGCCGGCCCCTTCGCCATCCAGTTCGTGCCGGTCAGCCACTCCCTGCCCGAGGCCTCGGCGCTGGTGATCGACAGCCCCGCTGGCCGGCTCGTGCACACGGGCGATTTCAAGCTCGACCCCACCCCCGGCGTGGGCGAGCCCTGGGATCGCGCCGCCTGGGCGGCGGTCGGCGATGAGGGGGTCAAGACGATCGTCTGCGATTCCACCAATGTCTTCTCGCCCCATCCCGGCCGCTCCGAGGCGAGCCTGCCCGAGGCGATCACCGCGCTGATGCAGTCGGCCCCGGGAATGGTCGTGGGCACGACCTTCGCCTCCAACGTCGCGCGGGTTAAGACCATGGCCGAAGCCGGCCGTGCCGCGGGCCGCAAGGTGTGCCTGCTGGGGCGGGCGATGCAGCGCATGGTCGCCGTGGCGCAGGAATCGGGCGTTCTGGGCGAGTTTCCCGCGACGATCCCGCCCGAGGAGGCCGCCGGGCTTTCCCGCGACGAGGTACTGCTGATCGTCACCGGCAGTCAGGGCGAACGCCGCGCGGCGTCGGCGCAGCTCGCCCGCGGCAAGTATAACGGGCTGGAACTGACGGCGGGCGACACCTTCCTGTTCTCGTCGAAGACGATTCCGGGAAACGAGCGCGGCGTTCTGCGCGTGGTCAACCAGTTCAGCGCGCTCGGCGTCGATGTCGTCAGCGACGAGACCGACAAGTATCACGTCTCGGGCCACGCCAACCGCCCCGATCTGGACGTCTTCCAGGAGCTTCTCAAGGCGCCGATGCTGCTGCCGATGCATGGCGAACACCGGCATCTGCGCGAACATGTCCGCATCGCACGGGCGCGCGGCCAAGCCAGCGAGATCGTCACCAACGGCATGATGGTCGACATCACCGGCGACACGCCGAAGGTGATCGAGCATGTCGAATCCGGGCGCACCTATCTCGACGGCAGCGTGCTGATCGGCGCGCTGGACGGGGTGGTGCGCGATCGTATCCGGCTCGCCCTGGGCGGCCATGTCACCGTCACGGTGATCGTGGACGAGAATGACGAGCCCCTTGGCGAGGCCTGGGCGGAGCTGATGGGCCTGCCCGAGACGGGCCGCTCGGGCGCCGCTCTCATCGAGCGGATCGAGGCCGAACTCACCCGGCTGATCGAGGGGGCGGGCCGCAAACTGATGCGCGACGACGACAAGCTCAACCAGACCCTGCGCCGCGCCGCGCGTCAGGTCTGCCTGGAGGAAATCGGCAAGAAACCCGAGGTGACGGTGGTGGTCAGCCGCCTTCTCGACGAATAACCCGGCCGCACATGCCAAGGCCGCGCCGTTGCCGGCGCGGCCTTGCGATTACTCCGGGCGTCGGCGGCGGGATCAGTCGCTCGACGGGCGGAATTCCCGCAACAGGAAATCGGGGACATGGTCGCCCATGCCCACTACTGGCTCGTCGCGCTTGTCCTTGTTGCTGTCCTTGTCCTTGCCAGCGCGCCTGTCGCGGCCCTTCCGCGCGCCGGAGGACGGCGCGTCGGCGGCCTTTTCCGCGGGCGCGGCGGGGGCCTCCTCATCGCCTTGCGTGGGCGCGGCGGGCGTCGGGGCTGCCTCTTCGGCCGGTGCCTCGGGGGTGGGGGGCGCCGTGTCCTGCGCGGGTGCGGGCTTTTCCTCGGCCTTGCGGCTGCGGCGACGGCGCTTGGGCTTCTCGGGCTGCGGGGCAGTGGCGGCCTCGGCCGTCTCCTCCGCCGGCTCGGCCGGCTGGGCGGCGGCAGCATCGCCGGGGGCGGGCGCGCGCGGGATCGTCTTTTGCAGCAGGGACTCGATCGCGGCGATGTACTTTTCGTCCGAGGCGGTCGCGAGCGTGATTGCGCGTCCCTCCATGCCGGCGCGGCCCGTGCGCCCGATCCGGTGGACATAATCCTCCGGGTGGCTGGGCACGTCGAAATTGATCACATGGCTGACGGCCGGGATGTCGAGCCCGCGCGCGGCCACGTCGGAGGCCACGAGAAAGCGCAGCGTGCCGTCGCGGAATCCTTCGAGCGTGCGGGTGCGCAGCGACTGGTCGAGATCGCCGTGGATGGGCGCGGCATCGAGCCCGTGTTTCTTGAGCGACTTGGCCAGTGTGTCCACGTCGATCTTGCGGTTGCAAAAGATGATCGCGTTGCGGCAGTCCTCGCCCTCGTCCTGGATCACCGCGCGCAGCGCATCGGCCTTTGCCTTGAAGGCGTCGCGCCTGGGCGCGGAAAGTTCGATCAGACGCTGTTCGATCGTCTCCGAGGCCGTGGCCTGCCGCGCGACCTCGATGCGCACGGGGGCCTGCAGAAAGGTGTTGGTGATCCGCTCGATCTCGGGCGCCATGGTCGCCGAGTAGAACAGCGTCTGCCGGGTGAACGGCGTCAGGCCGAAGATGCGTTCGATATCGGGGATGAAGCCCATGTCGAGCATCCGGTCGGCCTCGTCGACGACCATGATCTGCACGCCCGTCAGCAGAAGCTTGCCGCGCTCGAAATGGTCCAGAAGGCGGCCGGGCGTGGCGATGAGGACATCCACGCCCTTGTCGATCAGCGCGTCCTGCTCCTTGAAGCTCACGCCGCCGATGAGCAGCGCCTTGGACAGCTTGGTGTATTTCGCATAGGTCTCGAAGCTTTCGGCAACCTGCGCGGCCAGTTCGCGCGTGGGCGCGAGAACGAGGCTGCGCGGCATCCGCGCGCGGGCGCGGCCGCGCCTGAGCATCGTGATCAGCGGCAGGGTGAAGGAGGCGGTCTTGCCCGTTCCTGTCTGGGCGATGCCCAGCACGTCCCGCCCTTCAAGGGCGTGCGGGATCGCCTGCTCCTGAATCGGGGTCGGGGTTTCGTAGCCGGCTTCCTCGACGGCCTTGAGAACCTTGGGATCCAGCTTGAGATCGGAGAACTTGGTCATATGCGTCCATGATTTGCGGCATCGGGCCGCAAGGGTTGTGGGACGCGAACTTCCAGGCGCCCCGGCGTCATCTGGCCCGCCGCGCTCGGTGCGCCGGCGGACGGTGCGTGCGGCGGGCGGGTGCCGGGGCACCCGTCCCGGGCCGGACCTGCGCAAGGGCAGGTGCGCGCGGCGTATCGCATCCGCGCCGCAAGGTCAATCGACGGCGCCTGACAGCGCCGGCTCACGCCCCGCCGACATAGCGGCGCGCATAGCGCGCGCCCAGCCCCGTGAGCACCTCGTAGCCGATCGTCTCGATCAGGTCCGCCACATCGTCCACGCCCTGATGCAGCCCGAATAGATCGAGCGCCTCGGGCACCTCGTCCAGATCGGTGACATCGACGGTGATCAGATCCATCGACACGCGGCCCACCAGGGGGCAGGGGGTGTCGCCGGCCCACAGGGTGGCGCGGTTGCTCAGGGCGCGATGGATGCCGTCGGCATACCCCGCTGCGATGGTGGCCAGCCGCGTGGCCCGCTGCGCCGTCCAGGTGTTGCCATAGCCCACCGTCTCGCCGGGCTCGACCTCGCGGCTCTGGATCACCGGAATCGACAGCCCGATGACGGGCCGGGCCTCGGCAAAGGGTGCCCCGCCATACAGGCCGATGCCCGGCCGGGTCATCTCAAAATGATACGCCGCGCCCAGCAGCACGCCGCCCGTGGCCGCGAGCGAGCGCGGCACGCCGAGCCCCTCGGTGAGCTGCTCGAACACCTCGCGCTGGCGCTCGTTCATCGCATGGGCGGGCTCGTCGGCGCAGGCCAGATGACTCTGCAGAAGCCACGGGCCACGCGGCAGCGCCAGCTCGGCCACCGCCGCCCATTCGGCGGGTTCCATGCCCAGCCGATTCATGCCGCTGTCGATCTGAATGCCGAAGCGATGGTCGGGCAGGGCCTCGAAATGCCGGGTGAGCTGCTCGACCGAATTGAGCATCGGAATCAGCCCGTTGCCGGCGATGATTTCCGCGTCGCCGGGCATGTGGCCGGAATAGACGGCGATCTCGGGTCCGGGGCCGAGTATCTCGCGCAGCGCGGCGCCCTCCTCGGCGAGCGCGACGAAGAATTGCCGCGCGCCCGCCTCGGCGAGGCTGCGCGCCACCGGCCCGATCCCGAGGCCATAGCCATCGGCCTTGACGGTGGCGGCCGTGCGCACCTCCGGCCCGGAGGCGGTGTCGAGCGCGCGCCAGTTGGCCCTGAGCGCGTCGAGGTCGATTGTCAGTGTCGGCGTGGCCATGGGCGCGCTTTTGACAGGCCCGGCGCGGGCGTCAAGGGCAATCGTGGCGCGCCGCTCAGCCGAACCCGTCCGCCGCGCCCTGCTGCCATGGCCGCGCGAGATTGCCGAAGCGGGTGTACCGCCCCTCGAAGGCCAGTTCGACGGCTCCGATGGGGCCGTGGCGCTGCTTTCCGATGATGACCTCGGCCTTGCCGTGGACGCGCTCCATCGCTTCCTGCCACTTGGCCATCTCGTCGAGCTTGTCGTCGCCGGGCTTCTCGCGCTCCTTGTAGTATTCTTCGCGGAAGACGAACATTACCACATCGGCATCCTGCTCGATCGAGCCGGACTCGCGCAGATCGGACAGTTGCGGGCGCTTGTCCTCGCGCTGCTCGACCTGCCGCGAGAGCTGCGAGAGCGCGATCACGGGAATATTGAGCTCCTTGGCGATGGCCTTGAGCCCCTGCGTGATCTCGGAGACCTCGTTGACACGGTTCTCCTTGCTCGACGCCGCGCGCACGAGCTGCAGATAGTCCACGAAAAGCGCGTCGAGCCCGTGGGTGCGCTTGAGCCGGCGCGCCCGCGCGGCGATCTGGCTGATCGGAAGGGCGGGCGTGTCGTCGATGTAGAGCGGGCAGGATTCGAGATCCTTGGCCGCCTCGACGAAGCGGCGGAACTCCTCCTCGGTCATGTTGCCCGAACGGATCTGCTCGCTGGGCACCCCGGCGGCCTCCGACAGGATCCGCGCGGCAAGCTGCTCGGCGCTCATCTCCAGGCTGAAAAACCCCACGACGCCGCCATCGATCGTGCCATGCGTGCCATCCGGGCGCTCGCCGCTGCGGTGCCGGCGCGCGATGGTAAAGGCGATGTTGGTGGCCAGCGCCGTCTTGCCCATCGACGGGCGGCCGGCCAGGATCAGCAGATCCGACGGGTGCAGCCCGCCCAGCTTGCGGTCGAGATCGTCAAGCCCGGTGCCGATGCCCGCAAGCCCGCCGTCGCGCTGATAGGCGGCGTTGGCCACGTTGACGGCCTCATGGACCGCCTTGAGGAAGGACTGAAACCCGCGCTCGGCCACGCCCTGCTCGGCAAGCTTGTAGAGTCGCTGCTCGGCCTCCACGATCTGCTCGCGCGGCTCGCTTTCCACCTCGACGCGGCCGGCGCGCTCGGAAATCTCGCGGCCCAGCGCGATCAGGTCGCGCCGCACGGCGAGATCGTAGATCATCTGCGCATAGTCGCGCGCCGCATAGGCCGAGATCGCCGCCCCCGCCAGCCGCGCCAGATAGGCCGGCCCGCCAAGCTCCTTGAGCCCCTGATCGTCCTCCAGAAAGGCCTTGAGCGTGACCGGCGAGGCCAGCGCGTTCTTCTGGATGCGCGCGGCGGCCGTCTCGAATATCCGCCGGTGAACGGGCTCGAAGAAATGCCCCGGCTTGAGGATCGCGGCGACGCGGTCATAGACGTCGTTGTTGGTCAGGATCGCGCCAAGCAGCTGCTGCTCGGCCTCGATGTTGTGGGGCAGGGTGTCGCCGTCGCCGGTCTCGCCCTGTGCCTCGGCGCCCTGAACTGCCCTGATCTCGTTCATCCTCGACCCCCCTCAATGCACCGGACCTCGGGTATGGCGCAGCCCGCCCGCCGGATCAATCGGGATATGCTGTGGATAACCCGGCACTGCCGCCCCCTTATCTTGGGGTGCGCGGGGGCGGCGGGTCAAGCGGTTGTAGGCGGCAGGCAAGGCGCGCGACGCTGCGGCCCGCCATCCCCAGCCCTGTGGGCGAATCCTTACCCCGGCCGCCAGTCGCGCGGCGCCTGCAGGAACCGCTCCACCCCGTCGAGCGTCGCCGCGTCGAAATCCCCCCGCGCGCGGGCCTCGGCCAGCACGTCCCACCATGTGCACAGGTGATGGAGCCGCACGCCGTGCTCGGCCAGACGCGGCAGCGTCTCGGGGAATATGCCGTAATAGAAGATGACGCCGGTATGGGCGCATTCGGCGCCCGTGGCGCGGATCGCGTCGACGAAGCTCAACTTGGAACCGCCATCGGTGGCCAGATCCTCGATCAGGAGCACACGCTCGCCGGGCGCCATCGCCCCCTCGATCCGGGCGTTGCGGCCATAGCCCTTGGGCTTCTTGCGCACATAGCTCATCGGCAGCCCCATGCGCTCGGCCACCAGCGCGGCAAAGGGAATGCCGGCCGTCTCGCCGCCGGCGATGTTGTCGAAGGCTTCCAGCCCGGCTTCGCGCATCACCGTGCAGGCGAGGAAATCCATCGCCGTCGCCCGCACGCGCGGAAAGCTGATCAGCCTGCGGCAGTCGATATAGGTCGGCGCCCTGAGCCCCGAGGCCAGCGTGAAAGGCTCTGCGGCGCTGAAATGCACCGCGCGGATGTCGAGCAGCATGCGCGCGGTCAGCCGCGCCATCGTCTCGGGGTCGGGATAGCTTGTCGGGATCATCGCGCGCACCGTCCTCATTGATCTTCATCTTCGCCCAAATATCCCCGCCGGAGGCAAGGATCGCCGCGCAGCGGCATCACTCCCGCGCGACCCGCCAGTGCAGCGCAAAGCCGGGATCGAACACCGTCACGGGGCCGTCCCGTGTTTCCACGCGGCCCGGCGGGGGCAGGGGGGACTCGTCGCGGGTCAGGGTGAGCGTCGCCGCGTTCGGGGCCATCCGGTAGAAGGCCGCGCCGTGCAGGGCGGCGAAACCTTCGAGACGCTCCAGTGCGCCGGCCTCCTCGAAGACATGGGCAAGGACGGGCAGGGCGACCGGCGCGGTGAAACACCCCGCGCAGCCGCAGGCGCTCTCCTTGGCAGCATCGGGGTGGGGCGCACTGTCGGTGCCAAGGAAAAAGCGCGGATCGCCGCCCGTGGCGGCCTCGCGCAGCGCCAGCCGGTGTGCTTCGCGCTTGGCCACGGGCAGGCAGTAGTAATGCGGCCGGATTCCGCCCGCCAGGATATGGTTGCGGTTGATGACCAGGTGATGGGCGGTGATGGTCGCCGCCAGCCCGGCGCCGGCGCTGCGCACGTAATCGGCCGCCTCGCGGGTGGTGATATGCTCCATCACAACGCGCAGTTCCGGATGGGCCCGGCGTATCGGGTCGAGGACGCGGTCGATGAACACCGCCTCGCGATCGAAGATGTCGATCTCGGGGTCGGTGACCTCGCCATGCACGCACAGCGGGATGCCCGCCTCGGCCATGCAGTCGAGCACCGGCGCGATGCGGTCGAAATCGCGCACGCCCGAGGCCGAATTCGTGGTCGCGCCGGCCGGGTAGAGCTTGACCGCGGCGATCAGCCCGGCCGCATGGGCGGCGGCGACGTCGGCGGGCTCGGTCTGCTCGGTCAGATAGAGCGTCATCAGCGGGGTGAAATCGGCCCCCTCCGGCAGCGCGGCCATGATGCGGTCGCGATAGGCGCCGGCCTGCGCGGCGGTGACGACCGGCGGCGACAGGTTGGGCATGACGGTGGCACGGGCGAAATCGCGGGCGGAATGGGCCAGCACCGCGTCGAGAATCGCGCCGTCGCGCAGATGCAGGTGCCAGTCGTCCGGCCGGCGCAATGTGAGGGTCTCGCTCATGGCGCCCCGCTTATACGAGCCGGGCCGCCGATGCCAGAGCCCGGCGACGCCGGCGCAACGCGGCTATGCAGAGATAGCAATGCAAATGTCAGCAACGGTGCCCTATCTGATGTGCAGGCAGAATACCAACCCGACGAAAGCGAGGCTTCTCATGGTTTCAACCAGTTTCGACAAGGGCGGCGCGAGCGCGCTTGGCGCCCACGCGGCGCATTTCGCCGCGCGGATCATCGACGGGCTTAACGGCGTGATGCTGCTGCGCGCGCGCAGCGCCGAGCTCAGGCAGCTCTCCGAGCTCAGTGATGCGCAACTCGCCGAAAGAGGGCTGCGGCGCGACGAGATCGTCGCCCATGTCTTTGGCGATCGCCTCGCCGACTGAGGCCATCGTATGACACCCCGGCCCCGCCCATGGCGAGGCGGGACTGACTGAAAGGCGCGCTTCGGCGCGCCTTTCGCGTATCCGCGCGGCGTCACGCCCCCGCGCCGGCAAGGCCGAGTTCCGACTCCGCCCAGGCGAGCATCCGCCGCAGGCGCGGATGGTCCTGCATCTCGAGCGCGCGACGGCAGGCCATGCGCGTCAGGCCGGCCCGTCCGGCCGCCTGCGCCCGCCCGGCCAGACGGATCAGATAGGGCGCGTGGCGGCGCCGCGCGCGGTAGAGGCGGTGGAATTCGCCCGGCTCCAGCCGCCCCTCGCACGCGGCGCGGATCAGATCCTCGAGAATCCCCATCTTGGCGAACTCCGCCTCGATATTGGCGCCCAGATGCGGGCAGCGCAGCCGTCTGACATAGGGCCGGTGAAACAGCGCCGCATGCATCGCGTCATAGCTGCGCGTCGGGTCGTGGAGGATGAAGACATCGCCGGCGCCCTCGGTCATGTCGGGGGCAAATCCGTAGCGGGAGGTAAAGTCGAGCCGCCGGAACCCGGCGAACCGCTGGTCCCACCCTGCAAGATCAGGCGTGAGCGTCGCCTGTGGCGCCAGCGCGAGCACCGTCGCCCCCGGCGCGCTGACCGAGAACGCCGCCGCCGCATAGCCGCCCATGCCCGCGCCGTAGAACACGACGCGGTCGAAATCCTCGAAAAAGGCGTCGTCGACCAGCCGGTCGAAATAGCCCCAGACCGATGGGTCGCGGTACCAGCTTTGTTGCGAGGCCATCACGCACAGATGTGACCAGCCCTTGCCGCGCGCGATCCGCGCCCCTAGCGGCAACTGCTCGGGCGAATCGTTGCGGATCGACTCGACCGTCTCGAAGGTGACCAGCAGGGTCGGCGCGTCGTCGATGAACAGCGCCGCATGGGTTTCGCCCAGCGGCTCGAAATAGCCGAGCTCCTCGCCGATCTCGTCCATGCGCAGCAGCCACTCCTCGGGCGTCTGGGCATCGGAAGCGTCGAAGGTGAAGGGCGTTTCGGCCATGAATCGATTCCGTGTGTTCAGCAATGCGTGTCGGACACAAGACCATCATCGCGGCCCGGCGGCAATCCGGGCGCAATCACGGCAGGAGTTTGGAGTCGCGCCGTGCGGCGTGGACAGTTGCGGGGAATTGTTTCGCACCCGCGCGCCCGTCTCCCCGGTCGGCGGCCAGGGGCACGATTTGACCCAGATCAAGGTCGCCGAAACGCGAATCGCGCAGATTCGACCGCATCGACGCGGGAGGCCAGGCGCCACATCCGCAATCCTGCGTTACCTTTCGCACCCCGGTTCGCCGCGAGACCCGTGTCTCGCGGCGTTTCCGTGCGCGGTCATCCCGCTCTGGCAGTTGCGCGCGGGATGCCTAGATTGGGGGAAGGGAGGCGATTGCGCGATGGCGACACATGACCAGATTCCCGAAACGGCGCTGGAATGGCACCACGGCGGGCGGCGGGCGGCACTGGCCACCGTGCTCGAGACATGGGGCAGCGCCCCGCGCCCGGTGGGCAGCCAGCTCGCCGTCTCGGGCGAGGGCGAGATCGCCGGCTCCGTCTCGGGCGGCTGCGTGGAGGGCGCGGTGGTGGCCGAGGCGCTCGACGCCTTCGAGGATGGCCATCCGCGCATTCTGACCTATGGCGTCAGCGATGACGACGCCTTTGCCGTGGGGCTGGCCTGCGGCGGCACCATCCGCGTGCTTGTCGAACCCGTCGGCGCCCCGCCGGGCCTGCCCGAGCAGACCCTGGCCGAGCTGACACAGGCGCGCGCGGCGCGCCGGGCCGTGGCGCTGATGGTCAACCTCGAGGACTGGTCGCGGCGGCTTGTCCCCGCCGAGGAGGCCGACGACGCACTGGCCGCGCGGTTTCGCGGCGACAGATCGGGCGTGGACGGGGCGTGGTTCGCGGGCATTCACAACCCGCCCCTGCGCATGATGGTTGTCGGCGCCGTCCATATCGCGCAGCCGCTGGTGCAGATGGCGCGGCTGTCGGGCTATGATCCGCTGCTCATCGACCCGCGCGAGGCGTTCGGGGCGCAGGCGCGCTTTCCCGATGAGCGGATCAGCCATGACTGGCCCGACGAGGCGTTGCAGGCCGCGGGGCTCGACGCGCGCACCGCGGTGGTCACCCTGACGCATGACCCCAAGCTCGACGATCCGGCAATCGCTGTGGCGCTGCGCTCAGAATGTTTCTATCTCGGTTGCCTGGGTTCGACGCGCACCCATGCCAAGCGGGTCGAAAGGCTGCGCGAGCAAGGCTTTGGCGCGGACGATATCGCGCGCATCCACGCCCCCGTCGGGCTCGATATCGGTGCAAAATCGCCCGCCGAGATCGCGGTGTCGATCATGGCCGAGATCACGCAGACCCTGAGGGCGCGCTGATGGAGTTCGGGCCCGTCGATACCGCCATGGCAGAGGGCGCGATCCTTGCCCATTCCTGCATGGCGGGCGGGCGCAAGATCGCCAAGGGCAGCCTGCTCGGCGGCGCCGAGATCGCCGCGTTGCAGGCGGCGGGCCACGAGCGGGTGACGGTCGCGCGGCTGGGCCCCGGCGATACCGGCGAGGATGCCGCCGCCACCCGGCTCGCCCGCGCGCTGGTTCCCGATCCCGACGCCGCTTGCGTGTCGCTGGCCGAGGCCACGCGGGGGCGGGTCAACATTCACGCCGCCGGTCCCGGGCTCGTGCGGGTCGACACCGCTGCCGTCCATCGGCTTAACCTTGTCGATCCGGCGCTCACCCTGGCCACCCTGGCGCCCTACACGCGCGTTGTCGGCGGCACGCTCGTCGGCACGGTCAAGATCATCCCCTACGCTGTCGCGACCGAAAGCCTCGACGCCGCCTGCGCCGCCGCCGGGGGTGCGATCGGCGTCTACCCGGTGCGGCACGCATCGGCGGGGCTGGTGCTGTCCGAGACGCCGGGACAGGCGGCCAAGCTCTCGGCAAAGGCCACGGCCGTGACCGAGGCGCGGCTCGCCGCGCTGGGCATGGAGCTCGCCGAGACGCGCCGGGTTGCGCACGAACCCGGCGCCATCGCCGGGGCGCTTGCCGGCATCGCCGGCGATATCGTGCTGCTGCTGACCGGCTCGGCCACCTCCGACATCCACGACACCGGCCCCGAGGGGCTGCGCGCCGCCGGCGGCCGGGTTGATCGCTTCGGCATGCCCGTCGATCCGGGCAATCTGCTGTTTCTGGGAACGCTTTCGCATCGCCCCGTGATCGGGCTGCCCGGCTGCGCGCGCTCGCCCGCGCTCAACGGGGCCGACTGGGTGCTCGAACGCATCGCCTGCGGCCTGTTCCCCGACAGCCAGGACATCGCGGCGATGGGGGTCGGCGGGCTTCTCAAGGAAATTCCGACACGCCCGCAGCCGCGGGAGGCGCCGCGACGCTGACGGCCGAAGATATCCATGAAACCGAGGGAGAACGTGACCATGAAACGATTGAGCCTGAGTGTATCCGCCCTCGCTCTTGCCGCCGTGCCGGCGCTGGCCGAGGTCGAGTCCGCGCCGTTCGAGTACACGGTGGGTGAGACGACTTTCGCGGGACATGTCGCCCACGACCCGGCCACCGAAAGCCGGGGGACGGTGCTGATCGTCCATGACTGGGACGGGCTGACCGACTACGAGGTCGACCGTGCCGAGGCGCTTGCCGCGCGGGGATATACCGCCTTTGCCATCGACGTCTTCGGGGCGCAGGCCGACCCGCAGGGCGTCGAGGACTATCAGCGCCTGACCGGGGCGCTCTACTCTGATCGCGAGGAATTCCGCCGCCGCCTCATGGGCGCGATCGAGGCGGCCGCCGATATTCCGGGGGCAAGCGATGCCGCCATGGCGATGATCGGCTACTGCTTCGGCGGTGCCGCCGTACTCGAGACCGCGCGCGGGGGGGCCGATCTCGATGCCTTCGTGAGCTTCCATGGCGGTCTGGGCACGCCGGACGGCCAGGATTACAGCGCGACCGAAGCGCCCATCCTGTTGCTGCACGGCTCGGCCGATCCGGTCTCCGGTCCCGAGGACCTGGCCGCGCTGATGGAGCAGCTGACCGCGGCGGGCGTGCCCCACCGCGCCGAGGTCTATGGTGGCGCACGCCACGCCTTCACCGTGCCCGGCGGCAACGACTACATCGCGGAGTTCGCCGACATGGCCTGGGACGAGGCGCTGGGCTTTCTCGACGCCAATCTCTGAGATGTCGCGGCGCGGCGCGACTGCGGTTGTTTCGGCGCGCCGCGCCCGGCTATAGTGGCGCCCCGGAGTCACCCGCGGAGGTCTCATGGTGCCCCGTCTTGCCGCGCTTCTGCTGGCCTTCTTCCTGCCCGCCGCGCCGGCGCCGGGGGCGGAGTCGGTGCCCGGCGCTGCCGCGCCGCCCTTTGTCGCGGCGGTGGAGGCGTGGCTGGCCGACGACGAGGCCGCCGCGCTTCCGGTTTTGTCCGACCTCGCCGAGGACGGCAACACCGCGGCCCAGATGCTCCTTGCGATCATCGACAAGACCCCGGCCTTGCAGGGGCCGTGGCTGACGAACCGCCCGAGGGAGGAACGCGTGGCGCTGATGCGCGTGCCGGGCGGGCTGTCGGGGCGAAGCTGGATGCACACCGCCGCCGAGACCGCCCCGCTTGCCGGGCTGTGGACGGCGCTGTGGCAGGTGGACACGCCCGTCTCAGTGGCGCTCGATTTCGCCGCCGCCGGCGAGACCCGTGCGGCGCGCGAGACGCTGCTCGCGCTTGCGGCGCGCGGGCGTGAGGGGTTTGCCGAGGCCGCCGACGATCCGCATTATCCACCGGCGATGCGCTATCTCGTCTGGCGCGAATGGGCCGACGCCCCGGCGGGCGACGAGGCCGCGCTGCGCCGCGCCCGCGAAATCGCCGCGCTCTCTGCCGCGCATCCGCAACGCGCGATGATCGGCCATCCCCCCGACCCGGCATCCGCGGCAGACTGGCTGCGCGAGAACCGCGACGTCTTTCCCGCGATCGCGGCATTCTGCGACGCCAATTGCGGCACGACGGCCGGGAGCTGCGCGCAAGCGGCCTATGAGGCCGTTGCGAGCTATCCGATACTGGCGACCTTCGGCAGCCCCTCGGCCACGCTGATCGACCCGCTGCGTTTCGCCGAAAGCCCGCGCGGGCAGGCGGCATTGCTCCGCCGGCTGCTCCTGACGGTTGATGCGCGCGGCCGGCGCAGCCTTATTGAGCGCGCCGAGGAAACCAGTGCCTGTTTCGCCGAGGCGCTGCGGAGCGAGGCGCAGCGCTATACCGGCACCGCCATGCCGCCGCCACAGGAGTGACGTCGCCACAAAATGAAAAGCCCTTCCCGAATCGGGAAGGGCCGGTCACTGGCGCGCGGGGATGATGACGCTCAGCGCGGTCCGATCATCATCACCATCTGCCGGCCTTCCATCTTGGGCATGTTCTCGACCTTGCCGATCTCGGCGACATCGTCGGCCACGCGGGTGAGTAGCTCGCGCCCCAGCCCCTGATGGGCCATCTCGCGGCCGCGAAAGCGCAGCGTAACCTTCACTTTGTCGCCGTTTTCGAGAAACCGCAGCACATTGCGCATCTTCACGTCATAGTCGTGCTGGTCCGTATTGGGACGGAACTTGACCTCCTTGACCTCGATCGTCTTCTGCTTCTTGCGCGCCTCGGCCTCACGTTTCTGCTGTTCGTACTTGAACTTGCCGAAATCCATGATCTTGCAGACCGGCGGGCTTGCATTGGGCGATATCTCGACAAGGTCGAGCCCCGCCTCCTGCGCGAGTTCGAGCCCCCTGGAGGGAGGCACGACCCCGACATTTTCCCCATCGGCGCCGATCAGGCGAATTTCGGGCGCGCGGATACGATCATTGACGCGGGGTCCGGTGTCGCGCGCGGGCGGCGCGTTGTGCGGTCTGCGGGCTATAACGCTGTTCCTTCTGCTTTTACGGGAGGCAGCGTGCAAAATAGCTTTCGCCGGGCGGCGATTCAAGCCACATTTCGGCAAGGATCGGCCGCCTGTGGCGCGTGCGCGATATCCGGCTTTTCAACCGGCGCCCGCTCTGGCATGAGGCGGCCACAGCCATGAAAACATCCGAGACCTGCGGGGTTAGCCATGAACAAGACAGTCATCACCGTGATCGTGGCGCTGGCCATCGCCGGCGGTGCGTATTGGTGGGTGCAGACCAACCAGGCCCCGCCGCCGGCCCCCGAGGTGGTCGCCCCTTCCTCGGATGACGGCGCGATCACGGCGCCCGACGCGGTCGATCCGGGCGATCAGGCGGACGGCGAAGATGCCGCTGATGCCGCCGCCGACGCCGAAGAGGGCGACGCCGCAGCGGATGCGGACATGGCGCCTCAGCCCGATGGCGAGAGCCGTGACGAGTCTGGCTCGGCTCCGCAGCCCGACAGCGACGAGAGCGCGAGCGAGGCGCAAGGCGACGCCGCCGCGCCGACGGAGGATGCCGCCGAGCCCGCCACCGCCGAGGAGGAGGCCGAGCAGGCCGTCGAAAGCGCGACTGACGCCGCCGAGGAAGCCGCCGCGGACGCGGCGAGCACCGCGGACGAGATGGTCGAGGAGATCGAGGCGCAGGCCGACACCGCCCTCGACGAGGTGCGCGAAAGCCTCGGCGACGCGGTGGATGCCCAGGGCGGAGGCGGAAGCGTCTCCGAGGCCGCCGAGACGGCCATCGAGGCCGCCGAAATCACCGAGGAGGCCGCCGAGGAGGCCGCCGCCGCCGCCGAGGAGGCCTATCAGGCCGCCCTCGACGAGGACAGTGACGCGGCCAACGCCGCGGCCGACTCCGCCTCTTCCGCCGCGAGCGAGGCGACCGAGGCCGCCAGCCGCGCCGAGACCGCCGCGCGCGACGCCGCCACGCTGGCCGACGAGTCGGAAGATCCGCAACTCGACGAGGCCGCCGCCGCGGCCGAGGAGGCCGCCGCCGTCGCGCGCGCGGCCGCCGAGTCGGCGATGGACAGCTCCGCGAGCGCGGCGAGCAGCGCGGCCGATGCCATGCTCGGGACGACCCCCGACCCTGACTCGACGCAAGATCCCGCGCCCGGCGCGGAGGAGATCGAGGCGGGCGAGGCCGAGCCGATCGAATCCGAGATCAATGCGCAGAACGCGCCCGCCCCGCCCGAGGGCTGGGACGCCTCCGAGCTTTCGGTCGAGGAGATCCGCCAGCGGATCAACGAGGCCGATATCAGCGCCCTGTCACGCTCCTCGCTGCGCGCGGCGCTGGACAATGCCGGCGACAATCCCCAGGCGCTGCAGGCCGTGCTCGACCGGCTGCGCTCGGAAGTCGAGGCACCGTAAATAACAGGCGATGCGTGTCAGATAGGAAAACCGCCGCGCCGGGGCCCCGACGCGGCGGTTTACGTCTCGGGCCTGCGGCCGCGGCTCAGCCCACGAAGGCCTTCTCGACCACGTATTCGGCGGGCTTGCTGTTGGCGCCCTCGCGAAGGCCGTAGCCTTCGAGGATCGTCTTCATGTCCTGGTTGAAGGCGAGCGAGCCGCAGACCATCGCCCGGTCGGACTCGGGCGTGATGGGGGGCAGGCCGAGATCGTCGAAGACGCGCCCGCTGGTCAGGTTGTCGGTGATCCGGCCCATGCGCGGGCTCTCTTCCTGCGTGGTCGTCGCATAATATTTCAGCTTGTCGCCGACGAACTCGCCGATGAGCGGATCCTCGGGCAGGCTTTCGACCAGCTCACGGCCGTAGTCAAGCTCGGCGACCTCGCGGCAGGTGTGCATCACCACGACCTCGTCGTACTGCTCATAGGTCTCGGGGTCGCGCATGAGGCTGGCGAAGGGCGCGATGCCCGTGCCGGTGGCGAAGAGCCACAACCGTTTGCCCGGCAGCAGGGCGTCGAGCACCAGCGTGCCGGTGGGCTTGGGCCGCAGGATGATATCGTCGCCCGGCTCGATGTGCTGCAGCCGCGAGGTCAGTGGGCCATCCGCGACCTTGATCGAATAGAATTCGAGCTCGTCATCCCAGGACGGGCTGGCAATGGAATAGGCGCGCAGGATCGGCTTTCCGTCGTCGCCGGGAAGGCCCAGCATCACGAATTCCCCCGAGCGGAAGCGCAGGCTGCGCGGCCGCTCCACCCGGAACGAGAAAAGCCGGTCGGTCCAGTGGGTGACCTCGGTCACGGTTGCAGCGTCCTTGAGCGCCTTGGGCGCCGTGTCGGGGGCGTTCATGGGTCTGATCTGCTCGTTCATGGGTCATCGGCGGGCCGCGGCCCGCCCTCCTTCTAGTGGCATTGATCTCGGGTTGAAAGCCCTGCGCGGCAAGCCTCAGCCGGCGCGCAGGCGCGTCTGGTAGTCATGCGTGCGCCAGTCGGCGCGGGCCAGCCAGTCGGCTTCGGGCTGGCGGCGGGCCTGGTCGTCGCTGATCTCGACCTCGTCGAACCCCACCCGGCGGGCCATGGCATACTGGTCGGCCAGCACATGACCGGCCGCGCGCAGCCGGCCCGTGAAGCCCATCCGCCGCAGCCTGCGCGCGAGCGTGAAGCCGCGCCCGTCCGCGAAGCTGGGAAAGCTCACGCGGACCATGCCGAGTCCGCCCAGGCGGTCCGCCAGCGCGGCCGGATCGGCATCGCCGGGCAGGTCGAGCCCGGCGGCGTTGCTGCCGGCCGCGGCCTCGTCAGGCGCGGCGAAGCCGCCGGTCCAGTCATCGCGGGCGAATCCGGTATCGGTGACGATCACGCTCATGCCGCGTCCTCCTGCCCGGCCCCGGCGCGGCGGGCATGGCCACCGGCGCCGAAGTGAATGCCGCATTCGGTCTTGTCCCGGCCGCGCCAGCGGCCTGCGCGGGGGTCTTCGCCGGGCCGCGTGCGCGAGGTGCATGGCGTGCACCCGATCGAGGGGAAGCCGCGCGCGACCAGCGGATGGCGGGGCAGGGCGTGGTGGTCGATATAGGCGCCGATATCCTCGGGCGTCCAGTCGGCCAGCGGGTTGAGCTTGAGCCGCCCGTCCGTGCCCTCGGCCTCGAACAGGGGAAGATCGGCGCGTGCGCCGGTCTGATGGCGCTTGCGCCCGGTGATCCAGCCGTCGAACCCCTCCAGCGCGCGCTCCAGTGGGCGCGTCTTGCGCAGGTCGCAGCATGCGTCGGGGTTGGAGCGATGCAACAGCGCATCCGGGTCGCGGCGGAAAAGCTCCTCGCGGTCGGGGCCGATCACGCGGATGTCGCGCAGGTCGAGCGTTGCCGCCAGATCGCGCTGATAGGCGCGGGTCTCCTCGAACAGCATCAGCGTGTCGATGAACAGCACCGGCGTGGCCGGCGCGACCCGCGAGACCATGTGCAGCAGCACCACCGACTCGGCACCGAAAGAGGAGACGAGCGCGAGCCGCCCAACGCCCGGGTCTTCGAGGGCGCCGGCGAGAACGGCCTCGGCCGAGAGCCCCTGATAGACGGCCGCGAGGGCGTCGGCGCGGGCATCTGTCAGATCATGCAGCATGGCGATCGGCCTCCTCGGGATAGAGCGCGGCCTTGAAGGGCGCGGGGCCCAGCCGGCGATAGGTGTCGATGAAGGTCTCCTCGGCGCTGTCGCGATGGGCGAGATAGGCGTGGATCAGCCGCTCGATGGCGTCCACGATCTCGTCATAGGCAAAGCCCTTGCCCGCCCGCGTGCCGATGGCGGCCGTCTCGGTTCCGTCGCCGCCCAGCGTGATCTGGTAGTTCTCGACCCCCGCGCGATCGAGCCCGAGAATGCCGATATGGCCGACATGGTGATGGCCGCAGGCATTGATGCAGCCCGAGATCTTGAGTTTGATCGGGCCGATGTCGTGTTCGAGCTTCAACTCGTCAAACCGCGCGGCGATCGCCTGCGCCACCGGGATCGACCGTGCCGTGGCCAGCGCGCAGTAATCCATGCCCGGGCAGGCGATGATGTCCGAGATCAGCCCGACATTGGCGGTGGCCAGCCCGGCGGATTTGAGCACCGCATGCACACGCGGCAGATCGGCCTTGTGGACATGAGGCAGGATGACGTTCTGCTCGTGGCTGATACGCAGCTCGTCATGGCCGTAGGCCTCGGCCAGATCGGCCATCACGCGCATCTGCTCGGTGGTCGCGTCGCCGGGTGTCTCGCCGTGGGCCTTCAGGCTGATCGTGACGATCGCGTGGTCGGGGTCGCGATGGGCGGTCAGGTTTGTATCGCTCCAGGCGCGGAAGACAGGATCGCCCGCCCGCGCGTCCTCATAGGGGGCCGTCGAGCCCCGCCGCAGGCTGGGCGGGGCGAAGTCGGCCTCGATCCGCGCCAGCCACGCCTGATCGGCGCCCTCCCATTCGCCGCGCAGCTCGGCGAAACGCGCCTCGACCAGCGCGCGGAACGCTTCGAGGCCGGTCTCCTGCACCGTGATCTTGATGCGCGCCTTGTACTTGTTGTCGCGCCGTCCGAGCTCGTTGTAGACACTCAGGATGGCCTCGACATAGGGCAGCAGATCGGCGCGCGGCAGGAAGTCGCGGATCACCTGCCCGAGAACCGGCGTGCGCCCCAACCCGCCGCCGGCGACGACCTCGAAGCCCGGCGCGCCGTCGCGCTCGACCATGCGCAGGCCGATGTCGTGGGCGCGGGTCACGGCGCGGTCATTGGGGCTGCCGGTGATGGCGATCTTGAACTTGCGCGGCAGGAACTGGAACTCGGGGTGATCGGTGGACCACTGGCGCAGAAGCTCGGCCACCGGGCGCGGATCGGCGATCTCGTCGGCCGCCGCGCCGGCGAAATGGTCTGCGGTGACGTTGCGCACGCAGTTGCCGCTGGTCTGGATGGCGTGCATCCCGACATCGGCCAGCGCGTCGAGCATGTCGGGGACGTCGCGCAGGCGCGGCCAGTTGAACTGGATGTTCTGGCGCGTGGTGAAATGGCCGTAGCCCTTGTCCCAGCGCTCGGCGATCATTGCGAGCTGGCGCATCTTGCGGCTGTCCAGCGTGCCGTAGGGGATCGCCACGCGCAGCATGTAGGCGTGCAGTTGCAGATACAGCCCGTTCATCAGGCGCAGCGGCTTGAACTCGTCCTCGGTCAGGCCGCCGTCGATCCGGCGTTCGACCTGCGCGCGGAACTGCGCGACGCGATTGCGCACGAAGGTCTCATCGAACTCGTCGTAGCGATACATCTCGCGCTCCTTTCCTCGGGCGCCGTCCCGGCCCGCTCAGGGCCGGCGGGACGCCGCGCCTTCTTCCTGTTTTCCGTGCGGGTAGTTGGAGGGGCCGCGGGTGCGGAACGCCTCGCGGAAGTGCACCGGCTCGGGGCCGGCCGCGCCGGCGCGCGCCTCGGCCAGATAGGCGCCGACCACCCGGTCGGGCTGGCCCTGGGCATGCAGAAGCCGGATCTCGGCATGGGCCTCGTCCTCGAGCAGCTCGGCCTCGTGGTGATGACGCGACCACCGGTCGTCGGCCGTCAGATACACCACGTCGCCCTCCAGCAGCGCGTTGGCGGTGACCACCTTGGGGGTGAATTGCCGGCTCATTGGGCGGCCTCCAGTTCCAGGGGTTGATGGGTCGCGGCGGCGCGCGGCGCGAGGCCGAGCAGCAGGACCGCCGGCCCGGCCAGCTCTGCCACCGCCGCGGGCAGGCTGCGCAGGGTGGCGGGGATGCGCCGCTCGTCGGGGTGGGTCGCGTTTTCCACCACCGTGACCGGCGTGTCGGGCGCGGCGCCATGCATCAGCAGCCGCCCCTGCAGGAACCGCGCGGCGCGCTTGCCCATGTAGATGGCCGTCACCGCCCCGGGCGCGGCCAGCGCGCGCCAGTCCTGCTCGGCGAACCCCGTCATGTCGTGCCCCGTGACCAGCCGCAGCGCCCCGTTGCGGCCCCGCCGCGTGAGGCTCTGGCCGATACCGGCGGCGGCGGCGCTGGCGGCTGTGATGCCGGGGACGATCGACCACGCCACGCCCGCGGCGTCGAGCGCGTCGGCTTCGTCGTCGAGGCGGCCGTAGACGCCGGGATCGCCGGATTTGAGGCGCACGACCTGCGCGCCCTCATGGGCATGGGCGATCATCAGGCGGTTGATCTCGTCCTGCGGGGTGGAGGGGCCGAACCCCTGTTTTCCGGCGGAAATCACGCGCGCCTCGCGCCGGGCAAGCTCGAGGATCTCCGGCGCGATCAGGCGGTCATGGATGACCACGTCGGCCTCGTCCAGCGCGCGGCGGGCCTTGAGCGTGAGCAACTCCGGGTCGCCGGGCCCCGCGCCCACCAGCGCGACATGGCCCGACCGGTCGGCCCGCAGCAGGTGACGGTCCAGCAGCGCCTCCAGCGCCGGGCGCAGCGCGGCGTCTCCGCCCGCGTCATAGGCCTGCGGGCCGGCCGTGTCATAGTACTCGGCCCAGAAGTCGCGGCGACGCCGGCCCATGGGCAGCGTCTCGGCCGCCTTGCGAAAGGCCTTGCCCACGCGCGCCAGCCGGCCGAGCGCGGCGGGCAGGCGTGCCTCCAGCCCCGCCTTGATCGAGCGGGCCAGCACCGGCGCGGCGCCCTCGGTGCCGATGGCCACCGTGACGGGGTCGCGGTCGACGATGGCCGGGGTGATGAAGTCGCTGCCCTCGAGGTTGTCGACGATGTTGACCAGCGCGCCTTCGGCCCGGGCGAGGCGGGCGACGCGGGCGTCCTCGGCCTCGTCCTCGGTGGCGGCATAGACCAGCGTCGTCCCGGCGGCATCGCCCGCGGCGAAGGCGCGGCGGACCAGCTCAACCCGGCCCTCGGCCGCCCATGCGGCGATCTCCGGGGATGGATCGGGCGCGGCGACGGTAAGCCGCGCGCGCGTCTTGAGAAGCAGCCGCAGCTTGGCGACCGCGGCCTCGCCGCCGCCCGCCAGCACGATCGTGCGCGGGGCCGTATCGAGAAAGATCGGGAAATGGTTCATGGCGCAGCCCTCTGTTTCTGCGCCCAATATAGAAAAATATTCCGCCAAATGGCCATATGCCTTGCTAATTTAGGAACGGCATTCTAAACAATCGCTAGAAGCGAACGCCGATCCGGCCTGACAGGAGGATGATGGATGACTGTCCGCATGGATGACCTTGACCGCAGAATTCTGGCCGAGCTTCAGGACGACGCCAGCCAGTCCCTCGACGAGATCGCGCGCAAGGTGGGCTCATCGAAGACCCCGGTGTGGAACCGGATTCGCAAGATGCGCGAGGGCGGCGTCATCACCCGCCAGACGGTGCTGCTCGACCCGGATGCGCTGGGGCTGGAGGCGTGCTTCTTCGTTCTGGTGCGCACCTCCGAGCACGAGGCGGAGTGGCAGAATCGCTTTCTCGAGGCGGTCCGCGCACGGCCCGAGGTGATGGAGGCGCATCGGCTGGCCGGCGACATCGACTATGTCCTGAAGGTGCGCGTGCCCAATGCGCGGGCCTATGACGCCTTCTACCAGGCGCTGATAGACGAGGTGAAGATTTACAACGTCACCGCCCTGCTCTCGATGGAAGAGATCAAGGCGACGACGCAGTTGCCCGTCTGAAGGCCGCCGCGCGCCGGACGTCAGCGGCTCGTGACAGGCCCAGGGCGGTCACGCGGGCGGTCACACGCGCCGGGCGATCGCCCTGTCCGCCATCACTCCGGCCCGGCCAGCCGCGCCAGAACCCGCGCCCAGCTGCGCATGCCCTTGTGAAACGCCTCGAGGTCATACTTCTCGTTGGGCGAGTGGATCTGGTCGTCGTCGCGACCGAAACCGATCAGCAGCGAATCCATCCCGAGGATCGACTTGAAGTAACCCGCGATCGGGATCGACCCGCCCGAGCCCACGAAGGCGGCCTCGCGCGGCCATTCGTTCGACAGCGCCTGGCGCGCCGCCTCGAAGGCGGGGTCGTCGATCGCCATCCGGCTGGCGGGCGAGGCGCCGTGCTCGTGAAACTCGACGTCGAAATCGGGCGGCAGGTAGGCCCCGACATGGGCGCGGAAGGCGGCGCGCACATGGTGTGGCTCCTGGTCGCCGACCAGGCGGAAGCTGACCTTGGCGCGCGCATGGCTGGGCAGGACGGTCTTGAAGCCCTCGCCCTGATAGCCGCCGCCGATGCCGTTGAACTCGCAGGTCGGCCGCGACCAGAGCATCTCAAGCGCGCTGCGGCCGCGTTCGCCGGCCGGCTCCGAAAGGCCCACGCCGCCCAGAAATGCCTTCTCGTCGAATCCCAGCCCCTCCCACTGGGCCTTCAACTCATCCGACAGCTCGGGCACCCCGTCATAGAACCCCGGCAGGGTCACGCGTCCGTCATCGTCATGCAGGCTGGCCAGAATGCGCGTGAGAACGCGAATCGGATTCATCGCCGCGCCGCCGAACATGCCCGAATGCAGGTCCTTGTCGGGGCCGGTGATGACGACTTCCTCGCCCACCAGCCCGCGCAGCATGGTGGTGATCGCCGGGGTCTGGCGGTCGAACATGCCGGTATCGCAGATCAGGGCCAGATCGGCGCGCAGCTCGTCGGCGTTGTCCTTCATGAAGGGCACCAGCGAGGGCGAGCCCGACTCCTCCTCGCCCTCGAACAGGATCGACAGCCGGCCGGGCAGGGTGCCGTGAACGGCGTGCCAGGCCCGGCACGCCTCGACGAAGGTCATCAGCTGGCCCTTGTCGTCGGCCGCGCCGCGGCCGCGGATCACCTTGCCCGCCGCGGTCTCCTCGACCGCCGGGTCGAACGGGTCGCGGCTCCACAGCGCCAGCGGATCGACCGGCTGGACATCGTAGTGGCCATAGAACAGCAGGTGCCGCCCGTCGCCCGGCGCATGCCCGACGACCATCGGATGGCCTGTCGTATCGCGCCGCTCGGCCTGAAAGCCGATCCCGGCGAGATCGTCCACCAGCCAGTCGGCCGCCTTGCGGCAGGCGCCGTCATATGCCGGATCCGTCGAGATCGAGGGGATGCGCAAGAGCGCCATCAGCCGCTCGAGCGCCGCGGGCAGGTCGGCGTCGATACGATCGAGGACGGGGGCGAGGCGGTCTTCGGCAGTCGTCATCACATCTCACTCCGGCTGGGGGTGCGCGGAGCCTATCAGCGCCGTCGGGCGTGTCCAGTTCCGCCGGGCGCCATAGCGGCCACCTCGCGGCGGATCAAGGCTTCGTTAGCGACATTTTGTAACGGTTCCAATGCGCACACGGATGTTATATGAGGAATTGGACACGACCATCGGCCCAGCCAGAGCGCCAGGAGAGATGTCTTGAACTACGATACCGCAATAGACGCCGCCCTGAGCCGCCTGCACGAAGAGGGCCGATACCGGACCTTCATCGATATCGAGCGCCGGCGCGGGGGCTTTCCCCGCGCGCTGTGGCGCCGCGACGACGGAACGGAGCAGGAAATCACCGTCTGGTGCGGCAATGACTATCTGGGAATGGGCGAGCACCCCGCGGTCCTGAGCGCGATGCATGAGGCGCTCGAGGCGACGGGCGCGGGCTCGGGCGGCACGCGCAACATCTCGGGGACCACCGTCTATCACAACCGCCTCGAGCGAGAGCTGGCCGATCTTCACCGCAAGGAGGCCGCGCTTCTGTTCACCAGCGCCTACAACGCCAATGACGCCACGCTGTCGACGCTGCCCAGGCTGTTTCCCGGCCTGATCATCTATTCCGACGCGCTCAATCACGCCAGCATGATCGAGGGCATCCGGCGCAACGGCGGGGCCAAACGGATATTCCGCCACAACGACGTGGCCCATCTGCGCGAGCTTCTCGCCGCCGACGACCCGGACGCGCCGAAACTGATCGCCTTCGAGTCGATCTATTCGATGGACGGCGATTTCGCCCCGCTGGCGGAGATCTGCGAGGTTGCCGCGGAGTTCGGCGCGCTGACCTATCTCGACGAGGTCCATGCGGTGGGCATGTATGGCCCCCGCGGCGCCGGGGTTGCCGAGCGTGATCGGCTGATGCACCGCATCGACATCGTCAACGGCACGCTGGCCAAGGCTTTCGGCGTGCAGGGCGGCTACATCGCGGCGAATGCCCGGATGTGCGACGCGATTCGATCCTACGCGCCGGGCTTCATCTTCACCACCTCGCTGCCGCCGGCGGTCGCGGCCGGGGCGGCGGCGTCGGTGGCCCATCTCAAGACCGATCAGGCCCTGCGCGACAAGCAGCAGGAAAACGCGCGCGTTCTCAAGACCCGGCTCAAGGGGCTGGGTCTGCCGATCATCGACCATGGCAGCCATATCGTGCCGGTGCATGTGGGCGATCCGGTCCACTGCAAGCAGATCTCGGACATGCTGCTGGCCGATCACGGCATCTACGCCCAGCCGATCAATTTCCCCACGGTCCCGCGCGGCACCGAGCGTTTGCGCTTCACTCCCTCGCCCGTTCATGACGGCCCGATGATCGACCGCCTCGTGCGCGCGATGGACGCGCTGTGGTCGCATTGTGCGCTGAATCGTGCCGAGTTGAGCGCCTGATCGCCGCAATGGGTGTCATGAAACGCTACATATGGTAATCCTTTCCCCATAAGTCGTGTCCAGGCGAGTCGCGCTTGCGAGTCGCAGGAGCGGCGGGATACAACCCGAGCGCGAAAAGGCGACGAGGAAGGGGCAGGGGGATGATAAGGTGGAAGGCTCAGCCTTCGGACGAAGAGGTCGAAACGCCGCGCGGCTTTGACGATTACGACCTTCGTCTGGGGGATCTGATGCGCGGCGAGCGCGCCACCATCGGCAAATCCCTTCTCGACGTTCAACGCGAGCTCAAGATCCGCGCCAGCCATATCTCGGCGATCGAGAACTGCGACGTCGCCGCCTTCGACACACCGGGCTTCATTGCCGGCTATGTGCGTTCCTATGCGCGCTATCTGGGGATGGACCCGGAATGGGCCTATGCCAAGTTCTGCGAAGAGGCCGATTTCTCCACCAGCCACGGCATGTCGCCCTCGGCGCTGGGCAGTCGCCGCGCCCCGGCGCAGCCCGCCGCGGCCGCGGCGGCCAAACCCGACCCCTTCGCCCGGCCCAACCCGGTCTTCACCCCGCCGGCCGAGCCCTTCTGGGCGCGGATCGATCCCGCGGCGCTGGGCTCGATGGCGGTGCTCATCGCCCTGATCGGGGGGGTGGGCTATGGCGGTTGGAGCGTTCTGCAGGAAATTCAGCGGGTCCGCCTGACCCCCGTCGCCGAATCTCCCGGCGTGGTCGACGAACTCGACCCGTTGCCCGGAACCGACGCGCTGTCGGCTACGGGCAGTGAAGCGGAAAATGGCGACAACCGGGTGGCGCAGGCGCCGCGCATGCCGGGCTCGGATGGGTTCGAACGGCTCTATCGTCCCGAGGCACTCGAAGTACCGGTTGTCACGCCGCGCGACGGGCCGATCGCGGCGATCGAGCCGCGCGAAAGCGACACTGTCGTCGCACGCACGGCCTCCGCCCCGTCACCGGAAGATCTCGCCGGCACGGCGCCCGCCGGCCCTGCCGGGGCTTCCGATCGCGACACCCGCTCGGCAATCGACGCGGCCGTCGCGGCCGCCCGTCAGGCCGCGGAAGACCCCGCGCCGGTCCGCGTGACCGAAGAGCCGCCGCAGGTGGCCGTCCTTGCCGTCCGTCCCGCCTGGGTGCGGGTACGTGCCGCCGACGGCACCGTGCTCTTCGAGAAGATCCTCGAAGCGGGCGAAAGCTACGACGTCCCGCAGACGGAAGAGCCGGCGACGCTGCGTGCCGGCAATTCGGGCTCGGTCTATTTCATGATCGATGGGGAGGCTTACGGCCCATCGGCACCCGGCGCGCAGATCGCCCGCAACGTCACGCTCTCGCCCGGTGCGCTGCGCGACAGCTATGCCACCGCCGATCTCGACGCCGACCCGGCCCTGGCCGAGGCCGTATCGGTGGCGCAGGCGGGCGAGTGAGCCCCATCATGGCCAGAACAGCGCTCATCGGGCCGTTCGGGCAAGATAGACCGTCTGCGTGAAGGGGCGGTTCTGCAACGGGTTCTCGAAGGTTACCGGTTCGGCCCAGGCCTCATCGAACACAGTCGCGAGCGCCTCGGTCACACCCGCGTCGGGCCGGTCGTTGGACCACAGGCCGAATACCCCACCGGGGTGCAGATGGCGGGTCATCGCCGCGAGGCCGTCGGGGGTGTAGAATCCTTCGCTTCGCTCGTCGAGCAGCATGTCGGGGCTCGGCGCGTGATCGATATCGACAAGGATCGCATCAAAGCGCCGGCCGGGCCGGGCTTCATCGAACCCGCCTGTGCTCGCCGCCATCTCAAAGAAATCGCCCTGCACCAGCCGACAGCGGGGATCGCCCGTCAACTCGGCGCCCAGCGGCAGAAGGCCCGTCTCGTGCCATTCGATGACCGGCGCGAGCATCTCGACGACGGTGAGAGACGCAACCCGCGCCTCGGCGAGGACCGCCTGCGCCGTGTAACCCAGGCCGAGCCCGCCGACGACGACATCCGGCGCGGGCGCCGTCAGCGCGCCCAGCCCGAGCCGCGCGAGCGCGATCTCGGAGGCAGTGAACAGGCTCGTCATCAGAAATTCGTGGCCCAGCCGAATCTCGTAGACATCGACGCCGAGCTTCAACTCACGGCGGCGGCGCAGGCTCACCGCGCCGATCGGGGTCGGCTGCCAGTCAAGTTCCTCGAAAAGCCTGCTCATCGGCCTCGCCCTATCCCCGCGCATGGCGCGTTGCAATCGCCAAACTCCGGCCGCCGCCGTCAAAGGCCGGCCGGCGCGCCATTGCCGCGGCGCGGCGGTTGGCTTATCTCCGGGGCAGAGTGATCAGGCGCAACGCCCCGGGGGGCTTTTTTCATGTCGCACAATCCCGTTCGTCCGTGGCGCAACATCGCGCGGCGCAAATCCCGCCAGATCATGGTGGGCTCGGTGCCGGTCGGCGGCGATGCGCCGATTTCCGTGCAGACGATGACCAATACCGATGGCTCTGATGCCCGCGCCACCCTCGCCCAGATCGAGGCCTGCGCCGAAGCGGGCGCGGATATCGTGCGCGTCTCGGCGCCCGACCGCGACACCACGCGCGCGCTGCACGAGATCTGCCGCCACAGCCCCGTCCCGATCGTCGCCGACATCCATTTCCACTACAGGCGCGCCATCGAGGCCGCCGAGGCGGGCGCGGCCTGCCTGCGCATCAACCCCGGCAATATCGGCGACGCGGCGCGCGTGCGCGAGGTGATCGGCGCGGCGCGCGATCACGGCTGCGCGATCCGGATCGGGGTCAATGCCGGGAGTCTGGAAAGGCACCTGCTGGAGAAATACCGCGAGCCCTGCCCCGAGGCGATGATCGAAAGCGGGCTGGAGCATATCCGCATTCTCGAAGACAACGACTTCCACGATTACAAGATCAGCGTGAAGGCCTCCGACGTCTTCCTCGCCGCGGCCGCCTATCAGGGCCTGGCCGAGGCGACCGACGCACCGATCCATCTGGGAATCACCGAGGCCGGCGGGCTGATGACGGGCACCATCAAGTCGGCCATCGGGCTGGGCAACCTGCTCTGGACGGGCATCGGCGACACGCTGCGGGTGAGCCTGTCGGCCGATCCGGTCGAAGAGGTCCGCGTGGGGTACGAGATCCTAAAGGCGCTGGGGCTGCGCCACCGGGGCGTGAACATCATCTCCTGCCCCTCCTGCGCGCGGCAGGGCTTCGACGTCATCAAGACGGTCGAGGCCCTCGAGGACCGGCTGGCCCATATCAAGACGCCGATGTCGCTGTCGATCATCGGATGCGTGGTCAACGGCCCCGGCGAGGCGCTGATGACCGATGTGGGATTCACCGGCGGCGGGGCCGGGGCCGGCATGGTCTATCTGGCCGGCAAGCAGAGCCACAAGATGACGAACGATCAGATGATCGACCACATCGTCGAGCAGGTCGAACGCCGCGCCGCCGAGATCGAGGCGAGCAAGCCCACCCCCGACGCGGCGGAATAGGGGTCGCGTTCGCGGCCTTCACCTTCGTCAAAATATCCCCGCCGGAGGCATATTGCGCCGCGAAGCGGCCCGCCGGACGGCTCAGCCGTCGGGGTTGCGCATCTGAGCGATCATCTGCTCCATCTGACCGCGCGGCAGATAGCCGCGCAGCATCTGATCCTCGAGCACGAAGGTCGGCGTGCCGTTGATCTGCAACTGCGTGGCAAGGGCGCGATTCTGCTCGATCACTTCGGTGACCTCGGGCGCGTCCATCCGCGCAGTGATGGCATCATGATCGACGCCGAGATCCTCCGAGATCGACGCGAGCGCGCGCCGGGTGATCTCGCCGCGATAGGTCATCAGCGTGTCATGGGCCCGGGCGTAGGCCGCATCGCCTTCGAGTTGGAGCACCGAGATCGCATAGCGCGAGGCGCGCTCGGACTGCTCGCCCAGGATCGGGAATTCCTTGACGATATAGCGGATGTCGCCGTCATCGGCGATCATGTCCATCACCTCGGGGTGCGCGCGGCGGCAGAAGCTGCAGCGATAATCGGAAAACTCGACCAGCGTGATGTCGCCCTCGGGATCGCCTCCCACCCAGGAATGCCCGTCATTGAAAATCTCGCGCCCGTTGGCCTGAACCATGTTCATATCGCCCTCGGCCTGGGCGCTCTGCTGGCGCTCTTCGAGCACCTGGACCGCTTCGAGGATGACCTCGGGATTGTCGAGCAGATAGTCGCGGATTTCCGCGCGAAAGGCCTGACGCTCGGCATTCGTCATGTTCTCGACGTCGAACGCCGCGACGGGCAGGGCGAGCACGGCGGAGAGTGCGAGGCCGAGTAAGGTGCGTATCATCGTTGAGCGTCTCCGTGGACTCCGGTCGCGGCGCCCTGCGCCACGCCCCGACAATCGCAGATCGGGCGTTCATCGCAACCCCCGCCGGCGCGATCCTGCACAGATGTGAGCCCGGCCGCCGGAGCCGTTTGGCCCGCGCGCGCTTTGCGGTATGCTGACGCCAAAAGATGAGAGGCGAGGCATGACAGGCATGACGGGCGGACGCGGCCTTCGCGCGCTGGTGGCAGGGCTGGCGCTGGCGGCGACGGTCTTTTCGGCGGCGGCGCAGGAGGCGGGCCTCGGCGGGCGCGCGCGGCTCGATTCGGCGGGCTCGTCGCTTGCCGCGGCCGGTGACGGGGCGGTTCTGGACTTGCGGCTGAGCCAGGCGGTTCCGTGGCGTGTGCGGCTGCTCGGCGCTCCGCCGCGGGTCGCGCTCGATTTCCGCGAGGTCGACTGGCAGGGGCTCGATCCGGCGACGCTGGGCACGGCCGCCGCGGTGGCGGGGCTGCGCGCCGGCCAGCGCGGGGATGGATGGTCGCGGCTGGTGCTGGACCTCGCGCGGCCGCAGCGCGTGGCGCAGGCGGGGATGACCGTCGATGCCGATTCCGGCCGCGCGCGGGTGGTGGTGCAGCTTTCTCCGGTCGATGAGGCGGCCTTCGCCGATCTGACCGATGCCGAAAGCCGACCGGCCGCCTTTGCCGCGCAGCGTCCCGAACCGGCCGAGGGGCCGCTGCGCGTCGTGATCGACCCCGGCCATGGCGGGGTGGACCCCGGCGCCGAGCGCGACGGGCTGCGCGAGGCCGACCTGATGCTGACCTTCGCGCGCGAGCTCGAGGAAATGCTGCTGCGCGGGGGCGGGTTCGAGGTGGCGCTCACCCGCGACGCCGACAGCTTCGTCTCGCTCGAATCGAGGGTACGCATCGCGCATGAGGCGGGTGCGGACGTGTTCCTGTCGCTGCACGCCGACGCGCTCGGCGAGGGGCGCGCATCGGGGGCGACGGTCTACACCCTCGCCGAGGAGGCCACCGACGCCGCCGCGGCCGCCCTCGCGGCGCGCCATGACCGCGACGACCTGCTCGCCGGCGTCGATCTGCGCGGACAGGACGACGCGGTGGCCCGCGCGCTGATGGGGTTGGCGCGCACCGCGACGACGCCACGCAGCGATGCGCTCGCCGACACTCTTGTTGAGACGATCCGCGCGTCCACCGGCAACATGCATCCCCGCCCGCGGCAGGCGGCGGCGTTCTCGGTGCTCAAGGCGCCCGACATCCCGTCGGTGCTCGTCGAGCTCGGTTTTCTCTCGGACGCGCAGGACCGCGCCAATCTCACCGATCCGCAGTGGCGCGGACGGATGGCGCGCGGCATTCTCGAGGGCCTGCGGCGATGGTCGGACGCCGACGAGGCCGCCGCCGCGCTGCGCATGCGCTGACAGGGGCGACTCCGGCCGGCGAGGGCTTGCGCCGCGCGGCAAAGCGGAGTATTCGCGCGGACACTTCACAGGCGGAAGATGGGCCGCGCGGGGAGACATCCCGTGACGGTCCGCCGGTTGGGGCGTTCGCGCCCTGAAATTTCCGCCGCGGCGCAAACCGGAAAGGAACACGTTATGGCGCTTCCCGATTTCACCCTGCGCCAGCTTCTGGAAGCTGGCGTGCATTACGGCCACCAGACCCAGCGCTGGAATCCGCGCATGGCGCCCTTCATCTATGGAGAGCGCAACGGCATCCACATCGTCGATCTCACCCAGACCGTGCCGATGCTCGATGCCGCGCTCAACGTCATCCGCGAGACGGTGGCCAAGGGCGGCCGCATTCTTTTCGTCGGCACCAAGCGGCAGGCGGCCAAGCCGATCGCCGACGCCGCCGAGAGATGCGCGCAGTACTACATGAACCATCGCTGGCTGGGCGGGACCCTGACCAACTGGAAAACGGTGTCGCACTCCATCGCGCGCCTCAAGGCCATCGACGAGCAGCTCGAGGCCGGCGCCGAGGGCATGACCAAGAAAGAGCGGCTGGGCCTTGAGCGCGAGCAGGAAAAGCTGCAGGCCAATCTCGGCGGCATCCGTGACATGGGCGGCGTTCCCGACCTTTTGTTCGTCATCGACGTCAACAAGGAGGATCTGGCCGTCTCCGAGGCCAGGAAACTCGGCATTCCGGTGGTCGCGGTGGTCGATACCAATGCGTCGCCTGCCGGGGTGGATCACCTCATCCCCGGCAATGACGACGCTGCGCGCGCCATCGCCCTTTACTGCGATCTGGTCAGCCGCGCCGCGCTCGACGGGATGTCCGCGCAGCTCGGCGCCGCCGGCGTCGATCTGGGCGAGATGGCCGAAAGCCCCCAGGAAGAGGCGCTGAGCGAGCAGGCGCCCGCCGAGGAGGCGCCGACCGCCGGCGCCGAGAGCGCCCAGAGCGAAAGCTGAGCCCGCGTTTCGAGACGATTCCGGCCGGGCGGTGCGATCCCGCCCGGCCATGGACGCAATGACGAGGAGAGCCGAGATGGCAATCACCGCTAGCATGGTGAAGGAACTGCGCGAAAGCACCGGCGCAGGCATGATGGACGCCAAGAAGGCGCTGCAGGAAACCGATGGCGACATGCAGGCCGCCCAGGACTGGCTGCGCACCAAGGGGCTGTCGAAAGCGGCCAAGAAATCGGGCCGCACCGCCGCCGAGGGGCTTGTGGGCGTGGCCGTGCGCGACGGCCGCGGCGTGGCGGTCGAGGTCAACGCCGAGACCGATTTCGTCGCCAAGAACGCCGAGTTCCAGGCGCTGGTCGGCAGCATTACCCAGGCCGCGCTGGGCGCCGACGATCTCGACGGGCTCATGGCCGCCGATCTGGGCGGCAAGCCGGTCGAGACCGCGCTGACCGACGCGATCGCCAAGATCGGCGAGAACATGACCCTGCGCCGGATGGCCGTGCTCGAAGGCGACACGGTCGTCTCCTATGTCCACAACCAGGTGGCCGAGGGCATGGGCAAGATCGGCGTGCTGGTCGCGCTCAAGGGCGGCAGCCCCGAATTCGGGCGGCAGGTGGCGATGCATGTCGCCGCGACGAGCCCGGCGTCGTTGTCGGAGGACGATCTGGACCCGGCGCTGATCGCGCGCGAAAAGGCGGTGCTGACCGAGCAGGCCCGTGAATCCGGCAAGCCCGAGCAGGTGATCGAGAAAATGATCGCCGGGCGGATGGGCAAGTTCTTCGAAGAGGTCACGCTGCTGGGCCAGAAATTCGTCGTCGACCCCGACAAGACGGTCAAGCAGGCCGCCGACGAGGCCGGCGCCGAGATCACCGGCTATATCCGCATGGCCGTGGGCGAAGGGATCGAAAAGAAGGAAGAGGACTTCGCCGCCGAGGTCGCCAAGACCCTGGGCGGGTGATCTGGGCCGCGTCGGGCGCTTCTCATCCCGTCCGGCGCGCGCCCGTCCGGGCCTAAAACGAAAACGGTGCAGCCGGTAATTGGCTGCACCGCAGGATTCGGGAGCCGCTGCACCGGATTGGGGATGAGGGCGCAGGCTCCAGTTTCCCCCTTGGCGCGACGTGGCGTCAAGGTTCCAGGGGCCGAACGAACTAGCCCCGGCGCCGCACGGAAAAACGCAAAACACCCGGCAGCGCATGTGTTCCCATGGCCGAAGCCACCACTCACGGAACATAGCCAAGGTGACACGGGATCGCCCGCGGAAAAAGTGGGGAAACCCTTACCCTATGGTAAAAAATCGTGCTGCAGATGCGAGGGTCGCGGCGTTCTAGGCCGGCATCACGTAGATTTGATTCTTGAAGGATGCCATGAGAACGGCCTGTGCCGTCGTCTGCACGCCCAGAGCCTCGCGCGCGAGCCTGAGATGCTTTTCCACGGTGGCGCGGCTTACCCCCATCTGACGGGCGATCTGCTGAGCCGTCTTGCCCGCGCCGACGCCTTCGAGCGTCTCGCGCTGGCGGGGGGTCAGATCGCTTTGAGGGGTGGGCTGGGGCATCAGGCACACCCGCATGTGGGTGATCGAGTTGATCAGCATGATCTGGCGGCCGTATTGCGCCCAGATCGCGTCGACGTCGTCCATGTCGAGCCCTGCGCGCGCGCACAGCGCGATGGCGCCGCGCGAACGGGTCAGGACATTGTCGAGAAAGCTGATCGTGTAGCCCGCAATCACGCCATGGCGGCGATTGAACTCGATGACACGGCGCTCGCCCTCGGTCATCTCGCCGCGGGCGTGGCGCTCCTGCGCCCTGCGCCAGCTGGTCGCCCCGACATTCCGGCTGGCCCAGTGCAGCATCGGCGCATGACGATACAACCCGTCGCGGATATAGCCATCGAGATATGACTTGGGATGGTTCGACAGAACGAGAAAATCGTCGAGATTGTCGACCGACGGCTCCTGCAGGAAGTTCTTGAAACCATAGAGCAACCGGTCAAAGCCGAAATCGGCCATGATCTCGACATGTCGCTGCCAAAGCTCCTCGATGCTGCCGGCGGCGAGAATTGCCTCGATCTTAGCCAGACAGGGCGCTTGACTGTCGGGGATCAGATCGGGTGCGACCAGGGCCTCCGCCGGGCTGGCCGGAGGTGCCGCGCTTTCGGCCGGGGCTTTCCGGTCACGCATGCTCTGCCTCCCCCTACTCGTCGCGCCGCGCGCCGGCTATCCAATGCTGACACTGAAATATCGCATTTTCTTGACGCATGGAAAAGAGGGGCAGGGCATCTGCCGTTTCCACGCGGCGCGGCGCGCGAGCGCCGGCGCGGGGCCCCGACCGGGCCGGAGACCCCCGCCAGAGCCTGCGCGCTCAGCCCGCCGAAGGCTTCGCCTCGAGAAGCTCGCGCCGGGTCTCGCTGCGCGGAGCCTCGAGGGCCGCGCGCGTGCGGTCGGGCGAAAGCGCGAGCATCGCATCGAAGTGGGTCAGATACACCTCGCCGGTCAGATCGTCGAGCAGATGCGAGCGGCGCAGCCGGTCCATCACCGGGCCCTTGACCTCGGACAGGTGCAGCGTGATCCCGCTGTCGCGCAGGCGTTCATTGATCGCCTCGAGCGATTCCAGCGCCGAGGCGTCCACCTCGTTGACGGCCGAGAACATCAGCACGACATGGTGCAGCTTGTCGTCGCCGGTGACGGCGTCGAGCACGAGATCCTCCAGATACCGCGCATTGGGGAAATACAGGCTCTCATCCACCCGGATCGACAGCACCTCGGGGTCGAGATCGACGGCGTGGCGCCGGATGTTGCGGAAATGCTCCGTTCCCGGCACCTGACCCACCACGGCGGCATGGGGGCGCGACGTGCGGTAGAGGTGCAGAAACAGCGACAGTGCCACGCCCGCGATGATGCCCAGCTCCACCCCGAAGCCGAGCGTGACCAGGATCGTCGCCGCCATCGCGGCGAAATCGGCCTTGGAATAGACCCAGGTGCGCCGGATCGCGCCAAGGTCGATCAGGCTGAGCACGGCGACGATGATCGTGGCCGCCAGAGTGGCCTTGGGCAGGAAGAAGAGCAGGGGGGTGAGAAACATCGTCGCCAGCGCGATCCCCAGCGCGGTATAGGCCCCCGCCGCCGGGGTCTGGGCGCCCGCGTCGAAATTGACGACCGAGCGCGAGAACCCGCCGGTGACCGGAAAGCCGCCCGAAACCGCCGCACCGATATTGGCGGTGCCCAGGCCGATGAGCTCCTGATTGGGATCGACGCGCTGGCGCCGCTTGGCCGCCAGCGTCTGGGCGACCGAGATCGTCTCGACATAACCGACGATGGAGATCAGCAGGGCGGGCACCGCGACGCGGCGCCAAAGCTCGGGGTCGAAAGAGGGGGCGACGAGATCCGGCAGCCCCTGCGGGACCGCGCCCACCACCGCAACCCCCGCGCCATTGAGCGCCAGAGCCCATGTGGCCAGCGTCGTGGCGGCGACGGCAAAGACCGGCCCCGTGCGGGTGAGCACGCCGGCGATCCGTCCGGTGATCCCGAGCCGGGCCAGAAGCGGCTTGAGATTACCGCGCACCCAGAACAGAAAGCCGGTGGCGAAGACACCGATGATTAGCGTGGGGATGTTGACCTCGTGCAGATGCGCGCCCAGCGAGAACAGTATCTGCACCAGATTGTGCCCATGCGCCTCGACCCCCAGAATGTGGCGCAGCTGGCTGGCTGCGATGATCAGCCCCGAGGCGGTGATGAACCCCGAAATCACCGGGTGGCTGAGGAAGTTGGCCAGAAAGCCCAACCGCAGAAGCCCCATCACCGTCAGCATCGCCCCGGAGATAAACGCCAACATCACCGCGGCGGTGATGTATTCGGGCGTGCCCTGCGCGGCGAGCTGGCCCGCCGCGGCCGCCGTCATCAGCGAGGCCACCGCAACCGGCCCGACCGCCAGCGTGCGCGACGTGCCGAACACGGCATAGATCAGCAGCGGCGCGATTGAGGCATAGAGCCCCACCTCCGCCGGCAGCCCCGCAAGCAGCGCATAGGCCAGCGATTGCGGGATCAGCATGATCGTGACGATCACCGCCGCGACGAGATCGTCAACGAGCGTCGCGCGATCATAGAGCGGCGCCCATTGCAGAATGGGAAAATAACGCTTGAACATCTCTCGACTCACCAGGTTGACGGGGCGGCTCGCAGGCCGCCCCGGCCGTGTGGATGGCGGATTATTCCGCGGCGATCTTCTCGAACTTCAGATTCGGCTCGGCCAGGTATTCGCGGCCCTTGAACATGCCGTGCCAGTACATTGGCGGCAACATCCGTTCCTTCAGGAACCAGGCGCGGCGGGTGGGCTTGGTGCCGTCAAGAAGCCATTTCGGGAAGCTGGGCTTGAGCGCCCCGCCATAGCCGAACTCGGCCAGCACGATCTTGCCGCGCTCCACCGTCAGCGGGCAGGAGCCGTAGCCGTCATACCGCGCCACCGGGGCCTTGCCGTCGAGATGGGCCAGCAGGTTGACCGCCGCGACCGGGGCCTGCTTGCGCACCGCCGCGGCCGTCTTGGCGTTGGGCGCCGAGCAGCCGTCGCCGATGCCCCAGACATTGGGATAGCGGACATGCTGGAGCGTGTCGGGGTCCACCGCGACCCAGCCGGCCTCGTCGGCCAGCGGCGACGCCTTGATGAAGTCGAGCCCCGTCTGCGGCGGTGTGACATGGAGCATCTCGAAAGGCTTCTCGACCTCGCGGGTCTCTTCGCCTTCGTTCACGCGGAAAGTCGCGACCTTGCGCTCGCCGTCAACCTTGATGAGGTTGTGATTGAACGACAGCGTGGCGTCGTATTTCTTCACATACTCCATCAGCGCGGGCACGTAGTCCTTCACGCCGAACAGCACCGCGCCGGCATTGGCGAACTCGACGTCGATGTCGTCCAGCCGCCCCGTTCGGCGCCAGTGGTCGGCCGAGAGATACATCACCTTCTGCGGGGCGCCGGCGCATTTGATGGGCATCGGCGGCTGGGTGAAGATCGCCTTGCCGCTCTTGAGGTTTCGCACAAGCTCCCAGGTATAGGGGGCCAGATCGAAACGATAATTCGACGTCACGCCGTTCTTGCCAAGGGTCTCGGACAGCCCCTCGACGGCGCCCCAGTCCAGCTTGAGGCCGGGCGAGACGACCAGCTCGCGATAGGCCAGCCGCTGCGCGTTCTCCAGCACCACCTCGTTGCGGTCGGGCAGAAACGAGGCCACGGCGCTGCGCACCCAGCGCACCCCGTCGGGGATCACGTCGGCCATGCGCCGGCGTGTCTGGTCCTGGTTGAAGATTCCCGCGCCCACCAGTGTCCAGCCGGGCTGATAGAAGTGGTCCTCCTTGGGCTCGACGATGGCGACCTGCAGCTCCGGACGCCGCTTGAGAAGCGATGCGGCCGCCGAAATCCCGCCGGCGCCGCCGCCGACGATCACCACGTCGAAGGTCTCGGGGCGGTCGGTACCACTGCCCCCTTCGAACCGCTCGGCAAGCTGCGCGCTCAGCCCGGAGAGGTCATATCCCGCCTCGGATGTCGCCTGAAGGATGGCGTCGGGCGACAGGTTCGGGGCGTGGGCGAGCGACCAGAGCGTGGCAGAACGCGTGCCGGTGCGGCAATATCCCAGCACCGGACCCTTGCAGCCATCCAGCGTCTCGGCAAAGGCCCTGGTCACTTCGGGCGTCACCGCGCCGGGCTTGACCGGCAGGTAGCGGAACGAAAGCCCCGCGCGCTCGGCGGCCTCGGCGATCACGCTGGCGGGCGGTTGGTCGCTGCCTTCGCCGTCGGGCCGGTTGCAGATGATGGTCTTGTAGCCGGCCTCTGCCGCCCGCACGACATCCTCTTCGGACAGTTGCGGCGACGCTGCAAATCCGGGTTCTATCTGCTTGATTTCCATGACTGGTTCCTTTCTTGGATGTGCTTTCCGGCCGCGGCCGCCCTTGCGGGCCGAGTGCCGTCATGTCTGGCAGGGCGCCGCGGCCCGGTCGCCCGATGCGGGGCGCCAGGATACTGTCCGGGCGGGCGCGGATGGCTCTTGCATGGCACGGGGCCTCCTGATTGCGGATCAGGACGCAATATACGGTTGTCTAGTTATATTGCAAGACCTGAATGTGTATCAGGAGCCGCGTGTCAGCCGGCGCTGCGTGAAAGCCGCTCAATGATGCCGGGAAGGTGGGCGTGACGGTCGAAACGCGCCGCATGCGCGAGCTCGTCGACCGCCCGCTTGCGGTAGCCCTCGGTGAACAGGGCAAAGGGCACGCACGCGGCCGTGGCGGTCTCGGAATCCACCTCGCTGTCACCGACATATATCGCATCGCGGGCCCCGAGCGCGCGAAGGCAGGCGTGTAACGGTGCAGGGTCAGGCTTGCGGGTGGACAGGCTGTCGCCGCCGATGAGGGTGTCGAACCGCCCGAGCAGCCCGAGATGGGCCATCACCGCGCGGGCGGGCGCCTCCGGCTTGTTGGTGCACAGCCCCAGCCGCCAGCCCGCCTCGCGCAGCGCTTCGAGCGCCTCGACCGCGCCGGGATAGATGGTGGTCAGATCTACCGCGCTGCGATACAGTTCCTCAAACCGCGCCAGCATGCGCGCGTCGCGCACAGGGTCCGGGGCCAGCCCCGCCGCGCCGCGCAACCGCTCGACGAAGGCGTGAACGCCATTGCCGACAAAACCGCGCGCCGTCGCAAGGTCGATCGGCGCGCAGCCTTCCTCGGCCAGAACCACGTTGCCGGCGGCGTGGATATCGGGCGCGCTGTCGATCAGCGTCCCGTCGAGATCGAAGATGACCGCGCCGCGCGGGGCGGCCTTCATGCGGCCTTCCACTTGATCGAACAGCCGATGGAGGGCGTCTGCTCGCGCGGGCCTTCACCCGTCTCGGCGATCTGCGCCATCGCCTCGACAAGCTCGCGGCGCATCCCCTCGGGCGCCGGCCCGGCACCGGCGCCGTCGAGGCGGCCCCGGTATTGCAGCGCGCCGGCGGCATTGAAGCCGAAGAAATCGGGCGTGCAGGATGCGCCCCAGGCCTTGGCGACCTCCTGAGATTCATCGTGTAAATACGGGAACGGAAGCCGTTTTTCCCGCGCTAGGGCGGCCATGTTGTCAAAGCTGTCAGAAGGATGGCTCTCGGCATCGTTCGAGCAGATCGCCGCGACGCCAATCCCGAGCTCCTGCAGCCTGCGCGCATCGCTGATGATCCGGTCGAGCGCCGCCTTTACATAGGGGCAATGATTGCAGATGAACATCACCAGCGTCCCGTTGGGGCCGGCGATCTCGGAGAGATCATAGATCTTTCCATCGGTGGCCGGAAGACGGAAGTCGGAGGGCCTCCAGCCGAACTCGCAGACCGGGGAAGATTCGAGGGCCATGGCGATCCTCCTTTTGACTCAGCTAATTACACCGCATCCTTCAGGTGGCGCGACCGGTCGCGACCTCCGCGGCGGTCCGCAGGGCGCGGATGTTTTCACCATAGGCGGTCGGGTCGTCGGGCGAGCCGCCCCGGAACACCGCCGAGCCCGCGACCAGCACGTCGGCGCCCGCGGCCGCGACGAGCGGTGCGGTCTGGGGCGTCACGCCGCCGTCGATCTCAATATGGATGGGCCGGTCGCCGATCAACGCCCGGAGGGCGCGGATCTTGTCGAGCTGGGAATGGATGAACTTCTGCCCGCCAAAGCCCGGATTGACAGTCATCACGCAGACGAGATCGACCATGTCGAGCAGATGCCCGACAGCGTCGATCCCGGTTCCGGGGTTCAGCGCGAGCCCGGCTTTTTTCCCACTATTCCGAATGGCTTGCAGAGTGCGGTGAATGTGCGGGCCGGCCTCGAGATGGGCGGTGATGATGTCCGCGCCGGCCTCGGCAAAGGCGTCGATGTGAGGATCGACCGGCGCGATCATCAGATGCACATCCATCACGCCCTTGATGTGCGGACGAATGGCCGCGCAGGTGGCCGGCCCGAAGGTGATGTTGGGCACGAAATGGCCGTCCATCACGTCCACATGCACCCAGTCGGCGCCCTGGGCCTCGACAGCGGCGCATTCGGCGCCGAACGCGGCGAAATCCGCCGACAGGATCGACGGGGCTATCTTGATCGGGCGGTCGAGGGTCATCGGGCGTCTCCAGCGGCTCGGGGTGCTGGGGCCGACATACGCAGCCCGGCGCACGCGGGCAAGATGATGCGCGCTGTCGATTGATCTGTTATTAACATAATACCTATTATCGGCATCATGGATCGCCACGATCAGCCGAGCGCATAGCCCGCCCCCCGCACGGTGCGGATCGGATCGTCGCCGCCGCCGGCACGCAGCGCCTTGCGCAGCCGGCCGATATGGACATCGACGGTGCGCGTATCCACGAAGATGTCGCGGCCCCAGACGCGGTCAAGCAGATGCTCGCGGGTCCAGACGCGGCCGGGCTTTTCCATGAAGGTCGCCAGAAGCCGGAACTCCGTTGGTCCGAGCCTGATCGGCGTGCCGGCACGCCAGACGCGGTGGCTTTCAGCGTCGAGGCGGATATCGCCATAGGTCAGCTCCTGCCCCACGGTCGATGGCCGCGCGCGGCGAAGCTGAGCGCGCACCCGCGCGATGAGCTCGATCACCGAATACGGCTTGACGACATAGTCGTCGGCGCCGGTTTCAAGCCCGCGGACCCGGTCGACCTCTTCGCTGCGCGCCGAGAGCATGATGACCGGGATCGCGCGGGTCTCGCTGCGGGCCTTGAGCCGCCGGCACACCTCGATGCCCGAAACGCCGGGCAGCATCCAGTCGAGCACGACGACATCGGGCGCGGCCTCCTCGAGCAGGAGAA
Organism: Rhodobacteraceae bacterium WD3A24; assembly: GCA_002967695.1. Classification (GTDB taxonomy): domain Bacteria; phylum Pseudomonadota; class Alphaproteobacteria; order Rhodobacterales; family Rhodobacteraceae; genus Alkalilacustris. The sequence continues at coordinate 36,668 of PUHN01000005.1, read as the reverse complement.
GCGCCTCGTCGCCGTCGGCGGCGGCGGTCACCTCGAACCCCTCGGCGGCGAGGTTGTAGCGCAGCACCTCGCGTTGCGCGGCCTCATCCTCGACCAGGAGGACATGCGGCTGGTCGGCGCTCATTTCCCGGCATCCGTCTCGCCGCCGGCGGTAAAGGGCGTGGTGTCGCCCTTGGGCCGGGTTTCGCCCGGAAACTCGCCGGTGACCAGATAGATCACCTGCTCGGCGATCGAGGTGACGTGATCGCCCATTCGCTCGATGTTCTTGGCGATGAAATGCAGGTGCATGCAGGCGGTGATGTTGCGCGGATCCTCCATCATGTGGGTGAGAAACTCACGGAACAGCGCGTTGTACATCTGATCGACGTCGAGATCGCGCGCGCGCACCTGCTCGGCGAGTTCGGAATCGCGCTGGATATATGCGTCGAGCACATCCTTGAGCATCAGCTCGACCTCGCGCGCCATGCGGCGGATGGAGTTGGCCGCGCCCTCGACCTGCGGCATCTCCACCAGAACCGTGGTCCGCTTGGCGAGGTTCTTGGCGTAGTCGCCGCAGCGTTCGAGATTGGTGGCGATGTGGATGACCGCGAGCACGGCGCGCAGATCGCTCGCCGTCGGCGCGCGCAGCGCGATGACGCGCGCGGCCTCCTGGTTGACCTCTTCCTCCAGCGCGTCCACGCGCTTGTCGGTCTGCACGATCCGCTCGGCAAGCTCCCGGTCGCGCGTGGCGAGAGCCTTGGCGCTGCCGTTGATCGCGGCCTCGACCAGCCCGCCCATCTTCATGATATTGGCCTGCACCGCCTCGAGATCGCGGTCATAGGCTCCAAGTATGTGCTTTTCGCTCATGTCGCGTCCGCCCTATCCGATGCGCCCGGTGATGTAGCTTTCGGTCCGCTCATTCTTCGGGTTGGTGAATATCTGGCCCGTATCGCCGTATTCGACCAGATCGCCGAGGTGGAAGAAGGCCGTGCGCTGACTGACGCGCGCGGCCTGCTGCATCGAATGTGTCACGATCACCACGCAGTAGTTTTCCTTCAGCTCGTCGATGAGTTCCTCGATCTGGGCCGTGGCGATGGGGTCGAGTGCCGAAGCCGGCTCGTCCATCAGCAGCACCTCCGGCTCGGTGGCGATGGCGCGGGCGATGCACAGCCGCTGCTGCTGGCCGCCCGACAGGCTCGTGCCGGATGCGGTGAGCCTGTCCTTGGACTCGTCCCACAGCGCCGCGCGGCGCAGCGCGCGCTCGACGATATCATCGAGATCGGCCTTGGAGGCGGCGAGGCCGTGGATCTTGGGGCCATAGGCGACATTGTCATAGATCGACTTGGGAAACGGGTTGGGCTTCTGGAAGACCATGCCGACGCGGGCGCGCAGTTGCACCGGATCGAGGTCGGGCGCATGGATATCCCGGCCGTCGAGTTCGATGGTGCCGGTCACGCGAGCGCTCTCGATGGTGTCGTTCATGCGGTTGAAGCACCGCAGGAAGGTCGACTTGCCGCATCCCGAGGGGCCGATGAAGGCGGTTACCGTCTTGTCGCGGATGTCGATGGAGACATCGTTGATCGCGCGTGTCGCGCCGTAATAGACGTTCACGTCGCGCGCCGAGATCTTGATGTCTTGCATGAGCCGCGCCCTTTCGGTCATTCGCATGTCGTTCATTCTAGCGTTCCTTTCGGCCGGCGGTCACCAGCGGCGTTCGAAGCGGCTGCGCAGGAAGATGGCGAGGGCGTTCATCGTCACCAGAAATGTGAGCAGCACCAGGATCGCCGCGGAGGTGCGCGAGACAAAACCGCGCTCGGGGCTGTCGGCCCAGATGAAGATTTGCGTCGGCAGCGCGGTGGCGCTGTCGAAGGGGGTCTCGGGCGCCGAGGTTATGAAGGCGTTCATCCCGATCAGCAACAGCGGCGCCGTCTCGCCCAGCGCCTGCGCAAGGCCGATGATCGTGCCCGTCAGGATGCCCGGCATGGCCAGCGGCAGGACATGCTGGAACACCACCTGCTGGCGCGAGGCCCCGACCCCGAGCGCCGCCTCGCGGATCGAGCCCGGCACCGCCTTGAGCGCGGCGCGCGTGGCGATGATGATCGTCGGCAGCGTCATCAGCGCCAGCGTCATGCCCCCGACGAAGGGCGCCGAGCGCGGCAGGCCGAACCAGCCGATGAACACCGCCAGCGCCAGCAGGCCGAACACCACGGAAGGCACGGCGGCCAGGTTGTTGATGTTGATCTCGATGAGGTCGCTCAGCCGGTTTTTCGGCGCGAATTCCTCGAGATAGATCGCCGCGCCGATGCCCACGGGAAAGGCGAGGAGGAAACAGGTCGCCAGCGCATAGAACGACCCCACCAGCGCCCCCTTGAGCCCGGCGAGCTCGGGAAAACGCGAATCCGCGTTGGTGATCAGTGCGGTGTTGAGCGGTTGGCTGATGATCCCGGCCTCGGCGAGCGTGTCGAAACGCGCGATCTGGTCGTCCTTGAGCCGGCGGTTTTCCTCGGGCGTCGTGCGGTCGATGAGCCCCTTGTTGAGCAGATCGTAAGGGTCTGAGAGCGGCACGGTTATGCTCACACGCTCGCCGATCAGCTCGGGGTTGTCCAGCACGCGGTCGCGCAGCTGGAATTCCGCCCCGTCGGAGAGAATGCGCACGATTTCGCGCTGTTCCCCGGGCGCCTCGACATCGGGGAAATACGCCAGAATCGCGGTCTCGATGATGTCGTCGAAATTGCCGCCGCGGATATTGGCGGGATCGACCTGGAACGGGTCGATATTGACCTCGATCGTCGCATGGGTCTGGCGAAACGCCTGATAGCCGGTGACCACCAGCGAGGCGATCAGCACGAACAGCATCAGCGCGGCCACGCCGACGGCGCCGAGCCCGAGAGCCTTGAGCCAGAACTGGCGGCGCTTGCGCAGGCGCAGCCGTTCGCTCAGGGCCGGGTCGGCCCAGTCGATCCGGCCGCGCGGCGCGGTGTGGGGGGTGTCGCTCATGGGCGCGCCTCAGTCATAGATTTCGCGGTATCTGCGCACGATGCGCAGGGCGAGAATGTTGATCAGCAGTGTCACGATGAACAGCATCATGCCCAGCGCGAAGGCTGCCAGCGTCTTGGGGTTGTCGAAGGCGGTGTCGCCGATCAGCAGCGTGACGATCTGGACCGTGACCGTGGTGACGCTGTCGAGCGGGTTGAGCGTCATCTTGGCCATCAGCCCCGCGGCCATCACCACGATCATCGTCTCGCCAATGGCGCGGCTGACCGCCAGAAGAACGCCGCCCACGATGCCGGGAATCGCCGCGGGAAACAGAACGCGGGTCATCGTCTCGGCCGGCGTCGCCCCCAGCGCCAGCGCGCCGTCGCGCAGGCTGCGCGGCACCGCGCCCAGCGCATCGTCGGCAAAGGACGAGATGAACGGGATCAGCATGATCCCCATCACCCCGCCGGCGGCGAGCGCGGTGTTTGGCGCGATGGGGATGGCGAGCATGTCGCCCAGCGCGCGCAGGGCCGGCGCGACCACCAGAATGGCGAAAAAGCCGTAGACCACCGTCGGAACCCCGGCGAGGATTTCGAGCACCGGCTTGGCCGCCGCGCGGAACCGGCGCGAGGCGAATTCATGCAGATAGACCGCCGACATCAGCCCGACCGGCACGGCGATGAAGAGCGCGACCACGGTGATGACCAGCGTGCCCAGAAAGACCGGTATCCAGCCGAACGCACCCTCTGCCGCGATCTGATCCTCGCGAATGGGGATCTGCGGCTCCCAGTTGGTGCCGAACAGAAAGTCGGTGACGGGCACCATCTGGAAGAAGCGGATCGTCTCGAACAGCAGCGAGGCGACGATGCCCAGCGTCACGAAGATCGCCACGGTCGCGCAGAAGGCCATCAGGCCGTGAAGGATGCCCTCGGTGCCCTGACGGGCACGGAAATCGGGGGTCACGCGCCGGCGCGCGATCACCATGCTGCCCCCCGCCAGAAGGGCCGTCAGCGCGATCATCAGGTAATCGGCCGTCCGGCGCATGGCGAGGAGGCGGTCGGCGGCCTCGATCTTCCACTCCGCCGGCGATCCGAAGATGCGCCCGCCTGCGATGGTGCGGATTTCGGAGATGATCAGCTGCCGCTCGCCCGTGCCCAGACCCGCGATTTCGGCCTCCGGCAAGGTCCGCAGCAGCAGCACCGTGATCGCCGGCTCCTTCAGCAAAAGCCAGGCCAGCAGGAAAACCAGCGCCGGCAGCAGAGTCACGAGCGCGGCAAAGCCGCCGTGAAAGCCGCCCAGCGAATGCAGCCGCGCCCCCCCTGCCCGCAACGCCCGCGCCGCGCGCAGATTGAGCAGATAGGCCAGGACGGTCGCGGTGAAGAGCAGCACGAAGGCGAACAGCGTCATCTCACGCTCCGGTCAAGAAAAGCGGGTGCCGCCCGAAGACGTCTCCGGGCGGCACCTGGAAGGCGGGGCGCGCCGGTTACTCGGGCGCGCTCATGCTCACCCCGTTCAGGGCGCGCTCGCGCATCTCCTCGCGGCGGGCCTGCGGCAGCGGCACGAGGCCGCGCTCGCTGAGATAGCCGCCGGGGCCGAAGGAGTCCTCGCTGACATACTCGGCGATGAACTCATTCAGGCCCGGAATGGCGCCGCGATGGCCGTTCTTGATGTAGAAGAACAGTGGGCGCGAGACCGGATAGTCACCCGATGCGATGGTGTCCTCGTCGGGGGCGACCCCGTTGATCGTCACGGGCTTGAGAACATCGGAATTCTCGAACAGGAACGAGTAGCCGAAGATACCCATCGCCGTCTCGTCGGAATTCAGGCGCTGAACGATCAGGTTGTCGTTCTCGCCGGCCTCGACGAAGGGGCCGTCGGTGCGCATGCGCGAGCAGTTCTGCTCGACCCAGTCGCCGTCAAAGCCGCCGTCCTGGACGAAGTCCAGCTCTTCGCAGCCGGCATGCATCGCCAGCTCGACGAAGGCATCGCGGGTGCCCGAGGTCGGCGGCGGGCCGAGCACGAGGATCTCGGTCTCGGGCAGGTCGGGATTAATCTCGTTCCAGGTGGTATGGGGGTTGTCGACCCATTCCCCCTCGACCGGCACCTGCGCGCCGAGCGCGAGGTAGATCTCGCGCAGGCTGAGATCCCAGTCAAAGTCGTTTTCACGCGAGATCGCGATCGACAGCCCGTCAGAGCCGATCTGGACCTGGGTGATATCCTCCACACCGTTCTCGGCGCACAGCTCGAACTCCGACGCTTTCATTCCGCGCGAGGCGCCGGTGATGTCGGGGTGCCCCTCGCCGATGCCCTGGCAAAAGATCTGCATGCCGCCGCCGGTGCCGGTCGATTCGACCACCGGAGACGGTGCGCCCGTGACATTGGCAAAGCGTTCCGCCACCGCCTGAGTGTAGGGGAAGACGGTCGATGAACCGACGATGCTGATATGGTCGCGCACCTGGGCGTGCGCCGCGCCCGTCGACAGCGCCGCAAGGGCGAAAACCGAGGCGGTCGTTCTCATCTTCGACATGGATAAGCTCCTGCTTGTTGCCGAGAGGCGCGTTCCGGCCCCTCTCGGCGATCCGTCTATCGGCGCCCGGCAAAGCTTATGTGACAGGCATGTAACAGTTTCATGACACACATACCGGCTCAGGCGCTGGCGGGAAAGTGCAGCGAGATGCGTGTCCCCGCTCCCTTCTCGCTTTCGATCCGCATGCGCCCGCGGTGGCGGTTGACGATATGCTTGGCGATGGCAAGCCCCAGCCCCGTGCCCCCCAGCGCGCGCGAGCGGTGATTGTCCACCCGGTAGAACCGCTCGGTCAGGCGGGGGATGTGAATCGGGTCGATCCCCTCGCCCTCATCCTCGACGATCAGCCGCAGCGCCGGCCCGCGCAATACCGGGTCTCGGGGCATGGGCTCCAGCTGGACGCGCACCTCGCCCCCCTGCCCGCCATACTTGATCGCGTTTTCAACGAGATTCGACACCACCTGCTCGAGCTGGTCGGCATCGCCCGGAATGGTCGTGCCCACGCCGCCGGCCTGCTCGAACCTCAGCGTCACCTCCGCCGCCTCGGCGGCCGGGCGCATCATCCGCACCACCGATTCGACCACCTGGGCGAGATCGACCGGCGCCGTCGGGCGCATCCGCGCCTCGCTCTCGACGCGCGAGAGCGAGAGCAGATCACGCACCAGCCGGTTCATCCGCCCCGCCTCGTGCTCCATGATCTCCAGAAAGCGCGCGCGCGCATCCGGGTCGTCGCGCGCCGAGCCCTGCAACGTCTCGATGAATCCCATCAGCGCCGTCAGCGGCGTGCGCAGCTCGTGGCTGACATTGGCGATGAAGTCGCGCCGCATCTGCACCGCTTCCTGCATCGGCGTGACATCCTCGAAGCTGACCAGAACCCCCTCCAGACCCTCTGCGGCGAGCGGGGCCACGCGGGCGCGATAGGTCGTCTCGCGCCGCGCCACCGTGGCGAGGTATTCCGCCTCAGCCGCCTCGCCGCGCTCGAGCCCGGCCTCGATCGCGTCCAGCAGCGCGGGCTGGCGCAAGGCCGAAATGTGATGCCGCCCCTCCAGCGGCGTGCCGAAGAGCGCGCCCGCCGGCGTGTTCGTCGCCGCGATGCGGGCGTCACGGCCGATGACGATCACCGGCATCGGGATCGCGGCGATCAGCGCGGCAAGCGTCTCGGGCGGCATCGCAGGCTCCCGTTGCGAAATAGGGCCGCGCCGGAGCGGCGAGGATCGCGATCCAACCGCCCCCGCGGCGCGTTTTCCGTTAGCAGGATCATATCGGAATGCAATGCCGGGCCGGGCGCGGCCCGCTCGGCTCAGCCGGCCGCGCCGCGCGCCGCCGCGACCGCCCGGCTGAAGGCCTCCTTGAGCCCGGCGATATCCTCCACGCCCGCCGAGACGCGAAAGAACCCTTCCCCGACTCCGAGCGCCGCGCGGGCCTGCGCCGAGAGCCCCCTGTGCGACGACGAGGCCGGGTGCGACAGGGTGGTCGAGATGTCGCCCAGCGTCGGCGCGAAGGAAAGCTCAGGCGCCGCTCGCACCAGCGCATTGGCCGCCGCCCGGCCCCCTTCGACCTCGAAGCTCACCATGGCCCCGCCCCCGCCGTCGAGCAGGCGCACGGCGCGCGCATGATCGGGGTGATCCGCGCGCCCCGGATAATAGACCCGCCTGACCCCGTCGAGCCCGGCCAGATGGTCGGCCAGCGCTGCGGCGTTCGCGCCGGCCCGCTCGAAACGCAGATCGAAACTCAGCATCCCCCGCTCGGCCAGCCAGCAGTCGAACGGGCTCGGCGTCAGCCCCAGCGTGACGGCCAGCCCGCCCATCGCGGCGGCCAGAGCGGGATCGCGCCCGGCGACATAACCCAGCGTGGCGTCCGAATGCCCCGCCAGCAGCTTGGTAACCGAATGGATCACGATATCCGCCCCGAAGGCCAGCGGGCGAAACCCGCGCGGCGTGGTAAAGGTGTTGTCCACGGCAAGCAGAACGCCACGCGCCCGCGCCAGCCGCGTGAGCCCCTCCATGTCGGCCACCCGCAGGGTGGGGTTCGACACCACCTCCACAAGGATCATCCGCGTCTCGGGTCGCAGCGCCGCCTCGACCGCGTCGATATCGGTCGGGTCGGCAAACCCGGTCGCGATGCCCATGCGCGGCAGATCCTCGCCCAGCAGCCGCAACGAGCGCCCGTAGAGCTGCGCGCCGCCCACCACATGATCGCCCGCACGGCACAGCCCCAGCACCGCCGCAGCCACCGCGGCCATGCCCGATCCGGTGACGATCCCGCCCTCGGCGCCCTCCACCGCGTCCAGCCGCGCGGCCAGCGCATCGGCATTGGCATGGCCCTCGCGCGCATAGGCATAGCCCGCCGTCCGCCCCGCGTAATGGGCGTCCAGCGCGTCGGGGCTTTCGGCCACATGCGCCACCGAGGGCTGGATCGGATGGCCCAGCGGCCGCGCCGCGCTCTCGGGCCAGGCGAAACGCCGCCCCGATCCGGCGGTCTCGGACATGCCATCCTCCTGCATCATTACCCGTCTTCTTCACCTTCGCGGAAATATCCCCGCCGGAGGCATGAAACGCCGCGAAGCGGCCGCGCCGCGCCCCCGGCGCGGCGCATGTAAAGATCGCGCGCGCCGACCGGCGCGCACCGCCGGGTCAGGCCGGCTTGAGCCCCGCGCGAAAGCGGCGCATCTTCGCGCGGTAGCCTTCGGCACTGTCGAGAAGCCCCGCGATGGCCTCCGCGTCGAGGGTGCGCACGACCTTGCCCGGCGCGCCCATCACCAGGCTGGCGTCGGGAATCTCCTTGCCCTCGGTGATCAGCGCCCCGGCCCCGATCAGGCAGCCGCGCCCGATCCGCGCGCCGTTGAGCACCGTCGCGCCCATGCCTACGAGGCTGCCGTCACCGATGGTACAGCCATGCAGCATCGCCTTGTGCCCGATGGTGCAATCGGCCCCGATCGTCAGCGGATAGCCCATATCGGTGTGCAAGACGCAATTCTCCTGCACGTTGGAGCCGCGGCCGACGCGAATCTCCTCGTTGTCGCCGCGCAGCGTGCTGGCGAACCACACCGAGGCGCCTGTCTCCAGCACCACCCGCCCGATCACGTTGGCGTCGGGCGCGATCCAGCAATCGCCGTCATCGGGCAGCGCGGGCCGCCATCCGTCGAACTCCCACAGCATCACGGCTCCTTCCCTTCGCTCGTCAATGCCCGCACGAAATCGCTCAGCCAGGGCTGCCGGATCCGGCGCATCCGCTCGGCGGTGATGATGGTGATCAGCTCGCTCACGCAGGCATCCAGATCACGGTTGACCAGAACGTAATCGTATTCGGCCCAGTGGCTGATCTCGGCGCGGCTCTTGGCCATCCGCTGCGCGATGACCTCCTCGCTGTCCTGGCCGCGCGCGCGCAGCCGGCTTTCGAGCTCCTCCATCGAGGGTGGAAGCACGAAGATCGAGACGACATCCTTGGCCAGGCTCGAATTGCGCACCTGCTGGCCGCCCTGCCAGTCGATGTCGAACAGCGTGTCGCGCCCCTGCCCCATCGCCGCCTCGACAGGCGCCTTGGGCGAGCCGTAGTGATTGCCGAAGACCTCGGCATGTTCGAGCATCTCGCCGCCGGCGATCATCCGGCGGAACTCCTCGGGCGTGCGAAAGAAGTATTCGCGCCCCTCCACCTCGCCCGGCCGCGGGCGCCGCGTCGTCGCCGAGACGGAAAAGCGGATCTCGGGATCCCACGCCATCAGGCGGCGCGCCAGCGTCGACTTCCCCGCCCCCGAGGGCGAGGACAGGATGATGAGCAGCCCCCGGCGCTTGTGCATCGTCACTCCGTGATCCCGATCTGGCCGCGCATCTGATCGATCGCCGCGCCGAGGTCAAGCCTGACCGGCCCCGCAGCGCGGCCGGCGTGGGGCGCGAGCCGGGACGGGGCCGGTTAACCATTCGGAAAGTTTGGTGCCGATTTCCCGCGCCCGAGGCGCTACATTCATCTTCGGGTAACCTGTTTTCGGGCCCGGCGCGCGGCGCACGGCGTTTCGGCCCGCTCGAGACAGGGATCGGGGGCGCGGATGATGCGCGCGCGGTCGCGCGCGCCGCGATCTTGCGGGGGGAAGACATGAACGAGATCGGTTATGAAACGCAATCCGGCGGCGCCGAGGTGGTCAGCCTGACCGCGCGCCGCCCCGACAGCGCGGCGCCGGCCCTTCAGGAGGTGCGCGCCTATTGGGAGGCGCTGCGCGACGATCGCCCCGCCCCCGCCCGCGCCGAGGTCGATCCGCGCGGCATCGCCGGCGCGCTCGAACATGCTTTCATCCTCGAACGGGTCGCACCGGGCGTGGGCCGTTTCCGGGTCGCCGGCAACCGGCTTGCTGATCTCGCGGGGATGGCGCTGCACGGCATGCCGCTGTTCACGCTCTTCGCGCCTGCCGCGCGCGACGGTCTTGCGGCCACGCTGGAGACGGTATTCCGCCACGCCGCGCCGGCCGAGCTGCGGCTGCGCGGGGTCGCGGGCTTCGGCCGGCCTGCGCTCGACGGCGCGCTGCTGTTGCTGCCGCTGGCCGACATCACGGGGCGGACGACCATGGCACTGGGCGCGCTGGCCTATGACGGGCGGATCGGGCGCACGCCGAGGCGTTTTCTGCTGCCCGACACCAACCCGGCGGCGCGTGCGGGCATGACACCTGCCGGTGCGGAGCCCTCCAACGCGCCCGCCACATCGTCCGAGGGCCACACGCCGCCGCGCGCGCGGCCTCGGTTGCGCCTGATCGAGGGCGGGGCATGAGCGAGCCGTCAAAGCCACCCACGCGAGGGCCAGCATAGGCGCAGCCGCCATGCCAGGGCCTCCGCAGGCCCGCCGGGCGGAGTTTTTAGCTCGCCCGGGCGGCCATATGCTGGCGACGGTCCGACAGCTCCTCGGCGACCAGAAAGGCCAGTTCGAGCGCCTGGCTGGCATTGAGCCGCGGATCGCAGGCGGTGTGGTAGCGGCTGGAGAGATCCTCGTCGCTGACCGCGCGCACCCCGCCGGTGCACTCGGTGACATCCTTGCCGGTCATTTCCACATGCACGCCGCCCGGCACGGTGCCCTCCGCCTTGTGAATGGCGAAGAATTCGCGCACCTCGCGCAGGACGCTGTCGAAGGGCCGCGTCTTGAACCCCGAGGACGACTTGATCGTGTTGCCGTGCATCGGATCGCAGGACCACACGACATTCGCGCCTTCCTCGCGCACCGCCCTGATCAGCCCGGTCAGATGCTCGCCAACGGCGCCGGCGCCGACGCGGGAAATCAGCGTCAGCCGGCCCGGCTCGTTCTCGGGGTTGAGAATGGCGATGAGCCGCTTGAGCTCGTCGGGCGTCATCGAGGGGCCGCATTTCAACCCGAGCGGATTGAGCACGCCGCGGCAGAACTCGACATGCGCGCCGTCGGGCTGGCGGGTGCGGTCGCCGATCCAGATCATGTGGCCCGAGCCCGCCACGGGCTTGCCGCTCGTCGAGTCGATGCGGCACAGCGCCTCCTCGTATTCGAGCAGAAGCGCCTCGTGGCTGGTGTAGAAATCGACCGTCTCCATCTCGTGATGGGTCTGGGCGCTGACGCCGGCGGCGGTCATGAAATCGAGCGCATCCGAGATGCGGTTGGACAGCTCGCGATAGCGTTCGGCCTTTTCGCCCTCGGCAAAGCCCAGCGTCCAGCTATGGACCCGGTGGATATCGGCGAAGCCGCCCGTCGAGAAGGCGCGCAGCAGGTTCAGCGAGGCCGCCGCCTGGGTATAGGCCCGCAGCATCCGGCCGGGGTCGGGGGTGCGCGCCTCGGGGGTGAATTCGAACCCGTTGACGATGTCGCCGCGATAGCTGGGCAGTTCGACCCCGCCGACCGTTTCCGTCGGCGCCGAGCGCGGCTTGGCGAACTGCCCGGCCATGCGGCCGACCTTGACCACGGGCAGCTTCGCGCCAAAGGTCAGCACCACCGCCATCTGCAGCAAGACCTTGAATGTATCGCGCAGACTGTCGGCGTCGAATTCCGAGAAACTTTCGGCGCAGTCTCCGCCCTGCAGCAGGAACGCCTCGCCGCGCACGACCTCGGCCAGCCGCGCCTTGAGCGCGCGCGCCTCGCCGGCAAAGACCAGCGGCGGATACTTCGATAGCTGCGCCTCGACCGCGTGCAGAGCGTCAGGGTCGGTATAGTCGGGCATCTGCACCCGGGGCTTGCTGCGCCAATCGGTTTTCTGCCACGCTGTCATCACTGTCGCTCCAGCCTGCGCCATTTCCGCACCATCTATACAATCTCCCGCGCCGGGGTTCCACCCGCTCAATTGCCGGTGAGAGCGCGCCAGCCCGCGCTTGCCCCTCTTGCGGAGCCGGGGCAAACCTGTTTTCGCTCGAATCACCCGGTGGCGGAGCGGCGGAGGAGACGGGTCGTGGACCGCGATGATGATGTCAGCCCCGAAATCATGGTCGAGGTGCCCGGAACGGCCCCCGACAAGCCAAAGCGTTTTGTGTTCGTGCTGCTGGAGCGTTTCTCGATGCTCAGCTTCGCCTGCGCGATCGAACCGCTGCGCATTACCAACCGGATTTCGGGCCGCGAACTCTACAGCTGGAAACTGGCCGGCGAGAGCGGCGCGCCGGTAACCTGCTCCAACGGCATCGCCTTTCGCGTGGAGAGCGATCTCGGCGAATTGTCGCGCGACGACATCGTGCTGATCTGCGGCGGCACCGAGGTCCAGCGGGCGACGACGCGCCGCCTTCTCTCGTGGCTACGGCGAGAGGCCCGGCGCGGGGTGACGATGGGCGGGCTGTGCACCGGCAGCTACGCCCTGGCCAAGGCCGGGCTGCTCGACGGCAAGCGCGCGACCATCCACTGGGAAAACCAGGACGGCTTCGGCGAGGAGTTCGACGAGGTGAACCTGACCAAGTCGATCTTCGTGACCGATGGAAACCGCTATTCCACCGCCGGTGGCACGGCCTCGATCGACCTGATGCTCAAGATCGTCGCCGACGATTACGGCGAGGAACTCGCCAGCGCCGTGGCCGACCAGCTGATCTATTCGAGCATCCGCACCGACCAGGACACCCAGCGGCTGTCGGTTCCCACGCGCATCGGCGTGCGCCACCCCAAGCTCAGCCGCGTCATCCAGATCATGGAGCAGCATATCGAGGAGCCGATCTCGCCCGCGCGGCTGGCCGCCGAGGTGGGCATGTCCACGCGCCAGCTCGAACGGCTCTTCCGCCGCTATCTCAACCGCTCGCCCAAACGCTATTACATGGAGCTGCGGCTGCAGAAGGCGCGCAACCTTCTGATGCAGACCGACATGAGCGTGATCAACGTCGCGCTGGCCTGCGGTTTCACCTCACCGTCGCATTTTTCCAAATGCTACCGGGCGCATTACAAGACGACCCCCTATCGCGAGCGCGGCGCCCATGGCAGCCGCGCCCTGCCCTGACGGCTCACACCTAGCGTGCCGGCGTGATGCGGTAGAGCGCGCCCTCCGTCTCTGAGAGAAACCACAGCGCCCCATCCGGGCCTTCGGCGACATCGCGCACGCGGCCGGTCTCGGGCGCCTCCAGCGCCTCTTCGGCGGCGGGCGCCGCGACCGCGCCGCCGGGCTCCAGGCTGTCGGTATCGACCCGCGCGATGTAATCCATCGTCAGGCTGCCCGCGAACAGATCGCCGCGCCATTCGGGCCAGAGCGCTCCGGAATAGGCGGCAAGGCCCGAAGGTGCGATCGACGGATCCCAGTAGTAGTCGGGCTGGGCCATGCCCTCGCGATGGGTGCCCTCGCCGATCCGCGCACCCGAATAGTGCCGACCATAGGCGATGACCGGCCAGCCGTAATTGACCCCCGCACGCAGCCGGTTGATCTCGTCGCCGCCGCGCGCGCCGTGCTCGTGCAGCCAGAGCGTGCCGTCCGGCCCGAGGGCGAGCCCCTGCGGGTTGCGGTGGCCATATGACCAGATTCCGTCTCGCGCATCCTCAACTCCGACGAACGGATTATCGGCCGGCACGCTGCCGTCGCGTGCCAGCCGGATAACGCTGCCGTTGTGGCGCGCGAGGTCCTGTGCCGCGGGGCGGTCGCCGCGCTCGCCGATGGTCAGAAAGATGTGGCCATCGGGGCCCTCGGCGATGCGACTTCCGAAATGGCGTCCGCCCGAGGATCCGGGCGTCATCTCGAACAGCCGCTCGAAGCCTTCCAGCCGCGCCCCGTCATCCGACAGCCGCCCCGCCCCCAGCGCGGTGCCCTGCCCGCCGCCGCGCTGGTCGACCGCATAGGAGAGATAGACCTGCCGGGTGCGCACGAAATCGCGCGGGATCAGGATGTCGAGCAACCCGCCCTGCCCCACGGCGGCAACCTCGGGCACGCCGGTGACCTCCTGCAGCGTGGCGGTGCCGTCATGGCGCCACAGCCGTCCGGCCCGTTCGGTAATGAGCATGGCGCCATCGGGCAGAAACCCCACCGCCCAAGGCTCGTCGAGCCCCTCGACCATCGGCGCGATGCGCAGAGGGCCGGCGCTGCTGTCGATCACCGTCTGGCCCGCGGCGGGAAGGGCGAGCAGGCATAGCCCGGCGAGCGCGGCGCGGGCGAACAGGCCGGTGGCATGGCGGCGCGGTGGCATTGGCGGTCCCTCCCCGTTTGAGGCGCGTCTCACCAGCTAGCGTGCCGGCCGGACGAGTCAATTACTGCCGCGCCGAGCGTGCCGAGCGCGCGCGTTGAGCTTTTCTTTTGAAGCGCGCCGTTCTAGGGTGCGGGTCGCAAAAATGATCTAGTCAGGGAGAGACTGATGAAAAAGCTGCTGTTTGCAAGCGCGGCCGCTGCGCTCGCAGCCGGTGCCGCATCGGCGCAGGACGTCAAGTTCGGTGTCCTGTTCGGCTTCACGGGCCCCATCGAATCGCTGACCCCGCCAATGGCGGATGCTGCCGAGCTGGCGATGCAGGAGATCAGCGACAGCGGCGCCTTCCTGGGTGGCCAGACGCTGGGAGCGGTGCGCGGCGACTCCACCTGCATCGACAACTCCGCCGCCCAGGCCGCCGGTGAGCGAATGGTGACCTCGGACGGCGTGGTCGCGATCGTGGGCGCGGACTGTTCGGGCGTGACGATGGGCGTGCTGCAGAACGTGGCCGTGCCCAACGGCATCCCGATGATATCGCCCTCGGCCACCTCGCCTGCCTTCTCGGATCTCGAGGACGACGCGGCTGATCTGTTCTTCCGCACCGCCCCGTCGGATGCCCGCCAGGGCGAGATGCTGGCCAATGTCGTGATGGATCACGGCTATGAGGAAGTCGCCGTCACCTTCACCAACAATGATTACGGCCAAGGCCTGTCGGACAGCTTCGTGGCCAATTACGAGGCGCTTGGCGGCACCGTCACCACGACCGTTCCCCACCAGGACGGCCGCGGCGACTATTCGGCCGAAGTGGGCACGCTGGCCTCGGCGGGCGGCGAGCTGCTGGTGGTGCTGGGTTATGCCGACCAGGGCGGCGCGCTGGTGATCCAGAACGCCTGGGAATCGGGCGCTTTCGACGTCTTCGCGCTGGGTGACGGCATGTTCGCCGACACGCTGCTGGAGCGTCTGGGCGACGCGCTCGAAGGCACCATCGGCACTGTGCCGTGGTCGGCCGGCGAGGGCACCGAGGCCTTCTCCGCCCTCGCGGAAGAAGCCGGTGTCAACGGCGAGAGCACCTTCACCCGCGAATCCTACGATGCCACCGCGCTGCTGGCGCTGGCCGCACAGGCTGCCGGCGAGGCCACGCCCGAGGGCATCGCCGCCAACGTGATGAACGTGGCCAACGCACCCGGCGAGGAAATCCTGCCCGGCGAACTCGGGCGCGGGCTGGAGATTCTGGCCGATGGCGGCGAGGTGGACTATGTCGGCGCGACCAATGTCGAGTTCATCGGCATCGGCGAGGCCGCGGGCACCTACCGCGAATACATCGTCGAGGACGGCGAATACACCACCGTCCAGTTCCGCTGAGCGACCGGCGGGCGTGAGATCGAAGAGCCCGGGGCGCGGCACGCCTCGGGCTCTTTCAAAAACGAAGGACAGCCAGAGCCTCGGGGGGGCCAGATGATCCGCGTCGAGGATCTTCACAAACATTTCGGCGGGTTTCACGCCGTCGACGGCGCCACGCTCGAAATCGGCAAGGGCACGATCACCGGCCTGATCGGCCCCAACGGCGCGGGCAAATCGACGCTTTTCAACGTGATCGCCGGCACGCTGGCGCCCACTTCCGGCCGGGTGCTGATGGAGGGCGAGGACATCACCGGCCTGCCGCCGCATGCGTTGTTCCGCAAGGGGCTTCTGCGCACCTTCCAGATCGCGCATGAGTTCCACTCGATGACCGTGCGGGAGAACCTGATGATGGTCCCGACCGGCCAGCTTGGCGAAAACCTGTGGAATGCCTGGTTTCACCGCGGCCGCGTCGCCGAGCAGGAGCGGCGCATCCGCCAGACCGCCGACGAGGTGCTGGAGTTCCTCACCATCGACCACCTCGCCGATGAGCGCGCCGGCAACCTTTCGGGCGGGCAGAAGAAGCTGCTCGAACTCGGCCGCACGATGATGACCGACGCGCGCATCGTCTTTCTCGACGAGGTCGGCGCCGGCGTGAACCGCACGCTGCTCAACACCATCGCCGACGCGATCAAGCGGCTCAACCGCGAGCGCGGCTATACCTTCGTCGTCATCGAGCACGACATGGATTTCATCGCGCAGCTGTGCGATCCGGTCATCTGCATGGCCGAGGGCCGGGTGCTCACTCAGGGCACCGTCGAGGAGGTCAAGAACGACGAGCGCGTCATCGAGGCGTATCTGGGCACGGGGCTGAAAAACAGGGTCAAGGAGGAGGCCGGCGCATGAGCGTTGACGCGGCCGAGGCATCGGCGCGGGCCGGATCGGCCCCGGCCGGCGGGGGCGATCCCGTTTTGATCGGAGATCACATGACCGGCGGCTACGGCGCCGCCGATATCCTGCATGCCTGCACCATCGCGGTGGAGCGCGGCCAGATCGCGGTGATCGTGGGCCCCAACGGGGCGGGCAAGTCCACCGCGATGAAGGCCGTCTTCGGCATGCTGAAGCTGCGCGAGGGCTCGGTCCGGCTGGAGGGGGAGGATATCACCGCACTGAGCCCGCAAAAGCGGGTTGCGCGCGGCATGGCCTTCGTGCCGCAGAACAACAACATCTTTCCCTCGCTCACCGTGCAGGAGAATCTCGAAATGGGCGCCTTCCTGCGCGAGGAGGGCATCGATGAGACGATGGAACAGGTCTATGATCTCTTCCCCATCCTGCGCGACAAGCGTCAGCAGGCGGCCGGAGAGCTTTCGGGCGGCCAGCGCCAGCAGGTCGCGGTGGGGCGTGCGCTGATGACCCGGCCCAGCGTGCTGATGCTTGACGAGCCCACCGCGGGCGTCTCGCCCATCGTGATGGACGAGCTTTTCGACCGCATCATCGAGGTGGCGCGCACCGGGATCTCGATCCTGATGGTCGAACAGAATGCGCGCCAGGCGCTGGCCATCGCCGACATGGGCTATGTGCTGGTCCAGGGGCGCAACCGGTTCACCGACACCGGCGCGGCGCTCCTTGCCGACCCGGATGTGCGCAAATCCTTTCTGGGGGGCTGAGGGGGATGGAGATCATCGAGGCCTTTGTCCTGCTGACAAATTTCATCGTCGTGCCCGCCGTGGCCTATGGCAGCCAGATCGCCCTCGGCGCGCTGGGCGTCACGCTGGTCTACGGAATCCTGCGGTTTGCCAATATCGCCCATGGCGATTTCATGGCCTTTGGTACGATGTGGGTGATCCTGCTGACATGGCTGATGCAGGGCTGGGGCTGGAGCCTCGGCGTGTGGCCCACCGCCCTGATCGCCGTTCCGGTGGCGATCGTGCTGACCGCGCTCTACATGCTCGCCGTCGATCGGCTGGTGTTCAGCTTCTACCGAAAGCAGCGGGTCAAGCCGGTGGTCCTGGTGATGGTGTCGGTCGGCGTGATGTTCGTCACCAACGGGATCGTGCGGCTGATCATCGGCCCCGGTGCGCGCTATTTCGACGATGGAGAACGCTTCATCTTCTCGGTGCGCGATTTCATGAGCTGGAGCGGGCTGGACGAGGGGCTGGCGCTGCGCAGCACGCAGGGGCTGACCCTGGTGGTCGCCCTCGCGGTGATGATCGCACTGTTCTGGTTTCTCAACCGCACCCGCACCGGCAAGTCGATGCGCGCCTATTCCGACAACGAGGATCTCGCCCTGCTGTCGGGAATCAACCCCGACCGCGTGGTGGCGGTGACATGGATCATCGCCGCGGGGCTGGCCTGCATCGCCGGAGTGCTCTACGGGCTCGACAAGGGGTTCCGCCCCTTCACCTATTTCCAGCTCCTGCTGCCCATCTTCGCCGCGGCGATCATCGGCGGGCTGGGCAATCCGCTCGGCGCCATCGCGGGCGGCTACATCATCGCCTTCGCCGAGATGGGCATCACCTATGCCTGGAAACGGTTTCTCGTCACGCTCCTGCCCGAGCCGTGGGAGCCCGAGGGGCTCGTCCAGCTCCTGTCGGTCGAGTACAAGTTCGCGGTCTCCTTTGCCCTTCTGGTGCTGGTGCTGATCTTCAGACCGACCGGCCTGTTTAGGGGGAAAGCGGCATGACGATCCGGGTGCGCAACATCGCCCTTTTCGGGGCCTTCGCAGCGATCATGGCGATGGTCGCGGTCTTCCAGAGCCCGCCCCTGGCGCTGACGATCCTCAACATGGGGCTGATCTCGGCAATCATGGCGCTGGGCGTGAACATCCAGTGGGGCTATGCCGGGCTGTTCAATGTCGGGATCATGGGCTTTACCGCGCTGGGCGGGCTGGCGGTTGTGCTGGTCTCCATGCCGCCCGTTCCCGAAGCCTGGGCGGCCGGGGCGCTGGGCGTGTTCCTGGGCACCGCCTTCGGCGTGGGCGCGATCGCGCTGGGGATCAGGCTGTGGAAACGCATGGCCCCGGGCAAGGCGCGGGTCGCGGCCCTGATCGGCGTGCTGGTCGCAGGCTTCGGCCTCAACCGCTATTTCTTCGTGCCAGCCGCCGAGACGATCGAGGCGATCGACTCGTCTACGACAGGCTATCTGGGCGGGCTCGGGCTGCCCGTGCTGCTGTCCTGGCCGGTCGGCGGCGTGTTCGCGGCCGGCGCGGCCTGGGTCGTGGGCAAGGTCGCGCTGGGGCTGCGCTCCGATTACCTTGCGATCGCCACGCTGGGCATATCCGAGATCATCGTCTCCTTCCTCAAGAACGAGGATTTCATCAGCCGCGGGGTCAAGAACGTCGTGGGCATCCCTGCCCCCGTGCCGCGCCCGGTCGATTTCCGCTCCGAGGGCTGGGTGCGCGATCTCGCCGGCACGCTGGGCCGCGGCGTCAACGAGATGGGCCAGGTCATGACGATGCTCAGCTACACGCTGCTGTTCGTGGCGGTGCTTGGCATCCTGATCTGGCTGTCGGAGAAGGCGCTGAACTCGCCCTGGGGGCGGATGATGCGCGCGATCCGCGACAACGAGACCGCCGCCGAGGCGATGGGCAAGGACGTCACCCACCGCCACCTGATCATTTTCGTGCTCGGCTCGGCCGTCTGCGGGCTGGCCGGGGCGATGATGGTGACGATGGACGGACAGCTCACCCCCGGCACCTATGAGCCGCTGCGCTACACCTTCCTGATCTGGGTGATGGTCATCGTGGGCGGATCGGGCAACAACTGGGGGGCCGTTCTGGGCGGCTTTGTCGTGTGGTTCCTCTGGGTGCAGGTGGAGCCGGCCGGCCGCTGGGTGATGGAAATCATGACCTCCGGCATGGCCGAGGACAGCGCCCTGCGCGCGCATCTGTTGTCGAATGTCGCGCATACGCGGCTTTTGACGATGGGTCTGGCGATGCTTCTGGTGATGCGTTTCAGCCCGCGCGGGCTGATCCCGGAACGGTGACGCGGCGCATGCCGGCGCGGGGTGCCGGCATCGGCGCGCCGGCCCCTCGGGGCGCGTGGCGATGAATGACATCGTGATCGTCATCCCCGCCGCGGGCGCCTCGCGCCGGATGGGCGGGCGCGACAAGCTGCTCGAAAAGGTCGACGGCATCGCCCTGTTGCGCCGGCAGGCGGAGCGGGCATTGCAGACGGGGGCGCGGGTGATCGTCACCCTGCCGGCCGGCCGCGACGGGCCGCGCCGCGCCGCGCTCGACGGCCTCGATGTGACCCTCATCGCGGTTCCCGACGCGGATGAGGGCATGGGCGCCTCGCTGCGTGCGGGCATCGCGGCCGCACTTACCGAGGGCACGGCGACGGCCGTGATGATCCTGCCCGCCGACATGCCCGAGATCGCGGCCAGTGACCTCGCCGCGCTGATCGCCGCCTTCCGCTCCGCGCCCGGCGCGCCGATCCTGCGCGGCGCGGCGGCCGATGGCCGGCCGGGCCATCCGGTGCTTTTCCCCCGTGACGTTCTCGAAGAGGATGCGGCGCCCGCACTTGGCGGGGATGCGGGTGCGCGGGCGATCCTGCGCCGTCACGGACCGCGCGTCCGGTGCGTCCCCCTGCCCGGCTCGCACGCGCTCACCGACCTCGACACGCCCGACGACTGGGCGGCGTGGCGGGCCCGGACGGGGCGCTGATCAGCGGCCCAGATGCCCGTTTGTCTTGAGCTCGCGTGCATAGAGCCACAGCAGAAAACCGATCCCGGCGGCCGCGGCAAGCATCCAGGCGATCGGATCGGTCACGGCAGCCATCAGCGGGCCGCCGCCATCGCCGAGAAACCAGGCCAGCACCCCCGCGCAGCCGAGAAAGGACACCGCAAAAAAGATGACCGCGCTGGAATCGCGCATCCACAGCAGCATCGCGCCCAAAAGCCCGACCCAGACGCCGATTCCCCAGCAGAGATGGGCCCAGAACGGCATCTCGCGCGCGAGCACGATCATGACCGGCGGAACCCACTGCGCGAGGAGATCGGGCGCAAACCGCAGCAGCAGATATTCCGCCGCGCCGCCCGCGAACCACAGCAGGGCGAACACGCCGACAAGGTTGAGGTGCCACGGACGGGTTGCGGTGGTGGGCATGACGAACTCCTGCGCGATAGCGCCAAGGGCAAGATTGCCTTGCCCGCCGGGCACTGTCCAGCCCCCCGCGCAACCTCAGGCTGCTACAAGAACGCGCGCCTCGTGGCGCTTGAGCGTGGGACGCGCCGCGCGATAGCGCGCGCGCCCCTGCGCGCGGGCGAGTTCGGGAAACAGGCGCAGCAGTTCGGCGCGCTGCGGCGCATCGAGCCCGGCGAGACTCTGGTCACCGGGCTGGAAACTCTCGCTCCACGCGCCGTCGGCGCGCAGGATCTCGTGGCGGTCACACATCACATGGACATAGGTCACGCCGCGCCCCGCCACGCGGGTGATGCCCGGCCGGCCGACAAGGTGCTTTGCAGGCACGAGAACCTCGCGCGCGCCGAACAAAAGTTCGGCCCGCCCGCCCGCGAACAACATGCGGTGCTGGGGGGAGACTTCCATGTCGCGCAGCGGCAAACCGCCGCCCAGGGCCCCGGCCGCGATGCGCACCGGCGCCAGTGACGGATCCGCGGCGATCTCGGCCGCCGTTACGGGGCATGCGCCCGTCCAGGCCAGCGGCCGGAAGCCGCCGTCACGCGTGAGCACCCGGTCGCCGGGGCGCAGCGCCTCGACGGGGCGGGCGCCCGCACTGGTGTCGATCAGCGTGCCCGGCGTGAAGCACGGCACGATCATCCGCACCGCCTGGAAGGTGACCGGCTCGGAATCGTCGGCGAAGACCACCTCGCCACCCTTGCTGACCGAACCATCCGCCTCGATCCGGCTGGAATGGATGGTTACTTCCGCGACCTCGTGGCCGGGCGCGATCACGAGCGTGTCGATTCCCGTGGAGCCATCGACGCTGTCGCCGGGGCCCGCCAGCACGATGTCGCCATCGCCATCGTCATCGGCATGGTCATCGCCGTCGTCATGTTCATCGTCACGGTCATCATCATCTTCATGACCGTCATCATCGTCATCATCGTCGCTGTCGCGATGATCCTCGTCGTCATCTTGGCCGGGGCTTTCCCCGGAGGAGGCGGCAAAGATGTTGTCGACGGCGTCCTCCACCCCGGCCCCGTCATCGGCCACGGTCTCGAAGCGCAACGGGCCGATCGTGACACCCCCGCCCTCGAGTGCCTCGCCCGTGTGGCGGATTTCGAGACGGGCGACGCGGCCGTCAACGCTGACCGTGGCGGCATCCGCGCCGGCGGTGGCGGGCTGCGCCCCGCTGTCGGCCGCGGGCGCCGAGGCGTCAAGGACGAGCTCGACCGGCAGCGGCGCGCCCTCCGGGTCGGCCGCGTCGATGACGAGGCTGTCACGGGCGGCGGGGTCGAACCCCGACAGGCGAAAGCTCAGCCCCTCCACGGCATCGGCAAGCCCGCTGTCCTTCTCGCCCGCGAACTGCACCGCAACGCCCGCCCCCTGCGTGCCGGCAATGGTCAGGCCATCGGCGCCGCCCTCGGCCTCGGTTCCCGCATCGGTCTCCACCAGGACGCGCACGCCGCTGCCCGCCCCGTCGCTCCAGCCAGGGGCGCCATGGCCGGCGCCCTCGCCCTCCTCCGGCGCCTCGGCGATGTTTTCGGCGTCCTCTCCGGCGGCGGGCGCGAGCCCGGCCTCCTGCGGGGCAAGGTCGGCACCATCGAACAGATCGACGCGCCCGACCTGCCCGTCGAAGCTGCGCGACCCGCCACCCGGCACGGCCGGCGCAGCCCCGATGACAAAGCCCGGCGGCCCCTGCCCCGTATCGGCGAAGACCATCCCGGGGGGGACGGGTTCGGAATGTGCCGCGCCCGTGGTAAGATTTTCCACATCAAACCGTCCCTGGCCGCCCTGATCCCAGCAGTATCCCGCGCGAACGGAGTCACCGGTGTTGAAAAACCCCGTCGGCGTGGCGAAGAATCCCGTCTCCTCGGGGCCTTCGTGGCGCGCCATCACCATGCCGTCTACGGTGACCGACAGATCGAAATGCCCCGGCCCGCCATCCTGGGAGATCAGCGTGTCGGGGCTCGCGCCATGATGGGCATTCTGGCTGAACTCGATCTCGATCCGCCCGCTTCCGGGGGCGAAGGCGCCGGTCTCCGGGACCACCGGCCGTCCCGCCCCCCAGTCGCCATGGGCGCCCCCTGCGGGATGCGCAGTGTCATCGCCAGTCCAGAGGGTGCTTTTCGTCATCGCGCAGAATCCCGTTCAGCCCCGGCCCCCTGCCCGGCCCGGATCGGGCGGGTTGGCGGCCCGTCGGAATTCGGGCTAGCGGCGGAGTTGGGTTGAAGCTGGGTGGAATTGTGTCGCAAGCGGGGAATTCAAAGCCACCGCGCAACGCCCGCCGGGAGGGCCCGCAACGGCAGTGAAAAGGGCGCGCTTTCCGCGCGCGCCCTGAGACGTGATGGCAGGCCGGATGACGGGGCCGTCAGCTCAATGCGAGCAGGCGCGCCTCGTGCCGGCGCAGGGTCTTGCGGGCGGCACGGTAGCCCTCGCGCCCGGCCTTGTCGTCGAGTTCGGGAAAGATCTCGAACAGCTCCAGCCGCTGGGCGTTGCCCATCCCCTTGAGCGTGTAGTCGCCGGGCTGGAAGGTCTCCGACCAGGCCCCGTTCGACAGCACCACCTCGTGCCGGTCGCACATGAAGTGGACATAGGTCGTACCCATGCTGTCGAAATCGCAGACGCCGCGGTGATCGCGCAGATGTTTCGCGGCCACCAGCACCTCGTGTTCTTCAAAATACAGCGCCGTGCGATCATTGGCCACCAGCATCCGGTGCTGGGGCGAGACGATCATGTCGCGTTCGGGCAGATCGTTGCCGAGGCTTCCGCGACGGATCAGGATCGGCTTGAGATGCGGATTGGCCTGCAGCGCGCCCCAATCCATCCGCCGGTGTCCGATCCAGCGGATTTCCTGAATCCCGTTGTCGCGGGTGATGATCTTGTCGCCCACGCGCAGGCTTTCGACGGCCTTCTCGCCCTCGGGGGTGGCGATCGAGGTGCCGGGCGTGAAGCAGGGCACGATCTTCTCGATCGACTCGAAGGCCAGCTTGCTGCCGTCCTCGTATTCGAAATGGCCCTCGAAGGACGGATTGCCCTCGTCGTCGGTACCGTTCTGCTTGACATCCTGATCGACGATCTTGTCGGGTTCCTTGATGAACAGGGTGTCGGTGTTCTGGCCGCCGTCAACGGTGTCGCCGCCGCCGGCATGAATCGAGTCGTCGCCTTCGCCGCCAAAGCCGAATCCGGCACCTTCACCGGTGTGGATCACGTCGTTACCGCTGCCGCCGACGAGAAGATCCGTGGTGTCGGGATCGTCCACATGCCCGGTTGCGTCGAAGTCGGGGTTGAGGAAGCTCGCCCCGGTGTCGCCCATGTCCACGGTGAACAGCGTGTCGTCGTAATCTTCGTCCCCGAGGTTCTTCTTGTCCTCGAAGCCGAAGGTCCAGCTGTCCGAGCCGTTGTCAGAGAAGCCCTTGATGTGGACTTCGCCGTCTGGGTTGAGCTTCGTGTTCGCCCCGAATCCGGCGGAGTGGTAGGTGTCGCCGTCCAGCGCTGTCTTCGTGCCGTCGTCGGCGATGTGGTAGAGTTGCGGCGTCGTGTCGTCGAGCGTGGCGGGGTCGCCATCTCCGTCGAGAAAGGCTAGCTGGCCGGAGCCAAGCGCGTCGTAGTCGTTGAGGCTGTTGCCGTCGGAGACGAGAAACGCCCCGATCTCCGCCCCCTTGGGAACGTCGAAGCTGTAGCTGCTCGTCCCCGGGATCAGGTCGCCGCCGCCCGAGACCGGGTCATCACCCACGGGAGAGGCATTCTCGAACGCCATCTGCACGTCGCTGATCTCGCCCATATCTGGGTCGACGACGTAGAATCCCAGCGTGTTCTCGTAAGCGGCGGTGGAGCCCTCGAAGGTGATGGTCACCCGTTCGCTGCCGCCGCCGCCGACACTGCCGCCGTAAAGCGTGTCGTTGCCACTGCCGCCGAAAAGCGCATCGGAGCCCTCGCTCCCATAGAGAGCGTCATCGCCCTCCCCGCCGCCGATCACGTCGTCCCCCGGCCCGCCGTCGATCTCGTCGTTGCCCTCGGCGCCATAGAGCGTGTCGTCGCCGGTGCCGCCCGATATTGTGTCCTCGCCGTCTCCGGTCGCGATGAGGTCATCATCGTCGGTGCCGGAGACCGTCTGATCGGAATCGTCGTTGCTGTCGCCCGAGAGTTGCCCGAACAGCTTGATCAATTCGTCGATCCGTGTCTCGGATCCATTGTTGTTTTCGTCGGCCATTGCTACCCACTCCTGATCACGTGCCACACGGACGCATGTTGTGAACCGGCAAAACGCGCGTTCGGGCTCTGCGCCCAACGCACGAATCCCTCCGGCTCGTGCCGGACGGTCGCACCACCCTCACACGACGGGATTACAAGAACGTGCATCCCGAAATGCGGCGCGGCCGCCTTCACCCCCAACGCTGCGCCTCCAGCAAGGCATGATCAGGTTACCTTCGGGCGCGGCCGGGATAAAGGGAAATCGCACGCATTCTCTGCCGTCAGCCCCTTCTGCGGCCCTGTCCGCCCGCCCGCGAAGGCAAAGACGCCGAATTCATGTTTCCAGGACGGCAACATGGTTTTGGACGGATTTCCTTACATCGCGGGGAGATCGCGCAAGAATTCCCGATCAGGCGTGACACCGTGGCACCCCGCCGGCTTGTTTCCCCATTATTGTTGCGATCACGGCAACACAGGCTCAGCTGTACCGGCCGAGGCCAGGCCGCGCACAGAGCCTCTGCGGCATGTTCGCGCATCGTCGCCAATCCCGCTCGGGCGGGTGAACTGCGACCGATGCGTGAACACCCCGCGCGCTGGCCGCGAACCGCACCCGAATCGGTTCGGAAAACTGCCGCCTCGCTGCGGGCCGCGTGGCGGCAACACACGTGCTTTTCAGCCATCGGGCCTTCAAACTACTCATCGAGGCCAAAACCATCACCGCCCCGCTCGCGGGGAGCAGTTCGGCCTCGGTGTCTCCAACACCACAAGAGCCCTGAATTCCACGGTGGACCGGGGTCGCTTCGTCGTCCGGCATCCCCCGTTATCCAGCGGAATGCGCATCAACATCCCGTTTTATTTTCGGCGCCACCTCGACCGGCCGCAAGCAAACAATGAGCCCGGGGCTTGGAGCCTGGGGGCGCCGTTCCATGGCGATGGACGAGATGATCGAATCCATGACGGTCAGCCAATGAAATCCGCCCGCCGCTCAAGCAGGCTGTCGTAGAGGAAATCGACGAACAGCCGAACCCGCTGCACCCGGCGGAGATCGCCATGCATCAAGACCCAGGTCGCGCGGCTCTGGTCGAGATTCGTGCCCGGCACGCGCTGCAATTCGGGAAAGACGCTTTGAACCCAGGCAGCCAGAAAGGTCATTCCCGCCCCGGCCCGGGCCAGGTGCATATGCATGGCCGGATCGGCGACAGCGTGGCGTACAGCCGCGCGTGGAAAGGGCGAGGCGGCGATCATCGCCTGCAATTCCGGCACCTCCCCGTAACCGAGCCAGGTCAGCCCCTCGCCGCGCGGTCCGGCGTCATGCAGGTGGTGGTCGAGGTAGGCGCGAGAGGCGAAGACCCCGATCGACAGCGGAAAAAGCTTGCGCCCCACGGCATCGCCGGTGACCTCTCGCACATGGCGGATCGACACGTCGGTTTCCAGCTTCTCGATCGAGTCGATGGCGTAGGACAGGTTCATGTCGATGTGAATGTCGGGATAGAGCGACAGGAATTCACCCAGAACCGGGGCCAGCAGGAAATGCGCGGTCATCGGGTCTGCGGAAAGGCGGATGCGGCCCGCCGCCTCGCTGTCGAGCCCGCGAACGGCGTTGAATCCCTGCCGCAAGGCCGCTTCGGCCTCCAGCGCCTGCGGCAGCAGCTTGCGGCCCGCCGCCGACAGCTCCAAACCGCCCGCGCTGCGTCGAAACAACCGGACGCCCAGCTGCGCCTCGAGCCCTTCGACCTGCCGACGGACGGTTGCATGGGTGCCGTTCAACTGCTCGGCCGCCCCGCGCAGCGAGCCCGCCCGCGCCACGGCCAGAAAGGCCGGAAGAGATTTCCAATCCACCATTCGGAACGATTATGAACCATACTGGGGTATTTTGGGCAATATATGGTGAGGTTTTGGTCCGCTAGACCTTCGGCAATCAAACCGAAAGGAGGACGACATGACTGCCACCCTTACCGCATGGAGCATTGATCGTTACGGCGCGCCCGAAGTCCTGACACCTGTGACGCGGTCTGTTCCGGAGCCCGGCCCCAGCGAAATCCTGATCCGCATCGGTGCCTCGGCCGTCACCCGGGCCGATGGAATGATGCGGGCCGGACGGCCCGTTTTTGCGCGTCCTTTCCTTGGCCTGCGCCGTCCGCGCCGGGATCTTTCCGGCACCGGCCTTTCGGGCGAAGTGATCGCGGTCGGACACAAGGTCACCCGGTTCGCCGTGGGCGACGTCGTCTTCGGCGAGACGGGGCTGAAATTCGGGGCAAATGCCAGCCACATCTGCCTGGACGAATCCGGAGTGCTGATGAAGAAGCCCGTGGCCCTGTCGAACGAGGATGCCGCAGTGATCTGCGATGGTCCGTTGACCTCGTATCACTTCCTGCACGAGATCGGCCGGGTGCAGCCGGACCAGCATGTGCTGATCCTTGGCGGATCCGGCAGTCTTGGCAGTGCTGCAGTGCAGATCGCCGCAGCCGCAGGAGCCCATGTCACCGCCACATGCAGTATCCGCAACGCGGCGTTGGTCTCCGGGCTGGGCGCGGAACGGGTCATCGATTACACAACCGAGGATTTCACCACCCTGCCCGATCGCTATGATGTGATCTTCGACACGCTCGGGATCACCACGTTCGGAAAGGCCAAGCCGCGGCTGACCAAGGCCGGCCGCTACATCTGCCCCGTGCTGACGCTGCCGCTGCTTGGCGCCATGCTGCGCAGCCGCCTGAGCGGGCGTCGCCGCGCCCTATTCGCCGCCACCGGTCTTCAGCCGCCAGAGAAATTGCGCGCCCATCTCGGTCGGCTTCTGGAGATGGTCGAGGCCGGCACGCTGTCCCCGGTTCTCGACCGAGTCTACCCTCTGACCGATCTGATCGAGGCTCACCGCTACATGGAAACCGGGCACAAACGCGGGAACCTGGTTGTCGTCTGAACCGGACGGCGCCCCGCCTCGACCATATCTTCATCGAGCGCCTCCGGCGGCCCCTGAGTTATGAACGCCTAGCTATGTCCTCCGTAGAGGTCGTGACCCGCCCCCTTTGCGTGGAACCGAATTTCTTTCCGTGCATGATGGGGCTCGACACCAACGGGAGCTTGAGCCTCGCGGCGGTTCGAGCGAGCGAAGAGTCCGTAGACTGCCAACAGGGCGTCGCAATGCTTGGTCCGGCAGGTCACCATTTTGCGTATTTGGCGTAGTGTTCCTCGGCAAAGGTCGTCACGGCGGTTTCTGTCGAGACCCGGGTATCGGCCTGCCGGTTTTCGCGCAGGTCAGCCGTGACAGGCACCTGTCTCGATTTCAATAACTTGTTCAGGACATTGGCGCTGTTGTGCCCCGGCGCCGCTGGTGACGAGTGCCCGGGAAGACCTTGTCGCGCGCCCGCCAAAATCCCATCGCCCCATCGCCCGGCAGCCACAATACGCCGCCTCCTCAGTCCAATCACCCATTTCCCGCCATCGCTCGGCGGGAGCTGAGTGCATGCCTACTTTCGCTGCGTGGCAGGCGCGGGCAGACGGTGGCGATGGCGAACTCCCCCGGAAAGGCTCTGAAAGGAGGTTGGGTGGGCACCACACAGAACGAGAGCTTGACGAAGGATATCCGAGCGATAGTTTCGCGCCGGGAGAAGTGGCAGAGTGGTCGATTGCGGCGGTCTTGAAAACCGTTGAGCCCTCGCAGGCTCCGTGGGTTCGAATCCCACCTTCTCCGCCACAAGAGTGGATTATATTGTTTTTTATCAATGGGTTAACGGAAGATGACGCGTAGGCAGCGCATTCTACCCGCCTACGCAAATAGGGCTTTGAACCTTTTCGCAGTCACGCGCTTTCTTGGGAAGATTCGTCGGTCTTCCAGATGCCCTCGCCAAGCCGGCGCTGCATCATCTCAACTTCGCCGGCCAGTTCGTCAGACAGGCGCTCGGCGATCTCGAGTACCTGCCAGATGCCCTTGTCGCCGTCACCGAACAGGACGGCAGGGTCCACGGTCGTTTCGTCAGCAGAGATCGCGCAGCGCAGTATCGCGTTGATCCATGACGCCTTGATGTAGGGGTCAGCAGAACGCTCTTCCGGGTTCTCACGATCATCTCTTGCTCTCCTCTGTCTCCAGGCGGTCGAGTTCGTCCGCGAGTTGCTCGGCCTTCTCGATCATCACCGTGCACACGCATACTGCGGCGTTCCCGGCGGGGCTCGGAGCCCCGGGCTTGTTGCGCGCCATGTGCAGCAGCTCGTCAACTCCTTGCGCCATCCCGTGCAGCATCACTGCATCGTGCTGGCAGTCGGATATGGTCTTCTTGGGCATTGTGTCGGTCTCCTCTTGTTGATACCTTCGGATCATACCCGATGATACGAAAGGATCAAGGATAAGATGATTTCGTCGGTTCAACTCCGCGCGGCTCGATCTCTAATCGGCTGGTCTCAGGCGCAGGTGGCGGAAGCCGCAGGCGTGTCCATCCCGACAGTGAAGCGTGCCGAAGGTGCCAGTGCTATCGGCGCCTCGGAGCAATCCGTTGACTCGATCCGCTCGGCCCTCGAAGCTGCCGGGGTCGAGTTCATCGCCGAAAATGGCGGTGGACCGGGGGTCAGGTTGAGGAAGACAAAAGGCACCTAAACCATTGACAGGACACACCGCGCGTTTGAATGTGCGGGTATTGACGTCAGAATAAGCATCGAGCCCGGTGCTAAATTCCTAGCGCGAGGTGACGATGAACAAGGGAATTTTGCTGTTTACACCGGCACTGTTTATCGGGATGGCCGCGTGCGCGCCGCAGTCGTTTCAGACCGCAGGAGCTGGGCAGACCTCGGAAGGCCGCCCCTTGAGCGGTCACGTCTCTTACGCGCCCACCGAACAGATATGGGATGTAGACGTGATCCGTCCCGGCGTATGGACATGTAACACCAATTTCGAGTCCAGCGGCGAGGGGCGCGTAATAACCACTCAGCCGCTTCGCTGCGACGATGGTCGCTCAGGGACGATCACCTTGACAATCAATCGGGCTCAGAACCAACTCGTGGGCTCGTTCGAGCTCGAAGATGGTGAGAGCGGTCAGGTCACGTTCGGGCGCACGTAGGACGCATCCAGCTCTTCATTGTCTAGGGCGACTTGATCATCCACCCATGCCACGAAATCACGCGAAGCATAGTCGGTGTCGCCAGTTTCTTCGGTGTATCGCTGGTGCATCTGTTCACGCCATTTTCTGTGCTTGTAGGTCCAGCCCATAGCAAACTCCTGATCGGTTGGTGGTCATCCGTGACCGCCGAAACGCACCGCGCCATACCAAAGGTGGAGTTGCCGTGCCTTTTTAAGGAGTTGCCGCTCCGTCCGAACGTGGACAATGTATAGGTTGCCACGAAAACGAATCGTCGTCAATCGCCATGCGCCTGTCCTCACCCGATCGCCACGTCGAACAGCCCGGCGGATAGCATGTGCTCGGAGCGGTGAGGCAACGTGCCCATGCCCTCGGGCGGCCCCTTCGCCTTCTCGTGAAAGTGATCCAGAAGCGCGGTGTCGAGCGGCCGGATAATGCGGATATGGTGCGGTTGCAGCGGCCAGCGATTGAGCCGCGCCCAAGCCTCGATCTCGACATAGCCTGTGAACCGCGCCGGGTTTGCCGGAGGCTCCGACTCTTGAGTAGGATGGAGCATCATGAGCAAGACGACGAACAGGCCCGCCATTATCCGTGCGAAGACGCCCTTGTCGCTCCATCGTTTCCAGCGATTGTAGAGCGTCTTGTGCGGACCGTACTCCGCAGGCGCGTCGTGCCAGCGTAAGCCATTGCGATTGATGAAGATAATCTCTCTCACCACACTCCGGTCATCGACGCGTGGCTTTCCGTGAGACTTCGGGAAATAGGGCTCAAGACGCGCCATCTGCGCATCGGTCAGCCAGAAGAGATCAGACATGTTCACCGCTCGTTTTCCGAACCGTGAATCACGCCACCCGACAGAAATCAATGGGTCCTGACCCTATCACGCACTCCCCGGCTTGTGACAGGGACGGCCTCGCATTGGCCGGAAATACATTGGGAGGTGAGGGCCAGCCCGCGCTTACAGCCACTCTCGATTGACACGCATCAGTCACACTGCGACGACTCGGGTCGCCTAATTCTGATTCCCTCAGCGTCCGCGAGAGCGCACCATGCGCATTGTGCCGGACAAGGTATCTTTCGAAAAAGCCCTTTCAAAGGGCCCGGTGCGAAAAGACCGCGCATCCCTCCAGATGCTGCTGTGGCAAGCCGCGGTCGGCGCATGCATGTCTCTCCGCCCCGCCGCTGACAGGCGTTGGATTCGTTTCACGCGAAATACGATGACTTACCCGAAGAAGTCACTGTTGGTGTCGGCGATACGGCCGTGGAGCTAAGTCCGGAGGTAGAAAAACCATGTCCAACGGTTCTCTTCAGGGAATAGCCGACTATCTCAAAGACGGTTGGTTCAACGACTTTGCCGCAATCCCGGTGTTAAACATTCCCATCCCCGGCATAGGAACCGCCTTCAACATGCAAGCCGGGGGGACAAGCCCAAACAACGGGGTTCTGACATATAACTTCAGCAGCACACCAGATCGACTGGTTGGTGGATTATCAATTCTGGACAGTGATGGCGTGGATCAAAGCCTAAGGCCAGCGATCCGTGATGCGTTGGACATTTACGAGGACGTGCTGGGGATCACATTTCTCGAAACCGTCTCCACATCAAATGACGTTGACATTTTTTTCGCTGATGAGGTTTCGGTTCCAAACCGGCCATCCAACTTTGGATTTCCGTTTCCTGTGGTGGCTGGTGGGGGTGCTACAAACTATGCGTTCGTAAATCTCGGGCAATCAAATCAGACAGTTGATCCGGGAGACGATTACTTTGCAACAATTCTTCATGAAATTGGGCACGCCTTGGGCCTTGGTCATGCCGGGGACTATAACGCAAGTGCGAATTATTCCGATGACGCTATCTTCGATAATGATAGTGACCAACTTACCATTATGTCTTATTTCGATCAGGGAGAAAACACGGAAATAGATGCAGACAACGCCGATCCAGTGACGCCAATGTCGGTTGATTGGCTTGCCCTCGATGATCTCTACGGATCGCAGGGCTTCGGTACCGCCAACGCTTTCCCGGGGGATACGATCTATGGCAAGGATACGAACGTAAGTGTGCCCGGCTTTAGCAATCTGGAGGACTTGGCCGATACCAACGCCTTTACGCTGGTTGATGGAGGTGGGTCAGATACCGTCGACTTCTCCAACTTCGATGTCGACCAAAAATTCGATCTTCGGTTGTCCAACGCCGCATCCGACTTTCCCGCGCTATCGGATATAGGTGGTCTTGCGGGAAACATGTCGATCGCCGTTGGAACCATAATCGAAAACGCAATTTCCGGCGGGGGCGACGACGAAATCCATGGCAACACGGCCGCCAACCGGCTTGAGGGGGGCGACGGTGATGACGAGATTCGGGGCTACGAGGATCGGGACGAGTTGCTCGGCGGTGCCGGGAAAGACACTCTGGAAGGAGGTGCCGGGGCAGACACGCTGGAAGGCGGCGGCGGCACCGACACCCTGCGCGGTGGAGACGGTGACGACAGCTTCATCTACCGCGATGGCGAAGGTGGTGACGACGATATCGAGGCCGGTCTCGGCAACGACCGCATCGTCCTGAACGGAGCGGGCACCTACGATTTCCAAACATTCGATGCCAAGAACATTGAAGTTCTCGAGTTCAACGCGAAAGCCAACGAGTCGAAGACTGTCCTGATCTCCGACGGTTCGCTGGGCGCCACTGACGATTTTCCCCGCGATCTCGTTGTAGACGGCAACGCCAACGGGGCGGGTGCGCCGGACACCATCGTCGTAAACGATGATCGCATTTCCGGAACCCCGCCGCCGGCTGTCGTGCTGAGGGATTGGTCGTTTCGGGATTGGGAGCCGGCTGATTCCGTCGAGATCAACGGCAACTTGACGGTGAACAATATCACTGCAACCCGGCAGGATGACCAGGTCAACGGCAGGGCTGGCAACGACACCCTCGATGGGCACAAGGGTGACGACACGCTGGAGGGAGGCCCCGGCAGCGACGATATCCGGGGGCAGTGGGGTGAAGACCAGCTAATCGGCGGCACGTCCGCGGACAATCTTGAGGGAGGCCTAAACAGCGACACCCTCAAGGGCGGCTCCGGCGACGACACGCTCCTGGGCGGCGACGGGCTCGACGTTCTGGACGGCGGCCCGGATAATGACACATTCCGCTTCTTCGCCGGTAACACCACCCACGCCGATGATGTCAAAGGCGGCCCAGGCTACGACACGATCCTGCTGGAACTGGCCGGCAGTTTCGATCTCACACAGCTTCCAGTCTCGGCTATCGATGAAATAGAATTCGACGAGACCTCCCAGGCCGGGACGAAGACGCTCAAGCTCTCAACCAAGGAACTTCCAACGAAGTTTGTCGGTGGCTTTGGCCTCGATCTGGTGATCGACGGCAATACTGGCCAGCAAGACATCATCGAGATCGATGTGGAAGATACCGAGGAGTCAGATGTTGTCGATCTCGTCGGCCTGCAGTTCGTCACGACTGTTAACGGCGCCCCGTTCAATTTGGGCTTCAGGCGCTCTGACAACGATCAGATCATTATCGAAGGGCGCGGCGTTGGCCAGACGAACCAGGACGACGACATCACCGGATCCTCTTACGGCGAAACGATCCGCGGTTTTGCCGGTAACGATACGCTGGATGGCGGCGACGGCGGCGACACTGTCGAGGGCGGGGACGGTGACGACCGGATCATCCAGTCGGTCGATTTTTTCGGCAACACCCTGAAGGGCGGCAACGGGATCGACACACTTGACCTGAGAGGGGGCGCGTGGACCGTTGGCGGTGGCACTGCAACCTCTCAGGACACTATCGTCGACATCAGCGATTTCGAGAAAATCGAGGCGGCCGGGGGTGATTTCGGGGATGTGCTTGCCGAATACACAGCCGGCATCGACACGATCGATGGAGGGAATGGCGACGACACGATCGTTGCGGACGATTCCAACGAGTTTCAGGACGAATTCAACGGCGGTTTTGGCGAGGACACGTTCGACTACTCCGCATTCGGAACGCAGGGGCACGAGATCGACCTCGCCACCGGCGCGTTCACGGGAGGTGGATCGGCCAACGAGTTCGAGAATGTTATA
The DNA here is from genome assembly GCA_002967695.1 of Rhodobacteraceae bacterium WD3A24. GTDB lineage: Bacteria > Pseudomonadota > Alphaproteobacteria > Rhodobacterales > Rhodobacteraceae > Alkalilacustris. The sequence goes on along the minus strand of PUHN01000005.1, from coordinate 2,813 downwards.
GCGAGCAACGGCGACGATACGATCAGTGGAACGAAATCTGCCAACGATATCCGCGCCGGCGCTGGCAACGATACCGTGGATGGCGGTGATGGTCAGGATGAGATCGACGGCGGCAAAGGAGCCGACAGGATCAGCGCCGGCGCCGGTCCGGATGTGGTCCGCGCCGGTGACGGCGCGGATGTGGTAACCGCCAGTCCAGGCAAAAACACGTTTCATGGTGGCTTTGGCAACGACACGATCGATGCAAGCGGTGCCGGCTCGGACGACGTCAACGCAGATGCTGGGGCAGATACGATCATTCAGGGACTGGACGGCACGTCAAATGACCTCGACGGCGGGCCAGGTACCGACACGGTCGATCTTCGTGGCGGTCCCTGGAGGCTCGAGAATGGCAAGGCCACCTCCGGCACAACGAGCGCGATGCTTTCGAACATCAACGAGGTCATAGGGTCTGCTGCCGCGGACACGCTGGCGGAGTACGCTCCCGATATCAACCGGCTGCACGGAGGCGCAGGCGATGATGTCATCCGCGTGGATGAGACGGCGAGCTTTGACGACAGCTTCGACGGCGGTGACGGCATCGACACGCTCGACTACTCCGACTTCGGCTTCACCTCACGCGATGTCATCCTCCATCTCGGGTTCTTCGAGGGCCATTCAACCGCGTTTGGGTTCGAAAACGTCATCGCCACCGACGGAGCTGAGCGCATCATCGGGAATGACGCCGACAACGTCTTCGAGGCCGGCGATGGCGCCGACACGGTTGAGGGAAGGATCGGCAATGATGTGCTCAAGGCCGAGGGCGGGCACGATATCGTCCATGGTGGCGACGGTGAGGACGAGCTGCTCGGCGGCAAGGGCGACGACAATCTCGAAGGGGGGCGTGGTGATGATGTACTGAAAGGACAGAGTGGTTCGGACGGCATCTTTGGACGAGATGGTGCAGATGCGCTCCACGGCGGTGATGGGGTGGACGGGCTCCGTGGTGGGGCCGGCCAGGACGTCCTGACGGGTGGTCCGGGCGCGGACACCATCGACGGTGGGGTTGGAACGGATCAGGCCGTTTACGAGGCTTCGAAGGAAGGGGTGGCGATCGACCTGCCGGATGGCACAGCTACTGGAGGCAGCGCCGAAGGGGACACGCTGTCGAGGATCGAAAACCTCAAGGGATCGGATCATGACGATACGCTGATTGGGGATGGATCGCCAAACCGGCTGCATGGGCTTGCAGCGGCGGATGATCTCATCGGTGGCGACGGCGAGGACAGCCTTTTCGGCGGCGACGGCAACGATGAGCTGGCCGGTGGCAAGGGCGACGACTTGTTCAGGGGCGGGCCCGGTGCTGACATCCTTTCAGGCGCATCCGGCACAGACACAGCCAGCTACAGGGAGTCCGGTGGCGGCATTACCGCCGATCTCACTACCGGGACCGTAAAGGGGGGAACGGGTGAGGGCGATACCTTGTCCGGGATTGAGAATCTCGTCGGCTCTGGCCTTGATGACAGGCTCACCGGCGACGCGCAGGGCAACCTGCTTCGCGCGCTCGGCGGTGACGACAATGTGGACGGCGGCCCTGGTGCAGACAGCATCCACGGTGGCGGTGGCAACGACGAGGTTTTTGGCGGGGCCGGCGATGATTGGTTCTCCGGCGGACCTGGGGCGGATCAGATCTCGGGAGATGCCGGACGCGACGTGGCCACTTACGAAGATTCGACGCGGCGGGTAGAGGTCAACCTCGGAGCAGAAAAGGGCTTGGCCGGCGGCGCGGCCGGCGACGTTCTGATTTCAATCGAGGATCTTCATGGAACTTCCTTCGATGACGTCTTGTTTGGCGATGAAAAGGACAATCGTCTTGTCGGTCTTGCCGGACAAGACGTGCTTTCCGGTGAGCATGGATCCGACCTGATCAAGGCGGGCCCCGGAGCTGATCGCCTTGAAGGAGGTGAGGGAAACGACACCCTTTCCGGGGGCTTGGGCGGCGACGCGCTTTTCGGTGGCAGCGGAGAGGATCTGGCAGATTTCCGGAACTCGGACACCGGTGTGACCATCGATCTTGGCACCGGGACTGGCACGGGCGGAGCGGCGTCTGGAGACAGCTTTGCGTCAATCGAAGGTGTCATCGGGTCAGTTTTTGACGACAGGCTGACTGGTGGCGCCGAAGACAATGTTCTCATGGGCAAGGCGGGCAACGACAAGCTCAAGGGCAAATCGGGTAACGATCTTCTCTATGGTGGTCCCGGCAACGACACGCTGACGGGCGGCTCCGGCCAAGACACCTTCATCAAGCGGCCCGGGCAGAGCGATGACTCGATCACAGATTTTGACAAGGGCAACGGGCCATCAAACGGCGACAAGATCGACGTCAGCGCCTACGAACTGACCTTCGATCAGATCGGGTTCGAGGATGAGTCCGACGGACTGCGGATGCGGCTTGGGGGCGATAGCATCCTGTTGCAGGGGCTCAACGTTCCGGCCCTGGAGCGTTCGGATTTCGTTGGCCTTGTCGACGACGTGTTCGCCGAGACGGGCCGCCTCACGCTGGACCACAACCCGCAGACGGTGACGCTGGAGCGCAGCTACGACAATCCGGTGGTGATCGCGCATGTGGCGACCGAGAACGGCCCGCAGCCGGTGAACGTGCGGGTCAGCGGGGTCAGCGGCCGCGACCTGACGCTGCAGCTGCAGGAGCCCAACCACCTCGACGGGGCGCATGTCGACGAGGCGGTGAATTACATGGTGGTCGAGGCGGGCAGTTGGGTGCTGCCCGACGGCACGCTCCTGGAGGCGGGCAAGGCGCAGAGCCACAAGCTTTC
>PUHN01000049.1 GCA_002967695.1 Rhodobacteraceae bacterium WD3A24 | reverse complement strand
TCAGGACTGAGGCCCGCGCCGCGCGCCGCCCGCTCAGCCGGCGCGGAAATGCTTGGAGAGCTTGAGCCCCTGGCCCTGATAGTTGGAGGCGGCCCCCGCGCCATAGAGCGTCTCGGGCCGCGCCGCCATCCGCTCATAGACAAGCCGGCCGACGATCTGGCCATGCTCCAGCACGAAGGGCGCCTCGTGGCAGCGCACCTCCAGCACGCCGCGCGCGCCCGCGCCCCCCGCCGCCGCGTGCCCGAAGCCCGGATCGAAGAAACCCGCGTAATGAACCCGGAACTCGCCGACCATCGCCAGATAGGGCGCCATCTCGGCGGCGTAGTCGGGGGGGATGTGCACCGCCTCCCGACTGACGAGGATATAGAAGGCGCCGGGGTCGAGGATCAGCCGCCCGCTGTCGGCGTGCAGGGCATCCCAGTAGTCGGCCGGCGCGTAGGCGCCGATGCGGTCGAGGTCGATCAGCCCGGTATGCGGGCGGGCGCGGTAGCCGATCAGCCCGCCGGCGCCGGGGCTCAGATCGACCGAGAAGCCCAGACCCTCCGAGATCACCGCCGGCCCCGAGACGAGCCCCTCGGCGGCGTGCAGCGTGGCGATCTCTGAATCGGTGAGCACCGCCTGCCCGCGGCGAAGGCGTATCTGGTTGAGCCGCATTCCCGGCCGCACCAGCACCGAGAAGGAGCGCGGGCAGATCTCGGCATAGAGCGGCCCGTCATAGCCCTCGGCGACCCGGTCGAACTCGACCCCCTCATCGGTCACCACGCGGGTGAGCAGGTCGAGCCGGCCGGTCGAGCTCTTGGCGTTGGCCACGGCCTGGATGCCGGCGGGCAGACGCAGCCCCTCGCACAGCTCCACCAGGTAGACGCAGCCCTTTTCAAGAACCGCGCCCTGGGCCAGCGACATGCGGTGCATCTCGAAGTCGGCCAGCCGCTCGGCCACGCGCCGGCCCTTGCCCGGCAGGAAGGAGGCGCGGACACGGTGGGCCATGTCGCCCAGCCGCAGATCGAGGCTGGCGGGCTGGATCTGCTCGGCATCCACGGGCCGGTCGGCGGCAATCTCGCCGCGCCCGATCATCGCGCGCAGCTCCTGCGCGGGCAGAACCCCAATATCGGCAGCGCTCATCGTTCTCCCCCGCGCGATCAGCCCGATGAAACCAAACCGCCCGCGACAGGGGACCTGCCGCGGGCGGTTTCGGTCATGGTCGGGCCGGCGAGATTCGAACTCACGACCTTCCGTCCCCCAGACGGACGCGCTACCAAGCTGCGCCACGGCCCGACGGGCACATATCTACCGTTTCTGCTCGCGGGAGCAAGAGCGAATCTGGCGATTCCGCGCCCCGGGGCAGCGCCGCGATGAGGCCGTGCCATCAGTGCCGGGGGCTGCCGCTGGCCTCGGCCATGCGGTCGAGAAGCGCCTCGGCGCGGGCGCGGAGCGCGGCAAGCTCGTCGGCCCGGTCGGCGAGTGCGCCGGCGGGAAGCCGTCTGAGCCGGGCGGCGATCGCGCTCGCATCGGGCACCTCGGCCGTTTCGGCCACGTCAGTCGCGTCAGGCGTGCCGCCGGGCGGCGCCTCGGCGGCATCGCCGGTGATGACGCGCAGCGCGGGGCGTCCGGGCGTCTCCTGCGTGGCCGGTGCCGCGGCCGCGGGGCGGGGGGCGTCGTCGCGCGTATTGGTGCCGGCCTCGGTGGGGGTGTCAGCGTCGGCTACGGCATCCTCGGGCGTTTCCAGACCGGCTGGCTGCGTCTCCGTGGCCTCCTCGGTCTCTTCTTCCGCAGCGCCGGCGGCACGGGCCAGCGCGTCGACTCCGCCGTCGTCGTGGGCGGCGGCCTCCTCAGGCTCCTCCGTCTCTTCTTCTTCCGCGGCGTCGGCGGCGCGGGCCGGCTCGTCCGCTTCGCCGTCATTGGCGGCGGCGGCATCGTCCTGCGCCTGCGGCGCCTCGGTTTCAGTGCCGTCCTCGCCGCCGCGCGACGTGCCATCGTCTGCCGCCTCGGCCGCCGGCGCCGCGTCTTGCGGATCGCCCTGCGCCGGGCCGGCCGCCTCCCCGGCAATCGGAAGAGACGCCTGCCGCGCCGGGGGCGCCTCGGCGGCGTCGGCGGCGGCGGTCTGCGTCGATGTCTTGTCGTGTTCGAGCGCCCCGTGGCCCAGATCGACCTGGGAGAAGCCGGCGACATGACGCTGGCCCTGCTCGCGCAGCATCTTCTGCACCCCGCGGATGGTCATGCCCTGATCATGCAGCAGATGCTTGATGCCCCCCAGAAGGGCGACGTCCTGCGGGCGATAGTAGCGCCGGCCTCCCGCGCGCTTGACCGGCTTGACCTGGGGGAACTTGCTCTCCCAGAAGCGCAGCACATGCGCTGGAGTCAGCAGCAGTTCGGCCACTTCGGAGATGTTGCGAAAGGCGTCGGGCGCCTTGCTGTCATTGGCCCTTGTCATGCGGTGCGCTCCGTTCTCGCCCGCCCGACGGCGCCGGGGCGGCGGGCGCGTCGGCCCCTCAGCGGCGGTTGCCGCGCGCCACGCGCTCCTTCATCAACTGCGAGGGCCGGAAGCTGAGAACCCGCCTCGGATGGATCGGCACCTCCTCGCCCGTCTTGGGGTTGCGGCCCACGCGGGCGGCCTTGTCGCGGATGCTGAAGGTGCCGAAAGACGATATCTTCACCTGCTCCCCGGCGACGAGCGCGTCGGACATATGCTGCAGAACGCTTTCGACGAGTTGCGCGGATTCGTTGCGCGACAGTCCCACCTCGCGGAACACCGCCTCGCTCAGATCCATTCGGGTCAATGTCTTGTCGGCCATGCGGTCCCTCGCCGGTTGTTCACAAGACAATGCGTGAAGGGGGATTCCGAGTCAATATCAACGCCTTGGGACGCAGGTTTGAGGCGCCTACCAGCGCAGCACCACCGCCCCCCAGGCAAGACCGCCGCCGATCCCCTCGGCCAGCACCAGATCACCGCGTTTGAGCTGCCCGCGCGCCTGGCCCACCGACAGGGCCAGCGGGATGGAGGCGGCCGAGGTGTTGCCGTGATCCTGGACGGTGACGATGACCCGCTCCATCGGCAGCCCCATCTTCTGCGCGGTGCCGCGGATGATGCGCAGATTGGCCTGGTGGGGGACGAGCCAGTCGAGATCGTCGGCCTGCACGCCGGCCCGCTCCAGCGCGACCTCGGCGGTCGCGGTGAGTTTCTCCACCGCGTGGCGGAAGACCTCCTTGCCCTGCATGCGCAACTGGCCGGTGCGCTGGTTGGAGGAGACCCCGCCATCGACATAGAGCGCCTCGCGGAAGCGGCCGTCGGAATGCAGATCGACCGACAGGATGCCGCGGTCGTCGCTGGTGCCCGCGCCGTCCTGGTGCTCGACGATCACCGCGCCGGCGCCGTCGCCGAAGAGCACGCAGGTGGAGCGGTCCGTCCAGTCCATGATCCGGCTGAAGGTCTCGGCGCCGATCACCAGCACCCGGCGGGCCTGTCCGGCCATGATCAGCGCCTGCGCGTTGCCCAGCGCATAGATGAAGCCCGCGCAGACCGCCTGGATGTCGAAGGCGAAGCCCGAGGTCATGCCCAGACCGGCCTGGACCATCGTGGCGACCGAGGGAAAGGTCAGGTCGGGCGTCGATGTGGCGAGGATGATCGCGTCGATGTCGCCCGCGCCCAGCCCGGCGTCGTCGAGCGCGGCGCGCGCGGCGTTGATGGCCATGCTCGAGGTGGTCTCGTCCTCGGCGGCGAAATGACGCCGCTCGATTCCCGAGCGCGAGCGAATCCACTCATCCGAGGTGTCGAGCGTCTTCTCGAATTCCGAATTGGAGACGACGTGTTCGGGCAGGTAGTGCCCGCAGCCCCTGACCACGGCGCGTATCGTCATTCCTGCCCACCATCTGAGTTCCTGTCCGCGCCGGCATCCTGACCGCTTGCCTGTGCCGATGCAAGAAGCGCGGCGAGCCGTGTCTGAAAGCCCGACTCGGCGAGCTTGAAGGCCAGCTTGATCGCCGCCGAGACGCCTGTCGCGTCGGCAGAGCCGTGGCTCTTGATGACGGTTCCGTTTAGGCCCAGAAACACTCCACCATTGACCCGGCGCGGATCGACCCGCTTCTGCAGCCGCTTGAGCGCGGGCAGGGCGAAGAGCGCCGCGAGCCGCGACAGGGGCGTCTTGGAAAAGGACTCGCGCATCAACTCGCGGATCAGCCCGGCAACGCCCTCGGCCGTCTTGAGCGCGACATTGCCGGTAAAGCCGTCGGTGACGACCACGTCGAGCCGGTCGGAGGTGATGTCGCCGCCCTCGACGAAACCGACGAACTCGAAATCCCCGGTCTCCGCCGCCGCCGCGATCTTTTCATGGGCGGCCTTGAGTTCGGCGCGGCCCTTGTGATCCTCCACGCCGACATTGAGCAGCCCCACGCGCGGGCGCGACAGATGCAGCCCGTCGCGGGCATAGGCGGCGCCCATCGCGGCGTATTGCACGAGATCGTCGGCCTCGGCGCGGATGTCGGCCCCCGCATCGAGCATCAGGTTGTGACCGCCGGGATTGCGCGAGGGCCACAGCACCGCGATGGCGGGGCGGTTGACGCCGGGCAGCTTGCGCAGCCGAACCATCGAAAGCAGCATCAGCGCGCCGGTATTGCCGCAAGAGACCGCGACCGTCGCCTCGCCCGAGCGCACGCTTTCGAGCGCCGACCACATGGAGGTGTCGTCGCCGTTGCGCACCGCCTGGCTGGGCTTGTCGGTCATCGACACCGCCGCCGGCGCGTGGCGGATCTCGCAGCGCCCGGCAAGCTCGGACCGGCGCGCGACCAGCGGCGCGATCTGCGCCTCGTCGCCATGGACGATAAAGGCGATGGCCCTGTTCCTGACGGCCGATTTCACCATCCCCTCGATGACGACCTCGGGGCCGAGGTCGCCGCCCATCGCGTCAACGGAGATGATGATGTGCCCCCGGTCTGGCCGGTCAGTCTGGGCGGAGGGTGTCGTCATGCTCGCGCGTCCCCGGCGCGTGCCCTATGCCGCGTCGTCGTCGAGATCGACCTCGTCGGCCCCGGCGACCACCTCGCGGTCATCATAATGGCCGCAGGAGGGGCAGACATGGTGCGGACGCTTGAGCTCGCCGCAGTTGGTGCACTCGTTCGGGTTCGCCGGCCCCAGCGCATCATGCGCGCGGCGCTTGTTGCGGCGGGAGCGGGTGACTTTGTTCTGTTGGACGGCCATCGGTCTATCCTTGTGGTGTCATGCGTGGCTGGGCCGGCCCCGCCCGAGCGGAACGGCCCCGGTCTTGCGGGCATATCAGGCTGGCCCCATACACCGTTGCGCGGCACTGTCCAAGCCCCGATTTTGCGCGGTCAGTCGCCCTTGAGCTTGTCGCGCAGCCCGGCGAAGGGGCGCAGATCCTCGTCGCGCAGCGGCTCGGCGCCCGGCGGGGCGGCGGCGGCCTCGCCCGGCGGGACGTCGTCGGCGCGCGGAAAGGGCGGCAGCGCCAGCGCGAGCGCCTCGACCATCACCGCGGCGGGGTCGATGACCTCGCCGAGGGGGTCGAGCGTTTCATCCTCGGGCATCTCGGCCTCTTCGCCCTTCAGCTCGGGCATCTCGCGCACGTATCGCCGGCGCACCTTCTCGTCGATGCGGGTGGTCACGGGGGCGAGGCTGACCACGCAGGGCTGGACGACCGTCGCGCCCAGCATGGCCTCGAGTTCCCAGTCCCCGTCGCCGGCCGGGCGCAGCTCGCCCTCGAATCGCAGCTTGCGCAGCTTCTCGGCGCCGATGAAATCGGCAATCGCGGCCCGCGCGGCCGCGTCGGGGGCGAGCGCAAAGCGCGTCGGCCGGTCGCCGGGCAGATCGGCCACACGCAGCGGGTGGGCGATCTGCCGCGTCATGGCCCTTTCGGTGGCGGGGTCGGGGGCGGTGCCGGGCATGTGGTGCGTCCTTCCGGGGCCGGGCGGCGCGCCGGCGCTGCAATCTTGAACCGCGTGCATTCCTTCTATAAGCGGGATATGTGGCTTGAGCAGGTGAGGCAAGGGGGCCGGCATGACGAAGCTCGCGGAGGCGATCCGTATCGCGCTGCTGGTGCTGGCTCTCGGCGCCATCGCCGCGTGTTCGCCCACCTACCGCTTTCACGGCTACGCGCCCGACGACGCCCGGCTCGAGCAGATCGAGGTCGGCGCGGACACGCGTGAGTCGGTGGCCGAAAAGATCGGCCGGCCCGGCGCCTCAGGGCTGCTACGCGACGGCGCATGGTACTATGTGCAGAGCGACTGGCGCCATGCCGGCTGGCGCGCGCCCGAGGAGATCGACCGCCAGGTGGTCGCGATCAGCTTCGACGGGGGCGGCACCGTCGCCAATGTGGAGCGTTTCGGCCTGGAGGACGGGCAGGTCGTCGCGCTCTCGCGCCGGGTGACCGAGCGGCAGACCAGCGGCATCACCTTCCTGCAGCAGCTCTTCGGCAACATCGGCAACTTCCGCGCCGACCAGTTCGTCGAGTAGGCGCGCCCGCCGCCGCGCGGGGCGCGCCCGCGCTCAGCTCCCGCCCGGCTCGAAGGTCAGCGCCACCCCGTTGATGCAGTAGCGCAGGCCCGTGGGCGGCGGGCCGTCGGGGAAGACATGGCCCAGATGCGCGTCACAGCGCGCGCAATGGACCTCGGTGCGGCGCATGAACAGGCTGCGATCCTCGCGGGTGCCGACGGCGTCCTCGTCGACCGGCTCATAGAAGGACGGCCAGCCCGTGCCGCTCTCGAACTTCGCGGCGTGGTCGAACAGCGCCGCGCCGCAGCACACGCAGCGGAAGGTTCCCGGGGCATCGGGAAAATCGTCATGGGTGAAGGCACGCTCGGTCTTGTGCTGCCGGGTCACCTTGTAGGCGAGATCGGAGAGCTGCTCGCGCCACTCCGCGTCGGATTTGACCACCTTGTCGGGCATCGCGTGTCTCCTGCCGGTTCGGGCCGCCGGATAACGCGCGGCGGCGTTGCCTGTTGCATGCCTGGGCCTGCCCGGCGATATTTAGCCATGCGGGCGGCGGTGAAAACCCCGCCGATGCCCGAATGAAAGGCTCAGCGATGGCTTTCTTCGCCAAGGGGCGCTATCGCGCCCGGATGGCCGCGAGCGGCGACGATGTCAGTCGCGCCCAGGCCCTGCGCCACCGCGCCTTTCGCGGCGGGACGGGCCTCGATTCCGACGCCTTCGACGCCCGCTGCCGGCATGTCCTCGTCGAGGAGGCCGCCACCGGCGCGCTGGTGTGCTGCTATCGGCTGCTGCCCCTGCCGTCGGGCGCGGCGGTCGCCACGTGCTATTCGGCGCAGTTCTACGACCTCGCCGCGCTCGCGGCCCTGCCCGGCCCCCTGGTCGAGCTGGGCCGGTTCTGCATCGACCCCGCGCGCGGCGACCCCGACATCCTGCGCGCCGCCTGGGCGGCGCTCACCCGCCATGTCGATGCCGAGGGCGTGGAGATGCTGATCGGCTGCGCCTCCTTTCCGGGCACCGCGCCCGCCCCCTATGCCGACAGTTTCGCCCTGCTCGCGCAGCGCCACCTCGCCCCGCCGCGCTGGCGGCCGGGCGTGGGCGCGGGGGAGGTGTATCATTTTGCCCGTGACCTGCAGGGGCACCCGCCCGATCCGCGCCGGGGGATGCGGATGATGCCGCCGCTGCTGCGCAGCTATCTCGGCCTTGGCGGCCAAGTGTCCGACCACGCGGTGGTCGACCGCGATCTGGGCACGCTGCATGTCTTCACCGGGCTCGATATCGGCGCGATTCCCCCCGCCCGGCAAAAGCTGTTTCGCGCCATGGCGGGCTGAGGCGGCTCAGCGGACCACCACGCGGGTGCCCACATCGACCCTGTCATAGAGGTCGATCACGTCCTGGTTGAGCATCCTGATGCAGCCCGAGGACGCCGCGCTGCCGATCGAGTTCCATTCCGGCGTGCCGTGGATGCGGTAGCCCGTGTCGCGCCCCGAGGGCCACGAGAGGTATAGCGCCCGCGCGCCCAGCGGATTGTCGGGCCCCGGCGGGAAGCCCCCCGCCCACCGGGCCAGCTCGGGCTGGCGGCGCAGCATCGGCGCGGGCGGGGTCCAGACGGGCCAGCGGGCCTTGCGCGCGACAATGGCGGTGCCCGTCCAGCCAAACCCCGGCCGCCCGCAGGCGATGCCATAGCGCCGCGCCGTGCCGTCATCACCTATCAGGTAGAGAAAGCGCGAGCCGGTCTCGATCAGGATCGTCCCCGGCGCGGCCCCCTCGGGGGCTTCGACCACCTGCCGCTCATAGCGGTCGGGGATTTGCGCCACAGGCACCGCCGGGACGGTGTGGCCGCCATCCTCAATCGCCGCATAGGGGCCGCTGGCCGGCAGGCCCGTATCAGGCGCGGCGACCTGGCGCGGCGCGCAGGCGGCAAGAACGAGGACGAGCCCCAGCAGGACGAGCGGCAGGCGGGCAGGGTGCGGGCGCATCGGCGGCCTTCCTCGGGCCGGGGTGACGGGTCGCGCCAGCCTATGCGCCCCGCGCCGCCCGGTCCAGCCGCCCGGCCCTTGCCCGCACCACGCCCGCCCAATAGGCTGGCGCGAACAACCAGCGGGGCGCGCGCGCGGCATGGGCAATCATCTGTATTACGGCGACAATCCGGGCGTTCCGCGCGACGTGATCGCCGACGAGAGCGTCGACCTGATCTACCTCGACCCGCCCTTCAACTCGAATGCCTCCTACAACGTGCTGTTCAGGGGGGCGCAGGGCAACGAGTCTGCGGCGCAGATCGAGGCCTTCGACGACACCTGGCACTGGACCGACTCGGCCGAGGAGGCTTACGGCGAGGTCATGCGCTCGGGCAACGGGGCGGCGGCCGAGATGCTGCGCGCGATGCGGTCGTTCCTGGGCGAGAACGACATGATGGCCGAGTGCCAGTTGGAGCTGTACTGGGTTCTGAAGCCCTCAGGCAGCCTGTATTTAAAATGCCAACGGCGAGTCGAAGGGCGCCTTAGCTCCGAATGCCGCTGCGTACCGATGCCTCGTTTAGACGCCTTTCGAAGTACTTTCTGAACACGTTGTTTTCGTCGTAGTCTTCAGGATTGCTCCAAACGGCGCCCAACCGACCAACCAGACCTGCTATCCAGTCGGCGGCTTGGACGGTTTGATAACGATGACTTTCTAAATGGAACGGAGGTTCGATCAGACGGCGGCGTGGCGTTTCTGTACCGTACATGTTCTTTGCAGCCTGCGTAATTAATTCGGAGCGCTGCTCATGCTCGTCCAAGGCGAGAAGGAAATTGTCAGCCCCGCCGCAATCAACTTCACAGAACTCATCTATCCGCTTGATGGCTTCGAGTAGAACCTTTCCATACATCCTGTTTGGATTGTGATCAGCTGGGTCTGCAGTCTTCCTGATGCCAACGTAGAACGCAAAACCACTTAATTTATTAATCTTGTTAAAAAGCCGAAAGGTGAACTGCCTTAATTCGCGATATCTTTCTACATTCTTTGCGGTATAGAGGCTGGCCCCTTTCTTTTCCCAAACCGCTGGATGTAATCCGGAACGTCTGATTTCAAAATCCAATAACTCGCACTTACGCTTGAAGAACCAAGTTCCGAAACTCCTAACGTGATTGGAGGGGAGGACATACCCAGCCAAGCCGAATACTGGGCTGTCATTATGTTTGGCATTGGCGCGGCTGACGAACGGTCCCACATGACCAAATTCGTCAAGGTAAGCGATGTATGTCACACGCATCCTCCGGATACACGAAAGCCCACGCCGGAGCGTGGGCCTCGGAAGGAGGGCAACCTAAAGCTGCGCCTCGCGACTAAAATATGTGGCCTTAAGCGTAATGTCAAGTATTTGATCACTCAGATCAGAACTGGCTGTGGTTGCGTCACAAACGCCGTGATAGCTGAGAACTTGGCGAGCATATGGAACAGCGGTGACGCTACGTGTCCGGTCATCGGTGTCGTCAAGCGCGACAATGCCAAGATCGGCGTGTTCCTCACCCTGAACGAGCCGAAAAAGACCATGGTGACCGAGGCCGCCGCCGCGGGCCAGTTCGAGATGGAGGGGTTCGAGCCCGTCCCCCGCATCCAGATCGTGACCATCAAGCAGGCGCTGGAGCTGCGCGACCGCGCCGTGCGCCTGCCCGCCCGGCGCGACGACGCCTTCAAGCGTGCCGCGCGCGAGAAGGACACCGGCCGGCAGGGGCGGTTCGACCTGTGAGCGCTCAGAGCTCGGTGCGCAGGTGCCACAGTTCGGGGAAAAGCTCGACCTCCAGCATCCGGCGCAGATAGGCCACGCCCGACGTGCCGCCCGTGCCGCGCTTGAAGCCGATGACGCGCTCGACCGTGGTGACGTGGTTGAAGCGCCAGCGGCGGAAATAGTCCTCGAAATCCACCAGCTTCTCGGCCAGCTCGTAGAGCTCCCAGTACCGCTCGGGCGCGGCATAGACCGCCGCCCAGGCCGCCTGCACGCCCGGATCGGGCGTCCACGGGGCGCTCACGTCGCGGCTCAGCACCGCCTCGGGCACCTCCAGCCCCGCGGCGGCGAGCCGGGCGATGGCCACGTCGTAAAGCGAGGGCCGCGCCAGCTCGGCCTCCAGCGCCGCGGTCAGGTCGGGGCGGTGGGAATGGGGTGCGAGCATCGCGCGGTTGCGGTTGCCCACGGTGTATTCGATCAGCCGGTATTGCCACGACTGGAACCCCGAGGACTGCCCCAGCGCATCGCGGAAGCGGGTGTATTCGCTGGGCGTCATGGTGCGCAGCACGTCCCAGGCGGAATTGAGCTGCTCGAAAATACGCGCGACGCGGGCCAGCATCTTGAAGGCCGGGCGCAGCGACCCCTCGCCGATGGCCGCGCGCGCCGCGCCGAGTTCGTGCAGCGCCAGCCGCATCCACAGCTCGGATGTCTGGTGCTGGATGATGAACAGCATCTCGTCATGCGCGTCCGAGCGCGGGTGCTGCGCGGTCAGGATGTCGTCGAGGGCGAGGTAGTCGGTGTAGGACATGCGGGACTCGAAGTCGGTCCGCGCGCCCTCGGCGGTGGGGTCGTAGGGGTCGGTCATGGCAAGTCTCCTGCTTTGGGGTGGCGAGGCGGGCTCAACCCGCGCGCCGCCCCTGGCAGGCGCTGATTTCGGCCATGCGCCGCCACGCCGCGATCCAGCCCGCCGGGCGGCAGAGCGGGGGCAGCATGCCCGCCGCCGGCACGGGCGGAGGGGGCGGATGCCTCCGGCGGGGATATTTGGGCGAAGGTGAAGGCGGCATTGCGTTTCCTCTTCGCAGGCGCCGGGTCAGGTGACGGCAGCGCGGGTGCGGTAGGCGGGGTCGTCCCACAGGCGGTTGTCCATGACCTCGGCCAGCGTCTCGACGGCGGCGTCGATCTCGGCCTCGCCGATATAAAGCGGGGTGACGCCGAAGCGCAGGATGTCGGGGGCGCGGAAATCGCCGATCACCTTGCGCGCGATCAGCGCCTGCATGATGGCATAACCCTCGGGGTGGCGGAAGCTGACCTGGCTGCCGCGGGCGGCCGCGTCGCGCGGCGAGGCGAGCTCCAGTGCGGGGCAGGCGGCCTCGACCCCGGCGATGAAGCGGTTGGTCAGCGCCATGGATTTCGCGCGGATATCCTCCATCGTGGTCATGTCCCACACATCCATCGCCGCCTCCAGCGCGGCCAGCTGGATGATGGCGGGCGTGCCCACGCGCATCCGCTCGATCCCGCGGCCGGGGCGGTAGTGCTGCTCGAACGCGAAGGGCGACTCGTGGCCCAGCCAGCCCGAAAGCGCGGGCTCGGCCGTCTCGGCGTGGCGCGGGGCGACATAGATGAAGGCCGGCCCGCCGGGCCCGGAATTGAGATACTTGTAGGTGCAGCCCACCGCGAAATCGGCGCCCGCGCCGGCCAGGTCCACCGGCAGGGCGCCGGCCGAATGGGCGAGATCCCACACCGTCAGCGCGCCGGCCGAATGCGCCGTCTCGGTGATGCGGCGCATGTCGTGGAGCCGGCCGGTGCGGTAGTCCACCTCGGTGATCAGGGTGCAGGCGACGGTCTCGTCGATGGCGTCCTCGACATCCTCGGGTGCGACGGTGCGCAGCTCGTAGCCGTCGCCGAGAAGGCCGACGAGGCCCTCGGCCATGTAGAGGTCGGAGGGGAAGTTGCCGGTATCCGACAGGATCACGCGCCGGTCGGGGCGCATGCGGATCGCGGCGGCCAGGGCCTGGTAGACCTTGATCGACAGCGTGTCGCCCATCACCACCGTGCCCGGCTCGGCCCCGATCAGCCGGCCGATCCGCTCGCCCACCTTTGCGGGCTTGGCCATCCAGCCGGCCCTGTTCCAGCCGGTCACCAGCATCCCGCCCCATTCATCGCGCATCATCTGCGCGACGCGCGCCTCGGCGCCCCTGGGCAGGGGGCCCAGCGAATTGCCGTCGAGGTAGATCACGCCCTCGGGGATATGGAACATGGCGCGGGTGGCGGCGAAGTCGGTCATGGTGTCTCCCGTTGCGCGTTTGGCGGCGGCGCCGGCGCGCCCTCGGGCCGCGTTATCGCGCAGGCGGCCCTGCCACGGCAAGGGAAAACCGGTGCACCGGGGCTTGCCCGCGCCGCGGCGCCGTGGTGTCGATGGGCCGGTGCGACAGGGCGCGCGAAGAGACAGGGCGCGCGAAGAGGGGCCGGGGCGATGCGCCATCTCGACTATCCGCCGATCTGGCTTGCGGCCTTCGCCGGGCTGGCCGTGCTGCAGGCGCGGTGGCTGCCGGTGGGCGGCGGCGGCGACTGGATGCGGCTGGCCGGCGCGGGGCTGGTCGTGGCCGGGCTGGGGCTGATGGCGCTTGCCGGGCTCGCCTTTCTGCGCCACCGCACCACGATCATTCCGCACCGCCAGCCTGACGCACTGATCACCGACGGTGTCTTCGCCGTCTCGCGCAATCCGATCTATCTGGGCGATGTCCTGGTGCTGGCCGGCATCGTGTTGTGGCTGGGCGCGTGGCCTTCGCTGGTGCTCGTGCCGCTGCTGGGCTGGGTGCTGGAGCGCCGTTTCATCCGGCCCGAGGAGACGCGTCTGCGCGCGGCGTTCCCTGGCGCGTTTGCGCGATACGCGGCGCGCACGCGGCGCTGGATCGGCGTGCGCGCCCGATGACAGCCGCCTTGTGAAACTTTGTTACGCGGTGTTATGTGGGCGCGATCGGCACTGCCGCCCTGCGGCGCGAGGCCTGCAACCCAACGTCTTGAGAATGGGGGGACGTGACACGTGAAGATCGGGGCACCGAAGGAAATCGCCGAGGGCGAGGCGCGCGTCGCGCTCACGCCCGACAGCGCGAAACAGTTGCAAAAGCTCGGCCATGACTGCGCCGTCGAATCCGGCGCCGGCGTTGCGGCGGGCTTTTCCGACGCCGCCTATGAGGAGGCCGGCGTCGAGATCGTCAAGACAGCGGCGCAGCTGTGGAAGGCGGCCGATGTCGTCATCAAGGTGCGCGAGCCCAGCGAGACCGAAGCCAAGCGCCTGCGCAAGGGGCAGACGCTGATCTCGTTCTTCTGGCCCGCGCAGAACGAGGAGATGCTCGAACTCTGCCGCAAGCAGGGGGCGACGGTCCTCGCGATGGACATGGTCCCGCGCATCAGCCGCGCGCAGAAGATGGACGCGCTGTCGTCCATGGCCAACATCGCCGGCTACCGCGCGGTGATCGAGGCGGGCGCCAATTTCGGCCGGTTCTTCACCGGGCAGGTGACGGCGGCGGGCAAGGTGCCACCGGCCAAGGTGCTGGTGATCGGCGCGGGTGTGGCCGGGCTTTCGGCCATCGGCACCGCGACAAGCCTGGGCGCGGTGGTCCGTGCCTTCGACGTGCGCCCCGAGGTGGCCGAGCAGATCGAGTCGATGGGCGCGGAGTTCCTGTTTCTGGACTTCTCGGACGACATGTCGGGCGAGGGCGGCTATGCCAAGCCCGCCAGCCCCGAGTTCATCGAGAAGGAGATGGAGCTTTTCCGCGAGCAGGCGCCCGACGTGGACATCGTCATCACCACGGCGCTGATTCCCGGCAAGCCCGCACCCAAGCTCTGGCCCGAGGAGATGGTCAGGCTGATGAAGCGCGGCTCGGTGATTGTGGATCTGGCCGCCGAGAAGGGCGGCAATTGCGACCTGACGGTGCCCGACGAGAAGATCGAGACCGATAACGGCGTCACCATTGTCGGCTATACCGATTTCCCCAGCCGGATGGCGACCCAGTCCTCGACCCTGTATGCGACGAATGTCCGCCACATGCTGGCCGATCTGACGCCCGAGAAGGACGGCAGGATCAATCACGACATGGATGACGACGTCATCCGCGGGGTCACGGTGACCCATGAGGGCGAAATCACCTATCCGCCGCCGGCGCCCAAGGTGCAGGCGATCGCCAAGCCCGCGCCGAAGGAAAAGGAACGCGAGCCGACCGCGGAGGAAAAGCGCGCCGCCGAGCTTGCCGCCTTCCGCAAGCAGACGCGCAACCAGGTCGGCCTGCTGGCCGCGGGCGGGCTGTTGATGCTGCTGCTGGGCCAGATCGCGCCGGCGAGCTTCATGCAGCACTTCATCGTTTTCGTGCTGGCCTGTTTCGTGGGCTTCCAGGTGATCTGGGGGGTGAGCCACTCGCTGCACACGCCGCTGATGGCGGTAACCAACGCGATCTCGGGGATCATCATCCTCGGCGCGATACTCCAGATCGGCTCGGGCAGCTGGATCGTGGTGATCCTTGCCGCGATCTCGGTTCTGATCGCGTCGATCAACATCGTGGGCGGCTTCCTGGTCACGCGCCGGATGCTCGCCATGTTCCAGAAATCGTAAGGCCGGGGGAAAAACCATGTTGACTCAGGGATTCGTCTCGGCCGCGTCGATTGCGGCGAGTGTTCTGTTCATCCTTTCGCTGGGGGGGCTGAGCAATCAGGAAAAGGCCAAGCGCGCGGTGTGGTACGGCATCGTCGGCATGGCCGTGGCGGTCGTGTTCGTGACCTTCGGGCCGGGAATCGGCGGCTACTGGTGGATGCTGCCGATGATGGCCGTGGGCGCGGTGATCGGCGCGGTCGTCGCCAAGCGCGTGGACATGACCGAGATGCCCCAGCTCGTGGCGGCGCTGCACAGCTTTGTCGGGCTCGCGGCCGTCTTCGTGGGCTGGAACGCCGATCTGGAACGGCTGCGCGTCGCCGCCGCGCAGGCCGCGGGCGCGAGCATGGAGGGCTTTTCGGCCTTTGCCGCGAAGGTCGCCGAAAAGAACGCGGCCGAACTGACGTTTCTGCAGATCGAGGTGGTTCTGGGCGTCTTCATCGGCGCGGTCACCTTCACGGGCTCGGTCGTCGCCTTCGGCAAGCTCGCCGGCAAGGTGGACGGCAAGGCCTGGCAACTCCCGGGCGGTCACATGCTCAATGCCGCGGCCGCGGTGCTGTGCGTGATCCTCGCCGCGCTTTACCTGAGCGGCGCGGGCTTCTGGACGCTGCTTCTGCTCGCCGCGCTGGCCTTCTTCATCGGCTGGCACCTGATCATGGGGATCGGCGGGGCCGACATGCCGGTGGTCGTCTCGATGCTCAACTCCTATTCGGGCTGGGCCGCCGCGGCGATCGGCTTTACCCTGTCGAACGACCTGCTGATCGTGACCGGCGCGCTGGTGGGCTCCTCGGGGGCGATCCTGAGCTACATCATGTGCAAGGCGATGAACCGCAAGTTCATCAACGTGATTCTGGGCGGCTTCGGCGGCCCGCAGGGGGCGGCGGCCGAGATGGAGGGCGAGCAGACCGCCATCGACGCCGACGGCGTGGCGAGCCTGCTCGACGACGCCGACAGCGTCATCATTGTGCCCGGATACGGCATGGCGGTGGCACAGGCGCAGCAGTCGGTATCCGAGCTGACGCGCAAGCTGCGCGCCAAGGGCAAGGAGGTGCGCTTTGGCATCCATCCCGTGGCGGGCCGCCTGCCGGGGCATATGAACGTGCTGCTGGCCGAAGCCAAGGTGCCCTATGACATCGTTCTGGAGATGGACGAGATCAATGACGACTTCCCGGAAACGGATGTCGTCATCGTCATTGGCTCGAATGACATCGTCAATCCGGCGGCGCAGGAAGATCCCAACAGCCCGATCGCCGGCATGCCGGTGCTCGAGGTCTGGAAGGCCAAGCATGTCATCGTCTCCAAGCGCGGCCAGGGCACGGGGTATTCGGGGATCGAGAACCCGCTGTTCTTCAAGGAAAATGCCCGGATGTTCTATGGCGACGCCAAGTCGTCCATCGACAGCCTTCTGGGTAAGCTCGACTGATACCGCCCCGGCCGTCCGCCCTGTCGGCGCGGACGGCCGGACCCCGCGCCCTTGACCCGAGCGGGGGATGCGGGGGATAATCAACTCCATGACCTTGCGAAATCACAGGCGCAACGGGCGCGGCGCACTCGCCATCGGTGCGGGGCTCGCGATCGCGATCGCCGCGATGCTGGCGGCGCCGGCCGCGCCCCGGCCGGCGCTGGCGGGGTTCGTGGCCGGCATCGGGCTTATCCTCATCGCCGGGATCGCGGCCGACCGGAAGTGGCGCAGGCAGGGCGGACAGGGCGATCGGACGGAACTGCAGGCGTCCTATTCCCGGTCTTCTTCTTCCTCCTCTTCCGCGTCGTGATCCCCGTCGCAGGCCGGGTCGGTCTGCCCCGGCCTGTCCGTGCGCGTCGGCGCCCCACGTGCTCCGCGCCGTTTGAAAGCCCCCGCGCCCTCGGGGCGTCGCCGGGCAGCACGTCTGCCGGATCGACGCGTGAATCGCCACCCGCGACAGTGACCCCGGCGGCAATTGCCGCGCTCGCCTGCCGGCGGATGGGGGTAACGGCCATTCCATCCGTGCGGCGCCGCGACCCCCCGCCGGCCGCGTGCACAATGGTATGCGATTAACTCTCGGTTTTGTAAGTGTTTTTCGTTTACACCGCCAGGAATCCCGCTAGGCTTGGCCGCGGCTACCGAAAGGCGTCCCATGGTTTCGATCCAGGATCACCCGCTGCGCTACACCCTGGCGAACGAACTTCACGCCCGCCCCTTTCCCGCGATCGAGGCACCGGGCACGGCGGTCTTCCTTGCCTACAAGCCCGCCCGCGATGACGGCGCGCCCCCCGACCGCGATGCCCGGCGCGCGCATCTGCTCGCCCTGCTCGACCGCTTCGGGGGCCATCACCCCGCGCCCGAGGCCACGCATCATTTCGATACGCTGGGCCGTCACAGCCTGAAATGGGAGAGCCACACCGAATTCGCCACCTACACCGCCTTCCAGCCGGGGCGGGGCGAGCGGCCCTTCGACCCGGCGCTGTTCGATGTGTTCCCCGATGACTGGCTGGCCCGGACACCGGGCGAACGGGTCACCTCGATCAACCTGATGGTCGATTTCATCCCCGAGGACGAGGACGGCCTCCTCGACAGGCTCCACGACTGGTTCGTGCCCGAAAGCCTTGCGGTCTCGCGCGTGCTCGACGGGGCGGCGATCATCGCCACCGATTTCCGCATCGACAGCGCCGGGCACATGCGCATGGTCGTCCTCGTCCGGCCCGGCGTCGGCGCGCGGCGCATCGGCCGCATCGTGCAGCGCCTGTGCGAGATCGAGACCTACAAGACGATGTCGATGCTGGGGCTGGCCGAGGCGCGGGCGCTCGCGCCCGATCTGAGCCGGATCGACGCCGATCTCTCCCAACTCATGGGCGGGATGACCGGCAGCGACGCGCCCGCCGACGAGACGCTCAAGGCGCTGCTGGGCAGCGCCGAGGAACTCGAAAAACTGCTCGTGCGTTCGTCCTTCCGGTTCGGGGCGACGGGCGCCTACGAGGCGCTGGTGCATCAGCGTGTCGGCGTGCTGCGCGAGGAGCGGTTTCACGGCCGCCAGACCTTCGCCGAGTTTCTCATGCGCCGCTACGATCCCTCGATGCGCACCGTCAAGGCAACCGAGCGGCGCCTGCAATCCATGGCCGAGCGGGCAATGCGCGCGGGGCAGCTGCTGAGCACGCGCGTCGATGTCGAGCGCTCCGCCCAGAATCAGGAACTTCTGGCCGGCATGAACCGCCGCGCCGACCTTCAGCTGCGCCTTCAGCGCACGGTCGAGGGGCTCTCGGTCGTCGCGGTCAGCTATTACGCCGTCAATCTGGCCACCAACATCGCCGCGCCGCTGGCCGCGACCTACGGGCTGGGCAAGGCGGTCGTCGCGGGGTTGCTGACCCCGCCGGTCATTCTGGTGGTGTGGCTGCTGATCCGGCGCATCCGACGGCATCTGGATCTGGGCGCGCGCGCTTGACTGCCGGGCAGGGCCGGCGCACCTATGACGGGCGGCGCCGCCGACCCCGACCTTTCAGCCATGGAGCTTGCCGATGCCGGTTCGAAACCGCCTTGCCGACCTCGCCCCCGAGATCGCCGCCTGGCGGCGCGATATTCACGCCCATCCCGAGCTGATGTTCGACACGGCGCGCACCGCCGCGATCGTGGCGGACAAGCTGCGCGCCTTCGGCTGCGACGAGGTCGTCACGGGCATCGCCCGCAACGGCGTGGTCGGCGTGATACGCGGGCAGAAGACCGGCTCGGGCCGGGTTCTGGGGCTGCGCGCGGACATGGACGCCCTGCCCATCGAGGAGGCCACCGGCGCCGCGCACGCCTCGACCGAGCCGGGCAAGATGCATGCCTGCGGCCATGACGGGCATACGGCGATGCTTCTGGGTGCCGCGCAATATCTGTGCGAGACGCGCAATTTCGACGGCACGGCGGTGGTCATCTTCCAGCCCGCCGAGGAGGGCGGCGGCGGCGGCCGGGTGATGATCGAGGAGGGCGTGCTGGAGCGTTTCGGCATCCAGGAGGTCTACGGCATGCACAACTGGCCCGGCATTGCCGAGGGCCGCTTCGCCATCCGCCCGGGCGGTTTCTTCGCCGCGGCCGACCAGTTCGACATCCGCATAACCGGCAAGGGCGGCCATGCGGCCAAGCCGCATGAGGGCGTCGATGCCTGCCTTGTCGCCGGCCATGTGATGGTCGCGCTTCAGTCGGTCGTGGCGCGCAACGTCGATCCGGTCGCGCAAGCGGTGCTTTCGGTGACCGGCATCGACGCGGGCGGCGGCGCCTACAACGTGATCCCCCAGACCGCCGTGATGCGCGGCACGGTGCGGACCATGGACGAGGGCGTGCGCGAGCTGGTGCGCGCGCGCCTGATCCATGTCGCCGAGGCCACCGCGGCCGCCTTCGGCGCCGCCGCCGAGGTGACCTATCACACCGGCTATCCGGTCATGATCAATGCCGAGGTCGAGACCGAGCACGCCGCCGCCGCCGCGCGCCGCGTGAGCGGCCAGTGCGACGAGGCGCCGCTGGTGATGGGGGCGGAGGATTTCGCCTATATGCTGCAGGCCCGGCCCGGCGCCTATATCCTGGTGGGCAATGGCGACACCGCGCCGGTCCACCATCCCGAATACGATTTCAACGACGCGGCGATCGCGCCGGGCACCTCGTGGTGGGCCGAGATCGCGGAGGGGCGGATGCCGCTGGGCTGAGCCCTCTTCGGGCCGGCGGCGCGGGTGCGCGCGCTCACCGCCGCGCCGCCCACAGCCCCGCCCCGGCCAGGGCGAGCGCGCCGGCCCCGGCGATGACGGCCACGCTCCAGAAGGCACCGGCATTGGCGACGATCACCGCGATCAGTGCCCAGATCACCGTGCCCGCATATTCCGGCGCACGGTGCAGCCGGATCTGGACGGCCAGCGCAAAAAGCGTGGCCAGCGGCAGGGTCGTCAGCGCGGCGGCCCATGGGCTCATCACCCCGTAGCCGGCCAGCAGCAGCCCGACCGACACCCAGCTCGCCGCCGTCAGCCATCCTGCATAGAGCGCCAGCGGAGCCTGCGCGAACAGGCGCTCCTTGCGCGGCGCCAGCATCAGCGCGGTCAGCGCGCCGATGAGCATCAGCCAGATGACGATGGTGGCCATCACCGGGCTGGCATTGGCCAGAGCGATCCAGCCGGTGCCCAGACCCAGGCTGAGAAACAGCGGCCAGCGCCCCGCATCCCAGCCCGGATCGCCGGCGCGCGCGAACAGGCCGTAACCCGCGTGCAGGATCAGCCAGGCATAGATCAGCCCCCAGATGGAAAAGGCATACCCCGCCGGCTGGACCGGCGGGGAGTCCTGCGGCACGGGGAAGGCCTGCGGATCGAATCCGTTGAAGCCGCTGGTAAACAGCGGCGAGAGCGTGAATGTGACGGCCGCGACTAGAACCAGGATCGCCTTGGCGCGTCCGGGCCCCCAGCGGCGGGCGAGCGATGGCGTATCCGATTGCATGGTCTCTCTCCCGTCGCTGGGTCAGCCGAGCATGCGGCCCGTCATTTCGCTCATGTCGCGGCTGACCCCCTCGGTGGCGCGGATGCGCTGCAACTGCGCGCGCATGAGCGCCTGTCGATCCGGATCAAAGCGCGGCCATGTCTCGAAGGCCGCCGACATGCGCGCGGCGGTCTGCGGGTTGACGGGGTCGAGCCGGATCAGCCAGTCGGCCACAAGGGCGTAGCCCGCCCCGGAGGGGTCGTGAAAGCCCGCCGCGTTGCCCGTCAGCGCGCCGATCACCGCGCGGAAGCGGTTGGGCGTCTTCCAGTCGAAATCAGGATGCTCGGTCAGCTCGCGGGTCAGCGAGACGGCCCGCTCCGGCGCGGCGCGGCCGATGCGCAGCGCGAACCACTTGTCGAGAACGAGCCTGTCATCGCCCCATTGGCGGTAGAAGGCGGCGACCTCCTCGCCACCGCCGCCGACGGCAAGCAGCGCCGAGAGCGCGCCGAGCTGTTCGGTCATGTTGCCGGCCCCGGCGAAGAGCCGCGCGGCCCGCGCCCCGTCATCGCGCCGCGCCAGCAGCGCCAGCGCATCAAGGCGCAGCGCCCGCCGTCCGGCCGCGCGCGCGTCTGGGGTGAACGGGCCGGGCACCGTCATGGTATCGTAGATCTCCGCCAGCCGGCCTTCGAGATGCGTGGCGATCAGGCCGCCGAGCCGCTCGCGCGCGCGGTGGATGGCCAGCGGATCGGGCGTGAGGCCGTCGTCATGCAGGGCGCGGGCGATGTCGTCCTCCGGCGGCAGGCGCAGCGCCAGCGCCCGAAAGGCCGGGTCGAGCGCGTCGTCGCCGACCATCCGCGCCAGCGCGTCGAGATAGGCGGGGCCGGGCCGCGCGCCCTCGGCGGCCATGCGCATCAGCACGTCGCGGGCCAGCGCGCGGCCGGCCTCCCACTTGTTGAACGGGTCGGTGTCATGCGCCAGCAGAAAGGCGCGCTCCTCGGTGCTGCTTTCGCGCTCGATCACCACCGGCGCGGAAAAGCCGCGGTTGAGCGAGGGCACCGGCCGCGCGGGAAGGGCGCGGAAGGTAAAGCTCTGCTCCGGGCCTTCGAGTTCGAGCACCGAGGTCGGCGCGATCTCGGCGCCGTCGGGCCCCAGCAGCCCGGCCGCCAGCGGGATGACCAGCGGCTCCTTGAGCGGCTGGTCGGGGGTGGGGGGCGTGTGCTGGCGCAGGGTGAGCGTGTAGTCGGCGCCGTCCCAGTGTTCGGCCACCGCGATGCGCGGGGTGCCGGCCTGCGAATACCAGCGCTTGAACTGCGACAGGTCGCGCTGCGTGACGTCCTCGAAGACGGCGATCCAGTCCTCGATCGTGCAGGCCTGCCCGTCATGGCGGCGAAAATAGAGATCGAGCGCGGCGGCATAGGCCTCTTCGCCCACGAGCTGACGCAGCATGCGGATCAGCTCGGCGCCCTTCTCGTAGACGGTTGCGGTGTAGAAGTTGTTGATCTCGACATAGCTTTCGGGCCGGACGGGATGGGCCAGCGGGCCGTCATCCTCGCGGAACTGCCGCGCGCGCAGGGCCATGACGTCCTGGATGCGCTGAACGGCGGCGCTGCGCTGGTCGGCGCTGAATTGCTGATCGCGAAAGACGGTCAGTCCCTCCTTGAGCGAAAGCTGGAACCAGTCGCGGCAGGTGACGCGGTTGCCCGTCCAGTTGTGAAAATACTCGTGCGCGATGATCGATTCGATGCGCTCGAAATCGGCGTCGGTCGCCGTCTCGGGGCTGGCGAGGACGTATTTGGCGTTAAAGATGTTGAGCCCCTTGTTCTCCATCGCGCCCATGTTGAAGTCGTCCACCGCGACGATGTTGAACACGTCGAGGTCGTATTCGCGCCCGTAGACGTCCTCGTCCCATTTCATCGCGCGCTTGAGCGCGTCCATCGCGTAGGCGCAGCGCCCCTCGTCGCCCTGCCGCACCCAGATGTTGAGCGCCACCTCGCGGCCCGAGCGGGTGGTGAAGCCGTCGCGATGGGCGACCAGATCGCCGGCCACCAGCGCGAACAGGTAGGAGGGCTTGGGGTGCGGGTCGTCCCATTCCGCCCAGCCGGGCCCGGAGTCCACGGGATTGCCGTTGGACAGCAGCACCGGCAGATCGGAGACGATGCGCACCCGGAAGGGCGCCATCACGTCGGGCCTGTCGGGATAGAAGGTGATCCGGCGAAAGCCCTCGGCCTCGCACTGGGTGCAGTACATCCCGCGCGAGATGTAGAGCCCTTCGAGCGCGGTGTTGGATTTCGGGTCGATCTCGACCTCGGCCTGCCAGTCGAAGGGGCCCTCGGGCAGCTCGGCGGCGGGGATGCTCACCCCGGTGGCATCGGGGGCGAGATCGAGCGCACGCCCGTTAACCGTCGCGCGGATGAGCCTGAGATCCTCGCCGTCGAGGCGCAGCGCGTCCGGGGCGGGATGCGCCGGATTCGGGTGGAACCGGATATGCGAGACGACGCGGGTCGCGCCCTGGTGGAGGTGGAATTCGAGGGCGACGCGCTCCACAAGATAGGCCGGCGGGGTGTAGTCGCTCAGATGGATCGCTTGCGGGGCGGCGTCTTTCATCAAGTCCTCCGGCGGGCTGCGGTGCAGCGAAGTCTAGGCCGCCCGCCGGGGTTGTTCAACTGCGCCGCCTTCGCGGGGCGGAAGGCCGCGCCGGGATGCGCGCCGTCTCGCGTCGTCTCGCGCCGGGGCTGGGCGCGAGCCTTGTGCCCTGTTATTGCGGCGGCATGAACGAAACCGGAACGATCCTGTGGTTCAAGCGCGATCTGCGCATCCATGATCATCCCGCGCTGGCGCATGCGGTGGCCCTCGGGCCCGTTCTGCCGCTTTATGTGGTCGAGCCGGCATACTGGCGCGGCGCGGACAGTTCGGCCCGGCAATGGAGCTTTGTCGCGGAGTGCCTGCAGGATCTGCGCGACGCCCTTGCCGCG
Source organism: Rhodobacteraceae bacterium WD3A24 (assembly GCA_002967695.1). Classification (GTDB taxonomy): domain Bacteria; phylum Pseudomonadota; class Alphaproteobacteria; order Rhodobacterales; family Rhodobacteraceae; genus Alkalilacustris. The sequence continues at coordinate 1,250 of PUHN01000049.1, read as the reverse complement.
TTGGGCCAGCCTCTGATCGTGCGGGTGGGCGAGGCCGGCGAGGTGATCGCCCGGCTTTGCCGCGCCCATTCGATATCGCGCATCGTCTCGCACGCCGAGACCGGCAATGCCTGGACCGTCGCGCGCGACCGGCGCATTGCCGGCTGGGCACGCGAGGCGGGCGTCGTGTGGGAGGAACTGCCGCAATCGGGCGTGTTTCGCGGCCCCGCGATGGAGGACGCGCGGCCCGCGCGCCGCGCCGCCTTCATGGCCGCGGGGCAGGTGAGCGCGGCCGATGCACTGCATCCGCTCGCGGGGGTGGAGCCGGGGCCGATTCCCACCGCCGCCCAGCTTCGGCTGGAGGCCGATCCCTGCCCGCACCGGCAGGTCGGCGGGCGCGCTCAGGGCACGGCCCTGCTGGAGAGCTTTCTCGCGACCCGCGGGCGGGAATACCGGCGCGCGATGGTCGCGCCGCTTACTGGTGAGCGGGCCTGCTCGCGCTTGTCGCCGCATCTGGCGCTGGGCACGCTGTCGTCGCGCGAAGCCGCACAGGCGGCGCAGGCCGCCCGCAGGGGCCACCGCGGGCAGCCGGAATGGGGGGGCGAGCCTGAAAGCCTTCGAGGCGCGCCTCGACTGGCGCGATCACCTCATGCAAAGGTTCGAGGACGCCCCCGAGATCGAAGCCCGCTGCCTGCACCGCGCCTTCGAGCAGCTGCGCCCGCGCGTGCCCGAAGCGGCGTTGCTCGACGCCTGGGCGCAGGGGCGGACGGGGCTGCCCCTGGTGGATGCGTGCATGCGCTATCTGCGCGCGACCGGCTGGCTAAATTTTTGCATGCGCGCGATGGTCGTCGCGGTGGCCTCCTATCACCTCTGGCTCGACTGGCGCGCGACGGGGGCGGTGCTGGCACGGCTTTTCACCGATTACGAGCCGGGCATTCACTGGAACCAGATGCAAATTCGGTCGGGAACCACCGGCATCGACGCGCTGCGCCTCTACGACCCCGTCAGGCAGGGGCGCGATCACGATCCCGGCGGCGCATTCACCCGCCGCTGGGTGCCCGAGCTGGGCGAGGTGCCCGACGGCTTTCTCCAGGAACCCTGGAAATGGCCGGGCGCGCGGCGCCTGCTCGGCCGGGCCTATCCCGAGCCCGTTATCGGTCCCGCCGCCGCCGAACGGGCGGCCCGCGCGGCTCTCCGCGAGCTTCGCCAGAGCCCGGGCTTCGATGCCGAGGCGGCGCGGCTTGCCCGCCGGCATGCCGGCGCCGGGCCCG
>PUHN01000048.1 GCA_002967695.1 Rhodobacteraceae bacterium WD3A24 | reverse complement strand
GGCGTCGGCCGCCCGTTGCGCGGCGCGTTCGGGGCGGGGCGGGCTGCCGCGGCTGCGCAGCCAGTTGACCGCCACGATCGCCAGCAGCAGGGCGGCCGCGCCGAACTCGACCCAGGCGACGGGCGAGAGCACGCCCACCAGCCCCGGCACCACCAGCAGCCGCGAGATCGGGTCCATCGGCCCGAACATCCAGCCCTCGAGCGCCGAGGCGAAGGCGGCGAGGCCGAGGATGGCGATCGCGCCCGACCACAGCACGATGTGGACGGGCCCGCCCAGGATGATCTCTGGGTTGTAGACCATGAAGATCGGGACGAGGTAGAGCCCCTTGGCGAACTTCCAGGCCTGGACGGACGTGGCCAGCGGTTTCGCCCCGGCGACGGCCGCGCCCGCGAAGGCCGCCAGCGCGATGGGCGGGGTGACGTTGCTGTCCTGACTGTACCAAAAGACCAGAAGATGCGCGATCAGCAGCGGGATGCCGAACTGCTCCTGCAGGGCGGGGCCCACGAGCACGATCAGCACGATGTAGGCGGCCGTCACCGGCAGGCCCATGCCCAGGATCAGGCTCGCGATCAGCACCAGCCCCAGCGCGATGATCATGTTGCCGCCCGATGCGGCGATCATCATCGAGGAGAACTTGAGCCCCAGCCCGGTCAGCCCGACGACACCCACGATGATGCCGGCGATGCCGCAGGCGATCGAGACCGCGACCGCGTTGCGCGCGCCGACCTTGAGCGCCTCGAGGATCGTGGCGACGCCGGCCATGAGCCCGTCGCGGACCCGCGCGAGGGTCAGCGGCGTGCCGCGCCGCGGGTCGATGAAGGCCATCACCACCGCCTCGCGCAGGCCCGACACGGCGATCACGCCGATGATCGCCCAGAACCCCACCCGCATGGGCGAGATGTTGTTGACCAGCAGGAAGACCAGCAGGAAGAGCGGCACGATGAACTGCCAGCCCGCCGCCATGACCTTGCTCAGCGCGGGCAGATCGTCGCCCGACATGCCCTTCATGCCTTCCTTCATCGCGACGAGATGGACGAACAGGTAGACCGTGCCCAGGTAGAGGACCGCCGGGAAGATCGAGACGAGCACGATCTCGACATAGGGGATGTTGGTATATTCCGAGATCAGGAAGGCGCCCGCGCCCATCAGGGGCGGCGTGATCTGCCCGCCGGTCGAGGCGGCCGCCTCGATGCCGCCGGCCTGCGGCGCGCGGTAGCCCAGCCGCTTCATCAGCGGAATGGTGAAGGCGCCGGTCGTGACCACGTTGGCGATGGCCGAGCCCGAGATCGACCCCATCCCGGCCGAGGCGATGACGGCGGCCTTGGCGGGCCCGCCGGGGCGCCGGCCCGTCGCGGCGAAGGCGAGGTCGATGAAGAACCGCCCCGCGCCGGTGACCTCGAGGAAGGCGCCGAACAGCACGAACATGAAGACATAGGTCGCCGCCACCCCCAGCGGCAGGCCGAATATGCCCTCCTGGCCCAGGTAGAGCTGGCCGACCAGGCGGTCCACGCCCGCCCCGCGATGCGACAGGATGCCGGGCATCCATTCGCCGAAGCCGGGCAGGGCGCCGCGCGGGCCGGCCAGCGCGTAGAGGATGGCGATGATCCCGATCACGGTCATGCCCAGCCCCACCGCGCGGCGGCTGGCCTCGAGCACGGTGACGGTGCACAGGATGCCGACCCAGATGTCGGTCTGCGTCCAGAAGCCCGCGCGGTTGATGATCGCGTCGAGGTTCCAGGTGATGTAGAAGGCGCTGTAGAACGCCGCGGCCACGAAGGCGGCGTCGATCACCCAGCCCAGCGGGCCGCGGCGGCGGCTCTGCCCGAACACGGGGTAGATCAGGAAGGTCAGCACCATCACGAAGCCCAGATGGATCGGGCGCTGGTAGAACAGCCCAAGCGGCTCGATCCCGGCGGTGTAGAGCTGGAACAGCGACAGCGCGACGGCCACGGCCGCGATGACCCAGAGAACCGGGCGCGGTTGCAGCCGGTCGGCGGAGCGGAAGCTTTCGGGCAGGTCGGGGGCGTCTGTCATCTTGTCGTTCTTTCGGCCGGGTTTGCGCGGGCGGTGCGCCGCGGGGTCAGTCCGTTGCGGGGGCAAGCGTCACGCGCCGCCCGGCGGCACGGTCGCTGAGGCTGAGGGTTCGCTCGCCGCTGGTCAGGCGGTGCCCGACCGAGCGCCGGCCCACGCGCAGCGGCAGGGCGTTGCCGGGCACGGGCTCGTCGATCTCCTCGATCCAGTAGCCGCCATGCTCGGCGGCGCGCTGGATGCCGCGGCCCGGCAGGTGCCCCAGCCCGGCCGAGAAATCGTGCAGGTAGGAGCGGGTCAGGGTCAGCCGGCCGTCGCGGATCTCGAAGCAGTCGGCCACCGCGCCGCCGGTCACCGAGTGCGACCAGCGCAGGCAGACCTCGCCGCCGGGGGCGAGCGGCATCCGCGCGACCAGATCGCCGTCGCGGCCGCGCACCTCCAGCGCATCGGCGCACGCCGCGCCCGTAGCAAGTGCAATGACAAGAAGGGCGGCCCCGAAGGGCCGCCCGTCCAGGCGCGCCGTCACGGCCGCTGGTTGTCGGAGATCGTCGCGCCCGCTTCCTCGTAGTAACGGATGGCGCCCGGGTGGAAGGGGATCGGCGTCGAGTTGACCGAGAACTCCACCGTGGTGTCGTTGGCGGCCGGGTGGATCGCGATCAGCTCGTCGGTGTGCTCGAACAGGACGCGGGTGACCTGGTAGGCCAGCTCCTCGTCCATGCTCGCATCGGCGATCAGAACGTTGGGCGTGGAGATCGTCTGCACCGGTTCCCCGATTCCCTCGTAGATGCCTTCGCGCAGCGTGTAGCCGGCGAAGACCGGCTGCGCCTCGCGGGCATTGGCAATTTCCTCGTCGCTGAGCGCCACGATCGAGATATCGCGGGTCGAGGCGAGGTTCATGATCGAGCTGGTCGGCGGCCCCACGCTCCAGAAGCCGGCGGCGATGTCGCCGTCGCGCAAGGCGTCGGCTGTCTCGTTGAAGTTCAGGCGCCGCTCGTCGATGTCGTCATAGGTGATGCCGTTGGCGTTCAGGATCGTCTCGGCACTGAGTTCCGTGCCCGACCCCGGCGCGCCGACCGAGACGGTCCGGCCCGCGAGGTCGTCGAGGCTGTCGATGCCGCTGTCGGCCAGGGTGACGATCTGCACCGCGTTGGGGTAGACCGAGGCCAGCGCGCGGGTGTCGGGCAGCTGGCGATCCTCGAAGCGGCCGGTGCCGGTATAGCCCTGATACACCGTGTCGGCGAGCGCGAGCGCCATGTCGCTGTCGCCGCGCGAGACCAGCGCCATGTTCTCGACCGAGGCGCCGGTGACTTCGGCCGAGGCGGTGTAGCCCTCGACGTACTCGCCGATCAGTTCGGCGAGGCCGCCGCCGTAGGGGAAATACGTGCCGCCGGTGCCGCCGGTGGCGATGGACAGCTCCTGTGCGGAGGCCGGCGCTCCGAGCGCCATTGCGGCCGCGAGCGTGATGCCAAATTTCTTCATTTTACTCTCCCTTCTATGTTGCGGCGCGCGGAATGAGTGGCCGCGCGCCATGTGCCGGCATTCACCCCGATCCACCCCCCTTTTGTCAACCGCCCGTGAGCTGGGCGGCACCGGCCCGAGCCCCGGAGACCGATCCACTTTTCGCCTCCGCGCGCCCTTCCGATGGCGCCCGCACACGCCCCCCAATTCCCCCTTGACGCCCCCCGGCGGCTGACTTACCTACGCGCTCGCTCCTGGCGGAGTAGCTCAGTTGGTTAGAGCAGTGGAATCATAATCCATGTGTCGGGGGTTCAAGTCCCTCCTCCGCTACCACAGGCATCTGATATAATTGTAGGAATTAGACCCGCAGCCGCCGCGTCGCCCGGCCGGTGCGTCAGCCTTTTCGGGCGCTCCTGCGACCGCACGCGCTCATTGAGCCGCGAATACGCAGGCAGCCCGGCGACGACCCGGGCCGGCGAATTGCCATCATCACTGTGGGTGCGCTGGGGGCGGTGTTGTCGGTTCAAACACCGATCAGCGTGGCGCGGTTGACGGGGCTCGAACCCGCGACCTCCGGCGTGACAGGCCGGCACTCTAACCAGCTGAGCTACAACCGCGCATGCTGCGGGGGGACTGCGCGTGACAGGCGGGACGATGGCGCGGTTGACGGGGCTCGAACCCGCGACCTCCGGCGTGACAGGCCGGCACTCTAACCAACTGAGCTACAACCGCTCCGGTCCCACCCGAGGCATCGCCCGAGCGTGGGCACGTATTAGGGATGCCGCCGCATGGCGTCAAGCGGATTGCGCGCAAAATCGCCCGGCTCCGTGTCGAGGGGCGCGGCTTGCCCTTGCTGCCGCGGCCGCGTAGGGGAAGACGTCAGTCCCTTTCCACCCATGGCAGGCCCGTCATGTCGAACCGCCCGCGCCGAGTCCTCATTTTCATCCACGCCATTTCCGGCGGCGCGGGCAAGAACGCGGTGAAATACGCCAACATCCTCGCCGAGGGCGGGTTCGAAGTCACCCTCGCCACCGGCGCGGCGCCGCAGGCGCGGCAATTCGGCCTCGATGAGGCGCGTGTCGACCTGCGTGTGTTCGGCACCCGCAAGGGCCTTGCCGCCGTCGGGCCGCTGCGGCGCGAAATTCGGCGGCAGCGCCCCGAGCTGTGCCTCGCCGTCGACATGCGCAATCTGCAGCCGCTGCGCCTCGCCCTGACCGGGCTGCGGCCCCGCCCGCGGCTGATTCTGCGCGAGGCGCTCTATACATGGGACAGGGTGCAGCTGCGCTCGGCGCCGGGGCGGCAGATCAAGCGGGTGATCTTCGCCGGGGGCTACCGCGCGGTCGACCGCGTGATCGCGCTCACCGGGTCGATGGCCGAGCAGATCGAGCGCGAATGGGGCGTCGCGCGCGCGCGTATCACGGTGATCCCCAACGGCATCGCTCTGCCCGGCGACGCGGGAGCGGCCGCCGCCCCGGCCGTGACGGCGGCCGAGACGGATGTGCCGACGATCCTGTGCGTGGCCCGCCTGACCCGGCAGAAGCGCGTCAACCTTCTGCTGCGCGCGTTCGCCGATGTCAGGGCCCGGAGGCCCGCGCGCCTGCGGCTGGCCGGCGACGGCAAGCTGCAGCCCGCTCTGCAGGAGCAGGCGCGCGCCCTCGGAATCGCGGAGGACGTGCAGTTCCTCGGCCATGTCGAGGATGTGGGGGCGGAATACCGCCGCGCCACGCTCACCGTTCTGCCTTCCCACTGGGAGGGTTTCCCCAACGTGATCATCGAGGCGCTGGCGCACGGCGTCCCTGTCGTGGCCACCGCCACCCCCGGCGCGGTCGAGATACTCGACGGCACGGGGTGCGGGCTGCTGGCGGCGTTGGACGATCCGGGCGATCTGGCCCGGCGGATTTCGGAGGCGCTCGACACCCGTTTTACACCCGCGGCACTTCGCGCGCGCGCCGAGCATTTTTCGGACACGCGCCTGAGCGAGCGGGTTCTCGCGGTGATGCGGGAGGAAGCCGCAAAAGCGCATCCCGCGCATGGCCGATCCGCCCCGGGGGCCTCGCCGGCCTGAGCCGGGCCGCCCTATCGCGATCCGCCGCCGGCGGCGGCGAGATCCTCCAGAAGGGCGTAATCCTCGGCATAAAAGGCGCGCACGCGCGCGATCACGCGCTTCGGCACGGCAGGCGGGCGCACGGTCGAGCGCTTGGCATGATGGTCGCGCGCATCGCGACGTCCGTCGGTCATGGCGTCGATCCAGTCGAAAGCCGGGGCGAGGCCGTCCTCGAAGCGAAACAGGGTCATGCCCTCGCAGAGAAAATCCACCTGCGGGCGAATATGGTTGTCGTTGAGGCAGGGATCGGCGCGCACAGCCTCGAGAACCGCCTCGACCCATTGCGCGAAGGTCAGCAGACGATGGTCCCGCCCGATCTTGACGAGCCGCCACCCGAGATGGAAGCGCGGGTCGAGCGCATACCAGCCGGCCCGCTTGCGATGGCGAAAGCGGTATTCGCTTACCAGCCGCGCGAGAGGGTCGCGCAGGATCGCGAAGCTTGCATCGACCCCGCCGGGGGGGAGCCGGTCGCGATAGAGTTCGCGGTGGTAATGCTGGGGCGTCACCGACTCGCCGGACAGAGGGCGTTGATCCGCGATCATGGTGACCCGGCCCTTCCGGCGCAGATACGCCTCGACGCTCGTCCCCCCCGTCTTGGGGATGTGGGCGAAGAAAATCCGCACACGGCCCGTGTCGAGAAGCGGCATCTGCCCGGCTCAGCCGTCGCGCGCGGAGGTGACGTCCTCGGGGGTGGCGATCGCGCGGGTGACGGCCGACTTGTCGATGCGCCGGATCATCCCCGACAGCGCCTTGCCCGCGCCGACCTCCCAGAAGGTATCGACCCCCTGCCCCAGCATCCAGGTCACACTTTCGCGCCAGCGCACCATCGAGGTGATCTGCTCGATCAGCAGGGCGCGGATCTCGTCAGGGTCGCGCACCCCTTCGGCCTTGACGTTGGGGACCACCGGCAGCTTTGGCGCGGCGATGGTGACCTTCGCGAGGGCGTCGGCCATCACCTCGGCGGCGGGCTGCATCAGCGTGCAGTGAAACGGCGCCGAGACCGGCAGGAGCACCGCCCGCCTGGCCCCGCGCCCCTTTGCAATCTCGACGGCGCGCTCCACGGCCGCCTTGTGCCCCGACACCACCACCTGGGCGGGATCGTTGTCATTGGCAGCCTGGCAGACCCCCTGCCCCGCGGCCTCGGCGGCGATCTCGGTAACCGTGTCGAGATCGAGCCCCAGCAGCGCGGCCATCGCGCCCTCGCCGACCGGCACGGCCTCCTGCATCGCGCGGCCGCGGATTCGCAACAGCCGGGCGGCGTCGGCGACGCTCAGCGCGCCCGCGGCGGCCAGCGCCGAGTACTCGCCCAGCGAATGCCCGGCCACGAAATCCGCCTGTGCGGCGTCCATGCCCTCCGCCTCCAGCGCGCGCATCGCCGCAAGCGAGGTCGCCATCAAGGCGGGCTGGGCGTTGGCGGTCAGGGTCAGAGCCTCGGCCTCGCCCTGCCAGATCACCTCGGACAGGGGCTCGTCGAGCGCCGCATCGACCTCGTCAAACACCGCCCGTGCGGCCGGGTAGTGCTCGGCCAGCGCGCGCCCCATGCCGACCGTCTGCGCCCCCTGCCCCGGAAAAACCAATGCACGGCCCATCTGCCCCTCCCGATCAGTTCAAACTCGCGTCCGGGTCTATCGGCGGGCGCCGGGGGCGTCCAGCCTCATTCGCCGGATGGCTCGGCGACGGGCTCCTCCGCAATTTCGTCCTCTTCCTCGTCCTCCTCTTCGTCGCCATTGGCCGCGCCGCGGACCACGAGATCATCATCGTCATCGAGGAATTCGCCGTTCAGCAAATCGGCCCGGCCCGCCGACCGGCTACCGGGCGCATCGCCAGGGCGGTCGTTATCGCCCGTCCTGTCGGCGCCGGGCGCGGGGTCGCGCCCGTCTTGCGGACCGGCCGACGCGCTGCCGGCTGATGCGCCACCGCGCCCGCCGGCGGAGGGCAGCGCACCGTCAATCGCGCTCACGCCCGATCCGACATCCTCGGCCAGATCGGTGCCGCCGCTGCCGATCACGACGACGCTGCCGATGGCGATGCCCGTCGTCATCGCCGCGAGGATGACGTAATCCACCGTCGTCGCGCCAATGTCGCTGCGCAGGAATGACTTGAGATAGCGTAGAGGTCGCATCACCAGCCCCAACAGAGTAGGAAATGACGGTTAATGCTCGATCGCGAGAATCGTGCGGCCTTGTGGTGACATTGTTGCGGCAATTTGGTGACCGGCGCGGCCCCTTGCACGCCGCCTTCATCCCTGTATAAACGCCGGCGTCTTCCGCAAATCCGCGAAACCGGCGCAGCCTCTCGCGGGCGGGCCGCGGAAGACCATCGCCCGCCCTGTGAAGTGCGCCCGAAAACTTGGAGCACGCATGCCGCTGTACGAGCATGTCTTCATCGCGCGCCAGGACCTTTCCAGCGCGCAGGCCGAAGGGCTGATCGACCACTTCACCACGGTGCTTTCGGACAACGGCGGCAAGACCGTCGACCAGGAGTACTGGGGCGTTCGGACGATGGCCTTCAAGATCAACAAGAACCGCAAGGGGCATTACGCCTTCCTGCGCACCGACGCGCCCGCGCCCGCCGTCCACGAGATGGAGCGGCTGATGCGGCTGCATGACGACGTGATGCGCGTGATGACCGTCAAGGTCGACAAGCACGACGAAGGCCCGTCGATCCAGATGCAAAAGCGCGAAGAGCGCGACCGGCGCCGTTGATCCAACGCCTGAGGAAAGGAGCCTAAATCATGGCCGCAAAGCCGTTTTTCCGCCGCCGCAAGGTCTGCCCCTTCTCGGGCGACAATGCGCCCAAGATCGACTACAAGGACACCAAGCTCTTGCAGCGCTACATATCCGAGCGTGGCAAGATCGTGCCCTCGCGCATCACCGCGGTGTCGTCGAAGAAGCAGCGCGAACTCGCCCGGGCGATCAAGCGCGCGCGCTTCCTCGCCCTGCTGCCCTACGCCGTCAAGTAAGGAGAGCATCATGCAAGTCATCCTGCTGGAACGCGTGGCCAAGCTCGGGCAGATGGGCGATGTCGTCACCGTCAAGGACGGTCACGCCCGGAACTTTCTGCTGCCGCAGGGCAAGGCGCTGCGCGCGAGCGAGTCCAACATCAAGGCCTTCGAGGACCAGAAGGCCCAGCTCGAGGCGCGCAACCTCGAACAGCGCAAGGAGGCCGAGCGGGTCGCCGCCAGGCTCGACGGCGAGACCTTCGTCGTGATTCGGGCGGCGTCGGATTCCGGCGCGCTCTATGGTTCGGTGAGCACGCGCGACATCGCCGAGGCGGTCAGCACAGGCGGCACCGATGTCGAGCGCCGCCAGGTCGTGCTCAACGCGCCGATCAAGACGCTGGGCCTGCACGAGGTGTCGGTCGTCCTCCACCCCGAGGTCAGCGTCACTGTGGGCATCAACGTCGCCCGCAGCGAGGAGGAAGCCCGGCTTCAGGCCTCGGGAAAATCGATCCAGGACGTCGCCGCCGAAGAGGAGGCCGCCGCCGAGTTCGAGATCGCCGAGCTGTTCGACGATGTCGGCGGCGCGGCCAGTGAAGACGACTCGGGCGATCCGCGCGGCGCCGGGCCGTCCGAAGACCCGCGCGACATGTCCTGACACGCGCTGTCGCGACCGTGATGGAATCGGCCGCGCCGGGGCACCGGCGCGGCCTTTTTCGTGGCGCGGGGCTCAGAACCCCAGCGACTTGCGCAGCATGTTCAGCGCCACCGCCATGATGAAGACCGCGAAGACCCGCTTGAGCGGCTTGGGATCCATCCAGTGGGCAAGCCGAACCCCCAGCGGCGCGGTGATCAGCGTCATCGCGATCACCACCGCGAAGGCGGCGAGGTTGACCGCCCCCACCGTGAAGGGCGGGCGGAAGGCGGGGTCGATCCCGACGAAGAGGAAGGCTATGACCGACGGCACCGCGATCAGCAGCCCGAACCCGGCCGCGGTGGCCACCGCGCGGTGGATCGGCACGCCGTAAAGCGACATCAGCGGCACGCCGAAGCTGCCGCCGCCGATCCCCATGAGCACCGACAGAAATCCCATCAGCGGCGAGAGCACCGCGCGCACCACGCCGCCGGGCATCGCCGGACCCAGCCGCCAATGCGCCCGCCCGAAGGCCAGATACAGCCCCACGACAAGCCCGAGCACGCCGAATATCCCCTGCAGCGTGGACGAGCGCAGCCCCGCGGCCACCAGCACGCCCAGCACCGCGCCGGTCGCGATTCCCGGCGCCCAGCCGCGCAGGATGGGCCATTCCACCGCGCCCTTGGCGTGATGGGCCAGCACCGAGCGGATCGAGGTGACCACGATCGTCGCCAGCGAGGTCGCAAGGCAGATCTGCATCAGCTGCGGGCCGGCATATCCCAGATAGGTGAAGGCATAGAAGAAGGCCGGCACCAGAATGATGCCGCCGCCCACGCCCAGCATCCCGGCGACGACGCCCGCCAGGGCGCCGATTGCGAGAAGCAGCGCAACCATTTGCAGCAACAGGGAAATCTCGGGCATCGGTATGGGCATGCAGCGGCCTTTCCTGGGGGAAGAGTCGGGCGCGGGTATAATCGCCCCCGCGCCGGACTGCCAGCCGCAATCCGGCCGCTCAGGCCGGCTGGTGCGCATCCATCGCCGCGAGGGCCGCGTCGAGCAGATCAAGCCCGGCCTCGGGCCGTTGCGCGCCCTCGGTCAGCATGCGCCGCCATTTCCGTGCGCCGGGCTGGCCGGCGAACAGGCCCAGCATGTGGCGGGTGACGGCGTGCAGGCGCCCGCCGGCGGCGAGGTGGCGCGCGATATGGGGCTTCATCCGCTCCACCGCCTCGGCGCGGCTGGCCACCGTCGGCGCCGCGCCCCATATTGCCGCATCCGCCCCGGCGAGCAGGTCAAAGGGGCGGTGATAGGCCGCCCGCCCGATCATCACGCCGTCGAGCCCGCGCGCGAGAAAGCCGCGCGCGGCGTCGAGCGATCCGATCCCGCCATTGATCGACAGGTGAAGATCGGGGAAGCGATGCGTCATCTCCACGACCAGATCGTGGTCGAGCGGTGGCACTTCGCGGTTCTCGCGCGGGCTCAGCCCCTGCAGCCACGCCTTGCGCGCATGCACGATCACCCGGCGCACCCCCGCCGCCTTGAGCCGGTCGAGGAATGCCGGCAGCACCTCGCGCGGCTCCTGCTCGTCCACGCCGATGCGGCACTTCACGGTGATCTCGGCCGCCGGCGCGGCCTCGGCCATTGCCGCGGCGCAGTCGGCGACGAGGCCGGGGCGCGTCATCAGCACGGCGCCGAAACAGCCCGACTGCACCCGGTCGGAGGGGCAGCCGATATTGAGATTGATCTCGCCAAAGCCGTGCGCGGCGCAGATGCGCGCGGCCTGCGCGAGCTCGCCCGGATCGGCGCCGCCGAGCTGGACGGCCAGCGGATGCTCGGCCGGGTCATGGTCGAGCAGATGCACGGCGCCCCCGCGCACCAGCGCGGCGGCCGTCACCATTTCGGTATAGAGCAACGCCCGCCGCGACAGGGTGCGGTGGAACATCCGGCAATGCCGGTCCGTCCAGTCCATCATCGGGGCGACGGACAGGCGCGCGGCACCGCCCGGTGCCGAAATCGGTGATGTTGTCTCGCGTTGCTCTGCCGCCTCGGGCATGTCGCGCGGTCTCCTAGCCCTCGATCCTCGTGAGATCGGCCACCTGCAGGCAGGCCTCGCGGATGCGGTGGAGCAGGTTGAGCCGGTTGCGCCGGACCACCTGATTGTCGGTGTTGATCTGGACGGCCTCGAAAAACGCGTCAATGGGCGCGCGCAGATCGGCCATGGCGCGCATGGCGGCGGCGAAATCCTCGGCCTGCATGGCCGGGGCGATGGCCTGTTCGGCCCGGTCCAGCGCGGCGAAGACGGCCCGCTCTTCCGCCGTCTCGGCCAGCCTCGGGTCGGGGCCAAAGGAATACTCCACCCCGTCGGCCTCTTCCGCCTGAGTGAGGATGTTGTTGGCCCGCTTGAAGCCCTGCAGCAGGTTGTCGCCGTCATCGGTCTTGAGAAAGTCCGACAGCGCCTGCGCGCGTTTGACCAGCAGCGTCAAATCATCGCTGTCGGCGCGCTTTTCGTCCGAGCCGTGGTCATAGAGGCAGGCGTCGATGACGTCGTGGCGAATGCCCTGATCGCGCAGATGGACCTTGAGGCGGTCGTGGAAGAAGGCGAGGAGGTCGTTGGCCAAACCTTCGGCTTGGCTTCGTATCTGCTCATCACGTGCGCTAGTATCGACGTCCGATGGATCATCAGACAAATCGCTAGGTTCAGTCTTGGACAAAAGACGGAACGCCTGTTCGTAATTCAGCCTAGAACGCCGCAAGCGGAACTCTTTGATTCCTAGCAAATTAGCCGTTGCTAAGACATGCCGCACCATACCATCGCCGGAAAGATTGATGCGGCTGCCATTCCCCAACACCAGCCGGATCACCCCCAGCGCCGCCCGGCGCAGGGCAAAGGGGTCTTTCGATCCGGTGGGCTTCTCGTCGATCGCCCAAAATCCCGTCAGCGTGTCGAGCTTGTCGGCCAGCGCCACGGCCACGGAGACCGGCGCGGCGGGCACCTCGTCATTCGGCCCCAGCGGCCGGTAGTGTTCCTCGCAGGCTTCGGGAACGCCGTCGTCATGGCCCGCCGCCTGCGCGTAGTAGCGGCCCATGATGCCCTGCAGCTCGGGGAACTCGCCGACCATCTCGGATTGCAGATCGGCCTTGCAGACCCGCGCGGCCTCGGCGGCCAGATCGGGCTTGGCGCCGACCTTCCGCGCGATCTCGCGCGCCAGCGCCTCGATCCGCGCGACGCGGTCGGCCTGACTGCCCAGCTTGGCGTGGAAGGTGACATCGGCCAGCCCCTCGGCCATGCCCTCCAGCCCCTTCTCGTTCACCACGCGCAGATCGTTTTCCCAGAAGAACCTGGCGTCGGACAAGCGGGCCGCGAGCACCTTGCGGTTGCCCGCCAGGATCGTCGCGCCGCGATCAGCCGTCTCGCGGTTGGCGACGGTGACGAATTTCTCGATCTGGCCGGTCGCGGGATTGCGCACCGAAAAGAATTTCTGGTGCTCGCGCATACTGGTCTGCAGCACCTCGGGCGGCAGGTCGAGGAAGCCCTCGCCGATCTCGCCCATCAGCACCACCGGCCATTCGACGAGCCCCGCGACCTCGTCGAGCAGCGCGCGGTCCTCGACCAGCTCGAGGCCCTGGGCGAAGGCCATGCTTTCGGCCTCGGCGCGGATATGGTCGGCGCGCGCCTGCGCATCCAGCATCACATGCGCGCGGCGCAGCCGGGCCTGATAGTCGTCGAAGCCGGTGACGGCAAACGGCGCCGGCGCCATGAAGCGGTGGCCGCGCGTGGTCTCGCCCGCCCGGATGCCATCGACCTCCAGCGCCACCGTGCGCGCGCCCGCCTCATCCGAGAGGATGCACAGGATCGAATGCAACGGCCGCACCCAGCGCAGGCTGCCCCGGCCCCAGCGCATCGACTTGGGCCAGGGAAACTGGCGGATGGTCTGCTCGACCACCTTGGCCACGATCTCGTCGGCGGGCCGGCCGGGATGGGTGATGCGGGCGAAATAGACCCTGCCTTTCTTGTCGTCGCGCACCTCCAGATCGTCGCGCGTCAGGCCCGTGGCGCGCAGAAAACCCTCGACGGCCTTGTCGGGCGCGTCGACGCGCGGCCCCTTGCGCTCCTCATGGCGGGTGGGGCTTTCGGCGCCGACCTTCTCCACCGCCAGCGCGAGGCGGCGCGGGGTCGAGAACGCCTGCGCCCCGCCATGGGTCAGCCCGGCCTCCACGAGCCCGTCGGTGACCAGCCGGCGCAGCGCGTCGCGCGCGCCGGGCTGCATCCGCGCGGGGATCTCCTCGGAGAAGAGTTCGATCAGCAGGTCGGGCATTATCTGAGATCCTCGGTGACAGACTCGGGCGGCGGCGGGCAATCGGCGGGCAGCGGATCGCCGTCATAAAGCGCCGTGCCGCAGGCGCTGAGCTGGTGCCAAGCATAGGCGCGCCCGTCGGGATAGGCCGCCACGACCCGGTCGAAGCCGTACTGGAAGTCGCGCTCGGACAGATAGGCGGCCGCCCGCCCTTCCTCCAGCGCGATGGCGATATCTTCGGCGTCGAAACATTCGAACCAGCCCGGCGCGATCAGCGGCGTGGGCGTCTCGTAGGGCTGATAGGGGGCCAGCGCGCTGGCCTCGACGGTAAAGCAGGCGCGAAAACGCAGCGGGGAGCTGGCAGAGTCGATCCCCTCGAAGTCGCTGACCGGCACCGGCCGGGGCTCCACCGCGCCCATGGGGGTCAGCGGGATGCTCTCGCGCGCGGGCAGCTCCTCGTAGAAGGCGTAGACCTGCAGGTAATAGACCGCCCCGCCGGCGGCGAGCGCGCATGCGATCAGGGCTATGGCGAGGATGCGGCCCGTCACACGACGCCCCCTGCCCCGCCCGCCTCGGTCTGCAGGAAGGCGTCGGCGCATTTGCGCGCCAGCGCGCGCACCCGGCCGATATAGGCCTGCCGCTCGGTCACCGAGATCACGCCGCGCGCATCGAGCAGGTTGAAGATGTGGCTGGCCTTGATGCACTGGTCATAGGCCGGGTGGGCCATGACGATGCGGCGGCCGGTCGCGTCGGCCTCGGGGGCATCGAGGATGCGGGCGCATTCGGCCTCGGCGTCCTCGAAATGGCGCAGGAGCAGATCGGTATCGGCCACATCGAAGTTCCAGCGGGAATACTCGCGCTCGGTCTGGCGGAAGACATCGCCGTAGCTGAGCGGATGCGCGGCGTCGGGGGCGTTGTAGGGCATGTTCATCACGTGATCGACGCCGAGGACATACATCGCCAGCCGTTCCAGCCCGTAGGTCAGCTCTCCCGAAACCGGGTGGCAGTCATGCCCGCCGACCTGCTGGAAATAGGTGAACTGCGATACTTCCATGCCGTCGCACCAGACCTCCCAGCCCAGCCCCCAGGCGCCGAGGGTGGGGCTTTCCCAGTCATCCTCGACAAAGCGGATGTCGTGGAGCGCGTCGTCGATCCCGATGGCACGCAGGCTGCCCAGATAGAGCGCCTGCAGATCGGGCGGCGAGGGTTTGATGATGACCTGGAACTGATAATAATGCTGCAGCCGGTTGGGATTGTCGCCGTAGCGCCCGTCGGTGGGCCGGCGCGAGGGCTGGACATAGGCCGCCGCCCAGTCGCGCGGACCCAGCGCACGCAGGGTGGTGGCCGGATGGAAGGTGCCGGCGCCGACCTCCATGTCATAGGGCTGCATCACGGCGCAGCCCTGACCCGCCCAGTAGGTCTGGAGCCGCAGGAGCACGTCCTGAAAACTCTGCGGACGGTCTGTCTGAGTGGTCATGGGCGCCTCGCTGGATCAAGCACGGCCTCAATAGGCAAGGGTCGGCGGGGGGTCAATCGCCCCCGGCGCCCCGAGGCGCCCGCCCAGATTTTGAAGTGCACATCGCGGCTTTCCTGCTAGTTTCAGGGCGGGAATCGACGCAACCATCGGAATTGCCGTGACACACAAAGCTGCAAGTACATTTCTCGCCATGATCGCGGGTTTCATCCTGCTGGCCGCCCCGCCCCTGCGCGCCCAGAGTCCCGCGCCGGGATGGTGGGTCCAGCTTGAGGCGCATCCGACATTTGACGAGGCGCAGACATTCGCGCGCGACTATGCGGCACGTTTCGACAATGTCGGCGGATTCGCACTTCCGACGGGGTGGTATGCGCTCGCGCTCGGGCCCTATGATGCTCGAGACGCCGCGCTTTCGGTGCTCGGGCAGTTACGCGCGCGCGGCGCGATCCCGTCGGATGCCTTCGTGCTGGAGTCGGCCAGCTACGGCCGCCGCGTCTGGCCCCCCTCGGGGCAGGACGGATCTGCCGGCGGCACGGACGAGGGCCGGCCGCCACGGGCCGCGGGCAATGATACGGCCCTGCCCGCCGCTGATTCCAAGCCCGAGCCGGAGCCGGAGCCCGAGCCGCAGGAAACCCTGGCCGAAGCGCGCCGGGCGGAGGCCCGGCTTGGGCGCGAGGCGCGCGCGCAGATCCAGCGCGCCTTGCGCTGGCAGGGCTTCTACGAGATGGCGATCGACGCGGCCTTCGGACCCGGCACCCGAGGCGCCATGGCCGACTGGCAAAGCGCGCGGGGCCATGAGCCGACCGGCGTCCTGACGACCCGCCAGCGCGAGGAACTTCTCGCAGCCTACCGAGAGGAGCTCGCGCTTATCGGGCTCGAGACTGTCCGCGACGAGACCGCCGGAATCGAGATCGAGCTGCCCATGGCGATGGTCGCCTTCGATCGCTACGACCCGCCCTTCGCCCATTACGATGCGGTCAACGGCAGCGGCGTGCGTGTGCTGCTCATCAGTCAGGAGGGCAGCCGGGCGAGTCTGTTCGGCCTCTACGAGATCATGCAGACCCTCGAGATCGTGCCCCCCGAGGGCCCGCGCGAGCGGCGCGACAGCTCCTTTACGCTGACGGGCCGGAGCGCCGATCTGCGATCGCACACCTATGCCCAGCTCAACGACGGCATGGTCAAGGGTTTCACCCTGGTCTGGCCGCCCGAACAGGACAGGCGGATGGAGCGCGTGCTCGATGCCATGCGCGAGAGTTTCGCGCCCTTCGGCGATGCGCTGGCCTCCGATCTGGGCGGCGGGCTCGAGGTGGCGCGGCGCGATCTGATCGCGGGGCTGGAAGTGCGCCGGCCGGCCTCGTCGCAGTCAGGGTTTTATGTCGACGCGACGGGGCGGGTCGTCACCGCGCTGGACGGTCTCGCGCAGTGCAGCCGGGTGACTCTCGAAGAGTCCTACGACGCCGAGATCACGATGCGCGATTCCGAGCGCGGCCTGGCGCTGCTGGAGCCGCGCGAGCCGCTCTCGCCGCTGGCATTCGCCGAATTCCGGCGCGAGCCGCCGCGCCGCCTCGGCGAGATCGCCGTCGCGGGTTTTGCCTATGGCGAGCTTCTCACCGATCCGACCCTGACCTATGGCGCACTCGCCGGGCTCGAAGGGCTCGGCGGCGATCCCGCGCTGCGCCGGCTCGACGTCGCGGCCTCGCCCGGCGAGGCGGGCGGGCCGGTCTTCGACGAGGCCGGGCTGGTGCTCGGGATGCTGCTTCCGCGCGACGACAACGCCACGCGCCGCCTGCCCCAGGACGTCCACCATGCGCTGGGATACCAGGCGATCGCCGAGTCGATCGAATCCGAGGGGCTGACACTGCGCACGGCCAGCCGCGAGGCGCCCGCCACGCCGGCGCAGCTCAGCCGCAGGGCGGCCGACATGACCGTGCTCGTCTCCTGCTGGAACTGATCCGCGCGGCGGGCGGGGCGCCGCTCAGGCGCGCCAGAACCGCGGCATCAGGATCACCAGCACCGAAAGGATTTCGAGCCGGCCCAGCAGCATGGCCAGCGCCATGAGCCATTTCGCCGCGTCGGGAAAGGCGTCCATCGCGCCGGTCGGCCCCACGCCCGCGCCGAAGGCCGGGCCGATATTGCACACCGACGTCCAGGCGGCGGTGATCGCCGTGCGGGTTTCCAGCCCGGCCAGCGAGAGCGCCACCGCCAGCAGTCCGAAGGTCGCCACGAACAGCGTGAACAGGACGATGACCGAGTTGATGACATCCTCGCCCAGGCTGCGGCCCTCCAGCCGGACGGGGCTGACGCGATTGGGGCTCAGAATGCGCCAGATCTGCGCCTTGACCGCCTCGATCAGCACCAGATAGCGAAACACCTTGATCGAACACCCCGTCGAGGCGGTGCACGCGCCGACAAACCCCACGGCGATCACGAGGACCAGCGGAAACGCCCCCCAGGCGCCGACATCGGCGCTGCCGTAGCCCGTGCCCGAAAACAGCGAGACCACGTTGAAAAGCGACTCCTGCACCGCCTGACCCGGCGCGGCGGCGCCCGCGAAAACGCGGTGAAGCGCCATCACGCCGACCGCCATGAGGGTCCAGCGCAGATAGGCGCGCACCTGAATGTCGCGCCAGAGCGGGGCCGCATCCCCGCGCATGAGCTGGACAAAGCGAATGAATGGCAGCCCGGCGAGAAACATGAACACCACGCCGACATACTGCGTCGGCGCGGGGAACTTGGCGAAGGACTGATCGGAAGTCGAATACCCCCCCGTCGCGATCGTGGTCAGCGCGTGATTGAGCGCGTCGAACCCTGACATGCCCGTGGCCGCATAGGCGATCACGCAGATCACCGTCAGCCCGATATAGACCTGCACCAGAGCGGTCGAGATATCGAGCGCCCGCGGCAGGATCTTGCCCAGCGTGTCGAAGCCTTCCGAGCGGAAATACTGCATCCCGCCGACCTTCATGACCGGAAGGAAGATCAGCGCGACGATGATGATGCCCAGCCCGCCGGCCCATTGCAGGATCGACCGCCACAGAAGCGTGCCGCGGGGCATGTCGTCGAGCCCGACGAAAACGGTCGAGCCCGTCGTCGTCATCCCCGACATCGCCTCGAAAAAGGCATCGGTGAAGTCGGCGCCCGGCACCCCCAGCATGAACGGGATCGCGCCGAAGGCCGGCAGCACCGTCCATGTCGCCGTGGCCAGAAGAAAGGATTGCTGCAGGGTCAGCCCGACGCCCGCGGCGTTGGCACTGGCCAGCGCCATCAGCCCCCCGGCGAGCATCGTGATCAGGCTCGCCTCCAGAAAGATCGCCCAGTGACGACTGCCCGAGGCGATGTCGGCGACCATCGGCACCAGCATCGCCGCGCCCAGAAAGGCGATCAGCAGGCCCAGAATGTAGCCGACGGGGCGCAGTTCAATCATGGCAAGGACGCTTGGCGGGCGCGCCGGTGGCTGTCAAGCGCCCGTGACGCGGGCCTCAGCCGACGTGGAAAAGCGTGGCGAAAAGGCGCGGGTCCAGGCTTTCCTGCGCAAAGGTCGGCCCGTGGGTGAGCACGCTGACCGCGTCATGGCTGTGAAGGCTTTCCTGGTGGCTCGCGACGACCCGGAAATCGCCGATGCGGGCGTCGTGCTGGAACTGCTCGCAGAACAGCCTAGCGGCGTCCTCGACGAAGATCGGATTGGCGGCGTTGAGCTCGGCGAAGGCCTGCTCATCCTCGCGCTTGACCATGACCTGGGTTTCTGTCGGAACGGCGGCGCGGCACAGATCGATGAGATCCTCGAACCACAGGCAGCCTGCGCCCGGCACCAGCTCGACCGACACCCGTGCGACTGAGCGCTGCGAATGCGGGGTGGCAAGCTGGCCACGCACGCGCCGGGCGTGTTCGGACAGCTCCAGCGAGCAGGGGCAGGTCGAGGAATAGACGAAGTCGAGATGGAGGATGCGCTTGCGCACGTCGCCCTGCTCGACCAGTTCCAGCGCGATATCGTAATACTGATAGCCGGCAAGCTGGGAGCGCAGGCTTTCAACGCTGACCGGGAACGAGGTGCGCATCTGGATGCGCGCGTCGAAACTCTCGAGATCACTCTTGTAGGCGTCGAGCGCGGCCTCCACCACACCGAAGCTGAAGGTCTCCCCGGCATAGTCGTAGAAACTGCGCATGATGCGCGACATGTTGATGCCCTTCTTCTCGGCCTCCAGGCTGACGGTGCCGGTCACCGAGGTCTCGAGGGTGAGATCGCCGTTGTCGCGCGTGCGATAGCGGATCGGCAGGCGGAAATTCGAGATGCCCACATGCTGGATATCCTGCCGCGCGCCCCGGATCAGGCTGGCCGGGCCGTTCTGCAGGTCGGGCAGCGAGGCGCGATAGGCCGCGTCCACCGCGAAATCGCGGGGGTAGTCACGCGCGAGCGCGGGATAATGCGGCAGTGGCTCGCTCGGCAGCAGCGCGGCCACCGCAGGATCGAGCGCGGCGATCTCGGCCTCGCTGGCGCGTCCGGCCCAGGCGCGGAGCATCTCCAGCGCGCGCGCGGCGTCATGGTCACTGGGCTGGCGGTCGATCTCGGGCGTCTGGACGTTCATCTCGGCCTCTCGAGCGATGCAGTGTCGCGCTATCTACTTAGTCGCCCCTGGCGCGATGTCCAAAGCGCGCGCGCATATTTCTGCACGCGCGCCGCCCTCAGACCGCGTCGAGGCCGCGACGCAGGTCGTCGAGAAGATCCCGCGCATCCTCGAGCCCGATGCTGACACGCACCAGCCCCGGCGTGATGCCCAGCTCCGCCTTCTGCTCATCCGGCAGGCGCTGATGGGTGGTCGTGGCCGGGTGGGTCACGATGCTCTTGGCGTCGCCCAGATTGTTGGAGATGATGAATATCTCCAGCGCGTTGAGCGCGCGGAACGCCTCGGCCTGCCCGCCGGCGATCTCGACCGAAAAGAGCGTGCCGCCCCCCTCCATCTGCCGTCTGGCCAGTTCCTGCTGGGGGTGGCTTTCGAGATGGGGATAGATCACCCGCGAAAGTTTCGGATGCCCCTCCAGCGCGCGGGCGATGGATTGGGCCGCCTCGGTCTGGGCGCGCACGCGCAGATCGAGCGTCTCCAGCCCCTTGAGCATGACCCACGCGTTGAAGGGGCTCAGCGCGCCCCCGGTATGCTTGAGATAGGGCTCGACCGTCTTGCGGATGAACTCGCGGCTGCCCAGGATGACCCCGCCCAGGCAGCGGCCCTGCCCGTCGATATGCTTGGTCGCCGAATAGACGACGACATCGGCGCCCAGCTCGATCGCGCGCGAATAGACCGGGGTGGAAAAGACATTGTCCACGATCACGGTCGCGCCCGCCTCGTGCGCCATCTCGCAGACCGCCGCGATATCGATGACCTCGAGCGTGGGGTTGGAGATTGATTCGAAAAACACCGCGCGGGTGTCGGGGCGGATGGCCGCGCGCCACTGATCGAGATCGGTGCCGTCGACAAGGGTCACCTCGACGCCGCAGCGCGGCAGCACTTCCTCGAGGATGTACAGGCAGGAGCCGAACAGCGCCCGGCTGGAGACGACATGATCGCCCGCCCGAAGCATCGACACCAGCGCCCCGTTGACCGCCGCCATGCCGCTGGCGGTGGCAAAGGCATCCTCGGCCCCCTCCAGCGCGGCGATGCGCTCCTCGAACATCGCCACTGTCGGGTTGCCGTAACGGGCATAGATGAACTCGTCGGGCCCCGCCTCGCGGAACCGCGCCTCGGCATCCTCGGCGGTGTCATAGACGAATCCCTGGGTGAGAAATATCGCCTCCGACACTTCGCCATACTGGCTGCGCCGGCTTCCCGTGCGCACCGCGCGGGTGCGCGGTCTCCAATTCTCCGATCCGCTCGCGCTCATGCATTTGGCTCCCTCGCACGCAGGAAAAACCCCCGGCCGTATCGAGGCGCGGGGGCGTGCATTCCCTGACCTCTTTAGCGGGTTGTTTTACGTGGCCCGCAATCCGGCATACAAAGCACCACGACGGCTCCGATACGCCGCACGCACCGTGGCGTCAACCATGCGGGGCTTGCCGCCGCCGCGAAAACCGCCACATTGATCCCCGCAACAGGAGGAGGCTGCATGACCGATCCGATCGACCTCTACTACTGGCCCACGCCCAACGGGTGGAAGATCACCATCGCGCTCGAGGAGATGGGGCTGCCCTACACCGTCCACCTCATCGATATCGGCGCGGGCGATCAGTATGACCCGGAATTCCTCAAGATCGCGCCCAACAACCGCATGCCGGCGATCGTCGACCCCGACGGCCCCGACGGCGCACCGATCTCGATCTTCGAATCCGGCGCGATCCTGCAATATCTCGCGCGCAAGACCGGCCAGTTCACCGGCCCGACCGAGCGCGAGCGCATCGCCGTGGACCAGTGGCTGATGTGGCAGATGGGCGGTCTGGGCCCGATGGCCGGGCAGGCGCATCATTTCCTCAAATACGCGCCCAATCTCGAGCCTCCGCAGGATCTGCCCTATGCCAAGGACCGCTATCGCCGTGAAGTGGCGCGGCTCTATGGCGTGCTCGACGGGCAACTCGCCGAGAACCGCTATGTCGCGGGCGATTTCTACTCGATCGCCGACATGGCGATCTGGCCCTGGGCCTCGCTGTGGGAGGGCCAGCAGCAGACCCTCGACGACAAGCCCAACATGAAGCGCTGGCTCGACGAGCTGGCCGAGCGCCCCGCCGTGCAGCGTGGCCGGGCGGTAGCCGCCGAGAAGCGCTCCGATGCCGGCCGCGACCGCAAGGCACAGGAAATCCTGTTCGGCGGCCAGCGCGGGCGCTGATCCTCGCCGGCCCCCTTGCAAAGGACCATCCGGCCCCCTGGGCCGATGATCGCGCAAGGGGGCTTGCCAACCGCCGTGCGCGGCGCGCTTGCCTTGAGGGCGCCGCGGCGCCATATCTGGGGAATGATCCGCTTCGCCCCCATCCTTCTGGCGATCCTCTACGCGCTGGCGATGTATCGCTTCTCGGTGTGGCGGACCAGCCGCGAGCTCGACGCCCGCTCCACCGAACTCGCCGATGCGCGCCTCAGGGGGCTGAGCGATCAGATGGCGCGCGCGCTCGACCTCGACCGCGTCAAGGTGCACATCTATGAGGTCGATCAGATCAACGGGCTGGCCGCGCCGGACGGGCGCATCTTCATCACCCGCGGCTTCTACGACCGCTACCGCGCCGGCGAGGTCAGCGCCGAGGAGCTCGCCAGCGTCATCGCCCATGAGCTGGGCCATGTCGCCCTGGGGCATACCCGCCGACGGATGATCGACTTTTCCGGGCAGAACGCAATTCGCGCGGCGCTGTCGATGGTGCTGGGCCGTTTCATTCCCGGACTGGGGCCGTGGCTTGCCGGGATGCTGACATCGCTTCTCGCCGCCCGGCTCAGCCGGCAGGACGAATACGAGGCCGATGCCTATGCCTCGGCGCTGCTCGCCAAGTCCGGCATCGGGACCGCGCCGCAGAAATCGCTGTTTCGCAAGCTCGAAAAACTCACCGGGGCGGGTGGCGGCACGCCGGTCTGGATGCTCAGCCACCCCAGCACGAAGGATCGCATCAAGGCCATCGAGGCCAATGAGCAGCGCTGGTCGCTCGACGGGGGTTAAGCCGGCGCGAGCGCCTTGCCCAGCCGCGGCAGCCGCGCGCGCTTGAGCAACGCCCGCACCGGCTGGGCGCGCCCCGAGATGCGCTCGGTCTCCGCGCGCACGTCTTCCACGGCCGCCTCGATGCAGGCGGGATGCGCAAGCCAGATTTCCATCAGCAGCGCATCGGGTGCGACGGCCCGAATTCCGTGCGGCGCGAGCGCCCGGCGCGGGAAATCGCGCAGATTGAGCGTGAGCAGCGTGTCGCCCCCCGCCGCGACGGCGGCGGCCACGACATGCCTGTCGGCGGCGTCGGGAAGGTCGAGCGCGGCCTCCACCTCTGGATCGGGGCGCGCCTCGGAGGCCGGCCAGCGCGCGCGCAGCACCGCGATCTCGCCCCGGGCGATTGCTTCGCCCGCCGGCCCCAGCTTGACCGTGGCGCGCGCCCATTCCTCGAGGATGCGCGGCGACCAGAGCGGCGCGAAAAGCCCCCGCTCCGCGGCGCCCAGCACGATCTCGCGCAGCACCGTCGGATAAAGCACGCAGGCATCCGTCAGAACCCGCATCACACCGCACCTCCCCCACGCATGGCCTGGCCGCAGGTGCGCTCGCCGCGGGATCGGCCAATCCGCATGCACGTATCATCCGTCATGGCGGGGTCTTATCGGCTGGGCAGCACGGGGAAAAGCCCGCCCGGCAAACCGAAAAGCCCGGCGCGCCGGCGCCGGGCCTTTTCAAATCCGTCCGTGAAGGCTCCGGTCAGGCCGCCTGGCCGTGACCGCCATGCCGCAGCGCGGCGGCCTTGCGGCCCACCCAGGCCGCGGCACTGCGCAGGCCTTCGGCCACGTAGGCGGCGCGCAGCTGCTGCGCCTTGAGTTCGACGGTCACGACGTCATAGTCGTTGGCCGCGTGGGTGATTTCGTCGTAAGTCTTTTCAATGCGGGTCATTTTCATCATCCTCGATGGGCTGTCATTCAACTGAGCCAAAGATAGGTGCCTAGCATTGGCACAACCACCGACACCTGCGAAGCCCCGCCATGCGTCACACGCATGACGCCGCATTGCAGCGTGACGCTGCGGCGGCCACCTCTTGAAAACCGGACTGGTTAGCGCTAACAATAACAGGGGCGAAGCCAGCCGCCCCGCCCGAATGCGAAAGAGCACGCCATGCCGCTGAACGCCACCATCGCCGCCGTCACCGACCGCATCCGCGCACGCTCGCGCGACAGCCGCAGCGACTATCTCGACCGCATCCGCCGCGCCGGCGATGCGGGACCGGCCCGCGCCCATCTGAGCTGCGGCAACCAGGCCCACGCCTACGCCGCCGCGGGCGACTTCAAGGACACCCTCGCCGAGGGCCGCGCGCCCAATCTGGGGATCGTGACCGCCTATAACGACATGCTGTCGGCCCACCAGCCCTTCGAGCACTTCCCCGACCTCATCCGCGACGCCGCCGCCCGCGCGGGCGCGACGGCGCAGGTCGCCGGCGGCGTGCCCGCGATGTGCGACGGCGTCACCCAGGGCCAGCCGGGGATGGAACTCAGCCTCTTCTCGCGCGACGTGATCGCGCTGGCCGCCGGCGTCGCGATGAGCCACAACTGCTTCGACTCCTCCGTCTATCTCGGCGTGTGCGACAAGATCGTGCCGGGGCTGATCATCGCGGCGGCGAGCTTCGGGCATGTGCCGGCGGTGTTCCTGCCGGCCGGGCCAATGACCAGCGGCCTGCCCAATGACGAAAAGGCGCAGATCCGGCAGAAATTCGCCGCCGGCGAGATCGGGCGCGACGAGCTGATGCGCGCCGAGATGGCCAGCTATCACGGCCCCGGCACCTGCACATTCTACGGCACCGCGAATTCCAACCAGATGCTCATGGAGTTCATGGGGCTCCACCTGCCCGGTGCGAGCTTCGTCAACCCCGGCACGCCGCTGCGCGACGCGCTCACCCGGGCGGGCACCGAACGGGCGTTGGCAATCACCGCGCTGGGCAACGACTACACGCCGGCCGGCGAGGTGCTCGACGAGCGCGCCTTCGTCAACGGTATCGTCGGGCTGATGGCGACGGGGGGCTCGACCAACCTGGTGCTGCACATGCCCGCGATGGCACGGGCGGCGGGCATCCGGCTCGACCTCGAGGATTTCGCCGACATATCCGATGTCGTCCCGCAGATGGCCCGTATCTATCCCAACGGGCTGGCCGACGTGAACCATTTTCACGCCGCCGGGGGCCTGGGCTTCATGATTGGCGAGTTGCTGGAAGCCGGGCTGCTGCACCCCGATGTGCGCACCGTCGCGGGCGACGGCCTGGCCCGCTACACGCGCGAGCCGAAGCTGATTGACGGCGCGCTGGAGTGGCAGGCCGGCGCCGGCCACAGCCGCAACGAGAAAATCCTGCGCCGGGCCGCCGATCCGTTCCAGCCGCGTGGCGGGCTCAAGCAGCTCTCGGGCAATCTCGGCCGCGGCGTCATCAAGATCTCGTCCGTCGCCGAGGATCGGCAGGTGATCGAGGCACCCGTGCGGGTGTTCCACGACCAGGCACAGGTCAAGGCCGCCTTCAGGGCCGGCGAATTCACCGAGGACACGATCGTCGTCGTCCGGTTCCAGGGGCCGCGGGCCAACGGCATGCCCGAGCTGCACGGCCTGACGCCGACGCTGGCAGTGCTCCAGGATCGCGGGCTGAAGGTCGCGCTGGTCACCGACGGGCGGATGTCGGGCGCTTCGGGCAAGGTGCCCGCGGCGATCCATGTCAGCCCCGAGGCCGCCGATGGTGGCCCTCTCGCCCGGCTGCGCGACGGCGATATCGTCCGCCTCGATGCCCACGCCGGAACCCTGTCGGCGCTGGCCGGGGATTTCGCCGCCCGCGGCCCCGCGCGCCCGGACCTGTCGGAAAACCAGAGCGGCATCGGGCGCGAGCTGTTCGCGGCCTTCCGCGCGCAGGTCGGCTCCGCGACCGACGGTGCCGGTGTGGTGGTATGAGCGCCCACCCGCCGGCGGGGCGGCGGCCGAGGTGCGCGGTTGCCTCCGGCGGGGATATTTGGGCGAAGATGAAGGGGCGGCTGGCGCTCCGTCCCGGCCTGCGGGACGAAGCGCCTTCACCTTCGGCGGTCATCGGCGTCCCCGCCTGTACCGCGCATACAGGGTGAAGCGAAATGGTTTCACCTTCGTTAAAATATCCCCGCCGGAGGCGGCCGCCCGCAAGGCCCGCTCCGGCGGCGCCATTGTGGAGACAGCATGACCATCACCCCCGAGAACAGCAGCCGCGAGGCCGCACGCATCTGCCGGCTCGCCCCCGTCATCCCCGTCCTGACGATCGATGATGCCGCCCGCGCCCGGCCGCTGGCCGAGGCGCTCGTGGCGGGCGGGCTGCCGGCGCTGGAGGTCACGCTGCGCACCGAGGCGGCGCTCGACGCGATCGCGGAGATGGCGCGGGTTCCCGGCGCGGTCGTGGGGGCGGGCACCTTGCTGAACCCGACGGATGTGCGCGCCGCGGCGGCGGCCGGGGCGCGCTTTGCCGTCTCGCCGGGCAGCACGCCCGAGTTGATCGATGCCTGCATGGCGGCGGGGCTGGCCCTGCTGCCCGGCGCGGCCACCGCGACCGAGATGATGGCCCTGCTCGCGCGCGGGCACCGGGTTCAGAAATTCTTCCCGGCCGAAGCTAGCGGCGGCGCGGCGGCGCTGGCTGCCTACGCGGCCCCTCTGCCACAGATCGCCTTTTGCCCCACGGGCGGCGTGGGGCGCCACAATGCCGCCGACTATCTGGGGCTGTCCAACACGCTCTGCGTGGGCGGAAGCTGGATCACCCCGGCGGCGATGGTGGCAGACGGCGACTGGGACGGGATCACGCGCCTTGCGCGCGAGGCGG
>PUHN01000047.1 GCA_002967695.1 Rhodobacteraceae bacterium WD3A24 | reverse complement strand
AACCGCCGACAAGGCTGCCTTGAAACCGGGAAATCGGGCGCAAATGCCCAGTTGGCGCCCCCGCAAAGCGATCAAGCCGCTATCTGGGCGCAGCCGAACGCCTTGATCAGAGTTTCCTTGAGCTTTGGCTTGGTAACATATTTCACGTTGTGTTCGTCTTTGAGAATCTGGATGTCAGTCCAGAGGGCCTGCTTGAACTTCTCAATGGTCATGACGCCTATCCGGAAGTAATCGATCGTCAGGCCGGGTTTGTCATTGCTGTTGTTCTTCTTTCTGCTCATGGCGGTTCCGTTAGTTTCTTATTCCTATTTTACCGTTATGGCCTTTAATGATTTGTTAATTTTTTCAGGCATTTTATCTTTTTGCATCCGCGAAACGCGCTGTGAGCAACGGATCATAGCGCTCGCTTGATCCGAATATTGCACGCTGTTCGGATTTGCTGACCTGCCATTCCGGCGGATGAATACCGTTTCGGCACCTTTTTCCTTCTCTGTTCTCCACCCGTCCAGGAGGGCCTTCTGTGGCCGATGATGATGACGGGGGACGGCGAAAGGCCTCGATGGTCGGGGCTCTCGAAACAGAGAAGGAGTCGCCGTTATGACTGAGATATTCACCCGCGCCGCACTGGCAAAGCAAACCCTCCCGGAACTGCATGTCCTGTTCCGCCAGGCACAAGCGCAATTGGCAAGCTGCGAGCTGGGCTCGCACGAGCACTTCGCGCATGCCGCAAACCAGCAAAATGTCAGACGCGAGATCGCGATCCGCACAAATCCTGCACCGCGTCCGTAAAGCGGTCACCGGCCGGCCGCACAGGCCGGCCGGCACGTGTGTTCCAGTGCGGTGTCCAATCCGTGTCCACGCAAATTGGCGGCCATGGACCTAACTAACAGCGTGAGACGGATCGCAAGCCACACGCGGAAACTGACAGCTATGGCTCAGGAGCGGGAGCACAATAAGAAGATACCGCACCCCGCAGAGCCGGCGGCGGTTGACGAGGCGCTGCGCGCGCTCGCCAAGGCTATTGCCAAAATGTGTGCCGATGAGGATCATGAGGCAAGCAAAACCCGGACCTCTTCGCCACCGAAAGGCTCATCCTCATGAGCGCCACAATGATTCCAGCCGTCATATACGCCCGCTACTCGACCGATATGCAATCGGCTTCCTCGGTCGAGGACCAGATCAGGCTCTGCGCAGAACGCGCTGCCCGCGAGGGCATGGCGGTGACGCAGCACTACGCCGATCACGGCATATCCGGCGCCAGCCTGATGCGGCCCGGTATCCAGCAGCTCTTGCAGGATGCCATGGCGGGCAAGTTTCAGGTGGTTTTCGCCGAAGCGCTGGACAGGGTTTCCCGCGACCAGGAAGACATCGCCGCCGTCTTCAAGTGGCTGAGCTTTGTAGGCGTGCAGATCATCACGCTCAGCGAAGGGGCGATCAGCGAGCTGCATATCGGCCTGAAGGGCACGATGAACGCGCTCTTCCTCAAAGACCTGTCGGACAAGACGCGCCGTGGCCTGCGCGGCCGTGTCGAGGCGGGCAAGTCCGGTGGCGGCAATTCTTACGGCTATGATGTCGTGCGCAAGATCAACGTCGCGGGCGAGCCGGAACGCGGGGATCGCAAGATCAACGAAGATCAGGCCGATATCGTGCGCCGCATCTTCAACGAGTATGCGGCGGGCACGTCCCCGCGTGTGATCGCGAAGACGCTGAATGCCGAGCACGTACCAGGGCCGACCGGCAAGACCTGGGGGCCGTCCACGATCCATGGCAACAAGGATCGCGGCACCGGCATCCTGAACAATGAGCTCTATATCGGTAGGCTGGTCTGGAATCACCTGCGCTACGTTAAGGACCCCGAGACGGGTAAGCGCCTGTCGCGCCTCAATCCGGCCGATCAGTGGATTGTGCAAGATGTGCCGCATCTGCGGATCATCGACGATGATCTATGGCAGAAGGTGAAGGCGCGGCAGGACGCAACCGCGCTCGGCAAGCATGACAAATCCAAAGCCGAAGGGTTCTGGGATCGGCGCCGCCCGCGCTTCCTGCTGTCCGGCCTGATCAAATGCGGCTGCTGCGGCAGCACCTTCGTGAAGATCAGCCAGCAACATTTCGGCTGCGCCGGCGCGCGCAACAAAGGCACCTGCGAGAACAAACGCACGATCCGCCGCGACGTTCTCGAAGCTTCGGTCCTGAACGGCCTTCAGTATCGTCTGATGGATGACAAGCTGCTGGCAGTGTTCTGTGAAGAATACACCCGGCACGTGAACGCGCTGCGCATGTCCGAGAGTGGTAACCGCGCGAAGGACGAGGCACGGCTCCAGAGGGTCGTCCGGGAGCTTGACCGGATGATCGATGCCATCTGCGACGGTGTTCCCGCCGAGCGTCAAGGACCGCATGATCGCGCTGGAGGCCGAGCGCGCGGAGATCGAGAAGCGGCTGGAAGCCGAGCCCAAGGATGAAAAGCCGTTGCTGCATCCGTCGATGGGCGAGCGCTACCGCCAGGGCGTGATGCGGCTGCGTGAGTCACTCGCCGATCAAAGCGCGCAGCATGAAGCGGTGGAGCTTCTGCGTGGCCTCATCGAACGGATCGTGCTGCACCCCTCTTCCGAGGAGGAAAGCGGCTTTCTCATGGATATTGAGGGTGATCTGGCGGGCATTCTAAGCCTCTGCCAGACAAGCAAAAAGGCCGCCGGGCTTTCGCCTGACGACCTCATGCAAATGAAGCTGGTTGCGGGGGCTGGATTTGACTGGTCCAGACTCGCCGCCGTGGATGGGCTGATGCCTATAGATTTCAAACGGGCGGCGGGCGGCCCGCCCGGTTAATTGTTGCAACGTCGGTAGCGTTCCGCGATCTCTTCCAGCCGCCCTTTCAGGCCGTTGTCGATATGGGCTTCGATGATGCGCGCCGCGAAGGCGTCGGGCGTCAGGTCCGGCACCGGATCGGCATGGATGCCGAGAAAGCTGCGATAGCCGGTTTCACTGACAAACGGTGCATCGTAGTCGACGGCATGGGCGGCAAAGCCGGGCCAGTAGACGCAGGGCGCCCCGATGCCGAACATGCCGTCCAGCTCGATCCGCACGGGCATGCCGCGGACGGTGATTTCGAAGGTCGCGGCCTGGCCCCAGAGCGGCACCGAGCCGGGATCGGCGGCGGTTTTGCTTTCAAGAACGCAGCCCGGCGCGTCCTCACCGGCAATGATGCCGGGCGCGCCATTATTCAGCCGCAGCGCCAGCTTGTGCGCTTCCTCACGCAAGGCCATGACCTCATCGACATCGGCTTCCATCATCGCCGCATGGTGCGCGGCGAACAGGCCGCGGTAGAATGGAATTGCCTCGTCCATAGCCCCCGGCAGATGAGCGGTTTCACGTTCGAAACGCCGCGCCTTGTTATCGGCGTCGCCATCAGCGAGCAGCCCGGCAAAACCGAGTTGTCCGCCGCCTTGGTTGTTGATGTCTGCACTGTCGGCCATGCCCGCCCCCCTACAGCTTGATGTAACCGGCGGCTCTCGCCTCATCGGCCAAAGCACTGATGGTCTTGGTGATCGAAAAATGCCGGTCGCGCTCGACAGGCAGACCCAGCCGGCCGCGCACGGACTCGATTTCAGAAATCCGCACACTGCCGAGTTCCGGGCAGCCCAAACCGAGATCGCAAAGGCCGAAAGCGGTGTCCGGGTCCTCCGGGTCAAGCTCGGTTAAAAGCCACGTGCAGGATGCATCGGGGGTGAAGAGTTTGACGACGGGCAGGAAATCGGGTTCCGCGATTCCGTCTTCCTGAAATTGCAGCCGCAGTTTGCCGTTGCGCAAAAGCGCCTGCCGGATGGATTGGGTGAGTAGTTTCATAACTGGCCTCCAAAAAAAATGACTTGGGTCGCATGCACCCTTGGCCAGCGCCGAGCGTCCTGAATCAAAAACCCCGCCCTCTTGCGGGCGGGGTTTAAGGACGGTCGACTGAAGGGCAGCGGCCCCAAAGGCCCGCCGCCCCGCGGCGCGAAGCGTCCCGCGCAACCCGGATACTTGGAGCGGGCAGCGCGGGACGGGCCTATTGGATCAGGCCGCTGAAATTCAGTGTAAGCTGGACGGGAAGGGTGCTGCGCCCGCATCGCCGGGCGCAAGGAACGAAGCATGCGCCGCGGACAGCGGAAGCGGCGTATTCCGCCCACAACAAGTGCGAGGGATCGAAGCCGAATGGCCGAGACCGCGATAGCGGGCTCGGTTCACGAGAGCCCGGTCTGGCGCAGCCAGACGCACCGAGAAAGTGAATAAGACCTGGACTCAGTCCGGATCGTCGAGAAAGTCTGCAACGAATTCGTCGAGATCAGTTGCAACACCGGCGTCCTTAACGAGTTTTCCGGCCGGCTTGGGATACTTCTCGGCGTACTGAACCGCCAGATCACGCAAAACCGGAACAGACGAAAAGCGCGCTGAACGCAAATCCCTGGACGTGAAAGCGCCCGTGTCGGCTGCATCACACACGGCCACCACCAACTCAAATGCGTCTCGCGGCTTTATGATCTCCGCCAGCAGGTCATCAATTTCAGGTGCGTTCGCCGCAAACCTGTTGGCAGTATCGAAAGTCGATGAGCCAGCTTCCATCTTTAGGCGGGATAGCCATAGTTTCTTTAGTTCTGCCGAACCATCAAGCAATTTCACCAAAGTTCCAGTGTAGCGATATTTGACAACAACCTTTTCAGCAAAATCTTTGAAGGCCTCCAGGACCTGCTTCTGGTCAAGCGTATCCAGCATGGCATTCAACAGATATACAGGATGGCTTAGTTGAGTGACGGCAACCGTGGGCTTGGCTTCACTCACGGCATCATCCAGAAGCGAGCGCAATCGAAGCAGCGTCGGCTGATTGTGACCGCTGAGCACCAAGGGATTGGCCGCCGAGACACGGACAATAATATTTGAAAAATCCGTGTCATCAGCCTTTGCTTTGACAAGGCGTTTACGGAGGTGATCTGTGATGTCTTCCCGCTGAAGATATGACAGGCCAACAAGAAACCGCCTGGCATTTTGTGCAACAGATTTTGTTGAATCATTGCAGGCCGCAATCAGTTGCTCTGTGAGATACGGGAATGCCGCGTCATGGAGCCCGGCAAGTTCACTCAGAACGATATCTTTGGTTTCTTTGATGTCATTGGTCGGGAAAAAATTTGTATTCTCCAGCCGCTCCATAAGGGCATCTACTGCTTGCGTCGTAAGCAAAAGGGGTTTGCTGAGAAATTTGTCAATCACCTCGAAGAAAACGAACCGCGCCTCTTCAGGTGAAGCATGGACACCGGATGGATGGGCCGCCTTGTTTCGGCATACGCGCACCTGTTCCAGCATCGAAGATTCCGGCTCTGTAAGCAGCTTGGCGCTCTTTAACTGATCGACCATGTAGGTCTCAAAAATCTCCTGGTCGTTTTGACGCTGCTTGACATCCTTCGATATCTTTTTTGCTGTCTTATTCGTTTTCGCAAGCTCGTGAAGCTTCTGGCTCAGATCATCGAAAAGCGCGATATAACTCAGGACAATACAGCCACGGTGAGCCCCGGCGTGATAGCAGCCGATCGCCTCACGCATATAATCAACCATTGCCTTATTCTCGATGCGGCCGAGCAACTCTTCCATGTCGGAAAGGCCGGTCATGACCTCGCCCCCCGTACCTTCGTAAGCCTGGCGATAGCCGCGCGAATATCATCCTCCAGTTCACCAGGCACGATGAACCATGTCGCCAGACCGCGCGACTGCGGATTGCCGATCGCGGCTCCTTCCATCCCGTTCCAGCGGATGGCGAGAACATCGCTCCACAGGCCGTCATCGTCCCACTGACCTTCAGCCGCGGACCAGCCGCCTTCCCCGCTGTCATGCACGACTTTGCGCAGCCGCCAGCGGTTCTTCGGGCTATGAACATCTTCCGGTTTCACATAGCTCATGCAGAGCTCTCCCATACGTATGATCTATGTATCAAATACAGGAAGGCGGCGCCCTTCGCGAGTCGTTTTTCCGCAAGGCCACACGGCCAAGTCCTATGCGCCAATCCGGATAAAACCGATCTATGCGCCAATCGGCATAAAATGTAAATATGCGTCAACTCCGATATTGAAAAATTATCGGATATGGCGCATAATGAAGGCAGGAGAGAACAAATGAACGATCTTGCCCGTACACCGAAACAGCTCGGCACCGTGATCCGCCGCATCCGCAAGCAGCGCGGCCTGAGCCAGAAGCAGCTCGGCGAGAAGGCCGGCCTGCGCCAGGAGACGATCTCGCTGATCGAGACAGGCAATCCGGCGACCCGCATCGATACGGTGCTGGCCGTACTCGCCGCCCTCGACCTCGAATTCAGGGTCGGCCCGCGCGGCAAGGGCAGCGCCGCCGATATCGAGGATATTTTCTGATGCCGCGCCGCCGTCAACATGAACCGCTGCGCGTGCTGCTGAACAACCGCCTTGTCGGCACTCTGACCAAGGACCCCGGCGGCGCGGTCGCCTTCCGCTACGATCGAAGCTGGCTCGACTGGGAGCACGCTTTACCGGTCTCGCTGTCCCTGCCCCTGCGCGAGGACGCCTACCGCGGCGAACCGGTGATCGCCGTGTTCGACAACCTGCTCCCTGATGCCGAGGCGCTGCGCCGCCGCGTCGCTGAAAAAGTCGGCGCCGCCGGCACCGACGCCTACAGCATGCTCGCCGCGATCGGCCATGACTGCGTCGGCGCCCTGCAATTTACCGCCGCCGATGAAGCCGCCGATGATACCGGCAAGATAAGCGGCGCCGCCGTCGATGAGGAAGCCATCGAACAGATGCTGAAAGGCCTCGCCCAGGCACCGCTCGGTCTTTCCCGGGACGACCCGTTCCGGATTTCAGTGGCGGGCGCCCAGGAAAAAACCGCCCTGCTCTTTCACGAGGGGCACTGGATCAAGCCGCACGGCACGACGCCGACCACGCATATTTTCAAGACGCAGATCGGAAGGCTGCCGAACGGCATCGACCTCTCGGACAGTGTCGAGAACGAGTATTACAGCCTGAAGCTCGCCGCGGCCTGCGGCCTGCCGGTCAATCAGGCGGCCATCCACACCTTCGGCGAGACGAAGGCGCTGGTGATCGAACGCTTCGACCGCCGCTGGACGAAGGACGGCCGCCTGCTGCGCCTGCCGCAGGAGGATTGCTGCCAGGCCCTTTCGGTGCCGCCGACGCGCAAATACCAGAACGAAGGCGGCCCCGGCCTGACCGCCATCCTCGATCTGATGAAGGGCAGTGACGATCCGGCCGGCGACCAGGCGATCATTATGAAGGCGCAAATCCTGTTCTGGCTGATCGGCGCGACCGACGGTCATGCCAAGAATTTCAGCGTGTTTCTCGGCCCCGGCGGCAGCTACCGGCTGACTCCGCTCTACGACATCCTGACCGCCCAGCCGAGCCTGACCGCCCAGCCGAGCCTGATCGCCCGGCAGATCGAGCGCAAACAGATGAAGCTGGCCATGGCCGTCGGCGCGAAAAACCACTACCGGATCGATCAAATCCACGGACGGCATTTCCTGCAAACCGCCGAAAAAGCCGGCCTGCCGAAAACCCTGATCCGGGACGCACTCGCCGAAATGGCCGAAGCGGCAACGAAGGCGATCGAGAAAATCGAAACCGAGCTGCCCAAAGATTTCCCGGCAGCCATCCACGACACGGTCAAAGACGCGCTCACCAAACGCGTCCGCAGTCTCGCTGTTTGAACGTGCGCATGGTTTACCAAGATAGATGTCCTGGGAGTGCCTAGAACGGCCACTCGATCTGTTCGTACTGGTCCAGCATGCCCTTCGCGTAGACGGGCTCGACCATATTGGCGAAATCGATCAGCCCGCGAATGTGCGCTTTCATCCCCCAGATGGTCTCAAATTGACGCGCTTTCGCATGTTCGGCGGGACCGAATTTATCCAGGTAATGAAGGTGGAGACGCAGGTTATCCTTGAACTCTTTGCGCAGCTTTGGCGCGGTCCCTTCAACATTCAGACCCAACACGATTTTCCG
This sequence comes from Rhodobacteraceae bacterium WD3A24, assembly GCA_002967695.1. Lineage (GTDB taxonomy): Bacteria > Pseudomonadota > Alphaproteobacteria > Rhodobacterales > Rhodobacteraceae > Alkalilacustris. The sequence goes on along the minus strand of PUHN01000047.1, from coordinate 21,249 downwards.
GCTCCCTGGCGGGATAATCTTGGTCTTTCTGTGCTGAGGACGAAAGCCCGCCGCAGCCAGGATTTGACCGACGGTATGCACAAAATCGGTCGCGGCCGACCGGCCAAACTCTTTGGCCGGGGTTGAGAAAGTAAGATCGTCGCTATAGCGCGTATAAATCAGACCGGCCTTACGGGCTGCCGCCGCAATTTCCTCATCGACCGGCTTCATGACGATATTGGAAAGCATCGGGCTCGTCGGCGCGCCTTGTGGCAGGTAACCCAAAGCGCCCGAAGAATATGAAGGTATCGCCGCGTTGGGTTCCCTGACCTTCCATACCGGATCGCGATGGCGCGGGCTCTGATCCAGGGGGCCTACGGTCACAATCCGTGCGAGTTCAAATGCGACAAGGGGTTGGTAACCCAACTCTTCGAAACAGCGGTAAGCTTGGATTTCAGAAACAGACTCAAAAAAGCCGGTGATATCCATCTTGATGAGCCAGTGCGCGCCGCAATGCCGAGCGGCGCATCCTGATATCGATGATCCCGGAGCAAAGGCGAAGCTTGCTTTGTGCACGGGCACCTGCCGGAGAATGAACCTGTTGATCCACTTCTGGACGTGTGCGAGCGGCGGCTCGGGGACGTGGATGAAGCGACGGCCGCCGGAACGCTTGTTGATAGAGAACTTCCGGTAGGTACTTGGCTCGGACCGGGAAACAACGCTGCGTAGATACTGGTAGGGGACTCGCGCCCGTGTGGCGAGGTGATTGAGTGACAGGATCGCCGGCAGCTCCGGCGTGCCCTGCTCAACCGTTTCTATCTGATCGATAGCGGCTTCTATGGTCGCATCGCTGAGCCCCTTCTCCTTCGCGGCGGCTCTATATTGATGAGGGGACCACACGTGGACTACTCCGATGGCGCCGGCACGGCGACTGCGCGCGCTGGCGACCCGAGGCCCACGACGGAAGGAGGCAGCGTGCGCAATCTCCAGTCTCGCGTAGGCTTTTCCACAGGGCCATGGTACTCCACGCCCCGACAGCCGCCATAGTGGCGTCTGCGGCAACAAAGTTGCCTGCTGACACTAGCCACGTGCGGCCCTCCTCAACTGTTGGGGAAAGTAGTTTGCGTCGCCCCTGTCGAGGACGCCGGCATAAACTTTCCCTTGTTCCCTCGCGGCGGCCAGCTCTGCACGTCCCCTGTCCGTCAGGCGAAAGGACGGCGTCAGCAAGTGCCATTTGACGCATCGCTGCATGATCTCAGCGCAGGTCTGCCGGTTTAAACCCGTAGCAAAACTCAAAGCGCTTTGCCGTCTCTGCCCTTTGGCGATCAACGCGAGCACGAGTAGGATCAGCTCGCCGTTCTCGCCGCGCCGGGTGAGCTGACCGCTCGACGCCAGTTTTTTCTGGCCGGCGTCAAGCAGGGTGACAAGCGCATCGCCACGAACAATTTCCGGTGGGAAGACAGACTTCTCACCTGCCATGATTACGCGGTTGGGAAATAGCGGCGCCCAGGGCTTCTTCACGGTTTTCGGCGCCCAGAGAATAGCCGGCGCGTTGTTGGGACAGCCGTGTTCGAATATCAGAGTAGTCAGTTCATGACCAAAGCCGTCCCAGAACCGATTCTTGCTGGTACGCCGCGCATACCGCTTGCAGACATCGATAACGGCGTCCCGCAGTGATTGCCCCCAGGGCATGACCTTGATGTTCGGACAATCCCGCTCAATTACAAGCGCAGGTTTTGCCTTGTGGCGCTCGACGCGTTTGATCCCTTTTTCGGTGCCGGAATAAGCCACTACAACGATCCTGACGTAATGCAGCGACAGCCAAGAAACGAATGTCGGGTCTGTCCAGAGCGCGTCTATGAACTCGGATGTTCTCTTTCCCGAACCGATAAAATCATCGACCAGCACCACGGTCCGGCATCTCCTTTTTCTCATTTCATCCAGGCCAGGATGATTGAGAAGGCGGTCCGGCGCGGTCTTGCAATAGTTTCGGATGGCCGCGGCCACCCGGGCCTCGCTGCCGTGATCCGCACCCGAAACCAGCGCATTGATTTTGCCGCTGTCCGGGTCCGCGAACTGATCGAAGTATGATCGTGCCGGGTCCGCTTCGCGTACGGCAAAAAACCCGATCGGGTGTTCGTTCTCTGCAGACGCGTCTTCGAGGGCCTGCTGCGTAACCCTCTCGAACTCGGAATGGGAGACGAGCGTCATGCTCGCAACAAGCTTGCGTGCCGCTTCCTGATCCGTCGCACCGAACTGAGCCAGCCAGTCTTTGCCGCGCTCTGTGTATAAAAGCGCTTCGGCTGTCCGGTCCCGTCTCGTCACGCCGCCCACCTTGCCGATAACAGCTCGGCCTGCTGCAGCACGGTTTGCACGGCGGCATCCTGGAGGTCCGGCGGATATCCGTACTTCCGCAGAATGCGCTTCACCAACACCCGCATCCTTGCGCGGGCCGCTTCGCGGTGTTGCCAGTCCACGGATGCATTGGATTTGAGGCTGCCCAGAAGCTCGTGCGCAATGACGCGCAGACGTTCATCGCCCATGACCTCGACCGCGCTCTCATTCTGTGCGAGGGCATCGTAGAACGATACTTCTTCCTGTGTGAGGCCTTCTTCCTCGCCACGCTGATGCGCCGCCCGAATATCCTTGGCGAGCTTGATCAGTTCCTGAATGACTTCCGCCGTGGTCACCGCGTTCGAGTGGTAACGGGCGATTGCTTCCTCAAGCCGTTCCGAGAAGGCCTTGGTCTGCACAACATTGACGCGGCTCTGCGAGCGAATTTCACCGTTGATCAATTTGCGCAATGCTTCAAGCGCCAGGTTCTTTTTTTCCATGCCCTGCACTTCGGCCAGGAACTCGTCGGAGAGGATCGATATGTCCGGCGTCTCCAACCCGGCGGCTTCGAGGATGTCCACGATCTCCGTGGAGATGACGGCCCGGCTCACAATCTGCTGCACGGCGAAGTCTCGTTCCGCCGAGGTCTTGCCGTTGCCGGCAGTGCTCTTGGCAAGCGCGGCGCGGATGGTCTGGAAGAATCCGACTTCATCCCGGATTTCGCGAGCCTCATCACTGGCAGCCGCGAGAGCGTAGGCCTTCGACAGCGCCAGGACGGCGTCGCCGAACCGCCGGTGCGCACGCTTCTTACCTTCTTCTGTCGTTTCGCCGGCCGCCTCGCGCTGCTGCAGGTCAAGAATCCATTCGATGGCGCCCGCGAGCGCGGCAAGACGCTCCTGTGCCGATCCCGAAAGGCCGGGCGCGTAATCGAAGCCGTGGAACATATCCCGGACGATTTCGTACTTCTCCAGCATGACGGCGACGGCCTCGGACTCGTCAATGCCGGCATGTTTGCGGTCTTCGCGGGAGTATTGACCGAGCGCAGATTTCAGGTTCTGCGCGATGCCGATATAGTCGACGATCAGACCTGCCGGCTTGTCCCGAAACACCCGGTTCACACGCGCGATCGCTTGCATAAGACCATGCCCGCGCATCGGCTTGTCGACATACATCGTGTGCATGCTCGGGGCGTCGAAACCGGTCAGCCACATGTCCCGGACAATCACCAATCTGAGCGGATCGTCCGGGTCCTTGGCGCGTTTGGCCAGAAGCTCCCGGCGTGCTTTGCCGCCGATATGCGGCTGCCACGCCTGTGGGTCGGAAGCCGAGCCAGTCATAACGATTTTGATCGCGCCGCCTTCGTCGTCGTCGCTGTGCCATTCCGGCCGCAGCGCTACAATCTGATCGTACAGAGCCACGCAAATCCGGCGGCTCATGCAGACAATCATGGCCTTGCCGTCCATGCCGGCAACGCGATCCTCAAAATGCTGCACAAGGTCACGGGCAACCAAAGCAAGGCGTTCTTCTGCGCCGACAACAGCCTCGATGCCGGCCCATTTGCGTTTGAGCTTTTCCTGTTCGGCAAGGGCTTCGTCTTCGGTGAGTTCAGCCACTTCGTCATCAATCAGAGGAGCGATGTCTTCTGATAGTTCGACGCGGGCAAGCCGGCTCTCATAGTAAATGGGCACCGTTGCGCCATCCTCGACGCCGCGGTTGATATCGTAGACATCGATATACTCGCCAAAGACGGCCGGCGTGTTCACATCCTCTTTTTCGATCGGCGTTCCGGTAAAGCCGATGAATGAGGCATTGGGCAGCGCGTCCCGCAGGTATTTTGCAAAGCCGTAGGAGATTTCACCGGTCTTGCGGGCCACCTTGGCCCTGAACCCGTACTGGCTGCGATGTGCCTCGTCGGCGATAACGACGACGTTGCTCCTGTCGGTCAGCGCCGGGTAGTCCGTCTCACCCCGCTCGGGCGCAAATTTCTGGATAGTTGTGAAGATGACGCCGCCAGACGGCCGTGAAAGGGCTTTTTGCAAGTCTTCGCGGTTGTCAGCCTGCTTCGGGTTCTGGCGCAGCAGGTCCCGGCAAAGCGCGAACGTTCCAAATAGCTGATCGTCCAGATCGTTGCGGTCCGTGATCACAACGACAGTCGGGTTCTCCATCGCGGGATGAGCAATGATCTGCCCGGCATAAAAGGCCATCAGAAGACTCTTGCCCGAACCCTGTGTATGCCAGATCACGCCGATGCGGCGATCGCCATCGGGGCGCGATGCAGTGAGTGTGCTCTCCACGGCGTGACCGACGGCGTGGAACTGATGATAACCGGCGACGATTTTTGCGAGCCCCGCACCGGTATCGGCAAACACGGTGAAGTCGCGGATCAGGCTCAGAAAACGGCTCTTCTCGAACACGCCTTCGATGACTGTCCCGAGCTCCGGCGCGCCCTTGGGCGCAATCTCGCGCCCGTCAACTGTGCGCCAGGGCATAAACCGCTCGCGGTCGGCCGTGAGCGAACCAATACGGGCCTGAAGCCCGTCTGACGTGAGAAGGACCGCGTTGGTGCGGAACAGTGAGGGGATCTGATCCTTGTAGGTTTGAAGCTGGTTAAACGCCCCTTCCAGGGTCGCGTTTTCATCGCCAGGGCTCTTCAACTCGATCACGGCCAGCGGCAGGCCGTTGACGAACAGAACGATATCGGGCCGGCGATTGCTGCGGTTTTCGATGACCGTGTACTGATTGACGGCCAGCCAGTCATTATTCTCCGGGTTCCGGAAATCCAGCAGGTGGGCCGTATCGCCACCAATACTGCCATCCTCCCGGGCCACTTCGACGGGAACGCCGTCGACAAGGAACCGGTGGAGCCGGCGGTTCTCTTCCACCAATGAGGGCGTTTCGGACTGCCGGACTTTCCTAACGACCTCGTCCAGCGTCTCCAACGGCAGATGCGGATTGATCCGCTCTAGCGCGGCGCGCAGCCGTGCCGGCAGGAGCACCTCATCATAGCTGGCGCGTTCGGGCGACGGACCGTCGGGAGAAATCTCCGGACCGAGAACCACATCGTAGCCGAGCCCGGACAACCATTCGAGCGCGGCCTCCTCGACCTGGCTTTCGGCAAAGCGCGCCATCAGCCGGCCTCCCCTGACAGCACTTCCCAGACACGCTTGTAGCCCTTGCCCGTGAGCGCTGCGTCGCCCGGGCGCACGCGTTGCCAGTCGCGGTCGCTAAGGTCCTTGAGGAACCGGCGGGCCTGGCCGACAGAAAAGCGGCTGTCTTCATCGCCCGACAGTTCCCGATAGAGAGTGCCGAGATTTTCGGCCGCGCTGCGCGGCGCGGCGTTCATCCGCATGAGAACGGCATCTTCCGAGCGAACGCCGTGATAGATCATTGCAGGCAGCGCATTGATCCGGCGCCGCTCGGCTTCCGGAAGCGCATCAAAATCAAGGCCGGAAACACGACTCAGCGCCGATACGCCCCATGTGCCATTATTGACGATGGCGCGATAAATCGCCCGGCAGGCATCCGTGATTGCGGCGGTGCCATTCTCATCATCGTTGTCACGGCTGAAATACTCTTTCGCGATGGCGTCAATGCCCTTCCCGTTGACCCAGTCGCGCGTGATGTTGGATATGCGGGTCCTGTCGAAACCGTCTCCGCCGATCTCCTCCAGGTTCTCGCGCAACTGCGGCACATTGAGCATGACGCCGTAAAGATCGGCTATCTTGCCGCCATCGCCGAACAGGCTTTCCGGCGCCCAGTCTGTAGCCGTAAGGCGGGTTTCGAGGTTCCCGAGTCCCGCCATGGCGCGTGTCACTCCCTCAGGCGAGAAACCTGTGGAGTCGGCCAGATCGGCGACGCCCTCCGGCATATCAGCAAGCCGCCTTGCGTAGTCCTGTGTTGCATCCAGCAGTGCATCGGCTTTTGCGCGCTGGGCGGGATCGTTGCGAAGCGAAGTATAGCCATAGGTCTGGCGCAGCAATTGCTCGGAGTCAGCGAGCACGGCGTCCAGGTTCTTTTTCTCCGCCCAGAGATGAGCAATGTAGCAGCGAAAATCCTCCCACTGCTCCTGCCACAGAACTTCGGAAAGGTTGGCCAGTTGCCCCTGAGCGGCTAGGTCATCGAGAAGGGACACGAGACGCGAGACCAGAGCCCCGGTGTTCCGGCTCACGAAGTCCATGAGCGCCGCCCGGTCCGACCCTTCCGCGAGACCGACTACACCGACGCTGTCGTGATTGATCCGGCCTGCCCGCCCGGCAAGGTTCCAGAATTCGCGCGGCTCCATTTCCTGGCCGTACGGATATTTGTGCGTCTGCAGAAAGACCGAGGAAACAGGGAAGTTGATACCCTGGGCGATCGTCGTGGTGGCGCACAAAACGCGCAGGTTGCCGGTTTCAGCGAGCCATTCCATCAGGGCGCGGACATCTTCGGACAGACCGGCATGATGAACGCCGACCCCTTTTTCCAGCATACCGATAAGCGGAAATTCGGGGCTGATCTCGGTACGCAGGAAATCCTGCACGAGCCTGATATCGTCCGGAACGCCGTCAAAATCCGCCAGGCTCTGGGCCGCCTTGCCGGCCATATTCCATACGGTCGGGATGCTGTTCGCTATCGCAAGGCTGGTGCCGCGCGCCGACATTACGGTGGCGATTGCCGCCGTCTGCAGGCCGAAACCTTTCTGCTGGCCTTTGGTCAGGACCTGGCTCTTGGGAACGTCGATCGGCTTTACGCCGCCAACGCGATGAACGCCGTGCAGCGGCATTGCCTTTTCTGTGGCTGTCAGCGTCTCGAACTGGAGACGCCATCCGGCCCGCTCACTATCATCGGCGGCGGCGCTATAAAGCCCGATAATCCGCTCGTTAGGTTTCCAGGGCGTCGTCCCGAGACTGATCGCCTGCCCGGCATTAATATCCTGGGCAAGCCAGCGCGCGACAGAGTCCGATCCCTCAACAAACGGCATTAGAAGAAGGAAGTTCGCCTGGGGGCAATCCCTCTTCACTGTGGCAAGAAGCAGCTCGATACGCAGGCCCCGGCCTTCGGTTTCAAGGTTGTGGGCTTCGTCCATGACGACGAGCGCCAACGGCCGGTCGACCATCTTGTTGCGGATAAGGAGTGATAGCTTCTCAGGCGTCGCGACCAGAACATGGAACGGCTGGTCCTCATCAGAAAGAAGCTCTTCCTCGAACGCATCGACCTCAACGGCCGCAGTTAGCTGCTCGACCCTCACGCCGATCGGTTCGAAGTCCTGCCTCAGGCGGCGCGTAATCTGCGCGGACAGCGCTCTGGTCGGCGCGACATAGGCAACCCATCCGCCATCGGCGCTGAACTGATTGAGCGCCTGCAGAATGCGGAACTGCGCAAGAAGGGTCTTACCGCCCGACGTCGGCATGTCCACGACGATCGCAGTCTTGGCCTGATCCAGAAGCCCCTGTTCGAGCAGCGCCGCCCGTTGTGGCGGCAATAGCTCAAACATGGCCTGATGCTCGCGATGCGTCAGCGAGTGTACAAAGTCAGATGTGCGTGAATTCACCGTACGTGTGGCCCACCACAGGGAATTTGTGACCATGATCCGTGCCGCCGCATGCAGCCAGCGCAGAATGATTTCGTGCTGCGCGTCTCCGGATGCGGTCGCCGCCTTGATGCCGGCATCGAAGTGCTTGTCGATCAGGCCGAACGGGTTCGCAGGCTGACCCTGCAGCATATAGTGGGCGACGAGTTCGGTTCCCCGGGCCCAGTGATAGAGTGCGGCCAGCCGCAGAGCCATGGCCCGGTCTTCGGCGTGAGACCCGTTCTGAAGGCGCCTTTCCTCCAGGCTTCTTTGATCGTCACGCAGCCCGGCAATGATTTCCCTGATCCTGTCCAGATCGTCCCAGCCGCTCTTGCGGAACAACCTGACCCAGCAATGGAACAGGCGATAGAGCAGCCGGCGGTCCCAGGATGTATCTGCTACGCTCGGTGCTCTCAGCGCCGCTTCGTTGCTCTTGTACCACCGGCGCAGGTCCGACCACCGGTCTCCACAATAGGCAACGGCGGAGAGCTGCAGGATAAAAAACAGGCGGTCATGCGTATCCGCAGGCACGGACTGCAGGCGACGAATGTCGAAAGCACGATAGGAGGCAGCGGTCGCCTGATCGCGCAGGCGGGTGTCTTCGCCGGTCGGACGGCTCAGTTCGTCGAGGCCTTCAACCGCGGCCATCTCGTAGGCAAGCGCCACGCGCTCAAGAAACGCATCGTCGCCTTCTTCGGCAGCAAAGGAGAAATTGATCTGCTTTCCGACCGCCCGGCGCGCCAGGTTCTCGTTGACGAGTCTCTCAGCCCGATCAAGCTCTTCGGCGCCAATCGCATCGACGGCCCAGTGCTCGTTGAGTGCCTGCAGTGCGTTCACGGAAAGGCTCATTGTGCAGCCTCCGTTCTCGCAGCGACAGCAGCCGCGCCGATACCTGCAATGCGGCCAGCCGGAAGATATAAAGCCAGAAGCTCAATTCGGGTCCCCTCTGGACAGTCGAGGGAGAGCTTGTCGACACGGGCGCGCACATCGTCCTCATGCGGCTCGACATCGCGCACTAAAAAGCCGAAAAGCCGCACGTCCGATTTATTGTTCAGATAGCGCCGGCCTGCGGCCCTGAACCGCCCGGCCCAGGCCGCGCCCCTGGCGCGGTATCCGAGATACTTGAACAGATCGTCGCGGATCGTCTCGCGGTCGCGCAAATCCTCCAGTTGCTGCTTAAGGCCGGTCCGGCCATGCATGGCGCCGGGGGGGTGTTTGGATTCGGATGAGGTTTTGACCTCGCCGAAGGCAAGGCAATCGCCTTCTTCATCCGCGTGAAGGCCGACGAGGTCGGCGCCGGGCAGGCTTGAGCCGCGTTTGCGCTCATCGCGGCCATCCGGCCATGGGAAATGACACTCGCGGTGATCGGACAGGTAGGTCTCGGCAATGGCTTCGCCGACACGCCAGTCTTCAACGTCCTCCGGATCGGCCAGTACGCGCCGGAGGTTATCCTGGGCGAACTCTGTCTCCGCCAGCCCGGTCAGAATTTCCTCGATATCGGCTTTGCCGTCATCGTCGAACAGCGCAGCCGCCACCGGTCCCTCAATGGCAGCATCCAGCTCTTCATCGGTCCATGAAAGACCGACCCCCGAACACGGCGCGGCGCCCTTGTTGTAAACCTGTTCCCCCGCAGCCACCGTCATGCAACCGCCTCCACGGCCTTCTCGGCCTCACGAAGGCGGATTTCCCCGGACATCAGCCTGGGAAGGAGAAGATCGCGAGTCTGGGCGAGTGCACCGGCTTCAAGACGGTTCGCGAGAATGCGATCGACGAACGAACGGGTCACGTTGTCAAACACGGCAAATAGCCGGGGATCAGCGTTAAGAACCTCGCGGCTAAGAAGGGCCTTCGGCGATACCCGCTGGTGACTCTTGGACGTACCAGTCACCATTGCGGCCATTTCCGTCCTGAACGCAGGGCTCTTGAAGAGGCAAAACAGGGTGGATCGGGTAACGGGCGCTACAGGTGTATAAGCCAGGAACTCCGTAGAAGCGACCTGAGGCAACTTGCCTTTGGCGTTCGGCAACCAGACTCTTTCGATCTCCGGGTTCAGCTTGGACAGAAGAACTGCGCCTTCTGGAACGACGGTCTTGTTGCTCTTAATGGTTTCGCCGGCATCGAGCTTCGGCTCGCTTCCAGCATCGTAAGCCGGAAGACTGTAGTGCTCAAAAATGCTATCGGGTTCGGCACTAGGCGAAACCGTAGCGCGGTGATGATGCGCTAAATCACACAATGCGTAGGTCGTCCATCCAACCGGCCTATCCTCATCGTCGAGCGCGTCGGGAAACAGCTTCCAAATTTCAGAGTCCAGATAAGGTTCACGACCTCCCGCATTCGCGCGAGTGGGACCAAAATCAACGAACCAGTCGTCAAAGATGGTCCGCGCCATCGCGTCCAGCGTCTCGTTCATTCGCCGGTTCAATTCGATTTTGTCATCCAGAGCGGAGAGCATGCCCGCAATACGTTCTTGCTCCAACCTTGGGGGGACGGGAACGCGAAACTGACGCAGACTAGAGAGCGGTTGACCTATCCCCGGCGTACCCACCTGAGATGAATAACGCATAATTTCAGCCCGACCAGTGGCAGACCTGAAGTAGTAGAAAAGAAAAAGTGATGATACCTTCTCAGGGTTAGGGCGAAACTTCATTAAGCTAGTAGAGATCATGTATCTCGGCTTATCGCCTGGAATAATAGCAATTTCACCAATAGAACCGCGATGAGGAAAGACGAGGTCGCCTTCACGGGCGTTGCAGTTCGGCAGTCCATCCGCAAAATCGTCAGATACAAACACCCAATCGTTCTTCCATGCTCGGCTAGACGCAATATTAGTTCCTCGAATAACAGGGACGCCTGACTCAGTGTATACATCAGATTTCATTCTCGAACCAAATGGGCCAATCGCAATTGACCCCGGCTCTTCGCTTGCCAATTCCTCCATCTTGACTTCGCGCCACTCACTCATGCGCGCCAACCTCCTCCAGCTTCGTCTGGATGAGAGCGCTCAGTTCCTCGGCTTCGGCAAACTGCTCGGCCAGGGTCTCCTTTAGCGCCGCAAACCGTTCCTCAAACGGCACATCATCGGCCTCCACAGCCGCTGCGCCGACATAGCGCCCGGGCGTCAGAACGTGATTGTTCTCCCGGATATCCTCCAACGGCGCAGCCCTGCAGAAACCGGGCTCGTCCTCGTAGGTGGCCGTGTCAGGCTCTCCTCGCCACGCGTGGTAGGTTCCGGCTATCCTCGCTATGTCCTCGTCCGAAAACTCCCTGCGTGTCCGGTCGACCAGATGCCCAAGCTTGCGGGCATCGATGAACAAGACCTCACCGCGCCGATCACGCCACCCGGTCCCGGGGTTCTTGTTCCGGGACAAAAACCACAGGCAGGCGGGAATCTGGGTCGAGTAAAAGAACTGGCCCGGCAGGGCGATCATGCAGTCGACAATATCCGCTTCGACCATCGCGCGGCGGATATCGCCCTCGCCTGATTGCCCGGATGACATGGAACCGTTGGCGAGCACCACACCTGCTGAACCATTCGGCGCAAGGTGATGGTGAATGTGCTGCAGCCACGCATAGTTGGCATTGCCAACCGGGGGCACGCCGAATTTCCAGCGCGCGTCCTCGCGCAGACGGTCCCCGCCCCAGTCCGAGATGTTGAAGGGTGGATTGGCGAGAATGTAGTCGGCCTTGAGGTCCTGCAGCTCGTCCTTGTGGAAACTCCCCTCGTTGTTCCACCGGATATCGGCGTCAATCCCACGCACCGCGAGGTTCATCTTGGCGAGACGCCAGGTGGTGTAGTTGCTCTCCTGACCGTAGACGGCGATATCGCCAATACGCCCGCCATGCTCTTCGACAAATTTCTCCGATTGAACGAACATGCCGCCGGAACCGCAGCAAGGGTCATAGATGCGCCCCTTATAGGGCTCAAGCATTTCGACGAGCAGCCGAACAACTGAGCGTGGGGTATAAAACTCGCCGCCACGCTTGCCTTCCGCCCCAGCAAAACCGCCCAGGAAATACTCATAGACCCGCCCGAGAATGTCGCGGGAGCGATCCGCTTCTTCAGCCATACCGATGCCGCTGATCAGATCAATCAACTCACCGAGCATCACTTTGTTCAGTGTGGGCCGCGCATAGTCTTTCGGCAAGACGCCCTTCAGGCTTTCGTTCTTTGCCTCGATCGCCAGCATGGCATCATCGATGATCTTCCCAATACTCGGTTGTTTGGCGTTCGCCTGCAGATGCGACCAACGGGCTTCCTTCGGCACCCAGAAGACATTTTCGGCAAGGTATTCTTCGGGGTCTTCTGCGTCCGCCAGCTCTTCGGCAAGAAGCTTGGCGCGCTTCGCCTCGAAGGCATCCGAAATGTATTTCAGGAAGATCAGTCCAAGCGCCACATGCTTGTAATCCGACGGCTCCATGTTACCGCGGAGCTTGTCTGCAGTGGACCAAAGCTGCGCTTCGAAACCGAGGCTGGCGCCGTTACCGTTGCTTTTTACTTTGCCACCCGATTTTGTTTCCAGCACTTCGCGCGCCATATTGCCCCTTCTCTACTCTAGGAGATGTCGTTATTCCGATCTCCGGACGGCTGACCCTTCTGCGTATCCGGCGCGCGAGTATGTTTCGATACATACTCGCGCATGAATTCGCGGATCACCTGCGCGGCCGGTTTGTCTTCGGCGCGGCAAGCGGCCACGAATTGCTCGCGCAGCTCACGCTGCACCCTGATGCGCAGGCCGACATCCTTTTCCATCGCCGCAGTGTAACCAATGGATACACATTTGTGTAGACCAAAAGGGACATTGGCTGAACCGGGATAGTCTGACTACATCCCGCGGTCAAAGTCGCGGCCCTTGCGCCTCCGGCGCGGGCGGCGGCTCGGGCGATCGGGTCCGTCGCGCCCTTTTTGCCCTTTCGGCCCCTTGGGCTTGTCGGGACCACGCGGCCCGGTTGGCGGCTTGGGGCCGCCGGAGTCGCCGCGGCCACCGCTTCCGTCATCGTCATCGTCGCTGTCGGCGGCGCGCGTGAATTCCTCGATCAGGTTTATGCGCTTTCTTTTCGTCGGCCGCCTGGCCTCCTGCCGCTCCTGCTCTTCAAGCGCGCGCTTGTTCTTGGAGGTGTGGCGCTTCGCGGCCTTGTCGATGGCGGCGGGACGGCCCGGCGGGCCGAAGGCCAGCGCAAAGGTCGGTGAATGAACATGCTGTTTCTGATGCGCCTGCCGGTGTTCGCGGCGCAGCGCCTGCTGCAGTGAGGCCAGTTCCTTCTTCTCGATCTGGCCCAGGGCGCGCTGTTGCCGACGCAGTTCGGCGGCCTGCAGCTCCTGCCGCTTTTCGAAGCCGGCCAGTTCATAGGCCTGCGAGCGGATGAGTGCGTCCCGCTCCGCCCGATAGGACTTGACGCGCTGCCGGTCCCGGCGCTCGTGCAGCTTTTTGATGGCAAGACTGATGCCCGTCACTTTGCCAAGGAATGCGGCCAGACCTGTCGGCCGGTTCTGCGATCGCTGCGCGCGGCGTTCGCGCAGTTCGGCAACAAGGTCAGCACGCAGCCGCCGCGCGGCAAGCTGGTCGGCTTCAAGCATCTGCCGTTTGGCTGACTGCGCGGTTTCGAACATGGCGATCTTGCCGACAAGATCCGCCCGGCGCTCCTTCTGGGTGCGGATGAGCTGCGCCACCTGCTCGGACTCGGCCCTGGCCTTTTCGAAATCGGCGATGGCCCGGCGGCGGTCTTTCGCGACGGCCTGCGCCTGCTCGACCGATGGCAGCTTGTCGGGCGCGTGGTCCGCACCGAGCCGTTCGCGGACCTGCTTGGTCTTGACCGCCGGGTCGTCGATCAGCCGGGTGAGTCCATATGTATGCCCGTAGATATCGACCAGCACCGGCCGCGTCGCGTTGCGCCCGCGCGCGAGCATGTAGCCGCGCTCTTCCAGCGCATGGACAAAAGCCGCGCCGGTATCGCTGGCCTGCCAGGCTTCGGTGACCGCGGCCATACGCTGCTCATGCGTGATCCCGGTTTCTTTCTGCTTGATCGAATCATAGCGCGAGAGCTGGCGGTTGCGTTTCCACTGCCGGTCCTCATGGGCGTAATAGCCCTCGGGCAGCTCAATGCCGTGATCGCGGGCGAATTCCCGGCTCACCGTCATGAGCTTATCCTTGTAGAACGGCAGATTGACCGCCTTGCCGGCTTCGGCGTCGATCCGTGACCAGACGACATGGCAGTGCTCCCGGCCGTCTTTGATATGGAAGACGACGGCGCGCGGCTGGTCCGAAAGACCGAGTTTGTCTTCGACGCGGGCGATGTAATCGAGATACTGATCGCGGGTGATGCCGCCCTGCAGATCGTCGGGATTGATCGACAGGCTGCACAGATAATTGCGGCAACGCGTCAGGGCGCGCGCCTGCGCCTCCCACTCGGCGAACGCGCCGTGCAGGTCCTGCGCGACGGCGCCGCGCATATCGGCAAGCTCGATAAACTCATTGTCGCCGGCATTCTGCAGGTGGGCGGCCAGGTCGGCCCCGTTGCCGCGTTCTGAGGCGAATGGAATCATGACTTCCGCCCCATGAGGTCAAGCAGCGCGGCGCGGATTTCAGCCAGCTCGTCCATAGCCGCTTCTATGACAAGGGCGTCATCGCCGCCCGCGCTCATCGAAATCTCGTGCAGGTTATCGCGGATATGGGCGGCGCGGCCGAGCAAACGGGCGAGCGCTTTCAACTCGCCCGGACGGTGGCGGGTTCTGCCAAACACACTTTCAGTCAGGAAGGCGTTGACGGACAGGCCGGATGCGGCCACGCGCGCTCTGAACTCGTCCTCCCGGTCCTTGGGCGGGCGATATGAGATCGGGGCTGCGCGTTTTACTGTCTGGTCCGTCATGCTCCTTCATGTGCTGTGTGTGGTCCTACCATGGCCGCGCGGATTCCTCATGCCGCCGCCGTCACGCTGGTCTCGGAGCGCGGAGGTCCGGGTCGTGGTTCTGAGGGGCGCGAAAGCCCTTCAGGCGATGGGTGTCCAGAGGGAGAGCTGAAATCTCCCTTTGGTCCAGGGTACAGGGGCGGTGAAGGCTCCTGTCGCGGTCCAGGTGGCGGACACCTGGTCAATGGGTTTCCAAAGGGCAGCCACGACGTGCTCCCTTTGGCCGCGATGCAACGGCGGCCCGTTGTGCGATGGGGTTCCAACAGCCTAGCGGGCTGTTGGTTTAGGGGAGAGCGCAGTCTCCCCTATCAGTCTGCCGGTCCTCGATGGGCGGGCGGGCTGACACAATCGCTTGGCGAGCGCATCCCCAAAGGATGCGAGAGCTTAGCGATGTCACTGGGGGGTCCGCGGGGGATGTGAAATCCCCCCGCAAGGTGGGTGCGGTACTACCCGCACACACCTTGTACAAAGCCACTTCGACTTTCTTCCCCTATTTCCATATTACCATGGGTTGTAGGGTGTTTTCTATTTTATGCCATGTTGCACGGCATCATTATCGCCAAAAATTGCTGTAATGAACATTCCGCTTATTCATCAATAGCACGAGATTTCAGCGAGGAAAACAAATCGATAACGTCGCCAAATGTCACTCCGATAACAACCCGCTGCCATTCCCGTTTGAGATGAACATCCAAAAGAGAAGGCGGCCAAAACGGAGTGTACATTCCGTGATGGAAGGCAAACCTCTCAACCCGACCGAAGAATATTACGGCGAGGTCGCGCGCCTGCTCAAATGGATCAATGAGCGGTTTTTCGAGGGAGCGCTGGAACTGCCGATGATCACCTTCCGCACACCGATGAAGTTTTTCGGAAGGTACATCCCGGAGTGCTGGGATCATGAATCCGGCGCACTCCGGGCTGAGTTCAAACTCAACCCCGTCGCGTTCAAAAAGGCGTCGTTCGAGGAAAAGTGCCTCGAACTCCTGCGCCTTATGGTGTTGCTGGGCCAAAACAAGCAGGGCCGGAGTAATTACCACGATGCCCAGTTCGCCAAAGCGATGTGGCTGCATGGCGTCCAGACGCGGCGGGCCGGTGATCCCGAAAAGGAAACCGGCGAGCATGTCGAGTTGTCGGTGATACCGGGCATGAAATTCGAAAAAGAGCTGGCCCGTAAGAATGCCGGCACAGATTTCAGTTGGGCCATCCGGGAGTCTGATCCCTCACCGGCCGGCGCCGAGACCGCCGGTGAAGCCGAAACAGCGCCCCGCTCTTCGAGCGGCAAGCGCGTCAAATATGTCTGCACCGTAAAGGACTGTAAGACCAGCGTGCTGGGCCGCAGCGATCAGAAACTGGCCTGTATGGACCATGATCAGCCGGCCCCCTTGACTGTGACGGCATAGAGCACAAGACGTCCTCCAACAATACGGCGGGCCTGACCGGATCGGTCAGGCCCGCTTTTCATGGGTTCTCTTCCAATTCCTCATCCTCGATCACAAGCGCCATCGGATCGAGTTCTATCCGGTCCAGCAGCGCTTGCGCGCCGCGCTCCAGGATATCTGCCAGCGGGATGCGGACCATAATGGAGATATAGCCCTCGCGCGGCTGCGCCTCCCATTCATCGGCGTGGATCAAGCCGATTTCCTCACCCAGCAGGAAGTCCCTCACCGCCTGCAGACGCTCTTTTGTCAGCATACTCGGTCCCTTGCCCGCTTTCCGCGAGGCCCCTTCGACAAACTGCCGCAGCCGTTCGGGTGGCACCGCGATGCCGGTGATGTCGGCCATATCCAGGCTGACCTCTTCCCATGAAAGCATCGCGCGGCCTTCACCAGGATTGCGCTCCCTGTATGCTTTCAGGCGGTGACGCAGCAGTTTGATCTGCGTAGCCGTATAAGTATTCTTCGTCATCTCAGGGCTCCTTTGAAAGGAGCAGCCGGCTGCTCATGTATTCGTAATGCGCATTCCCAATATCGGAGGCACCGCCTTGAAACTCACGGTCAAAGCCTGGTCACGCGGCTGATGGCATCCGGCGGTCACGAAAAGCCCGCAGTGCGGCCCGCTTTCAGCGAGGCCGAGCGCGCCGATGTGCGCCGCCAGCTTGCGGCCTACAGACACAAGGAGGGCTTCAAATCGGCGCTCGCGCTCTTGCAGCATATCGAGGCTACGCTGGGCAAAGAGCTGGGATGCGATGACCGGCGGCTGCGGCGCTTCCTGAACGACACGCACCGCACGGCCGATAGTGTCGTCGAACTCCTGATCCGCTTTCTCAATATCGCTCTTGCGCCCTATGCGCGGCTTGCCGAGGAAACCGCGCGCTATTTTTCGCGCACCGAAGGCAGGGATATTCGCGAGCACGATGTCGACAAGCTGCGCCAAACAATCGCCGGAACCTACCACGTCTATCTGAAAGGCCGGGGCCGGAATTCGACGCTACCCAATGATGATGAATGGGTGCCGGGCACGACCCTGCCGCCGTTCGAAATCCCCTACGGCGTGCTGAAGCTCGATCCCTTGCCGGATGCGCCGTATCTGTCAGCCTATGAAGAAGTGGGGAACCCTGACGGCAATCCGGCCGCGAGCGAAACAAGCGTGTTCGGCGATGCCGTTGCGCGTTTTCTCGGCTGCGCCGTGAGCCAGAAGATGGGGTCGAGCTATGTCATCGTCCTGCGCAGGATGCAGGAATTCAGCCTGCCGAAAATCTATCTTGTCGGCGAGAAGTACCCGGAAAGCCGCACGAACACCGTGCTAACCGGCGCGATGATCGAGCGCAACCGCAACGAACTCTCGGACATTCACGGCGCGGCAGCGACCGTCAAGCTGGTCAAGCAGCCGGATTGAGGCAATAGCACAACAGCGAGACGGCGGCGCCCGGAAGCGCCGCCGTGCTGCTAGATGGTGAGAGGCGGTTAGGCCGCTTCGTCGGCCGTGTCCTGGTCGCCCGCGGGCTCACGCAGAACAATGCGGCCTCCGCTCGCCGGGACCAGGTCGAGCTGGACCGTGAGGCCCTTCGCGTCGTCATGATCCCAGGCCGCGCCGATGCGGGTCCAGAACGTCTTCTCGCCGCGCTCTGCGACGTGGAAGGCGATCAGCGCCGGGGGCTGGCTTTCGCGGGTCTGACGCTTGCGATCTTGGTTACGGTTGCGTGTCGTCATGGTCGTTCTCCATTCGGTTAGGGTTTCATCGACTACGCCAACCGATCGATCCGGGCGGCCAAGGCGGCGCTGCACCGCGGTCACGCGGGAAACGGGCAACACGGTCCGGCGAAGCCGGATGGTGCGGGCAGCCCGTTGCAGCGCCGGCGCGCCCGGTCAGGTTCTGGCGTAATCAGTCGATGGAACCGCCGCGACCGAAGAGACCGGCCCCGGCATGCAAACACCCGTAATCGGATTGCTGCGCCCTGCCGCGCATGCCCTCCGCAGCGCGCGTCTATCCTTCTGCAGCTCTTGCGGGGCATTCCTAGCGTTCGGAACACGGCATCCGCAGCCCGCGAGGAAACGGCAAGGTAACGGGCCAGTCATGCGTGCCTATGTCCGATAAAGCCGCATCAATCGCTGAGAAGGACCGGGACATGCTGACTAGACGACGAGGCAGGCTTGCCGAAAAACTCGCCGATGCGCTCGGCGACGGCGTCCGCGGTCTTCCCGACACCTATATGCGTCACCAGCCTGTGCGACTTCAGCGCTTCGCCCGCCTGCAGGACATCTTTGAAAGCAACGGCCTTGAATATGACTGGGATAATCCGGGCGGTAAATTCCTGGTCGGCGCGCTCGGTGACAAGCCGGTCGGCATCGAGGACAACCGACATGGGCTCATTGTTGCCGGAAACCGTTCCGGCAAATCCGTCACCATCGTAAACAACCTGCTCTACACACGTGCGCCGGTCCTGTGCATGGACCCGAAGAGCGAGCTTGCCAATCGGACCGCGCTGCGCCGCCGGGAACTGGGCCAGCGCGTTTTCGTGCTCGATCCATACAACATCACGGCCGGACCGGCCGCCGCCTTTCGCGCGCGGTTCAATCCGCTGGCAGGACTATCGCACGATAATCCCTTCATCATAGAAGACGCAGCGCAGATCGCCGACAGCATCGTCGTCCAGACCGGCGAAGAGAAAGACCCGCACTGGAATGAAAGCGCAAAGGACCTGATCCAGGGACTCATCCTGCATGTGGCGACCGATCCCGGCTTTGCCGGGAACCGGACCCTTGTGGCCGTGCGGCGTCTGCTCCACGAAATCCTGGCACCCCTTCCGGGAGCGGAGGATGAGGACAGCGATGCCATCGAATACGCCCTTGAGGCGGATGTCGAAGGCAACGCCGAAAGGCTGCGCGCAGAAGGCCATGACGATCTTGCCGCTGCTCTGGAAGGCGCTGTGTCGAACTTTTACGACAAGCCCTCTAACGAGCGCGGCGGCGTGCTCTCGACAGCCCGGCGGCATACGCAGTTCCTTGATTATCCAAGTATGAAGGACGTGCTCTCCGGCCATGATTTCGACCTTGCCGATCTGAAGCGCGATCCGGACGGCATTTCAGTCTATATCTGCCTGCCGGCCACGCGCATGGGCATCTGCAGGGGCTTCCTGCGCATCATGGTCAGCCAGCTATTGGATGCGATGGAGCGCGAACGCGCCGTGCCTAAAGCGCCGGTGCTCGCAATCCTCGATGAATTCCCGGTGCTCGGCCACATGCGGCAGCTTCAGGATGCCGCCGGGCAGATCGCCTCGTTTCATGTCAAGCTGGTGGTCATCATCCAGGACATCACACAGATCAAGGCTCTATATAAAGACCGCTGGGAAACCTTTGTCGCGAATGCCGGGATCGTGCAGTTCTTCGGCAACACCGATATCAGCACGCTCGAATACATATCGAAGAAGCTCGGCAAGGTGCCGCGCGAGACCACCGATGTCATGGTGCGGGGCAAGGATGAGATCAGCGCCCCGTCCAAAGGGCGCCAGATTCAGTACGAGGACATGATGGCGCCTGAGGAATGCGCCCGCATCTTCGCGCGTAACGATCCCGGTAAACGCCAGCTCGTCCTGTGGGCGGACAGCCTGCCGATGATTATTCAGCGCATGGAGTATTTTGACCAAAGCGGCCCGTTCGCGCGCATCTTCACCGGAACCTACGGCAAGGCTTTCTGATCACGTCGGACCGCGAGGTTTGCGCAAGGAAAAGCCCGCTGGCGCAGAGCCATCTTCATTCCTGAAAGCACAGCCTTTGCCAGGAGATCGAAGATGGCTCTTTTCTCAGATAAACCGCAGCGTCCGTTTTCCGGCTACCCTCGCACTCGCCGGCGTAAGGATTGGCGCGGGCGCGAGTGGTACGTCGTCGATATCCGCTATCTGAGCCCGTTCGGGGCCAAAGCCGGTGACAATCTCGGCAGCGTCATGGCTCTCGGCCTGTTGTGCGCAGCAATCTACAG
Source organism: Rhodobacteraceae bacterium WD3A24 (assembly GCA_002967695.1). GTDB lineage: Bacteria > Pseudomonadota > Alphaproteobacteria > Rhodobacterales > Rhodobacteraceae > Alkalilacustris. The sequence continues at coordinate 1,070 of PUHN01000047.1, read as the reverse complement.
CCTCAGCGACAACAACGTCACAATCTGGTGGGCGTGGGCAGCTGGACTGATCGCACCCTTTGCACTGGTCGATCTATGGCGCTGGCTGTGCCGCCGGCTGCTGCGCAGCCATACGCGGGTAAAGCTGTCTAGAGACCTGATCAGCATCCGCCGCCGCCGGCCCTATAATCGGGACCGCATCACTGGTTTCGTCCTACTCGAAGACTATGACAGGATGCATGCCGAGCGCCGGAAAGCGCAGCACCTCAACATGATCGCCCAGCGCAGCAAGGCGATGCCGGCAAAGCCGCGCCCGCTCTATCACGGCGAGCGGACACGCCAGGTCGCCTGCAGAATGGACGGGGAACTGGTGCCGATTTGCACGGTCTTCGGTCAGCAAGAATTCATGGCCATCTGCGTCCGCCTCAACGCCATCAACGATGCCCTCAATGCCGAACTCGGCGCCGGTCTCGGCCGCCCGCTCGATCCCTCTGCCGACAGCCCACAAGGGCGCGGCGGTATCCCGGAGTGACGCCATGACGGGCGATACCCCGACTCCGCGCGAGCGCGCCGAAAAACGCGTACACGACCGCCTTGAAAAACAGCGCTCCCGGCTCTTCCGGCAGCAGCAGAAAGAGCGCCAGGACATGCTGCGCCGACAGCAGGCCGAACGCGCCGGCCTCGAAAACCGGATGAAACTTGTCGCCGAACGCCGCAAGGAAGTACTCGGCAAACATGACCGGGAATGGGAGCGCGAGCGGCAGCGCCTCGCGAACAACACCAGGCGGATGCCGGGTCTCGGCCTGTTCGGATCGCCGCACCGCAATCTCCAGGCCGAATACCACGAGCGGCGAACGCGCTGGGCGAACCAGCGTGCGGTCATTGAAGACGCGTTCGAACAACAGCGCGACAGACTGCAAAATGACCGCATCGACATGGCTGAGCGCCACACGACCGAAAAGATCGCCAGGGAGTCGGTCTTGAACAACGGCTTCACGCGACCGGGCGAGGCGTCTGCGGGCCCTCGCGCGGTGCCGACGCCGCGAGAGCTGCAAGAATGGCGGCCCAGATTTTGCGCATGAGTGCCCTCA
>PUHN01000046.1 GCA_002967695.1 Rhodobacteraceae bacterium WD3A24 | reverse complement strand
ACCACCCCCGCCGGGGCGCCCGCGCGCGAAAGCCGGGCCGACGGCGCGGCGCCACGCTCCACCCGCGCGCCCGCCGCGGCTTCTGCGGGCAAGATGCCGGCGGGCAGCGCCCGGCAGGGCCGCCGCTCGGCGGATGTCGTCCCGCTCAAGCGCTCCGCCGGTCCGACCGGCGCAGCCGCCACCGCGCCCGCCAAATCCGCGGCCGCCAAATCCGCGGCCGCCATCGGTGATCAGGGAATCTGGCAGGATTTCTGAGCGCGCATCGTCCAGGCCATCGTGAATGACTCACACCTGCAGGGGAAGACCACATGCCGAAACCCAGAGTGCTGCTCGCCGACGGGCGGCCGATCCGCCGCGCCCGGCTGGCCGAGCAGCTCGCCGCCGACGGCGAAATCGACCTCGTTGCCGTGTCCGGTTCGCTGACCGAGGCCTACAACTCGACCGAAGCCGAGACACCCGACGCGGTCGCGATTTGCGGCGAGATGGTCGAGCGGCCCGAATTCGGCATGTTCGGCGCGCTTCTCAAGGCGCTGGGGCCGCATTGCGTGATCTACGGCGCCCAGCGCCCCGCGCGGATGCGCGACCGCCCCGCCGGCAAGGGGCCGGAATTCCTGCCGCTGGACCCGACCGGCTCGGCCGCGGCGCTGGCCGAGGCGCTGCGCCGCGCGCCGCCCCGGCCTGCCCCCGCCCCGACGCCACCCGAGATCCCCGAAATCGCGGCGCAGACCCTGCCCGTGGTCGCGATCGGCGCCTCTACCGGCGGGGTGGAGGCGCTGCAGACGGTTCTCGCCGCCTTCCCCGAGAACTGCCCGCCAACCGTGATCGTTCAGCACATCCGCGGCGATTTCACCGGCAATGTCGCCGCCCGGCTCGACTCCAGCTGCGCCGCGCATGTCAGCGAAGCGACCCATGGCGCCCCCCTGCAGCCCGGGCGAATCTATCTCGCGCCGGGCAACGAGGCCCATCTGACGATCGGCGCCGGCCCGGCCCCCGCCTGCCGGCTCGATCGGACGGCGCCCGTCTCGGGGCACCGCCCCTCCGTGGATGCGCTGATGCGCTCGGCCGCAGCCCATGCGCCTGAAGTGGTCGGCGCGCTGCTCACCGGCATGGGCCGCGACGGCGCCGACGGGATGGCCGCGATTCACCGCGGCGGCGGCGTCACGATCGCCCAGGATGCGGCGACGAGCACCGTCTACGGCATGCCGCGCGTGGCCGTCGAGATGGGCGTAGCGGAGATGGTGCTTCCCCTCCCCCGCATCGGCGCGGCCATCATCGAGTCCTGCCGCCGTCAATCCAGCCCCGACCGCAAGCGAGAGATGTCATGAAAGAGGCCGCCGCCACTCCCGAGGGCCGCACGGTCCACATCATTCAGGGCGAATACCGCATCTCCGAGACCCCGGAGGAGGTGCTCGCCACGATCCTCGGATCCTGCGTGGCGACCTGTTTGTGCGATCCTGTCCGCGGCATCGGCGGAATGAACCACTTCCTGCTGCCCAAGGGCCGACCCGACGACGCCAACATCAAATACGGCACCCATGCGATGGAGTTGCTCATCAACTCCCTGCTCAAGCGCGGCGCGGTGCGCGAGCGTCTCGAGGCCAAGGTCTTCGGCGGTGCGCGGATGCTGCGCGGCCTGCCTAATATCGGCGAGGCCAATGCCGAGTTCGCGCAGTGGTTCCTCGAGACGGAGGGCATACGCTGCGTCGCCAGCAGCCTCGGGGGAACGCAGGCGCGCAAGGTGCGTTTCTGGCCCACCACCGGCCGGGCGCAACAGATGGCGCTCAGCGAAATCCGCATCGACCCCGCCGCCGCCCCGCGTGCGGTGCCGCAGGCCGACTCGGGCGAGGACATCGAATTGTTCTGAGCCTCGCCCCCCCGGCGCGCACCGCTTCCGGCGCGGGCGGGAGAGCCGGACGCCCCGGCGGGCGCGACGGCGCGGGCAGAGGGGAGATGCAACCCATTGCCCGGTGGCGCATAGCCGCCCGCGCAGGGCCGAAGGCGGCGGGAGAAACCCGGCCGGCGCGCCGCTAGCCAGCCGCGCCGGCGGCGCCGATGGCCTCGGCAGGGATGATGACAGGGCAGCGGGCCGCCTCGATGACCACCTCGGGCCGCGCGCCCGTCGCCCCGCCTGGCCCGGCGACGACGGCCGCAGGCGCCATGCGGCCGAGCCGGGCGAGCAACGCGGCACGGTCGGCGACTCCGATCACGCGTGCCGGGGTGATACCCGCCTGCGCGCAGGCGGCCTCGACAGATGCGCGCATCGCCTCCGGCACGAGGATCACGAGCGGTTGCCCCAAACCCGCCGCCAGCCGCGCGCCAAGCCCGAGAAGCGCGGCCATGTCCGCATCCGCGGCGACGTCGTCGGGGCCGGCCACCGCCCCGGCAATCACCACCACGCCCTGCCCGGTCGGCGTGGCGCGGCGGGCGCCGAAGAGCAGCAGGTCGCCGCGCCCGGCGGCGGCCTCCAGCGCGCCGATCAGTTGGCCGCGCGCCTCGCGAAAGGCAAAGTCGAGCGCGGCGCGGCGCGCCGTCTCGGCGAGGCGGCGCTCGAAGGCGCGGGCATCGGCGCGAAAGGCCTCGAGCATGCGCTCGGCGCTGACCGCCCGCGCGCCCTGTCCCGTCCAGCTGACCGTCCGCGCATGAGGATGGGCGCTGGCCTCGAGCACGGTCTCGTCGGTCACCATCAATCCGTGGATTTCGCCGCCGGTCTCGTGCGCGAGCATCACGGCCACATGCAGCGCCGATTCCGCGTCGGCATAGCAGGTCGCGCCGAGGATGATCCGGGCGCGGCGGGGGGCGTCGGGGGGGCTCATGACCGCCCCCCGCCGGAAGTCGCCGCCTGCGCCGCGCCATAGGCCTTGCGGGCGGAGGCATAGGCCTGAAGCTGCGCCTCGATCCGGGCGTTCAGGCTGCCTTCGGGAAAAGCGCCGTCATCGCCGCGCGTGCCGGCGGGCTCGCCGGTCAGAATCGACAGCGCCTGCAAGACGCTGTCCACGGGGATGACGCGGAAGCTGCCTGCCTCGACCGCCTCGGCCACCCGCGCGCGCAGCGCGAGATGCGTGACGTTCGCGCGCGGGATCAGCACGCCCTGCCGACCGGTCAGCCCGCGCGCATCGCAGATGTCGAAGAAACCCTCGATCTTTTCATTCACGCCGCCGATCGCCTGCACATCGCCGAACTGGTTGACCGAGCCCGTCATGGCGAAGGACTGGTCGAGGGGAGCGTCGGCGAGCGAGGAGAGCAGCGCGACGAGCTCGGCGGCAGAGGCGCTGTCGCCATCCACGCCGCCATAGCTCTGCTCGAACACGATGCTCGCCCACAGCGACATCGGCGCCTCGGTGGCGTAGGTCGTGGCCAGATAGCCCTGCAGGATCAGCATGCCCTTGGAGTGGATCGGGCCGCCGAGCTCGGTCTCGCGCTCGATATCGACGACCTTGCCCGCCCCCATCCGCGCACGCGCGGTTACCCGCGACGGCCGGCCGAAACGGTAATTGCCCAGATCGAGCACCGACAGTGCGTTGATCTGGCCGGTGCGCGCGCCATCGGTGTCGATGAGCACGATGTCGCGGGTGATCGCCTCCTGCCCGAGTTCGCGAATACGGCTGGCGCGGCGCTCGCGCTCGGACATGGCGGTGTCGATGTCATCGGCACCGATCACCTCGGCACCGCGCTTGCGGCCGTGAAAGCCCGCCTCGCGCAGAATGTCCGAGAGGGTATCGACATTGAGCGAAAGCCGCTCGGCGTCGCCGGTCATGCGCATGCTTTCGTGAAACATCCGCGCCACCGCGCCCCGGTCGAGCGGCGCCAGGCCGGCCTCGCGCGCGAGCCCGCCCATCAGCCGCGCATAGCCCGTGGCGGCATCGCCCTCCACCGACATGTGATCGCTGAAATCGGCGGCGATCTTGAAGTGATGCGCGAAATCGGGGTCATAGGCCGACAGCAGATAGTAGTGCAGCCGCTCGCCAACGAGGATCACCCGCACATCGAGCGCCACCGGATCGGGGTCGAGCGAGACGGTGGAAATCAGGCTGAGCCGCTCGCTGGGCGAATAGATGGTGATCTCGCCGCTGCGCAGGCTGCGCTTGAGCGCGTCCCAGGCGAAGGGTTCGGTCAGCACCTGCCGGGTGTCGAGCACGAGAAAACCGCCATTGGCGCGGTGCAGCGCGCCGGGGCGGATCATGGTGAAGTTCGTCACCAGCGCCCCCATCTGCGAGGCGTATTCGATCCGCCCGATCAGATTGGCCAGCGTGGGCAGATCCTCCTCGATCACCGGCGCTCCGTCGTGGTTTTCCGGGTCGTTCGAGACGAGCACATTGACTGTGTATTTCTGGAACTGCGGCTTCTGGTAGTGGCGGCTCGTGGCCACCGGAAAGCCGCTCTGGTTCTGCTCGCCCTGTTCCTGGAGGAATATCTCGGCATTCTCGATCAGGTCGCGCTTGACCCGCTCCAGATAGGCCAGGACTTTCTCGTACTCCTCGAACTGCGCCTCGACCCGCGCGATCGAGCGCGTGACTCCGGACTCGGCCATTTCGTAATTGAGCCCCTCGACCCGGCGGCGGTGTTCCTTCTGCTGGTCGGGCACCTGGCCGAGGATATCGGCCAGCTCCTGCTGCGTCTCCTCGATGGCGTTGTCGATCTCCTCGCGCTCGTCCTCGGGCAGCTGGCGGTATTCCTCGGGGCTGAGCACCTTGCCGTCACGCGCGGGGGCCACGGAAAACCCCATCGGCGTGCGCATGATCGCGACATTGCGTTCGCGCGCCTTCTCGAACAGCTCGCTCATCGCCTCTTCGTGGCCTTCCGAGAACTCCTGATCGATGGCGCTGCGGCGGGTCTTGTAATCCTCGGATTCGAACAGGGCGGGGATGGCGTTGGCCAGATCGTCGATCAACTCCTCCATCGCGCGGCGCAGCCTGTCGGCCACGCCGGGCGGCAGGCTGATCGCGGTGGGCTTTTCGGGCGTGTCGAAATTGTTGACATAGACCAGATCATTGGGCCGCTCGCGCCCGGCCGCGGCCTCTTCGAGAAGCCGGCGCACCGCCGCGCGGCGGCCCGAGCCGGGCGTGCCCATCACGAAGACGTTGAAATCGTCATGGCCGATCTCGGTGGCCAGCCGGATCGCGTCAACGGCGCGGTCCTGACCCAGCCAGCTTTCGGCCGGCTCGAGCGCCTCGGTCGTCTCGAAGTCGAGGCTCTCCGGGCGCACCGCCGGACGCAGCTCGTCGGCGGAAAGCGGCTGGGGCACGGACTCATTGGTCATCGCGAATCCTCGTCTGTCGGATAATGTGGGCGCGACCCTATCAAAGCCGGGGCAGCGGGCCTAGCCGCTGCCCGGCGGCGCCGCGAGATCGTCGAGGATCGGGCAGTCCGGCCGCGTGTCTCCCGCGCAGGCACCCACCAGCCGCGTCAGCGTCTCGTGCATCGACTGGAGCTGGACGATCTTTTCCTCGATGCTTGCCAGATGCTGCTGGGCGATGCGGCGCACATCGGCGCTGGCGCGGTTCTTGTCGTCATAGAGCGCCATCAGGCTGCGGCAATCCCCGATCGAGAAGCCCAGCGCCCGCGCCCGGCCCAGAAAGGCCAGCTTGTGCAGGTCGGACTCGCTGAAGGCCCGGTAGGCGTTGGCGTCACGGCGCGGCGCGACCAGGCCGATCTCCTCGTAATAGCGGATCGTCTTGGCCGGAAGGCCGGTGCGCCGCGCCGCCTGCGAGATGTTCATGAACGCCTCTCCATCACTCCGCCGGGGCGGGCTGCATCGATGCCACGGGAACACCGGGGCCGGCATCGCCGCCCCGTCCGCCTGAAAGCGCCGGCGCGAGACGGCGCAGCCGCAGCGCGTTGGTCAGCACGCACACGCTCGACAGCGACATCGCCGCCGCCGCCAGAACCGGCGAGAGCAGCACGCCGAAGGCCGGATAGAGCACCCCCGCCGCCACCGGGATCAGCGCGGCGTTGTAGCCGAAGGCCCAGAACAGGTTCTGCCGGATGTTGCGCATCACCGCGCGGCTGAGATGGACCGCGTTGACCACGCCCGAAAGCTCGCCCGAGGCCAGCACCACATCGGCGGATTCGATGGCCACGTCGGTGCCCGTGCCGATGGCGATGCCCACCTCCGACTCGGCCAGGGCGGGGGCGTCATTGATGCCGTCCCCCACGAAGGCCACCGCGCCGGCCTCCTCGCGCAGGCGCTTCACGGCATCGACCTTCCCCTCGGGCAGCACCTCTGCCTCGACCCGGTCGATGCCCATCTCGGCGGCGATGGCGCGCGCCGTGGCGCGCGCGTCGCCGGTGATCATGGCGACCTCGAAGCCCATCGCGTGCAGCGCGTCGATGGCCGCCCGCGCGCCGGGCTTGGCCGGGTCGGCCACGCCGATCGCCGCGGCGATCTGCCCGTCGACAGCCACGAAAAGCGGCGTCTGCCCCTTATCGGCCATGCGGTCGGCGGCCTCGGCCAGCGGGCCGGGGACGAGGCCCTCGCGCTCCATCAGCCGGCGCGCACCGACGAGCACCTCGCGCCCCTCGACCGTGGCGCGCAGGCCAAAGCCGGTGACGCTGTCGAAGGCGCTCGGCTGGGCCGGTTCATGGCCCCTGGCCCGCGCGGCGCGCAGGATCGCCTGCGCGATGGGGTGCTCGGACTGCGCCTCGGCCGCGGCGGCCAGACGCAGCACCTCGTCCTGCGCCCAGCCCTGCGCGGGGACCACCCGCGAAAGCTCCGGCCGGCCCTCGGTGAGGGTGCCGGTCTTGTCGAACGCGACGACGCGGGTCTCCTCCAGCCGCTGCAGCGCGTCGCCCTGCCGGAACAACACGCCCATCTCGGCGGCGCGGCCGGTACCGACCATGATCGAGGTGGGCGTGGCCAGGCCCATGGCGCAGGGGCAGGCGATGATCAGCACCGCCACCCCGGCGACCAGGGCGTGGGTCAGCGCCGGATCGGGCCCGAAGATCAGCCAGACCGCCACGGTCAGCGCCGCGACGGCCATGACCACGGGGACGAACACGGCGACGACCCGGTCGGCGAGCCCCTGAATGGGCAGCTTGGCGCCCTGCGCGCGCTCGACCATCTCGATGATGCGCGCCAGCATCGTGTCGCGCCCCACCCGCGTGGCGCGGAATGCCAGCGCCCCGGTGGTGTTGACGGTGCCGCCGACGACCTCCGTGCCTTCGGTCTTGTCCACGGGCACGGGCTCGCCGGTGATCATGCTCTCGTCGACATAGGACTCGCCGCCGGTCACCACGCCGTCCACCGCGATGCGCTCGCCGGGGCGGACATGGACGATGTCACCGGGCACGATCTCCTCGACGGGCACCTCGCGGGGGGTGCCGTCACGCTCGACCCGCGCCGTCCTGGCCTGCATTCCGGCCAACTTTCGGATCGCCGCGCCGGTGCGGCCCTTGGCGCGCGCCTCCAGCCAGCGGCCCACCAGGATCAGCGTGGCGATCACGGCCGCCGCCTCGTAATAGACCGCCCGCGTGCCTTCGGGCAGCAGGCCGGGTGCCACCAGCGCAACCGTCGAATAGCCCCATGCCGCCAGCGTGCCCAGCGCGACCAGCGCGTTCATGTCGGGCGCACCCTTGAGCAGCAGCGGCACGCCGCGCGTATAGAACGCCCGCCCCGGCCCCGCCATGACGAGCGTGGTCAGCACCAGCTGGATCGTCCAGCTTCCCTGCTGGCCGATCAGCCCGTGCAGCCATGCCGCGAACCCGGGAAGCACGTGCCCGCCCATCTCCAGCACCACCACCGGCGCGGCCAGCAGCGCGGCGATCCCGGCCTGCCGGCGCGCCCGGGCCGCGGCCGCGGCAGCCTTGTCGTCATCGGCGCCGGCGGGGGCGTCGTCGCGCCGGACGCGGCCGGGATAGCCCGCCTCGCGCACCGCCACCTCCAGCGCCGCGGCATCGAGCGCGCCGGCATAGCCGCGCACCAGCGCCGTCTCGGCGGCAAGGTTGACATGGGCTTCGGCCACGCCGGGCACGGCGGCGAGAGCCTGCTCGACCCGGCCCACGCAGGAGGCGCAGTGCATCCCCTCGATATCGAGCGTGACCTCCTCGGTGCGGGGGGGATAGCCTGCCTTCTCGACGGCCTCGGCCAAGGCCCCGGCGCTGGCGGGGGCGTGGTATTGCACACGCGCGCTCTCGGTGGCGAGGTTGACGCCGGCCTCATCGACGCCTTCGACGCCCTGCAGGGCTTTCTCGGCGCGCGCCACACAGGCGGCGCAGTTCAGCCCCGAAAGCCGGAATGTGATTTCGTGATCGGCGGACATCGCGGCCCCTCGTGTCAATTGCGTTCCAGCGTCAGATGGGGATTCCAGCGACTGGAAGGTCAAGGCCAAAGCTGGGCATCTGCGCGGATTCCGACAAGGGCGCAAGAGGGGCGGAGACGATCACGCCCCGCCGGGCGGTGCCGGCGGGGCGTCGTGGCGCGTCACCGCGCGCGGGCGGCCCGCATGACCGGGCCGCGCGGGTCAGTCCATCTGCTGCAGTTGGTCGGTGACCTCATGGGTCCAGGCGGCGTCGCCGGGGTGCTCGGTGATCACCGGATCGGACCCGCCCGAAAGCAGGCTTTCGACCGTGCGCTCGAAGTCGGCCGGGTCGAGCACCGGATCGTCGCCCAGCAGCAGCGCTATTTCCTCGGTCATGCGCACCTGATGATGAAGCTGCTGCGCGCCGGTCTGGTCATAGGCGATGACGATCTCGCCGGCCTCTTCCGGGTTCGCGGCGGCGTATTCCCAGCCGCGCATCGAGGCATCAACGAAGCGCGCCATGCGGTCCACGAAGTCGGGATCCTCGAGATCCTCCTCCATGACCCACAGCCCGTCCTCCAGCGTGGCGACGCCCTGATCCTCGTACTTGAAGGTCACCAGCTCGTCGTCCGAGATGCCGGCGTCGATGATCTGCCAGTACTCGTTGTAGGTCATCACCGAGATGCAGTCGGCCTGGCGCTGCAGCAGCGGATCGACGTTGAAGCCCTGCCGCAGCACCTCGACGCCGTCCTCGCCGCCATCGGTCGGGATACCCAGCTGGCTCATCCAGCTCAGGAAGGGATACTCGTTGCCGAAGAACCACACGCCCAGCGTCCGGCCACGGAAATCCTCCGGCTCCTCGATGCCGGTTTCCTCGAGGCAGGTCAGCATCATGCCCGACCGCTCGAAGGGCTGGGCGATATTGACCAGCGGCAGGCCGTTCTCGCGCGCGGCCAGCGCGGCGGGCATCCACTCCACGATGACGTCGGCCCCGCCCCCGGCGATCACCTGCGGCGGCGCGATATCGGGGCCGCCGGGGCGGATCGTCACGTCGAGGCCCGCCTCCTCGTAATAGCCGTTCTCGAGCGCGACGTAGTAGCCCGCGAACTGCGCCTGCGTGACCCATTTGAGCTGCAGCGTCACCTCTTCAAGATCCTGCGCCGCTCCCGCGCCCGCCAGCATCGTGCCGGCAAGAAGCGCGCCCGTGAATTTCGCGTTCATCATTGTCTTTCCTCCGTGTTGTCCACCCCTGCGGGGCGGTTTGATTATCGGCCGCGCTGCGAGGGGTGCCAGAAGGTCACCCATTTCTCCAGCGCGGCCCAGACACCGTAGAACGCCGATCCGGCGATCGCCGCCACGGTGATCTCGGCCCACACCATGCCGAGCTGCAAGCGCCCGACCTCGGTGGAGATGCGAAAGCCCATGCCCCGCGTGGGCGAGCCGAAAAATTCGGCAACGATGGCCCCGATCAGCGCGAGCGTCGAGCAGATCTTGAGCCCGTTGAAGATGAACGGCATCGCCGCGGGCAGGCGCAGCTTGGCCAGACTCTGCCAGTAGCTGGCCGAATAGGTGTGCATCAGGTCGCGCTGCATCGCGCTTGCGCTGGCGAGCCCCTGAACCGAATTGACCAGCATCGGGAAGAACACCATGGCCACCACGACGGCGGCCTTGGATTCCCAGTCGAATCCGAACCACATCACCATGATCGGCGCGGTGCCGACGATGGGAAGGGCGGCAACGAAGTTGCCCACCGGCAGAAGCCCCCGGCGCAGGAAGGGCGAGCGGTCGACCAGCACCGCGAAGACCAGCGCCGCCGCGACACCGATGGCGAACCCCGACAATGCGCCTTTCACGAAGGTCTGGACGAAATCGCCCCACAGCGTGGCCCCGTTCGCCGCGAACCGCTCGGCGATGACCGTCGGCGCGGGCAGGATCACGGGCGGCACATCGCCGCCGCGGACCACCGCCTCCCACAGCCAGAGCAGCGTGGCGCCGAAGATCAGCGGGGAAAGCAGCCCGACAAGCCGCTGCGCCCATTTCGCGCGCGGCGTCATCTCGGACAGGCGCGCGACGAACATCCAGGCGCCCAGCCAGGTCGCGATGACGGCGGACCAGAAGCCCGCGCCCTCGTCACCGGTCTGGCCAAAGGCCAGCTGCCATGCCGCGCCAGCAAGGCAGGCGAAGATCGCAATCAGCAGCACCGCCACGACCCAGGGCGGTTTCGCCACCCGCTCGGCACCGTCCAGCGCCAGCGAAAGAAGCCCGGCGGCCAGCAGCAGGGCAATGACCGTCAGCCCCGGCTGCGCAACCGGCCCCGACAGCCCGAGCCCCGCGGAAATCAGCAGCGCCAGCAGCATCGCCGCGCGCTGCACCGCACCGGGGCCGATCATCCAGTCGCGTCCGCGCGGAAAGGCCGTCGCCATGTCCGTCATTGCATCATCCCCATCCGCTTGAGCGTGATACGCTGGGCGAGCCCGATCAGCGCGACCATCCCCGCGGCCAGGATCGCCGCGGCGAACAGCGCCGACCATATCTGGATCGTCTGCCCGTAATAGCTGCCCGAAAGCAGCCGCGCGCCCAGCCCGGCAACCGCACCGGTCGGCAACTCGCCCACGATCGCGCCAATCAGCGAGGCAGCGATCCCCACCTTGAGCGACGCGAACAGGAAGGGCACCGAGGAGGGCCAGCGCAGCTTGGCGAAGATCTCCCACCGGTTGGCGTTGTAGGTATGCATCAGGTCCAGCTGCATCGCGTCGGGCGCGCGCAGCCCAGAAACCATGCCGACCACCACGGGGAAAAAGCTCAGATAGGCCGAGATGATCGCCTTGGGGATCAGCCCGGTGATGCCCACGGCATTGAGCACCACGATGATCATCGGCGCGATCGCCAGGATCGGAATGGTCTGGCTGGCAATGGCCCAGGGCATCACGGACCGGTCCATGGCCCGGTTGTGCACGATGCCCACGGCCAGCAGGATGCCCAGCGCCGTGCCTATGCCGAAGCCCACCAGCGTGGCCGAAAGCGTGACCCACCCGTGATAGATCAGGCTGCGGTTCGACAACGTGCCCGTCTCGACAAGGCCGAAGCGGCCCGTGAGCTCCTCCATCACTGTCGAGTTCCACAGCTCGACCACCACCTGATGCGGTGCCGGCAGACGCGGGCGGTCGGCCGACATGGTCTGCGCGACCAGGTCCGAAAAGGACAGGTCGACCTCGGCGCGCGCGGCCTGGTCATAGGCCCACTGGGCATTCATCGGGATCACGGCGGCGTACCACAGCACCAGGATCACCGCCACGACGGTCAGGACGGGCACCACCGAACGCATCAGCCGCGCCCTCCCCGGCCGGCGCACGAAGTCATGCGCACCGAGCAGCCATCTGGCCCGCATGACAGTGGCATCGCCGCAACGGCACCATCACGCGACATCGCTCATCCCCTCGCGCAGGCCCTCGCGCACGCGGTGGGCGACCTCGATGAACTCCCGGCTGTCGCGGATGTCCAGCGGCCGCTCGGCCGGCAGCGGGCTTTCGATGATGTCGGTGATCCGCCCCGGCCGGGGCGACATGACCACGATCCGGGTCGAGAGATACACGGCCTCGGGGATCGAGTGGGTCACGAACCCGATCGTCTTGCCTGTACGCTTCCACAGCGCGATGAGCTGCTCGTTGAGGTGATCGCGCACGATCTCGTCCAGCGCGCCGAAGGGCTCGTCCATCAGCAGCAGGTCGGCATCGAACGCCAGCGCGCGCGCGATCGAGGCGCGCTGCTGCATCCCGCCCGAAAGCTGCCAGGGAAAGGACTTCTCGAACCCCTTGAGATCGACCAGTTCCAGCACTTCGGACACGCGGCGGTCCTGCTCGGCCCGGTCCATCTTCATGATCTCCAGCGGCAGCTTCACGTTGCGCTCGATGTTGCGCCACGGATACAGCCCCGCCGCCTGAAAGACATAGCCATAGGCGCGCGCCTCGCGCGCCTGGGCGGGCGTCATCCCGTTGACGGTTATCTCGCCGGCCGTGGGCTGCTCCAGATCGGCCACGACCCGCAGGAAGGTCGTCTTGCCGCAGCCCGACGGGCCGATGAAGCTGACGAAATCGCCCTTTTCGATTGTGAGGTTCACGTCCTTCAGCGCGTGGATCGGGCCCGAATTCGTCTCGAATGTCAGCCCGAGGTCGCGCGCCTCGATCACCGTCTGTTCGCTCACGGTCTGTCCCCTGTTGCGGCGGCCTGCGGGCCGCTCTGTCTGTGGGTTGGCCCCCGGCCCCGCACGCGGGCGGGGCCGGCGCGGTTCACACCCCGGCAGGGATGTTCTGCGGGTCGCGCTCGACCTTGCGCGGGCTGTTGAGCGCCTTCCACTTCGACAGCGCCTTGTGCGCCGAGGGGAAAGGCGGGCGCGGCACGAAGCGGCCGCGGCCCGGCTGGGGCTGGCTGTTCTGGCCCCACGCCCAGATCACCTCGCCGCGGCTGATCGTGTAGCGCGCCTGCGCGCTGACCTCGAAGCCCTCGAACACGTTGTAGTCGAGGATCGAGTGATGATTGGCCGCCGAGATCGTCTTGGAAATCTTGGGATCCCACACCGTGATATCGGCATCCGCGCCGGGCACCAGCGCGCCCTTCTTGGGATAGATGTTGAGGATCTTCGCGACATTGGTCGAGGTGACGGCGACGAATTCGTTGAGCGTGAGCCGCCCCTTCTCGACCCCCTCGGTCCAGAGCACGGCGAGCCGCTCCTCCAGCCCGTTCGAGCCGTTCGGGATTTTCGTGAAATCGCCCACGCCCATGCGCTTCTGCTCGGTCGAGAAGGCGGCGTGGTCGGTGGCCACCACCTGCAGCGAACCGGCTGCGAGACCATTCCACAGCCCGTCCTGGTGCTGCTTGTTGCGGAACGGCGGCGACATCACGCGGCGCGCGGCGTGGTCCCAGTCCTTGTTGAAATACTCGGACTCGTCGAGGGTGAGAAACTGCGCCAGCGGCTCGCCATAGACGCGCTGACCCTTCTGGCGCGCGCGCCGGATCGCCTCATGGGCCTGCTCGCAGCTGACATGCACGATGTAGAGCGGCACGCCCGCGGCGTCGGCGATCATGATGGCGCGGTTGGCAGCCTCGCCCTCGACCTCGGGCGGGCGCGAATAGGCGTGGCCTTCGGGCCCGGTGATGCCCTGCTCGAGCATCTGCGCCTGCAGGTCGGCGACGATGTCGCCGTTCTCGGCATGAACCATGGGCAGCGCGCCCAGCTCCTTGCAGCGCTTGAACGAGGCAAACATCTCGTCATCCTCGATCATCAGCGCGCCCTTGTAGGCCATGAAGTGCTTGAACGAGTTGACGCCCATCTCGACGGCATCCTTCATCTCATTGAAGATGGTCTCGTTCCAGCCGGTCACCGCCATGTGATAGCCGATGTCCGAACAGATCTGGGGCGCGGATTTCGCGTGCCAGTTGTTGATCGCGTTCTTCAGGCTTCCGTCCGGGCCGGGCAGGCAGAAATCCACCAGCATCGTGGTGCCGCCGCAGGCCGCCGCCCAGGTGCCGGTCTCGAAGGTCTCGGCGGCGGTGGTGCCCATGAAGGGCATCTCCATATGCGTGTGGGGGTCGATCCCGCCGGGGATGACATAGGCGCCCTCGGCGTCGATCACCTCGTCGCCCTTCAGGTCGGGGCCGATCTCCTTGATCGTCTCGCCCTCGATCAGGATGTCGGCCTTCCAGGTGCGATCGGCCGTGACGACGGTTCCGTTCTTGACGACTTTGGTGGTCATGGGTGCTCTCCCTGTCTTCTCGCGTCCCGGCCTTGAGCCGGAACCTCTCGTCTCATGGCCGCCTGCGCGCCCGGGATTCGGAGGCCCCGGGTCAAGCCCGGGGCGGGGCGTGTTTGGCGGCGCGCGCTCAGTCGGGAATCTGCGCCGTCACATCGTGCCAGGCGGGATTCGACTCGGTGACCACGGCGATTTTCCAGGCCCGGCGCCAACGCTTGATCGACCGCTCCCGGCGCAACGAAGTCTCGAAATCCTCGTGCCGCTCGAACCAGACGAGACGTCTGATGTTGTACTTCGCGGTATGTTCCGAAAGCCCCGCGCGATGCGCCTCGACCCGGGCTCGCAGATTCCGGCTCCGGCCAGTGTAGAGCGCGCCGCCGGGACGTGAGGCCATGATATAGACGTAATGCGCCATGGCGCAGCCTTTCGCGCACATGGTTAACAACCCGTCTATCCCGCCCCGGACCTGATCCGGGGCCTCGCCCCACACGGGCCGAGAGGTCCCGGGGCAAGCCCGGGACGGGAGGCGGCGAGGATGAGGGCGCGCACTTCACCCCACCACCTCCGCCGTCTCGACCACTGCGTGCATGAGAACGTTGGCGCCCTTCTCGGCCCACTCCTTGCTGATCTCCTCGGCCTCGTTGTGGCTCAGGCCATCGACACAGGGGCACATCACCATCGCCGTGGGCGCGATGCGGTTGATCCAGCAGGCGTCGTGGCCCGCGCCCGAGACGATCTCGCGGTGGCTGTAGCCCAGCCTTTGGGCGGCGTTGCGCACGGCCGTCACGCAGCCCTCGTCGAACTTCACGGGGTCGAAGCCGCCAACCTTCTCGAATTCGACCTCGAGGCCCATCTCGTCGGCGATCTTCTGCCCGCCATCGCGCAGGCGCTGTTCCATGTCCTGGATGACCTCCAGCTCGGGCGAGCGGAAATCGACCGTGAAGACGGCCTTGCCGGGGATCACGTTGCGCGAGTTGGGGTAGATGTCGATATGGCCGGCCGCGCCCACGGCGTCGGGCTTGTGGCTCCAGGCGATCTGGTCGACCAGATCCAGGATCCGCGCCATGCCCAGCCCCGCGTTCCTGCGCATGGGCATCGGCGTCGAGCCGGTGTGGGATTCCTTGCCCGTCACCGTCACCTGCGTCCAGGACAGCCCCTGCCCGTGGGTGACGACGCCCACATCCTTCTCCTCGGCCTCCAGGATCGGGCCCTGTTCGATGTGCAGCTCGAAGAAGGCGTGCATCCTGCGCTCGCCCACCTTCTCGTCGCCCTTCCAGCCGATGCGCTGCAGCTCGTCGCCGAACGTCTTGCCCTCGGCGTCCTCGCGCCCGTAGGCCCAGTCGAGGTCGTGGACCCCCGCATACACGCCCGAGGCCAGCATGGCCGGGGCAAAGCGCGTGCCTTCCTCGTTGGTCCAGTTGGTCACCACGATGGGGTGCTTCGTGCGCACGTTCAGATCGTTGAGCGTGCGGATGATCTCGAGCCCCGCCAGCACGCCCAGCACCCCGTCATAGCGGCCGCCGGTGGGCTGGGTGTCCAGGTGCGATCCAACATAGACCGGCGGCGCGTCGGGGTCCGTGCCCTCGCGCCGGGCGAACATGTCGCCCATCTCGTCGACGCCCATGGTCAGGCCGGCCGCCTCGCACCATTTCTGGAACAGCTTGCGGCCCTCGCCGTCCTCGTCCGTCACGGTCTGGCGATTGTTGCCGCCGGCCACACCAGGGCCGATCTCGGCCATCTCGTGGATGGCATTCCACAGCCGGTCGGCGTCGATCTTCATGTTCGCGGCGGGGTCGGACATCTTGCTCTCCTGTTGGTCGCGGGCATCTATCGGGATGCCTCTTCGTTCTTTCCCTTTAGACAGGCCGTTATAATCGGTTCCTCATGCCCTGCATCAAATCACTCGATGGAGTCCAGAACCTCCCTGAGCGTGCCGATCAACTGGTCGATATGGGCCTTCTCGATGATCAGCGGCGGCGACATGGCGATGATGTCGCCCGTGGTCCGGATCAGGACGCCCTGCTCGTAGGCCTTGAGAAAGGCCGAGAAGGCGCGCTTGGTCGGCTCGCCCGCGATGGGCTCCAGCTCGACGGCGCCGATCAGCCCCATGTTGCGGATGTCGATGACGTGGTGCGCGTCCTTCAGGCTGTGCAGCGCCTCCTCCCAGTAGGGGGCGAGTTCGGCGGCGCGCTCGAACAGGCCGTCCTCGGCATAGGTCTCCAGCGTCGCCAGCCCCGCCGCGCTGGCGATCGGGTTGCCCGAATAGGTGTAGCCGTGGAAGAATTCGATCAGGTGCTCGGGCCCCTGCATGAAGGCGTCGTGAATCTCGGGCGTGACCAGCACCGCGCCCATCGGGATCACGCCGTTCGTCAGCCCCTTGGCCGTGGTGATCATGTCGGGGCGGACGCCGAAATGCTCGGCCGCGAAGGATGCGCCGAGCCGGCCAAAGCCGGTGATGACCTCGTCGAAGATCAGCAGGATGCCGTGCCTGGTGCAGATCTCGCGCAGCCGCTCCAGATACCCCTTCGGCGGCAGCAGCACGCCGGTCGATCCCGCCATCGGCTCCACGATCACCGCGGCGACCGTCTCGGCGCCGTGCAGCGCCACGATGCGCTCCAGTTCGTCGGCCAGGTGCGCGCCGTGCTCGGGCTGGTCCTTCGACCAACGGTTCTCGGGTAGATGCGTGTGCGGCAGGTGATCGACCCCCGTCAACAGTGACCCGAACATCCGCCGGTTGTTGACGATGCCGCCGACCGAGATTCCGCCGAAATTGACGCCGTGATAGCCGCGCTCGCGCCCGATGAGGCGCGTGCGGCTGCCCTCGCCTTTCGCGCGGTGGTAGGCCAGCGCGATTTTCAGCGCGGTTTCAACGCTTTCCGAGCCGGAGTTCGTGAAGAACGCATGCGCCATGCCCTCGGGCGCCATGTCCACCAGCCGGTTGGCCAGGTCGAAGGCCAGCGGATGGCCCATCTGGAAGGCCGGCGCGTAGTCCAGCTCGGCGGCCTGCTTCTGGATCGCCTCGGTGATCTTCGGGCGCTTGTGGCCGGCGTTGCAACACCACAGCCCCGCGGTGCCGTCCAGAACCTGCCGCCCGTCGGCGGTGGTGTAGTGCATCCCCTCGGCGGCCACGAACATCCGCGGCGCCTTCTTGAACTGCCGGTTTGCGGTGAAGGGCATCCAGAACGCGCTCAGGTCGTTCGGGGCCGGCTTGCGGTCCAGCGCCATACTCACATCTCCCCGTCGGCGCCCCGCGTGCCGGAAAGGGTTGACGACGGGGCGGAATTTTCTTGTTTTGACTCATTGGTCAGGATCACGCTAGCAGCCCTGACCAATCAGTCAAGATTCAATTGGGGCGGAGCCGCCGGGCGCATGGACCAGACAGAAACTGCCGCGAAAACCATCGCCAAGACGGATATCCGCGAAGAAAATGAGCGGCTTATCCTCGACAGCGCCGAATACGTCTTTGCCGAACACGGCTTCCGCGGCGCGACGATGCAGATGATCGCCGACCAGGCCGGCCTGCCCAAGGCGAATCTGCATTACTACTTTTCGGCCAAGGAGACGCTCTATCGCCGTGTCGTCGAGCGCATCTTCACCATCTGGCTGGGCGCGGCGGAAAGTTTCGAGACATCCGAGACGCCCGAGCGCGCGCTGCGCACCTATATCGCGCGCAAGATGGAGATGTCGCGCACGCATCGCTACGGCTCCAAGGTATGGGCCAACGAGGTGATGCAGGGCGCGCCGATCATCCAGGACTACCTTGAGGTCACCCTGCGCGACTGGACCGAGACACGCATCGAGGCCATCGACCGCTGGATCGCCGCCGGCCGGATCGACCCGATCAACCCGCGCTGGCTTCTCTACATGATCTGGGCGACGACGCAGCACTACGCCGACTTTTCGCACCAGATCGAGACGCTCAACGACGCCCGGCCCCTGTCGGACGCGCAATGGGCCGAGGCGACCGAGACGGTCAGCCGCATCATCCTGCGTGGCATCGGGCTGGACCCGGAGGCATCGCGGTGAACGCCCCCCGCCCCCGCACCCGCATCCAGCGACGCAATCGCAAGCTGATCCTCGACGCCGCGCTCGACGTGTTTTCAGCGCAGGGCTATCGCGGCGCCACCCTCGACCAGATCGCGGCCAGCGCCGGGCTGTCGAAGCCCAATCTGCTCTATTACTTCGACAACAAGGAGGAGATTCATCGCACGCTTCTGACCGACCTACTCGACGCCTGGCTCGCCCCCCTGCACGATCTCGCCCCCGACGGCGACCCGCAGGCCGAGATTCTCGGCTATGTCCGCCGCAAGCTGCAGATGTCGCGCGAATATCCGCGCGAAAGCCGTCTCTTCGCCAACGAAATCCTGCAGGGCGCGCCAAGGATCGAGGGCTTCATCCGCGGCGATCTCAAGGCGCTGGTCGATGAAAAGGCCGCGGTGATCCGTGGCTGGGCGGCGCAGGGGCGCATCGCCGATCTGGACCCCTATCACCTGATCTTCTCGATCTGGGCGCTGACCCAGCATTACGCCGACTTCGAGGCCCAGATGCGCATGGTCCGCGGCGAGGGCGTCGACACTTTCGAGGGCGCCGAGAGCTATCTCGACACCCTCTTCGCGCGCCTGATCGCCCCCTGAACGCCGCCGCCCCCGCGATCGGGGCCGCCGCACGCGGCCCTTGGGCGCGTGGGCGGGGGAAACGGCCTTACTCGGCGGCCTTGGCCATCGGGTTGTTGGGGTGCGTCGTCCAGTTGGCGTAGCCGGGCTCGACCGTCTTTCCCGTGCGTGGATCGACCGTGCCCGCGGGCAGCCGCTCCATGGTGATGCAGTCCTCGACGGGGCAGACATTGACGCACAGGTTGCAGGCGACGCATTCGGCGTCGATCACCTCGAAGCGGCGATCCTCGGTCATCGCGATCGCCTGGTGCGAGGTGTCCTCGCAGGCGGCATAGCAGCGGCCGCACTGGATGCAGGCGTCCTGGTCAATGCGCGCCTTGGTCACATAGTTCAGGTTGAGGTGCTGCCAGTCGGTGACGTTGGGCACCGCGCGGGCGACGACGTCGGAGACGCGCTCATACCCTTTCTCGTCCATCCAGCGCGACAGGCCCGCCGTCATCTCCTTGATGATGCCGAAGCCGTAGGTCATCGCGGCGGTGCAGACCTGCGTGTTGCTCGCGCCCAGCGCGAGGAACTCGGCCGCGTCGCGCCAGGTGCCGATGCCGCCAATGGCCGAGACGGGCTTGCCGGCGGTCTCGGGATCGCGCGCGATCTCGGCAACCATGTTGAGCGCGATCGGCCGGACCGCCGGGCCGCAATAGCCGCCATGGGTGCCCTTGCCGTCGATCGTCGGCTCGGGGGCCATCAGATCGAGATCGACGCCGGTGATCGAATTGACCGTGTTGATCAGGCTCACGGCGTCGGCGCCGCCCTTGAACGCCGCGCGCGCCGAATGGCGGATATCGGTGACATTGGGCGTGAGCTTGACGATCACCGGCATCCGCGTGTTCGCCTTGCACCACCGCGCGACCATCTCGACATACTCGGGCACCTGCCCCACGGCCGCGCCCATGCCGCGCTCGCTCATCCCGTGCGGGCAGCCGAAATTGAGCTCGACGCCATCGGCGCCGGTCTCCTCGACCATCGGCAGGATGCGCTTCCACGCCTCCTCCTCGCAGGGGACCATGAGGCTGACGACCATGGCGCGGTCGGGCCAGTCGCGCTTGACCTGCTTGATCTCGCGCAGGTTCACGTCGAGCGGCCGGTCGGTGATCAGTTCGATGTTGTTGATGCCCAGCACCCGGCGGTCAGCGCCGTGGACCACGCCGTAGCGCGGCCCGTTGACATTGACGATGTGGGGGTCGAACCCGAGCGTCTTCCACACCACGCCGCCCCAGCCCGCCTTGAAGGCGCGGGTGACGTTGTATTCCTTGTCGGTCGGCGGCGCGGAGGCCAGCCAGAAGGGGTTGGGCGATTTGATGCCCGCGAAGTCGGAAGCGAGATTGGCCATTTCGCTGGTCTCCCTGTTGGCGGCGGGGTGCGCGCCCCGCCCTGTATCGTTCACGCGCTCAGCCGCGCATGGATGTCCTCGGCCGCGTCACGGCCCTGCGCGACGGCGGTCACCGTCAGATCCTCGCCGCCCGCCGCGCAATCGCCGCCGGCCCAGACGCCGTCCAGGCCCGTGCGTCCCGGCCCGGTGACGGTGATCTTGCCGCGTTCGACCGTCAGCCCGTCGGGTGCGCCCTCCAGGCTCTGCCCGATCGCCTTGAACACCTGATCGGCCTTCAGCCGGAAGGTCTCGCCCGTCGACTCCAGCCCGCCCTTGCCGTTGTCGCGGGTATAGGCGAACTCGACCTCGCGCACCGCGCCGTTGCCGTGCACGGCGACGGGCTGGGCGTTGGTGATGATGCGCACGCCCGCTGTCGCGGCGTGGTCAATCTCGTGCTCCGAGGCGCTCATCCGGTCGCGCGCGCGGCGATAGACCATCGAGACATCCTCGGCGCCGAGAAGCCGCGACTGCACCGCCGCGTCCACCGCCGTCATGCCGCCGCCGATGACGACGACATGGCGGCCGACGGGCAGCTTCGTCAGGTCGTCGCTCTGGCGCAGCTCGGCGATGAAATCGACGGCGTCGCGTGCGCCCTCGCGGGCCTCGCCCTCGACACCCAGCGCGTTGACGCCGGCCAGCCCCATCCCGAGGAAGACCGCGTCATGGTCGTTGCGCAACCCGTCGAGCGTGACGTCGCGCCCCAGCGCCTGCCCGTGGCGCAACTCGATCCCACCGATTTTCAGCAGCCAGTCGACCTCGGCCTGGGCGAAACCACCGACGGTCTTGTAGGCGGCGATGCCATACTCGTTGAGCCCGCCGGGCTTCTCGCGCGCGTCGAAAACGGTTACGTCATGGCCGTGCATCGCCAGCCGGTGCGCGCAGGCCAGCCCCGCAGGCCCCGCCCCGACGACAGCCACGCGCCTGCCCGTGGGCGCGGCGCGGCGATAGGGGTGGCCGTCATTGGCCATCAGCCGGTCGGTGGCGTAGCGCTGGAGACGGCCGATCTCGACGGGCTTGCCTTCGGCCGCCTCGCGCACGCATTCGCCCTCGCACAGGGTTTCGGTCGGGCAGACACGGGCGCACATGCCGCCAAGGATGTTCTGGTCCAGAATCGTCTGCCCCGCCGCCTCGGGCTGGCCGGTCTGGATCTGGCGGATGAAAAGGGGGATGTCGATTTCCGTCGGGCAGGCCGCCACGCAGGGCGCGTCATAACAGAAATAGCATCGGTCCGCGGCGACGGCGGCCTCGTGCGGGTCAAAATCGGGAGCGATATCGGCGAAGTTCTCCGCGATCGCCTGCGGGGCGAGCCGCCCGGCGACGATTCCGGGCGTGGTCGGGCTGTTGGTCACTTGCTACCTCCGCGTCGGGTTGGCTTGTGTCTTGTTATGAGGGTCAGCCTGCCACAGCGGAGTTTTTTTATCAATTGGTAAAAAATGTGCAAACCGCCGTCCGGGGCGGCGAAATCGCCACTTTTGCGCAAGCTGCAATACGCTATGCTACCCTCGCGTGTGCGCAGCGGAGGGCGTTATGACCGAAATGAGCCAGGAAGAGACGGCCTTCTTCCTCGATCACGCGTCGGAGCTGTTCTGCGTGATCGACGCGCGGGGCCGTTTCACGCGGCTGAATGCGGCCTGGGAGCGGTTTCTGGGCTGGCCAGAGGAGGTGCTGCTGGGCAGCCGGTATCTCAACTGCGTCCATCCCGAGGACCGCGAAACCACGACCGATGCCATTCGCGCGCTCAACGAGGGCCGGCAGACGGAGTTTCTCGTCAACCGCTACCGCGGGCAGGACGGCACCTATCGCGCGCTCGAATGGCGGTTCGGGCGGGTCCGCTCCGACGGCGCACTGATGGCGCTGGCCCGCGACGTCACCGCCAGCCAGCGCAGCGCCCGGCACGCCGATATCGTCGAGCGGGCCTCGGGCGTGGGGAGCTGGGAGATCAACCTCGAGACGGGCGATCTCTACTGGTCGCCCCGCACCTACGCGATCCACGGCCTCGACCCGGCGGACTTCACGCCCACGGTCGACTCGGCGCTGGCCTTCTACCCCGACCAGGCGCGGCCCCAGGTCGTCGGCGCGGTGGAGGAGGCCACCCGTTCCGGGCGCGCCTTCGATCTCGAACTCCCGCTCGACCATGCCGACGGGCACCGGATCTGGGTGCGCACGACGGGGCTGTGCGAGTTCCGCGGGGGGGCGCCGGTGCGCGTCTTCGGCACGTTCCGCGACGTGACCGAGGAGCGCGCCGCGCGCCTGCGGCTGGAGCGGCTCAGCGCAGTCGCACAGCAGACCAGCAACATGGTGCTGCTGCTCGACCGCAGCGGCAAGGTCACATGGGTCAACCCGGCCTTCGAAAGACAGGCAGGCCACCCCGGCAGCAAGGTGCTCCACCGCCCCCTCTCCGAACTGCTCGCCACCGGCGCGGACGCCGCGCGGCTGTCGTCGACGGTCGCCACGGCGCTGGATCGCGGCGTGGCGGGACGCGCCGAGCTGCGCCTGCGCCGCGCCGATGGCAGCACGATCTGGATCGACCACAGCGTCGCCCCCGTGCGCGACAGCGACGGGCGCATCGACGGGCTCGTGGTGGTGGCCAGCGACATTACGCGCGCCCGCGAGGCCGCCGCGCGTCAGGCCGAACTCGAAGCCAAGGCCCGGCAGGCCCGCGACCGCCTCATCGAGGCGATGGAAGCCCTCCCCGCGGCGTTCGTTCTGTTCGACCGCGACGACCGGCTCGTGATGAGCAACGCGCGGTATCACGAATTCTTCGACGCCACCGCCGATATATTCCGCCCCGGCGTGCGCTTCGAGGAGATCGAGCGCCACGCGCTCGCCCGCGGTCAGCTTCCCAATGCGGCCGGACGCGAGGAGGAGTGGATACGGCTGCGCCTGGAGGGGCGCCGCGCGGGGGGGCGCACGCTCGAGCAGCGTCTGCCCGACGGGCGGCGGCTGCGCACGGTCGAGCGACGCACCCAGCGCGGCGAGCTCGTCGCCTTCCATGTCGACATCACCGAACTCAAGCGCCGTCAGGAAGAGGCCCAGGAGGCCCACACCGCCCTGCAGGCGACGCTGGGCGCGATCCCTGACCTGCTTTTCGAGGTTGATATCGAGGGGCGTTTCCACGACGCCCACAGCGGCAACCCCGCGCTGCTCTATCGCCCGCGCGAGGAGCATTTCGGCGCCACGGTCGAGGATATACTGCCGCTCTGGGTGGCGGGGATGTGGCGCTCGGCCATCGCCGAGACGCATGAGAAGGGCCATGTGCGCGGGCTCGAATACGCGCTCGAACTCGCCGACGGTACCCATTGGTTCGAACTCTCGGCCGCGGCCAAGCGCAGCGCCCGCGACACGCCCGCACGCGTCATCGTGGCCGCGCGCGACATCACCGAGCGCAAGATGGCCGAGTCGGCCCAGAAGCAGAAGGAGGCCGAGCTCGAAGCCGCCAACCGGCGTCTCGCCAGAGCCCTGGCCGAGCGCGACGCCGCCGAGACGCGGTTCTTCGACATCGCCAAGATCAGTCACGACTGGTTCTGGGAACAGGACGCCGATCTGCGCTTTACCTTTGTCTCCGACACGATCCGTCAGCTCGACGGGGTTGGGCCAGAGCAACATCTCGGCCGCACCCGCGCCGAGCTGATCGCCGGCAACCCGGAGGTGCTCGCCTCCGCAGACTGGGACTGGCTCCACGCCCGGACCGCCGCGCGCGAGCCGTTCCACGACTTCGTCTATCTGTATCACGCCGTCACCTCGCGGCCGGTCTATGTGCGAATCAGCGGCGCGCCGATCTTCGACGCGGAGGGAACGTTTCAGGGCTATCGCGGCGTGGGCTCGGATGTCACCGCGCTGCGCGAGGCGCAAAAGCGCGCCGAGGAGGCCAACGAGGCCAAGTCGCGTTTTCTCGCCGCGATGAGCCACGAAATCCGCACGCCGCTCAACGGCATCATCGGCATGACCGCGCTGCTCGAAGACCAGCTGCCCGGCGGCGAGGCGCATGAAGCCGCCCGCGTGGTGCGCGAGTCGGGCGAGGCGTTGGTCACCCTGCTCAATGACATCCTCGACTTCTCGCGGATCGAGGCCGATCACATCGACCTCGAACACGCCCCCTTCACCCCCGCCGAGCTGGCGCGCAGGGTGATCACCCTCCACGCCCCGCGGGCGCGGGAAAAGGGCCTCCACCTTGCCATCGCCGCGCAGGCCGGCGCCGATGCACGCCGGCAGGGTGACGCCCATCGCATTCTGCAGGTGCTCCATAATCTCGTCGGCAACGCGGTGAAATTCACCGAATCGGGCCATGTCGCGCTCGCGATCGACGCAACCCTGCCCGAGTGGCTGACCCTGACCGTCAGCGACACCGGGATCGGCATGAGCGATGAGCAGCAGGCGCGGATATTCGACGAGTTCGTGCAGGCCGACAGCTCCATCACCCGCCGCTACGGCGGTGCCGGGCTGGGGATGGCGATCACCCGGCGGCTGGTCGATCTCATGGGCGGCGCCATCACGCTCGACAGCACGCCCGGCACTGGGACCACGATCCGGGTGAGCCTGCCCGTGCCCCTCCTCGATCCCGCCACCGAGACCGAGGAGGCGCCCCTGCGCGACGCCCCGGCCCTGCGCCCCGGCCTGAGCGCGCTCGTCGCCGACGACAACGGCACCAACCGGCTCCTGATGCGCAAGTATCTCGAAAAGCTGGGCCTGACGGCAGCCGTGGCAAGCTGCGGCAGCGAGGCGGTCGAGGCGGCTGCGGCACAGCGCTTCGACGTGGTACTGCTCGATATCTCGATGCCCGACATACCCGGCACCGAGGCGCTCGCCCGCCTGCGCCGCGCCGAGGCCGCCGCCGATCTGCCGCGCACCCCGGCGATCGCGGTGACCGCCAATGCGCTGACCCATCAGGTCGCCACCTATCGCGAGGCGGGATTCGACGCCCATGTGAACAAACCGATCCGCCTGGCCGAGTTGCAGCGCGCCATCGCGGCGGTGACGAACCATCCCGCGGCGGCCCTGCCGGAGGCGTGAGCGGGCCGTCAGCCGCGCGCGGCGAGCGCCTCCTCGAGAACGGCGCGCAGCGTGTCGCGGTCGGTGTCCTCGGCAATGAAGGCCTGCCCTATCCCGCGGGCGAGGATCAGCCGCAGCCGGCCATCCTGCACCTTCTTGTCCTGCGCCATCAGCGCGATCAGCCCCTCGGCATCGGGCAGCGGGCCGGGAATGTCGGCCAGATCGGTCTTCATGCCCATCGCCCGCAGATGCGCGCGCACGCGGCTGGGCGCCTCCTGCGCACACAGGCCCAGCCGCTGCGACAGCTCGAAGGCCAGCGCGCAGCCGATGGCAACCCCCTCGCCATGCAGCAGGCGGTCGGAATAGCCCGTCGCCGCTTCCAGCGCATGGCAGAAGGTATGGCCCAGATTGAGCAGCGCGCGCTCGCCCGCCTCGGTTTCGTCGCGCGCCACGATATCGGCCTTCATCTGCACCGCGCGGCACACCGCCGCCTGCCTGAGCGCCGCGTCGCCGCGCGCCAGCGCGGGCCCGTTTTCCTCCAGCCAGGCGAAGAACGCCGCATCGCCGAGAAGCCCGTACTTGACGACCTCGCCGTAGCCCGCGCGGAAATCGCGGGCCGGCAGCGTCTCCAGCACGGCGACATCGGCCAGAACCAGCCGCGGCTGATGGAACGCGCCGACCAGGTTCTTGCCCTGTTCGGTGTTGATGCCGGTCTTGCCGCCAACGGAGCTGTCCACCTGCGCCAGCAGCGTGGTGGGAATCTGAACGAAGCCCACGCCCCGGCGCAGGATCGCCGCGGCAAAGCCCGCGAGATCGCCGATCACCCCGCCGCCCAGCGCCACCACCATGTCGCGTCGCTCCACCCGCTGCTCCAGCAGCCACTCGACGGCGCGGGCGAGCTGCGCCCAGCTCTTGGTGCCCTCTCCGGGCGGCAGGGCCAGTGCCTCCATCGCCACGCCGGCGTCGGCCAGGCCGCGACGCAGGGTGTCGAGATGATGCCGCGCGACGGTCTCGTCGGTGAGCACCGCCACCCGCGGGCGCGCCAGAAGCGGCGCGATCTCGGCGCCGGCCCGGCGCAGCAGACCCGCACCGATCCGCACGTCATAGGCACGATTGCCGAGCGGGACGTGCACCGTCTGCGCCGGCTGCGAATCAACGGCCATGGGCGCGGCCTCCCTCGGTCTCGACGAGCACGTCGGGGCGCGCGCGCAGCGCCTCGACGACGCTCTCGGCGGTGGTCTCGATCGAATTGCCCGCCAGCGTGCGAACGGTCAGGTCGGCCAGGGAATAGACCGGGGCACGCTCCTGCATCAGCCGGGCGAGCGTGCCATAGGGATCGGCGGTGCGCAGCAGCGGCCGCGTGCCGCGGGCGCGCACCCGCGTCCACAGCAGGTCGAGATCGGCCTTGAGCCACACGGAGACCCCGCGCGCCGATATGCGCGCGCGCGTGGGCTGCGACATGAACGCCCCGCCGCCGGTCGAAAGGATCACCGGCCGCCCTTCCAGAAGCCGGGCGATGACCTGCTCCTCCTTGCGGCGGAAGAAATCCTCGCCGTCGCGCTCGAAGATTTCGGGAATGGTCATGTTGGCGGCGCGCACGATCTCGTCGTCCGAATCCACAAAGGGCACGCCCAGCCGCCGCGCCAGCGCGGTGCCCACGGCGGTCTTGCCCGCGCCCATCATGCCCACCAGCACGACCGTCTTGTAAAGCCCAAGCGCCACCCGGCCCCCGCCCTTTGGAAAAACTTTTCCACCCGCATGGCGTGATTGCGCGCCACATGCCATATATAATCAGATGGGTCCAACCGCCAGCCTGGCGGTCCGGACCGCGGCAAACGGGACGAACGGTGGCCTATGGGGCGAATTCTGAAACTGGTTCTGGTACTCGCGGTGCTCGGAATCGTGGCGCTGGCGGGGTATGCCTATCTCGGTGATCTGGCGCCCGAACAAACGCCGGTGGAAGAACCCGTGACTCTGGATGTCGGCTGATACGCCAGGTCCGCCGCGCCCGGCTGCGCGTTTCTTCGCGGCCGTCGCCGTCACGCTGTGCGCCGGGCTGCCCGCCCCGGCGCAGGAGCCGCCCCTATCGGCGATCGACTGGCTGTCGCGCTCGGTCAGCCGGCCCGGCGGCGATGCGCCGCCCGCAGCAGGACAGATCAGCGAAGGCGTCCGGCTGGAGACGATCCGCGTCACCCCCCTCGGCGCGCCCTCGCCCGACGCGGCGGGGTTGCTGCCAGCCGCGCGGGCGGGGTTGCCGGCCGATCTCTGGGGGCCGGGCCCGGCCGAAGCGCTGGCCCGGCGACTGCGGAACCTGCCCGCCGACACGCTGCCCGCCGCCCGCGATCTGACCTATTCGCTGCTTCTGGCCGAACTCGCGCCGCCGGCCGATGCCGGCGATGCGCCCGGCGCGCTGTTTCTCGCCCGGATCGACAAGCTGCTCGATTTCGGTGCGGTCGATCAGGCCCTCGCCCTGCTCGAAACCGCCGGCGCCTCGAGCGCCGCGACCTTCCGCCGCCGGTTCGACGCGGCGCTGCTCGTCGGGCGCGAGGACCGCGCCTGCGCGGCGATGGAGGCGCTGCCCGCCACCGCCCCCTCCTATCCCGCGCGCATCTTCTGCCTCGCTCGCCACGGCGACTGGAGTGCCGCCGACCTCACCCTGCGCGGCGCGCGGGCGCTGGGGCTGCTCGATCCGCTCGAGGATGCCTTGCTCAGCCGCTTCCTCGACCCCGAGGCGCCCCTGCCCGGCGGCGACATGCCGGCGCCGCCCGCGGCCCCCTCGCCGCTGGAGTGGCGGCTGTTCGAGGCGATCGGCGCGCCGATCCCGACCGGCACGCTGCCGGTGGCCTTTGCCCATGCCGATCTGCGCGGCGTGTCGGGCTGGCGGGCCCAGATCGCGGCGGCCGAGCGGCTCACCCGCACCGGCGCGGTAACGCCCAACCGCCTTTTGGGGCTTTATACCGCGCGCCGGCCGGCCGCCTCCGGCGGGCTGTGGGAGCGCGTCGCGGCCGTCCAGCGATTCGAGGCCGCCCTGGCGACGAAGGACGCCGCCGAGCTCGCGACAGCGCTGCGCGATGTCTGGCCGCATATGGTCGCCGCCGAACTCGAAAGCCCCTTCGCGGCGCTTTACGCCCCCCGCCTGCGCGAACGCACGCTGCCCCGCCCCGCGGCGGGGCTTGCCTTCGAAATCGCCCTGCTGGCCAGCGACCCGGCGACGGCGCAGCGGGCTGCGCGCACCCATGACCCGGCCGATGCGCGCGAAACTTTCCTGGCCGCGCTCGCGCGCGGCCGGCCGGCTGTGGCCGAGCCGCCCGACGCGCTGGCGGCCGCGATCGCCGACGCCTTCGACGAAGGCGCCCCGCTCGACGCGGCGCAGCGCGCAAGGCTCGACTCCGGCCGGCGCGGCGAGGCCATGCTGGCCGCGCTCGACACCCTCGCGCTGGGGGCGGCCGGCGATCTGCGCGCCGTCACCGAGGGGCTCGCGGCGCTGCACGCGCTCGATCAGGGCGAGACCGCGCGCCGTGCCGCGCTCGAACTGATGCTGTTGGAGCGCCGCGGATGAGCAGGGATGGCGGCGACACGGCATGGCTTTCGGCCTTTCTCGACGCGCAGGCCGCCGAACTGGGGGCGGCGCACAACACGCTGCTGGCCTATGGGCGGGATCTGACGGATTTCACCGGCTGGCTGGCCGGCCGGGGCCGGACCGCGGGGGCCGCCCTCCCGACCGCCTCGCGCGAGGATATCGAGGCTTATCTGATCGACTGCGCCGCGCAGGGGTTGTCCCGCGCGACGCGGGCGCGGCGCCTCTCGGCCATCCGCCAGCTCTACCGCTTCGCCTATGCGGAGGGCTGGCGCGGCGATGATCCGGCCATCCGGATCAGCGGGCCGGGCCGGATGGCGCGGCTGCCCGGCACGCTCAGCCACGGCGAGGTCGACCGGCTACTGCAGGCCGCGCGGGACTCGGGGCGCAGCCCGGCCGAGCGGGCGCGCAACACCTGCCTGATGGAAGTCCTTTATGCCACGGGCCTGCGCGTGACTGAGCTCGTCGGCCTGCCGGTGGCGGCGGCGCGGGGCGAGCCGCGCATGCTGCTCGTGCGCGGCAAGGGCGGCAAGGAGCGCATGGTGCCCCTTTCGGGGCCGGCGCGCGCGGCGCTGGCCGAGTGGCTCGTCCTGCGCGACGCGGCCCAGGCGGAGGCGCGGGCCGCGGGGCGGCCGGAGTCGCGCCATCTCTTTCCGTCGCGGGCCAAGGGCGGGCATTTGACCCGCCACCGCTTCTACGGGCTCGTCAAGGAACTCGCAGGCGTCGCCGGCATTCCGCCCGAGCGCGTCACCCCGCACACGCTGCGCCACGCCTTCGCCAGCCACCTCCTTGCCGGCGGGGCGGATCTGCGCGTGATCCAGACGCTCATGGGCCACGCCGATCTGTCCTCGACCGAGATCTACACACACATCCTCGACGAACGCCTGCGCGATCTGGTGCTCGACCATCACCCGCTCTCGGACGCGGGCGAATGAGGGGTCGGGCGCGCAGTCGGGTCGTCCGGGGCCGTGAGCATTTGCGAGGGTTTTGAGCGATGATGGATGATGGAGCGCTTTTCGACGCCGCCTTCTGGACGAGCGCGGGGGCGATCGTGGGGCTTCTGGCGCTGTCTGGGTTCTTCTCGGGC